>DIZW01000068.1:72880-178511 GCA_002428015.1 Oxalobacteraceae bacterium UBA6018 | reverse complement strand
CCGCCGCGGTAGAAGAACATCTGCTTGCCGGTCTCGTAGGCGCGCTTTTCCAGCGGATGCGCGGTCGACACGGCCATCTTCATGCCGCGCGAAGCGGCCGTGATGTAGGCCACCAGCGGCTCGATGGTCGATTCCTTCCCGGCCGCGCCGAACGGGGTCTTGACCGCTTCCTCGCGGCTCAGGCCCTGCAGCGTCGTGCGGCAATAGACGAGACGCTGTTCCAGGTCCATCACCTTGCCGGTGTCCTTGAAAAAGCGCGGCAGTTCGACATAGGCGCCCTTGATGACGCCGGGCCCCTTGCCCAGGTCGCACTGTTCCAGCGACACCTGTTTCGGCCCGGCCTTGGCCTTCCAGAATTCCTCGCCGCGCATTTCCCACAGCTCGGCCGGATTGCCGTCGGCCAGCATCTGCCGGTATTTGGCGATCTCGTCCGTCGCCGAACCCTGTGCCTGTGCCAGCCCCAGCACGCCGAGCAAGGCCCCGCACACCACGCCAAAGCGCGTCTTGTTCATGTTGTCTCCTTCGTTTGTCGTCGTGCGGTCCGCGCCGCACGCGGTGGTGGAACCGGGCCGTCGCCAGCTCAGCTGACCGCGCCTTCGTCGGTGCGCGTGTCGCCGCCGGTGTCGATCCAGGTGACGATCACTTTGTCGCCGGCGACGGCGCCCTTGAACTTGAAGGACAGGAAGGGGTCCTTCGACACCGACGGGCCGAAATTGGCGTCGAACACCACCTTGTCCTTGTGCTTGGCCACCAGGGTCTTGATGTAATGCGCGGGGATCACGGCGCCTGCCGCATCCTTGCGCAGGCCGGTCTCCATGTCGTGCCGCATGAGGATCTTCACTTCCACCAGGTCGCCAGCGAGGCTGGCGCGAATACGCATTGGGTTACCCATATCTATTCCTTATCTCTTGAAACACGTTGCTGTCGCTGGCCGGTTTAACCGCCGCAGCCGCCCAGCGTTACCTTGATTTCCTTGGTGGCGACGAGCCACTTGCCGTTCGCCTTCGCCAGCGCATGCACGTTCGACGTGGCGCCCATCTTGACGCGCGTCGTCACCGCCGCCTCGGTACCGGCCGGGATGTTGAAGCTGGCCGACATCGCGCTCGGGTTCTTGTCGACCAGGATCGCCATGAAATCCGTGCCTGCCGCCGTGCTGCTGATAGAGACCGGCACCACGGCGCCGTTTTCGGCGATGTCGGGGCCGGTGATCGTCACCTCGGAACTGACTTCAAACTTGTCGCCACCCAGGGCCTTGACCGCATCGGCCAGGCTCTTGGCATCGAACACCTTCTGGTCCCAGCCTGCGGCGAAGACATCCTTTGGGCTTAACACGCCCGCCGCGAACGCGGCACCGAGTACCGCTGTGATTCGCATTACATCGCGCCGACTCTGCTTCATGACTACCTCCGTTTGTTGATTGAACACTGACTGTTGTGACACTGCCGCGGCCGCCTTTGCGGCGGGCCGCCTATTTCGCGCTGCCGAGAATCCATTGGACCAGCGCCTTGATGTCATCGTCCTTGACATGGCCCTGGGGCGGCATCGGAATGGCTCCCCACGTGCCGCTGCCGCCGTTCTTGATCTTCGTGAACAGCTTGCTGGCGGCGGCCGGATCGGCGCGATACTTGGCGCCGACCTGGACGAAGCTCGGTCCCATCACCTTGGCGTTGACGGCATGGCAGGCGACGCAGGCGTTTTTCTGCATCAGCGCGAGGCCGGCACTGGCGCTGGCCGGCGACGGCGCGGGCGCGTGCGGCGCCGCAGGTGCCGGTGCCGCCGCGGTCGTGACCGCGGGTGGCGCTACCGCGCTGATACGGACGGTCGATGCCGGCTGGGTCGTGTCAACGCCGCGGACGGCGCCGAAAGTACGGTTCTGCAAGGCCAGGTTGCCGTGCGCGTTGCGCGACGCTTCCGGCAGGCTGGAACGGATCTTCTCCTCCACCGGGCAGTTGCTCATGCACGCGACACTGACCACGTCAGCCTTGCCATGCACATCCCACATGCCGTGCTTGGTGGACATGCCATTCCGGTTCGGCATGCGTTCCTGCGCCTGCGCGATGGTCTTGTCCGACAACACGAAGTCGTCCGGCAGGATCTCGCCCATGTTGAGGATGTAGGCCGTCACGGCGTAGACTTCGTCGGTGCTCAAGGACTTCGGCGCCGTCCATGGCATGGCCCGGTTGATGTAGTCCCACAGGGTCGACACCGTGGCCACCTTCATCAAGGTTGTCTTCTGCGGCTGCTTGCCGTTGGTCAGCGAAGCGACGTGGCCGGTCTTGATGTCCTCCGGCGCGATGCCGCCGACGATGGGCGTGAACACCTCGTTCGATTCGCCGAAGGTGCCGTGGCAGGTGGCGCACTTGCCTTCCCATACCTTCATGCCGGCGGCCACGCTGCCCGATCCCTTGGGCAGGCCCTTGAAGTCAGGCCGCACGTCGATGTCCCAGGCCGCCACTTCCTTCGGCGTGGCCAGGCGTCCCAGATTGGTCATCGGCGCGCCAGCTTGCACGGCCGGGGCCAGCAGCGCGAAGACCAGCGCGCCGGCGGAAAACTTAATAAACCTGGACATTCGATACCTCCCCCGATTGCGCAACCTGCCAGGATTGGATCGCGTTGTTGTGGTAGATCGAGCGCGTGCCGCGCACCGCCCGCAGCGCGTTAATCTTCGGCTGCACGTAGCCGGTCTCGTCGATGGCTCGCGACTGCAGCACCGCGGGATTACCGTTCCACTCCCAGTCGATGTTGAAGCGCGTCAGGCACTTCGACAGCACCGGGGTTTCAAGCCGCGCCGTGCGCCAGTTCTTGCCGCCATCGACGGACACGTCGACGCGCTTGACCTTGCCGCGGCCGGACCAGGCCAGGCCGGTAATGTTGAAATAGCCGGTGTCGAGCAGTGCCTGCCCGGCGGACGGGCTGGTGATCACCGACTTGCATTCCTGGATAGACGTGTACTGGCGGTAGCTACCGTCCGGCATCGCGTCCATGTAGTGCACCGCTTCGTCCTTGGTGGCGTAGGGTTTGTCGCCCACTTCGATCCGGCGCAGCCACTTGACCCAGGAGACGCCCTGCACGCCCGGCACCACCAGGCGCAGCGGATAGCCGTTCTCGGGCCGCAGCATTTCGCCGTTCATGCCCCAGGCCACGATCACGTCGTCCAGCGCCCGGTCGATCGAGATGGTGCGCGTCATCGACGAGCCATCGGCGCCCTCGGCCAGCACCACCCGCGCGTTGCGCTTGTCGAAGCCGCAATCTTCCAGCAGCACCGACAGCGGCACCCCGGTGAACTCGCTGCAGCTGAGCATGCCGTGCGAGTACTGCACCGACGGGACCGCGACGTTGCCCCACTCCATCGCCGTGTTGGCGCCGCATTCGATGAAATGCATGCGCGACACCGACGGCATGCGCATCAGGTCGTCCATCGTGTACACCTTCTCGTGCTTGACCATGCCGTTGATCATCAGGCGGTGCTTGCTCGGATCGATGTCGTGCCAGCCCTGGTGGTGGCGCTCAAAATGCAGCCCGGAAGGCGTGATGATGCCGAACAGGCCCTGCAGCGGCGCGAACGCCACCGACGCCGCCGAGACCCGCGTCAGGCCCGGCGACTCGCGCCGCAGCAGATTGGTCTCGAAGGACGAGGGCACGCCGTAGGGGTTGGAGGCGACCGGTTTGCCGAGCGTGCGCGAATGCTCGGGCAGGACCAGGATATTGGGATCGCCATCCGGGCCGATCGCCGCCCTTCGCGCCAGCGCACTGCCGGCGGCCAAGGTGGCGCTGGCTGCAAGGAAGCTTTTGCGCAGAAAGCCGCGCCGGGTTTCGTCGAGCTGACCGGAATTGATCTCGGCGATCAGTTCCGGTTGCAGGAAATTTTCCGGCGCGCGCAGGATGCGGCCATATTTTCGAATCAAGTTTGCCATCTGACGAGGTCTCGCTCTTTCCAGAGAGTTATTGAACATTAATAAGTGAGCATATGCCTAACAACGCATATGATGGGCGGCGCTACGGATGGCGCCGCGTGCATTACTCTTCCTTTACCGCAAAAATTTCTGGCTGGGGCAACATACGCCCGCTCTGCTGCATCACGCGTTCGACCATCTGCCCGCACACGGCGCGGCATAGCTGAAGCGCGTTCTGGTCCTCGATCCGGTAGTACACGAGCGCGCCGTCTTTTCGGCGTTGCAGGATCTTGGCCTGGTACAGCATGTTCAGCTGGCGCGACACGTTGGCCTGGTTCGCCTCGATTTCCTTCACGATCGCCCCGACCGGCTGCTCACCCTTGCACAGCGCGTAAAGAATCTTCAGCCGCGTCGGCTCCGACAGGAGAAAGAAATAGTGCGAAACTTCCTCGAACACTTCCTTCATCTGTTCGCGGTTCAGGTCATCGTTCATGGGCGGCGTGCAATCATATGAGCATATACGCATATAACCAAATCTGATGACAATAGGCAAGCCAATTCGATGCTGCAACGCCACATTTGCTCGACTATATTTTCCCGCGTTGTCGTTCCGGCCACGCGGGGACGCCCGTCCGCCGACCGGGTGTCCATGACATTCGCGTCAGGAAGGCAATCAAACACCACCTGTCCCAATTCGTATGGGAATCTTCCGATGACCGTTCCGCTACTCAACAGCCCCCGCCGACGCTGGGTTCAGCATGACGCGGCCAGCGCTACGGCGTCAGCGCCAGCAGCAATGCGAAACGGGCACGATGGGTCGTTCGCTGCACGCCATACCGCTTCGGCCACGTCCTGCGCCCGAGTGATATTTGGCGACTGCCCCATCCCTGCAAAGACACTCTGCGCGAATTCTGCATATGCGTCGGGGATGCTTACCCGCATCAGGCGCCGTGCATTGTCGCCGAATCGGGTCTCTGGCGACCGTCCCGGCAGCACCAGGTTCACGCGGATATTGAAGGGCTGGAGTTCAAGTGCAAGAGACTCGGTGAAGGCATTGACTGCTGCCTTGCTCGCCGTGTACACCGACAGCAGAGAGAGAGGCTTCAATGTCACACTGGATGTGACGTTCACGATGACACCGGCCTTGCGTTGCCTGAACTGGGGTAGCACCGCCTGGACCATCGCCATGGTGCCCAGGGTATTCGTTTCGAAAACCTCGCGGACAGTTTTCATCGAGGTGCCTTCAAGGGCGCCAAACATGCCAATCCCTGCATTGTTGATCAGGACATCGATCTGCCCTGCGGCCTCCACTGCCTGACGGACGCTTTCCGGATCGGTGACGTCGAGGGCGAGTACGCGCAGACGCTCGGAACGCGGCAGAAGGTCCTCGCGCGGCGTGCGCATGGTGGCGATGACTTTCCAATCGCGATCGAGGAAGTATTGTGCTGTTTCGAGGCCGAAACCGGATGAGCATCCGGTGATTAGGACTGTTTTCATAGGGACTCCTGTAGGTGGTTTGCAGCACAGAGACTATAGCGCCCCATATCTGGACTTGCTACAATCGAGAGTCCAACTCTCATTTGTAAGAGTCCAGTTATGGTAGATCCACTCGCGGAGGTTGTCACACTCCTCCAACCGCACGCCCCGTTCTCGAAAGTCGTCAGCGGCGCAGGTCCTTGGCGTGTTCGCCGCACGGAAGCCGGGCAGCCCTTCTATTGCGTGATCCTCGACGGTTCGTGCCGCCTCGCGGTCGACGGACACGAGCCGATCAACCTCCAGGAGGGCGACTTTGTCCTGATCCCCTCGGCGTATGGCTTCACGATGTCGAGTCTCGATCCGACGACATCGGAGGACTTCGATACCGTGCCCGTCGCGCTGCTCCATGGCGAGTTCAGACTCGGCGTTCAAAGCGGGCCGCCTGACGTTCTATTGCTTGTGGGCCACTGCGTCTTCGGCTCGCCGGACGCGGCCTTGCTGGTCTCGCTACTGCCGCAACTCATGCACGTGCGCGGCGAGAGGAGGCTGGCCACTATCGTGCAGCTTGTAGGAGAAGAATCTCGCGCGCTGCGACCCGCGCGTGATGTTATCCTGGCACGCCTCCTGGAGGTTCTTCTCATCGAAACCCTCCGATCCACGGCGGGGACTGCAGCGTCGCAAGGCCTCTTGCGCGGGCTTGCCGACGAACGCCTCGCGGTCGCGATACGACGAATGCACGAAAGTCCGACCCAGCCCTGGACCGTTGCGCAGCTGGCGAATGAGGCTGCCCTCTCCCGCTCGACATTCTTCGAACGATTCAGGCGCGCTGTGGGTGTCCCGCCGATGGAATACCTGCTCGCATGGCGCATGGCTTTGGCAAAGAAACTGCTGCGGCACAATGAAGCGGGCATCGCCGAAGTTGCTGGACGCGTTGGCTATAGCTCCGCAAGCACGTTCAGCGTTGCGTTCACCCGCCATGTCGGACTGCCGCCAACGCGGTATGCGCGGGAGCAGATGGAATCGCAACGCCCGTAGCGGGCTCTACTTTTTTTGACCGGACCCCGGATTGGACATATTCCGCCGCTTTGGGCTTAGAACCCCAGAAAGAGAATAGTCCAGAGGGAATGCTGGTGTCACTGCCCGCCACTGGTTCTGGTTCCAGCCCCAGCCGTCAGCTTGGACGGTCAGGTGGCCGCAGGCTTGGCCGTGTTGACCGCCAATTGGGCGTCGAAGGCGCGTTTGTAGGCGGGCCGCGCCTCGCCGCGGGCGACGTAGGCGGCCAGGTCTGGATAGTCGTTCAGCATGCCCGATGATTTCAGCCTGAGCAACACCGACACCATCATCAGGTCGGCTGCACTAAACGGGCCATCGAGCCAGTCGGCCTCGCCCAGGCGGCCCGACAGCGGCTCCAGCCGGTTGCGGACGCGATCCTCGACCGCAGGCAGGCGCTCGGCATACCAGCTCTTGTCGCCTTCCAGCAGCCTGGCCGTTCCCAGTTCAAGGATAGGCGGCTCCACCGTATTGAGCGCGGCAAAGATCCATGTGATGGCGCGCGCACGGGCGTTGGCGTCCGCTGGCAGCAGGCCCGTATGGCGCTCGGCGATATGGAACACAATGGACCCGGTCTCGAACAGGGCGAGATCGCCCTCCTCGTAGGTCGGAATCTGGCCGAAAGGATTCAGGGCCCGGTGCGCTGGCTCCTTCAAGGCGCGAAACGACAGCAGCCGAACCGCGTAAGGCTGGCCCACTTCCTCCAGCGCCCAGCGAACGCGGGTATCGCGCGCCAGCCCCTTGCCGCCATCGGGCGAGCGTTCAAACGCGGTGATGGTGATCGTCATTGTGGGCTTCCTCCTCGGTCGACATCATCGCGGCGGAAGCGCACGCCCCGGACGAAGGCGGCGGTGACCAAACCAATGGCGCCGCGTGCCATGTTGGTCAGTCCGCGGAACAGCGTTATTGAACACTGGCTTAAGACCGATTATACCGCCCGCCCCGCCCTTCCAAGCATGCGGCGCGCTCGTCACGCAGAGGCCACAACGGCGCCATGGACGGGGACGGCGGCAACGTCGCGGCGGTCCAGCCTGCCGGCGATTGTCGTCAAGCCTAGCGCACTGAGCACCACGAGGGCGCCCAGCGGCGGCGTCGCCATCAAGCCCAGGTGGCTGACGATCAAGCCGCCGCCCCAGGCGCCGCCAGCGATGCCCACGTTAAACGCGGCAATATTGAGGCCCGAGGCCACATCGATAGCGTCCGGGGCGACGCGCTGGGCTTGGCGCACCACGTAGACCTGCAGGGCCGGCACGTTGCCGAACGCAACCGCGCCCCACGCCAGCACGGTCGCCATCGCCAGCCACGCGTTGGTAGCGGTAAAGGTCAAGACGAACAACACCAGCGCGAGCAGTGCGAACACGATCTGCAGCGCGCGGATCGGACCGCGGCGGTCGGCCAGCCTGCCGCCCCAAATATTGCCGAATGCGACAGAGGCACCGTAGACCAGCATGACCAGGCTGACGCTGGCCGCCGAGAAGCCTGCCACCTGCTGCAGGATCGGAGCAAGGTAGGTGAACGCCACGAACGAGCCGCCATAGCCGAGGGCTGTCATGGCGTACACCAGCAACAAGCGCGGCCGTTTCAGCACCGCCAGTTGGGAGGCCATGGATGCTGGAACGGCGCTGGCGATGGTCGATGGCAGCAGCAACAGGTTGCCCAGTAGCGCGATCAGGCCGAGCAAGGCGACGCCGACAAAGGTGGCATGCCAGCCGAAGTGCTGGCCGATGAAAGTGCCCAGCGGTACGCCAGTGACCAGCGCGACGGTCAGCCCGGAAAACATCAACGCGATCGCGCTGGCGCCCTTCTCTTTTGGCACCAGGCTCGTCGCGATGGTCGAACCGATCGAGAAGAACACGCCATGCGCCAGGCCGGTCAGCACGCGCGCGACGATCAGCACGCCGTATCCGGGCGCCACCGAGGCGACCAGGTTGCCGACCGTGAAAAGGGCCATCAGCGCCAGCAGCAGATGCTTGCGCGGCAAGCGCCCGGTCAACGCGGTAAGCACCGGCGCGCCGATGGCCACGCCCACCGCGTACAAGCTCACCAACAGCCCCGCCGACGGCAGCGACACGTGGAGGTCGGCTGAAATAGTCGGGAGCAGGCCGACAATGACGAACTCGGTCGTGCCGATCGCAAAGGCGCTCAGCGCCAGGGCCCAGAGTGCAAGTGGCATAGATTTCTCCGATTGAATTGAACGAAGCGCCAGTGTGCCCGCCAGGGAAGTTGCGAAAAAGCCGCAGTGCTACACTACTCTTTTGACGTGGAGTCACGAATGCTGCAAATCGACGCGCTCATTACCCTCGTTACAGTCATAGATTCGAAGTCGTTTTCGGCCGCCGCGCAACGGCTGGGCCAGACCCCTTCAGGTGTCAGTCGCACCATTTCGCGCCTGGAATCGCAGCTGGGCCTGACCCTCATGACGCGCACGACGCGCCGCCTCAAAGCCACCGAGGAAGGCGAATGGCTGCTCGCACGGGCCCGCAAGATCATCGCGGACTTGCAGGATACGCAAGAGCAATTGCTAGGCCGGCTGGCTGAGCCCAGCGGCCTGGTGCGCGTGAACGCGGCCACGCCGGTGCTCGACCATCTGTTGGCGCCACTGGTCGGCGAGTTTCTCGACGCCTATCCGCTGGTGCGGCTTGAGCTCGTCAGCGGCGAGGCCGTGGTCGACCTGATCGAGGAACGGGCGGACCTGGCGATCCGCATCGGCCCGCTCGTCGATTCGACCTTGAACGCCCGCCTCCTGGGAAAGAGCCGCCTGCGCCTGCTGGCGACGAAAGGCTACCTGGCGCGTCACGGCACGCCCCGCGATCTGGCGCAACAGCAAACGCATCGTCTGCTGGGGTTCTCGCAACCCGCGTCGCTCAATCTCTGGCCGCTTGCCGATGGCGAAGAAGCCGGCTTGCGGGTCGACCCGGCCGTGGCCGCGTCCAGCGGAGAAACCCTGCGCCACCTTGCGCTGGGCGGCGCCGGCATCGCCTGCCTGGCCGACTATCTGACGCGCGATGATGTGGCCAACGAGCGCCTGGTGCCGGTTCTGGAGGCGCTGACGCTGCCGTGGTCCCAGCCGGTATGGGCGGTTTTCTATCGGCAGGAGGTGCTGGCGCCGCGGGTCACCGCGCTGGTCGGCTTTCTGGCGGACCGGCTCGCGGGGCGCGTGCTCGACGCCGCGCCGTAGCGGCCCCGCCCGGCAATGCGTCGATACGGCGGCGATGGAATATGCGGCGCTCTACTCGCCCGCTTGCGGAACAGGCACGCTCTTCAGGCGCAGTACCGCAGCGCTGAGCGACGCGCTCTGCGCATGCAAGGTGATCGTCCCGGCTTGCCCAGGTTTTGCGCGCACGATCACCAGGCATAAACCATGAAACGCGGCGCGCTGATGCGAGGGGAACGGTTCGAAATTGGTCGGGTCGCCATTGTCGGTTGCGACGATTTCGCCGGGTCCGTCAATCGTGAACTTGATCTGGTCTTTCGCGGCTGGCGCCGTGTTCCCATGCTTGTCGGTGATGCGCACGGTGACAAAGGACAGATCGCGTCCATCGGCCTTGATCGTGTCCCGGTCAGGAACGGCTTCGAGCTTGGCGGCCACGTCCGCGGTCCGCACGGTCTCGGTCGCCCATTCTTTGCCCTGCCTGTAGGCCACCACCTTCACTTCACCCGGCTCGTAATTCACGTAGTCCCAGCGCAGCCGGTATTCGTACTCCGCCTTCTTCTTTCGCCCCTGGCTTTTACCGTTGATGAATAGCTCGGCTTCGTCCCCCGACGTGAAAACGTGGATCGGCGTCACCTTGCCGACCCGGTCCGGCCAGGTCCAGTGCGGCAGGATGTGAACCATTGGCAGATCGGGACGCCAGCGCGACTGGTACAGATAGAAGCGGTCCTTCTTGAAGCCGGCCAGATCGAGAATGCCCGAATACGAACTGCGCGACGTATAGAACGGCGTCGGCTCGCCGAGGTAGTCGAAACCCGACCACACGAATTCGCCGGCCACATACGGATTCTGGTCCTGCGCGGCCCAGGAGCGATCGGCCGACGTCCCGAAATCGGACGCGAACAATTCATATGCGCTGACCTGATGGGTGTCCCAGTCGCCGCCGGCGTCAGGGCGCACCGGTGCGCTGATCGCGCCCGTCACGGGGAATTGATAGTCGCCGCGGCTGCTCAGCGCCGATGCGCTTTCGCTGCTGAAAATGACCTTGTTCGGAAAGCGGGCGCGGAACTCCGGGAACCTGCCGGGCTTACTGCGTATGCCGGCCCCTTGATAATTCAGGCTGATCATGTCGACCGCCGCAGGCAAAGGCATGTCGGCCTGCGCATAATTCATCGCCGTCATGGTCGGGCGCGTCGCATCTTCCTGGCGCACGATCGCAACGAGCTTCTTCGCGATGGCGGCGCCCTCGTCACCGGTGTATTGTTCGCCCACCTCGTTACCGACGCTCCAGATCACCACCGACGGGTGATTGCGGTCGCGCCTGAGCATGGCCCGCAAATCCTGCTCGTGCCAGTCCGGGAAAATCAAGTGCGTATCGAGCGGCGTCTTTTTTCGCTCCCATACATCGAAGACTTCATCGATCACCAAAAAGCCCATGCGGTCTGTCAGCTCCAGTAACTCGGGCGCGGGCGGATTATGGCTCAAGCGGATCGCGTTGGTGCCCATGTCGCGCAGGATCTCGAGCTGGCGCTCGGCGGCGCGGACATTGAACGCCGCGCCAAGGGCGCCCAGATCGTGGTGATTATTGACGCCCTGGAGCATGACGTGCTCGCCGTTGACGAATACGCCCTTGTCCGGATCGAAGCGCACCGACCGCACGCCGAAACGGGTCTCGTAGTGGTCAATCTCCACGCCATCGCGTTTCACCGTCGTGACGGCGACATACCGGTTTGGCCGCTGTTGCGGCGGCGGCCCCCACAAGCGCGGATGGGCGAGCGTCACGGCGCCTTTGTATGTAGCGCTGGCGCCAGCGGCCACCGCGACCTGCGCCGGCGGCATGTTGGCCACCGCCCTCCCCGCTATCGCGCCATCGGCGCCGAGTTCATACAATGCAGTCGCCACGGCGACCTTGGCCGGGCTCCTGGAATCGTTGTCGATTGCCACTTCCAGTGCTATCTCGGCCGATGCAGCCGATACATTGGCCGTTGCGAGATGGGTGCCCCATTGACCGACGTGCACAGGACTGGTTTTTGTCAGCCATACATTCCGGTAGATGCCCCCACCCGGATACCAGCGTGACGATTCAGGCGGATTATCGAGCCGGATTGCCAGTTCATTGGCGCCTCCCGGGACAAGATATGGCGTGAGATCGACGCGCCATGAGTTATACCCATACGGCCATCCGCCAACGAGCCGTCCATTGAGCCAGACCACCGCATAGGACATCGCACCATCGATATCGAGGAATACCGAACGTCCCCGGTCCGATGCCGGAATGGCGAGCTTCTTGCGATACCAGCCGATTCCCCAACTGGGCAGGCGCCCCATGCCACCATACGGACCCGTTTTCAGGAAGGGGCCGGCAACGGCCCAATCGTGCGGCAAGGTGACCTTGTCCCAGGCACTGTCATCGAAGCCCTTGTCCAGATACGCCACGTGGAGATTTGGCTCCTGCGGCGGCCGCACGTGGCGCTGCGCCGGGTCCAGGAGAAAGGCGTTACCGGTGGGGAGGATCCAGGGCTTGAGGATGGGACGGTCCGCGACACCGGTCGTCTCTGCCGCATCGGGCTTGGCATCGGCGGCTTTGCCGTCGCCGCTTCCGTTAATTTCGGGCCGCACGTCATATTGCAGGTCCATGGTCGTCCCCGCGGGATCACCCATGTGAAAACGCCAGTCCGCGTTAATTGACACGCGCTCGCGCGACTGCGGCGCTGCAAAGGCGGCGGTCGTACCGGCAAATGCCACAAGTACGATGAGGCCGCGAAGTCGCCATGGTGGGTTTGCTTTGCCCGGTTGGGACCAACGACAGGGATTGGTTCGCATACTTTTCCTTATGAATCGCCGCGCAATTGGATGCTAATTGGTAGCGCAATCATCGAAGTGTATGCGAACTCGCGGATCTGTTCAACCACTTTTGCTCTGCATGGGTCATCGCGTTACGATGAGCCGAAATCGAGGTTGCGCTTCAGATGGTAGCGCAACCCCAGGCTCGTCGCGCCCGCTCCTGAATCGCTAATACTTCTGCGGGGCGTTGACGGGTGAATTGCCAGCCTTGGATGCGGACATGGGGTCGGCCATCTGGATGGAATCGAGGTATTTGCCCGCTTCTTCAACACCGGCGTTGTATTCGACCGTCGCCATGAGGTCTTCGGTCGATACCGTCCATTCCTTGAATGGCGAATCTAAAACGGCGGTGCGGCGCATTTCGGCCACCAGGTCGGCGCGGCTTACGCCTTTGCCGAGCCGGCTTTGCCAGGTCTTCGCCCATTCGGCGCTCACCGCATCGCGCGCATTGTGCGCCAGTATCGTCAGCGCGTCGTCCGCCTCCGCTCCACGTCCTAAATACGCGAACGCCAGCGCAGCGTTTTTGGTGAAGCTATTGACCTCGTGCGCGTTTTTCCACGCCGAGATCGCGCTTTCAAGTGCCGCCTGCTGCGGTCGATCGCCACCGCCCATCTCGGCCTGATAGAACGCGAATGCCGCTTGCGCCGATGCGGGATCGGCCGAGCGCGCGCGCGCCAAATAGCTTATCGCGGCCTGCCTGTAAGCCTCGTCGGCGGTACCCTTGCCCTGTTGGGATAAGCGCAGGTTCGCCAAGCCCAGAAGGTAAAGCGCGTCGCCATTCGCGGCGTCCTTACCCAAGGCGGCTGTCAGATACGGCAGCGCGTCTTGCGGGTTGCCCCAATCGATTTGAGCCCGGCTTAAGGTCAGCCGGATCATATCGTTGTTCGGCACACCGCCGGCGTGCTGGCTTAATGTGCGCAGGAGCGATTCACCGGTCTTGCGATCCGGGCAGGATTTCAGGGTGGCGTCGGCCAGGATGAATTCAGTGGCGGCCTCCGGCAGCGTCGTATAGCTGATTCGCGCCCGGGGCAGCGACGGAAAATCCACCTGGACGACCTGCACGCCCTTGAGCCGGTATCGCCACATCGCGTTGCTGATATCACCCTCCTTGATCCCGAAGGCTTCGGAAAATGCCTGGCTGGCCGGCACATCGCGATGCGTGAGTTCCAGATAACGATCCAGGCGCGCCATGTTCGCCGGCGACGACAGCATAAAGTGCGTCAGCAGCCAGGATTTGGCCAGAAATTCCAGGTGCGAATTCGCTTTTTGCGCGTAGCCGTGGTCGCTGGTTTCATCCGGCTCGAATATGTCCTTGTAATCGAGACTATAGCGATGACCGTCGTCGATAAAGTGCAGGTACCGGCCGATACTGGCGGGCACGCGTCCGACCGCCATCTGCTTATCCGAAAATTGGGCGCTCGAGAAATACTGTGCGAAGCCGTCAATGAACGACGTGGGAATACGGATATCGGTGTAGCGATACAGGAAGTGCCGCGTATAGGCCTCGAACAGGTATGCCAGGCTGTTGTTGAGCGGCCCCTTCGCCAACTGGTCATTGCTTGGATTAGCGATGCGCTCGAGATGGACACCGAAACCCTGGACGCCGCATCCGCAGCTCGAGTAAAGTCCCACCGCCTGGTCCGGTCCGCCGCTGACGCTCGCATTGAATCCACCGATCGCGTCGTGGTAGTACAGGGTAATCCTCTTCGCGGACGCGGGTCCGACGAAATAGCTTTTCGTGTAGAGCCGCAGCGTGTAATCGAGTTTTTCCAGCTGGTTCAATAGCTGGAAAACGTCGTCGTTGGTCGTGTCCGAATAGACGATGAAATGCTGGCTCTCGGCACGGAACCAGTTGGAAGGATTCTTCTGCCCCGTGACCGTCACACTCGGGGGAGCCGTGGCTGGCGCGGATTGCTGGGCAGCGGCGCCCAGCGTGAAACACAGGCTGGCGGCGGCAAGCCCGAACAGAGATAAACGATTACGCATCGGCGTTGTTTGCCGTAAAGGCATCTATTGATAAATAATCAATTAGATTAGCATGCGTTAGCGCGAAAAGCCAGCTAGTCAAACCGCCTGGCATTTCCGGCTGAGCCCGTGTCCGAATGTCGCCTCCGACCCCATCGCCCTTACGAAAAGCCAGCTAGTCAAACCGCCTGGCACGTCCGGCTGGGCCCGTGTCCGAATGTCGCCTCCGCCCCTTTTGTCGCTTATGTCCGAATGTCGCCTCCGACCCCATCGCCCTTATGTCCGAATGTCGCCTCCGACCCCATCGTCCTTACCGTAACGGTATTGGGGTGGAATTGCGGCGCTTAGGTGTACGCTTGAGCCGATATCGGTGCGTTTGAGGGGGGGCTTGAACCTTCGTCGCGCCGAAAGCCTAATTGGCGGCTGAACGGGCGAGTGAGGTAGTGCCTCACCATCGCGGCGCCGCCAACGGCGATGGCGTCGTTGCCGAACTGGGCGGCGCGCACTTCGGGCGCGTCCAGGCCCGCAGCGGCGGCATAGCCGGCCAGTACCTCCCGCGCCGGGGCGGTGAAGGCGTCCCCCAGGCGTAGCGCGGCGCCGCCCACGACGATGCAGGCGGGATCGAAGGCGGACCAGTGATTGTTGAGCAGGACGCCGAGGTTGCGGCCCGCCGCGTTCACCAGTTGCATCGTCGCGCTGTCACCCTCCCGCACGCGCTGGAACAGGTCTTCGATCGCGCCAACGCCATGGGGCGCGCCTTGGCTGCCGGGATCGCCGATCAGGGCCGACAGGCCGATCAGGGCGTCGGCGCAGCCACGTCGCCCGCATGAACATATTGGACCATTTACTTGCAGCACGGCGTGGCCGACTTCGCCGGCGAAGCCGCGCAAACCCGTCAGCAGACGGTCGCTGACAATCACGCCGGCACCGACACCGTGCCCGATACTGAGGTAAATGAGCGGATCGGCGCCGGACTGCCCGTTAAATTCATACTCGGCCAACGCGGCGACGTTTGCTTCGTTCTGCATGAACAAGGGAAGCGCTTCGAGCGGCGACCTGGCGAAGCTGGCGCTGAGCAAGCCGCCCACGTGCACCGCACGCCAGCCGAGATGGGGCGCGTAGTGCAGCACGCCCATGCTGTCGTCGACCCCACCGTGCAGGCCGATGCCTACCCCAAGCACGCGGCGCTGGTCGCCCATCATGCGCCGCGCCATGCGGACCAGTCCCTTGCCAAGCAGGGCGATGCACGAGGCGGCATTGGCGACGTCGTCGTAGGAGAATGCTTGCACGTCGAGCACCTCACCAAGCAAGTTGGTGGCGACGATGCGCCCTTCCTCGATGCCGAGCTCGGCGCCGAGCAGCGCGCGGCGGGCGCCGTCCACGTGCAGGGGCGTGGCGCGGCGGCCCAGTTCGCCAGTGGCGACCAGCTCGCTTTCGCCCAGCCAGCCCTCGTCCATCAGCTCGCGTACCAGCAAACTCACGGTCGACTTGGTCAGCCCAACCGACTCGGCCAGCGCCGCGCGCGACAGGCCAGGCTCATTGCACAGGTGACGCACCAGCGCCATCCGGTTGATTTGCTTGAGTAGCTGTTGGTCGGCGGTGACGAGCATGATGTTCTTGGTCAGTTAAGGTGGAAGAAGACCCGCGTGTGCAGAGTGACTAAAAGTAGTAGTCGCAATTATACCGTTGGCTGCTGGGCCGAAAAATGCCATGAAAAATAGCGCGGAACGCCCCGGCTTCATGAAAACATTTCACAAAATTAGGTAAAGCACCAGATCTGTGCACGCCGCGCAACAAAACTATAACAAAAAACGCGATAGATATGCCGATATAGTTTGATGAATTGACGAATGATTTTTTTGCACATAAGCTAGGGCTAACACTACTGACGTGCAAAGCGATGACGAATAGGCTCAAGCAGCAAGAATCGATCTCTGCAAGCAAAATGCGGCGTTTCAACCAATCGCCGGTCCGGATGCCACAGCACGTCAGCGCCCGTTCCGCGACACCCGTCTAACCCTACCCAGCTTTATTTGATCGGCCACAGCAGGGTAAAAAAGTCGCTTGAAAACGTTGTCAAGGATTGGTAAGGTAGCTTGTAAAGAGTTTTTTGTAGTGCCACGAGGATGACCGGTGACCCAAGCGCCGGCATCAAAATTGAAACGAGAAGGGGAAGAGACCTATGCAGTATCAAAAAAATCAGCAACTGCAGCACTTTAGGACCAAACAGAGCTTGATCAGCCTGGCAGTCGCCAGTGCCTGCGCAGCCTTGGTCGCACCGGCCTACGCCCAGCAAGCAGCCACGCCGACGGTCGATCCGTTGGGCGGGGCGGCGACGCAACAGGTGGTCGTCACCGGCGTGCGCGCCAGTATGCAGTCAACCTTGAACCTGAAGCGCAATTCGGACGGTATCGTCGACGGCATCGTGGCCGAAGATATCGGTAAGTTCCCCGACACCAACCTGGCCGAGTCGCTGCAGCGTATCAGCGGCGTGTCGATCGACCGCAATGGCGGCGAGGGTGCCAAGACCACCGTGCGTGGCGTCGGCCCCGACCTGAACATGGTGCTGTTGAACGGCCGCCAGATGCCGACCTCCAGCCTGGGTGACGAAAACGGCCGCGCGTTCGACTTCGCCAACCTGGCTTCCGACTCGATCGCCCAGCTGCAAGTGTACAAGAGCGGCCGCGCGGACACCCCGGCCGGCGGCATCGGCGCCACCATCAACATCATCACCGCCCGCCCTTTCGACAATCCCGGCATGCACTCGTCGGTTGGCGTGAAGGGTGTGTACGACACCTCGAACGACCACCTGCCTGCCGCCGACAAGGCCAACCGCAAGGTCACGCCTGAGATCTCCGGCATCTACAGCAACACCACCGCCGACGGCATGTTCGGCGTGGCCGTCAGCGGCAGCTACCAGGAACGTAACTTCGGCGAGAACACCGCGTCGATCACGAACGGCTGGCGCGGTCCTTTCCGCAGCGACGAGAACAACTGGGGCACCATTCCCCTGGCAGGCCAGCCGGGCTCGGAGAACATCACCAACCATCCGAAGGCCGGCGACGTGTACTCGGTGCCGCAGAACATTTCGTACTTCATGAAGGGTTCCAAGCGCCAGCGTACCAACGGCCAGCTGACCTTGCAGTTCAAGCCGAACAAGGAGATCGTCACGACCCTGGACTACACCTTCTCGCAAAACAAGGTGCAGACCAAGTCGCACGAGCTGTCG
The DNA here is from genome assembly GCA_002428015.1 of Oxalobacteraceae bacterium UBA6018. Classification (GTDB taxonomy): domain Bacteria; phylum Pseudomonadota; class Gammaproteobacteria; order Burkholderiales; family Burkholderiaceae_D; genus Telluria_A. Next base: position 160,903 of record DIZW01000068.1, on the reverse strand, counting down.
GCCTGGTTCAACTTCGGCCCGTCGGTCAGCAAGTGGACCAACGGCCCGATCGCGGCGCCGCTGTACTACCAGGAAAACGTGTCCAACCAGGACATCGCGATGAACGGCGGCGACTATGCCACCAAGTCGACCAACAATTCGATCGGCTTCAACACGACCTGGAAAGTGTCGTCGAAACTGAAACTGAACTTCGACGCGCACCACTCGACCGCCGTGTCGCAGGCTGACAGCCCGTTCGGCTCGGCCAACGACCTGGCCACCGTCAGCTTCAGCCGCGGCAACACCGGTGTCGACTTCACCCACGAGATGCCGGTCATGAGCATCCAGGGCGCCGACTTCGTGCGCGCGCCGATGCAGGTCAGCGGCTCCTGGTTCCAGGAAGGTTACCAGAAGATGGCGATCGACCAGTTCCAGACCAGCGGCAAGCTGAGCATTCTCGACGCGTCGACCCTGAACTTCGGCCTGTCGGCCACCAACGTGAAGAACCGTTCGGCCTTCCAGCAAGTCCAGCGCGACACTTGGGGCGGTGCGACCAGCCCGGCCGACTACCCGCAAAGCCTGTTCACCCAGGACACTTTGAGCCAGTATTTCAGCAAGCTCGGCGGGCATGACGACCCTAACCTGTTCAACGTCATCCACACCTTCGACTTCGCCGCCGTGCGCCAGCGCGCCGCCGATTCGACCGGCCTGCCGAACATGTACATGCCGAGCCTGTCGAACCCTGACTACGACCGCCACACCAGCGAGAAGAGCAAGTCGCTGTTCGCGCAGGTGGTCACCGAGTGGGATACGGTCATGCCGATGCACACCGGTATCGGCGTGCGTGTGGAGAAGACCGATGTGGTTTCGTCCGCCCTGTCGCCAACCATCGCGGCCATCACCTGGGTGTCGCAGAACGAGTTTCCTGTCACCTACGGCACCAAGCAGTTCACTACCCTCACCGGCAAGTACACCAACATCCTGCCTAGCCTTGACTGGGACATGGATGTGCGCGACAACCTGAAGGTGCGCGCCAGCTACGGCGACACCATCGGTCGTCCACGCTATGACCAGATCGAGGGCGGCCAGACCATCGGCGCCACCGCCAACGTCAATGGCGACAGCGCGTCGCGCGGCAATCCGGCCCTCAAGCCGGTCAAGTCGAAGAACCTGGACCTGTCGCTCGAGTGGTACTACGACAAGCAGAGCATGATTTCGCTTGGCCTGTTCGACAAGAAGCTGAGCAACTACGCCGGCCAGTCGGTGACGACCGTGCCTGCGACCGGCGCGCACACCCCGGTGGGCGGCAAGTACTGGAATGCGGCGCTGGCATCGGGCTGTATCGTCAGCGACACCACCTGCCTGCGCGACTACATCTTCAAGAACTTCAATGGTCAGCCTGGCGTCACCCGCGGACCTGACAACGCTGCTGGTAATACCACCGGTTCGATCGTCGGCCAGCCGAGCGATCCGATCATGAATTTCAAGATGACCAGCTACGTCAACCAGCAGGACGCCAACCTGAGTGGCGCCGAGGTCAACGTTCAGCACATGTTCGGCACCACCGGCTTCGGCGTGCAGGCCAACTACACCTACGTCAAGTCGAACCTCAAGTTCGACAACGCCGGTGTGGGCAACCAGTTCGCCCTGGTCGGCCTGTCGAACTCGGCCAACCTGATCGGTATCTACGAAGATGCGAAGTGGAGCGTGCGCGCGGCCTACAACTGGCGCGGTCAGTTCCTCAGCTCGACGACCGACCTGGCCGGCCCGAACCCGCAGTACACCGAGCCGTACGGCCAGTTGGACCTGTCGGTTGGCTACAACGTGAACAAGCAGTTGAGCCTGCAGTTCGAGTCGATCAACCTGACCGATTCGACCGTCCGTACCCATGGCCGCACCAGCAACATGGTGCTCAAGGCGATCCAGGACGGACCGCGTTACATGATGTCGGCCCGCTACAAGTTCTGAGCACTGGCACTTAGCAAGTCAGGGCGGCCCGCGCCGCCTTGACGTACACGGCAAGTCCCCCTTTCGGGCGGCTTGCCGTGTTTTCGATGCGACCTGCTGGCCTGTCTGCCTGGTTTCATGCTATATAGTTTGCCAGCACGGTTCAGATCACTTGAAAGGCAGCGCGACCACCATGACCAACCCGGTTTTGCTTCACAATCTGGAACACAAGAATTTGCGCGTCATCCGCGAGCGCAGCGCCGCATTCGGCGACAACGTCATGTCCTGCATTGCATTTCCCGCGGAGTTTCGCGATCTGCAAGCCCATTACCCCATCGTTTTTGCCCGCGGCGCCGACGGCGCCGGCTTCGAAGCGCGCGCCCTGCTCGGCTTCGAGGAGGGCGAGAACCTGTTCCTCGGCCCGCGCGGCTGGGATGCCCACTACGTGCCGATGGCGATCGAACGCCAGCCGTTCCTGATCGGCCGATCGGCCGACGAGATGCTCATCCACATCGACCTGGACAGCCCGCGCGTGAGCACCACCGACGGCGAGCCCCTGTTCCTGCCGTACGGCGGCGCCAGCGATTACCTGAACGACATCAACGCCACCTTGCGCAGCATCCACGACGGTGTGCAGAACCTGCCGCACTTCATGGACGCGCTGAGCGGCGAGGCGCTGCTGCGCCCCTTCGTGGTCGCGCTCCCCGGGCTTCGCCTGGAAGGCTTCTACACCATCGACGAAGAGAAGCTGAACGGCTTGCCGGCCGAGACGCTCGAACGCCTGAGCCGGGCCGGCTACCTGCACGCGATCTACATGGCGATCGCCTCGCTGTCGAATTTCCAGTCGCTCATCGCGCGTAAGCAAGCCCATGCCTAAACAGATGCGCGAGATCGACTGCGCCGGTTTGGCCAGCCTGCCCGACAGCGTGCTCACCTCGACCGAGCCGCTGGTGCTGCGCGGCCTGGCCCGGGCCTGGCCGATCGTGGCGGCCGCGCGCGCCTCGCAGGCGGCCGCGTCAAGCTACCTGCGCCGCTTCTATGCGGGCGCCCGCGTCATCGCCATGCTGGGCCTGCCCGAGATCGAAGGCCGTTTCTTCTACAACGAGGACTTGAGCGGCTTTAACTTCTCTTCACTGCAGGTCAAGCTCGACGCCATCCTGGGCGAGCTGGAGGACCACCGCGATGACGCGCGCCCGCCGGCGATCTACGTCGGCTCGACCGCGGTCGACAATTACCTGCCGGGTTTCCGCGCCGAGAACGACCTGGACCTGGGCGGGCGCGACCCATTGGTGAGCATCTGGATCGGCAACCGCACGCGCATCGCCGCGCATTACGATTTGCCGGACAATATCGCCTGCGTGGCCGCCGGGCGCCGCCGCTTCACCCTGTTCCCGCCCGCGCAATTGTCCAACCTGTACATCGGCCCGCTGGACTTCACCCCGGCCGGACAGGCCATCAGCCTGGTCGACCTGCACCGGCCCGACCTGGACAAGTTTCCCCGCTTCGCCGAGGCGCTGGCCCAGGCCCAGGTGGCCGAGCTGGACGCCGGCGACGCGATCTTCATCCCCAGCATGTGGTGGCACCACGTGGAGGCGCTCGAGAGCTTCAACATCCTCGTCAACTATTGGTGGCGCCAGTCGCCGGGCTTCATGGAAACCCCCATCAACGCCCTGATGCACACCCTGATGACCGTGCGCGACCTGCCGCCGGCGCAGCGGGAAGCGTGGCGCGAGCTGTTCCGCCACTACGTGTTCGACAGCGACGGCAGCGAGGCGGCCCACATCATGCCGTCCGCGCGCCGCCTGCTGGCGCCGCTGGACGAGGAGATGGCGCGCAAGCTGCGCGTGCAGTTACTCAACCGTATGAACCGTTAAGGAATCAGCTTGCCCACCGAGATGCCCCCCATCAGCGCCAGGACCGTCAACCACGTCGTCGTCGTCGGTGGCGGCTCGGCCGGCTGGCTGACCGCCGCCATCATCGCCGCCGAGCACGGCGCCGGCCTGCGTGTGACCCTGCTCGAGTCGCCCGACGTGGCGCCGGTGGGCGTGGGCGAAGGCACCTGGCCCAGCATGCGCGACACGCTCAGCCGCATCGGCGTCTCCGAGAGCGCCTTCTTCCGCGCCTGCGATGTCTCGTTCAAGCAGGGTTCGCGCTTTAACGGCTGGGTCGACGGCAGCGACAACGACTATTATTTCCACCCCTTCGTGCTGCCCCAGGGCTACGGCGAAGTGAACCTGGCCGCCGGCTGGCAGCGCCAGCACGCGGACATTCCGTTCGCCGACCTGGTCAGCTTCCAGCCGCACCTGTGCATGCATGGCAAGGCGCCCAAGCAGGCCACCACGCCCGAGTTCGCGGCCGTGGCCAACTACGGCTACCACCTCGACGCCGGCAAGTTCGGCGTGTTCCTGCGCGAGCACTGCACCGGACGGCTGGGCGTGCACCACGTGCTGGCCCACGTGGACGGCATCAACGCGCACGACAACGGCGATATCGCCTCGCTGCAGACGCGCCAGCACGGCGCGCTCGCGGGCGACCTGTTCGTCGACTGCACCGGCTCGCAGTCCCTGCTGCTGGGCAAGCACTACGGGGTCGGCCTGCTGAGCCAGCGCCACGTGCTGTTCAACGATAGCGCGCTGGCGGTGCAGATCCCCTACCCCGCCGCGAACACGCCGATCGCCTCGCAGACCATCTCCACGGCCCAGGACAGCGGCTGGATCTGGGATATCGGCTTGCCGACCCGGCGCGGGATCGGCCACGTGTACTCGAGCGCGCACACCAGCGACGAGCAGGCCGAGCTGGCCTTGCGCGCCTACATCGCGCGCAGCGGCGGCCCGGCCGACATCGCCACGCCGCGCAAGCTATCGTTCCAGCCCGGCTACCGCGAGCGCTTCTGGCACCGCAACTGCGTGGCGATCGGCCAGTCGGCCGGCTTCATCGAACCGCTGGAGGCCTCGGCCCTGGCCATGGTGGAGCTGGCGGCGGCCATGCTGGCCGACGGCATGCCGGCCACGCGCGCCGGCATGGAGGTGGCGGCGGCGCGCTTTAACGACGCCTTCACCTACCGCTGGGAACGCGTGATCGATTTCCTCAAGCTCCATTACGTGCTGAGCAAGCGGCGCGACACGGCCTACTGGCGCGACAACTGCGAACCGGCGGCGCTGCCGGCGCGGCTGCGCGACCTGCTGACCGTGTGGCGCGAACAGCCGCCGTCGCGCTACGACCTGTACCGCATCGAGGAGGTATTCCCTTCCGCGAGCTACCAGTACGTGTTGTACGGCATGGGCTTTGTCGCCGACTACGGCAACGCCATGCGCCACGCGGATCGCGCCGAGCGGGCCGCCGGCTACTTCCGCGAGGCGGCCACGCTCACCGGCAGGATGCTGGCGGCGCTGCCCAGCAACCGCGAGCTGCTGGAGCATATCCAGCGCCACGGCATGCATACCATCTGAATAGTTCCACCACTGAAAGGCACGGTAAAACGCAATGACCAATCCTGTAACGCTGCGCAATGTCGAACACCAGCACCTGCGCGTCATTTCCGAGCATGGGGCGCGCTACGGCGACGCGGTGATGTTTGCCATCACCTTTCCGAGCGAGTTCCGCGACGTGCAGGCCAATTATCCGATCGTGTTCCGCAAGACCGACGACGGGCTGGGCTTCGAGCCGGTCGCGCTGTTCGGTTTCCAGGAGGGCGAGAACCTGTTCCTCGGCCCGAACAGCTGGGACGCCAACTACGTGCCGCTGGCGGTACGGCGCCAGCCTTTCCTGATCGGCGTCGACGGCGGCCAGGTCAGCGTCGGCATCGACCTCGACAGCCCGCGCGTGAGCGCCACCGAGGGCGAGCCCTTGTTTCTGGACAACGGGAGCGCGAGCGCCTACCTTGAGCGGGCCAGCTCGATGCTGCTGGCGATCCACGAGGGCATGCAGGCCGGCGCCGGATTCATGGCGGCCCTGGTCGAACACGAGCTGCTCGAGTCGTTCGCGCTCGACGTCGAACTGGTGGATGGCTCGCAAGGGCGCATGATGGGCTTTTACGCGATCCACGAAGAAAACCTGGGCGCCCTGCCCGGCGCGGCGCTGGAGCGCTTGCAGCGCGCCGGCCACCTGCAGGCGATGTACATGGCGGTGGCCTCGCTGGTCAACCTGCGCGACCTGGTGGCGCGCAAGAACCGCGCTGTAAGCAGCACAATATAGAGGAGACAGATCGTGCAAACCAAGGAACCCCAAGCAATCCGCCGCGTCGTCATCGCCGGCGGCGGCACGGCCGGATGGATGGCCGCGGCCGCGCTGTCCAAGACGCTGGGCAAGCTGCTCGACATTACCCTGATCGAATCCGACGAGATCGGCACCGTCGGCGTGGGCGAGGCGACCATTCCTACCCTGCTGACCTTCCACAACCTGCTCGAACTGAACGAGCAGGAAGTCATGGCCGCCACCCAGGCCACCTTCAAGCTCGGCATCAGCTTCGAGGGCTGGCGCAACGTGGGCGAGGACTACATCCACTCGTTCGGTCTGACCGGCACCGACCACTGGACCGCCGGCTTCCAGCATTTCTGGCTCAAGGGCGTCGAGCGCAAGCTGGCGCGCGACTACGGCGAGTACTGCCTGGAACTGAAAGCGTCCCAGCACCAGCGCTTCGCCCACCTGCCCAACGGCGGCATGAACTACGCCTACCACCTCGACGCGAGTCTGTACGCGAAATTCCTGCGCAAGTTCAGCGAACGCTTCGGCGTCAAGCGGATCGAAGGCAAGATCGGCGAAGTCAACACCGACGCCGCCACCGGCCACATCACCTCGCTCAAGCTCGACAGCGGCGCCACCATCGAAGGCGACCTGTTCATCGACTGCACCGGTTTCCGCGCCCTGCTGATCGGCCAGACCATGGGCATCGAGTACGAGGACTGGTCGCACTGGCTGCTGTGCGACAGCGCCATCGCGGTGCAGACCGCCTCGGTCGGCCCGGCGCTGCCGCTCACGCGCTCGATCGCCCACCCGTCCGGCTGGCAGTGGCGCATTCCGCTGCAGCACCGGGTCGGCAACGGCAAGGTGTATTCCAGCCGCTACATCGACGACGACGCGGCGCGCGCGACCTTGATGGGCAACCTGGCCGGCGAGCCGCTGACCACGCCGCGACTGATCAAATTCCAGCCCGGCCAACGGCGCGAGACGTGGCACGGCAACTGCGTCTCGCTGGGCTTGTCGAGCGGCTTCCTGGAGCCGATCGAGTCGACCAGCATCCACCTGATCCAGCGCGGCATCATCCGCCTGCTGCAATTGTTCCCCAGCGCGGGCATCTGCCAGTCCGAGGTGGACGAGTACAACCGCCAGTCGCGCGCCGAGATCGAGCACATCCGCGACTTCATCATCCTGCACTACCACGTCACCAACCGCGACGACAGCGCGTTCTGGCGTTACTGCCGGGAGATGGAGATTCCGGCCTCGCTGCGCCACCGGATCGAGCTGTTCCGCGAGACGGGGCGCGTGTTCCGCATCGAGAACGAGCTGTTCGCCGAGAACTCGTGGATCCAGTGCATGCTGGGGCAAGGCATCATGCCCAAGCAACACCACCAGACGGCCGACCTGATGGGCGACGCCGAATTGCTGCACTTCCTGGAAGGGATACGCACCCGCATCGAGCAGACCGTCAAGCAGTTGCCGCCGCATCAGGCCTACGTGCAGCAATACTGCGCCGCCGCGCCGCCGATGTGATCCTGGGCCACTTGCATCTTGGCGTAACGCTGGCGCTGCTGTCGGCCTGCGTTAGCGCCAGCGGTCGCTCTTCTGGACTGCGTAGCGCTTCGCCACGTAGCGCCAGGGGATGACGAAGGGAATGATCGCCGCGCCCAGACATTGGGCGGCGACAGCCGCGGTGCCGCCTTCGAGCCGCCCGGCCGACCAGAGCGGATACGCCACCAAGCCCAGCCACAGGGCTTTCCACACCAGCTCCCACATCAGTACCGGCAGCATCTGCAAGGGGTAGCGCAGGCCCAGCAGCGACAGCAGCGAGAACGCGCCGAGCATGCAGGCAACGACCCCTTCCATCAATTCCCACGGCTTGTCGCGGTGGAGGATGCCGGGCCAGACGACAACGGCCAGGCCGACAACGATCAGCAGGTACATGGCTCTGAGGACATACAGACGCAGCAGCGAAACATCGTTCATGGTGGCACTCCCAGGTTGGTAGATGGTGTGGTGTGACGGCTATTCGACTTCCTTTAAGACTTTTTCCACCACGCCCAGGCGCGCGCGGACTTCGGCCACATTGGCGTCGATCGATGCAAGCCTGGCCGCCGTGTCGGCCTGGCTCGCCGCGGCGCTGGCCGCGAGCTGGCGGTAGGCGTCGTCATTGGCAAGGCGCGCCCTGGCCTGCTGGATCGCGGCGACATAGCGCATGCCGAAGATCAGAATGATCGTTAGGAAAAACAGGCTGATCGTGAAGAAATACGTATTCTCGGACATGGCTACCTCTACAGTTCGTGGTTGGTGGTGAGCGACGTCACTGCCGCGGCGATCGCGGCGGGCGTCAATTCAAGGGCAAAGGCGGTGACGTCAAAGAAGTTCAGGGCCTTGCCGTCATGCGACAGCTCGAGCTGGCTGGTGACCAGGCCGGCCGCCTCCAGCTTTTGCAGATGCAGGTGCAGTAAGGGGCGGCTGATGCCGATCTCGCGCGCCAGCTGGCTGACGTAGTTGCGCCCGCTCGTGGCGAGCGCCGCGACGATGCGCAGCCGGTGCGGATTGGCCAGCGCTGCCAGCATGGCCAGCAGCTGGTCGCCGGTGGGTTGTAAGTTTTTCGATTTCACGTGTAAAGAATAGCTGACACGTGATATCAAGTCAAGCGCAATCTGATCCGATCCGTGCGCTTGCGTGCACGACGATCATGCGGCTGGATGGAGAGCGCGGCGCGCTCCCGATGCGTCAAGGGGACGCGCCCGGGTTTCAGGATGGAGCGTCGCTGGCGGCGGCTGGTGCGGCGCCAGCGACGTCGGCGTCAGCGGGCGGGTAGGTTATCCGGTCCGCGTCGACGTGCGCGAACCCGGTCAGCAGGTGCGGCTTGCGGCCTTTGGGGCCGATGATGTCCTCGACGCGCACGCCACGCACCAGCAGCGCGTCGCCGATCAAGGAGCGGTGGCAGCGCCATGGGACGGCCTCCGCGCACATCAGCGCGCAGCGTTCGCGCTGTGCCAGATGGGCGACCCAGTCCACATTGTCGGCAAACTGGGGCGTCTGCATGTAGTCGGCGTAGCCTTGGAACGAGCTGTTGCGCCAGCCGGTGTTGGGCGAATCAGGCAGCGCATGGCGCAGGCCACCTAGGCCGGGAACGTGGGTGTACGCGACCCCGATCGCGGCCAGCGATGCCGCCAGCGCGTCTTGCTCGTACTGGGGATTGTGGCGCGAACGCGGTACGGTCCTCACGTCGAGCACGTGCTCGATCCCATTGGCTTGCAGCAGCGAGATGAAAACCTCGAGCGGCCGGTTGGAGTGGCCTATCGTGCATACCAGCGGGGCGTCGTCGGCGATGTGGGGTGTCATGGGAGTGCGAGCCTTCGCGCTTGGCGCGGGCCACCCCGCTGCTGTTAGCGTAGCAAGGCATGGCGATCAGCGGCGCGCGCCAGCATCCATGCCGCTCGCCGTGCTGGACGCCGCCGTGGCGCTGAGCGATTGCCGCACCCGGCGGCGGCACCGCAATGCCTGGCGCGACGCGCTGAGCCGCGCGCTTGTCGTCGCGAGGTGCCAAACGTGCTGCCGCGCGCGTGCGGCGCGATGCTCTGCTAAACGCGCTGTTGGGCGTGCGACGCGACGCGCCCCTTATGCATTGATGCGGATATTGTTGACCACCCGCGACACGCCGGGCGCCATCCAAGCAGCACGCTCGGCTTCCTCTCGCTCGGCCCAGGTCTTGACAGTGCCGTTAAGCTCGACCTCACTGCCGGTCGTCTCGATATTGACCCGGTTGGCCTCGAGCTGGGCGCTGCGATGGAAGGCCGCCTGGATGTTGCCGCGCACTTCCTTGGACGACACGGCCGGCTTGAGCGTGATCTGGTTGTTGACGCCCTTGACGCCGCGCAGGCCCTGCACCGCCCTGGCCGCCTGCTGGCGCTGATAGTGCCACTCGACCTCCCCTTCCAGGCGCAGGTGCCCGTTTTCGACGATGACCTTGATCGCCTGTGCCGACACCGGCAACTGCAACTGCAGCGCGGTCACCGCGTCGCGCGCCACCTCCGCGTCGGTCCGCGCATCCGGCCCCAGTTTGGTTTCAATGTCGTTGGCCACGCCAAAGACACCCTTGACGCGCTTGGCGGCGGCCTCGGCCACCAGTTTTTCGTTGTAGCGTTTTACCTGGCCGGTCAGCGTGACGACGCCGCTATCGACGGTCACGCCAATGTTCGTTGCGTCAAGGCCGGCGTCCCACTCCAGTTCGTGCTCGACGTTACGCTTGACTTCGGAATCGCTGATCATGGCATTCACTCCTTGTTCGGTGCCGCGCTGATCGAGGTCATTCCCGGGCGCGCAGGTTGAGCATTGCATCGTGCTTGGGCGCCGGTTTGATCCGCGTCAATCGCGCGCCAGCGCAGGCCTTGGGTCCTCCGCCTGGGCGCCGATCAGCGCATCGAGGGCGGCGCGGTCGACCGTTTCGCGTTCCAGCAGCAGCTTGGCGAGGCTATCGAGCAGGCCGCGATGCTGTTCCAGGGTGGCGCGCACGCGCGCGTGGGCCTGGTCCAGCAGTGCCTTGACTTCGGCGTCGATGGTCTCGGCCGTGGTGTCGCTGTACGGCTTGAGCTCGGCCGTGGCGGCGGGATTGAGGAAAGGCGAGCGCACGTCCTCGAAGGTGGCCAGGCCCAGCCGTTCACTCATGCCGTACTGCCTCACCATCTGGCGCGCCAGGTCGCTGGCGTTTTGCAGATCGTTCTGGGCACCGGTGGAGATGTCGCCCAGCGCCAGTTCCTCGGCCACCCGCCCGCCGAGCAGCACGTCGAGCCGGTCCAGCAGCTCGCTGCGGCGCAGCAGGTAGCGGTCCTCGGCCGGCAGTTGCTGGGTGTAGCCGAGCGCCATGATGCCGCGCGGGATGATCGATATCTTGGCGACGCGGTCGGCGTGGGCGCGGAACTGGGCCGTCAGCGCGTGCCCCGCCTCGTGGTAGGCGACGGTATGTTTCTCATCCGGGCTGATGATGCGCGAGCGCTTCTCCAGGCCGGCCACGATGCGGTCCAGCGCTTCGTCGACATCGCTTGCGTCGACCCGCGCATGCCCGAGGCGGGCCGCGTGCAAGGCCGCCTCGTTGACCAGGTTGGCCAGGTCGGCGCCGGCGAAACCGGCCGTTTGGGCCGCGACCTTTTTCAGGTCGACGTCGCCTGCGAGGGGGACGTTCTTGGCGTGCACGTTGAGAATGTCGAGGCGGCCCCGCAGGTCGGGCCGGTCGAGCGCGACGTGGCGGTCGAAGCGCCCGGGCCGCAGCAGGGCCGGGTCCAGCACCTCGGGCCGGTTGGTGGCGGCGAGGATGATCACGCCGCTGTTGGGATCGAAGCCGTCCATTTCCACCAGCAGCTGGTTGAGGGTCTGCTCCTGTTCGCTGTGGGTGGCGGCCATGGCGCCGATGCCGCGCGCCTTGCCCAGCGCGTCGAGCTCGTCGATGAAGACGATGCACGGCGCCTTGGCCAGCGCCTGGGCGAACAGGTCGCGCACGCGCGCCGCGCCGACGCCGACGAACAGCTCGACGAACTCGGAACCGCTGATGGAGAAGAACGGCACCCCGGCCTCCCCGGCCAGCGCCTTGGCCAGCAGGGTCTTGCCGGTGCCGGGCGCGGCGACGATCAGCACGCCCTTGGGGATGCGCCCGCCCAGCTTTTGGTAGCGCTGGGGATATTTGAGGAAGTCCACGATCTCGGACAGCTCGGCCTTGGCTTCGTCCACGCCGGCCACATCGGCGAACTTCACCCCGGTCTTGCTCTCGGAATAGATGCGGGCGCGGCTCTTGCCGGGATTGAAGGCGAAGCCGCCACCGACACCCTTGCTGCTCAGGTAGCCCGAGAACATGAGCAGTAGCCCGATCGGCAGCATCCAGGACAGCAGGTTGGCGGCGGTCTGGCTCTTGATGGTGCCGGTGTAGTGCACGCCCGCCCCTTCTAGCGCATCGATCAGGTCTGGATCGTAGACGCGTACGGTGGAAAAGCGGCGCGCCGGGACCGGCTGGCCGGTCTTGGGGTCGCTCGCGCCGCTGGCGCGCACGCTGCCTTCGATGATGTCGGGGCCAATGGCGAGATTATCGAGCTTGCCAGCGATAAGCTGGCGGCGAAAATCGCTGTAGTCCAGGTTTTCAGTTTGCGCGCTAGGAAGGCCGAGCAGCACAAGATAGGCCAGCATTGGCAGCAAGAACCAGAGCCATAGTGTTGCCCTGGGACCGGCCGGACGTTCCTGATTTTGCGGCATGGCGTTCCCTTTGGCGGCTTGCACAGACGTCGCGACACGGCAGGTCTGGCGGCGCCCGTCCGGCCTACTGTAGAACGGGGCGTCCCGGTCGGTTTGAGCCAGATCAAGCGCGCGCCAGCAGGTCGAATGGGCGCTGCGCTGGCGTGTCCGATGATCGGACAATGCGGCGGGCGTGCTTGCCCGCCGCGATCGAGCTACACCGCCACGCCTGGGCAATTGGCGCGCTCCCGCCAGACAGGCATGCGTGGCCGACTGGCGCGATCCGGCGAGGCATGCAGATGCCGGTGCTACTGCATCGCCAGTTTGGCGCGGAAGAACAGCATGGCGGACGATGGGCTGGCACCGTAGATGGGGTCGAGCGCCGCTGGTGCGGCGTATTTGCTGACCAGCGCGCCGGCGCCAAACTTGACGTTGCCGACTGCGAAGAAGTCGTGCACGACGCCGAGGCTGATCTTGCGGACGGTGAACATCTGGCCGTGCAGCGCCTCGCCTTCGTGGAACAGTTCATCGTTCTGGACGCTTTCGGCGCGCCCGAACACGGTGGTGTCGCCGGCCAGCTTGATGGCCGATTCGAGCAGGTAACCGTTAGTGCTGCCGCCCGGGTCCTTGCGGTTGCGCCCCCATGCGAACGTGGTTTGCATCGGATGGCCATCGATCGCATGCTGGAAGCTGGCCGAGGCGGTGGTGCGGTGGACCGCGATCGCGGGCTCGAGCTGCTCGGGGCTGTCCAGGCGGCCATGGCTGACCTGGAACGCCCATTCGGGGGTGGGATTCCACGACAGGCGGGCGCAAGCGGAGTCGAGCTTGCGCACTTCCATGTTCCAACGGTTCTGGTCCGGCTCGCGCCCGTTGAAGGCCGACACCTCGGCTTTCAGGCCGCGCCAGACGTAGCCAGCGGTGAGTACGCCGAAGCTGATGTGGGTCGAGTCGAGCCAGTGGTGGGTGAGCGGCGCCTCGGGATTGTCCATGCCGGAGGCACGGTGCATGAAGGCGGTGGGCCCCAGCGCCGGCTCGCCGGGAAGGCCGGCATACAGGAAAGCCGAGCTGTCCGGGCCGAGCCTGCGGCTGTAGCTGCCCGCCAGTTCCATCAGCAGGTCGTGGGGGTGCTGGCGGTCGACCAGTGGCGTGCGCCCGTCTGCGCTTTCGCCGGTCTGGAACAGCAGCGGATAGCCGCCCTTGCCCATCGCCGGGTCCAGCGACACCATCGCGCGCAGGCCGACCGTGTCGTCCCCGAACTGCCGCTGCGCCATCACCATGAGCATGCTCTCTGCGAAGGTCTTGCTGGCGCCGCGGGGACCGCCCTGATGGTCGACGACGGCATCGACATAGCCATGCATCATCGTCATCCAGGGGCCGTTCATGGCGTGGATGCCTTCCATCGGCGTCGCGTCGGGCTGCCATGAGGTGCCCGAGGCTTCGCGCGTCATCGCGTAAGGGCCGTACATGCCGCTCATACCACCCATGCCGTCCATGTTGTGCGTGCTATCCATGGCGTCCATGTGATGCATGCCATCCATGCCCTGCGTGCCATCCGTGTGCTCCATCCCCTGCATGCCTTGGGGATTCTGTTTCTGAACGCTCTTCGAGGAGTCCATCGCGTCGTGTGCCATGGGCACTTGCGTCTGCGCCGTGCGCGGCATCGCCGCGTCGTGCTGCTGCTTTGCCTCCTGTGCGCTGTCGTTGCTCATATTCATGTTCATTTGGGCGGCGCAGGTCGCTCCGTACGCGGCCAACACCAGGCCCAGCGCGATCGTTATCCTATTCATCAGCTATCTCTTTCTTGCGTTTAGCGGCGACGGCCGTTGCGGCTTCGCCTGCGAGCTTGGCCGAGGCGCGTCCGCCTGACGGTGCGGCGGCGCACACCAGGCCCAAAAACAACAGCTTCAGCAGCGATGTCGGCACAGCGGTAACGCCCAAACAACGAATAGCGCAGGCGCGCCGGTGCCGAACTGGCTACGTGAGCCGCAGGGCGTTGCCGACCGGCTACCTGAGCCGCAGGGCGTTGCCGATCACCGAGGCCGAGCTCAGGCTCATCGCCAGCGCGGCGATCATGGGCGAGAGCAGCCAGCCGGTGAACGGATACAGCACGCCGGCCGCGAGCGGGATGCCGAGCGCATTGTAGATCAGCGCAAACAGCAGGTTCTGGCGCATATTGCGTACCGTGGCCATGGAGATCAGGCGCGCGTCAGCGATGCCGCGCAGGTCGCCTTTGACCAGGGTGACCTGCGCGCTGTTCATGGCCACGTCGGTCCCAGTGCCCATGGCCACGCCAACATCGGCCTTGGCCAGGGCCGGCGCGTCGTTAATGCCGTCGCCGGCCATCGCCACCACGCGGCCGGCGCGCTGTAGCTGTTCGACCAGGGCCAGCTTGTCGGCCGGCGTCACCTCGCCGTGCACTTCCTCGATGCCGAGCCGCTGGCCGACGGCCTTGGCGGTGGTGATGCCGTCGCCGCTGGCCATGACGACGCGCATCCCGGCCGCGTGGAGCGTGGCCAAGGCCTCGAAGCTGCTCGGCTTGATGGGATCGGACACCGCCAGCAAGCCCGCCGCCCGTCCGTCGACGGCCAGGTAGACCACGCTGGCGCCCCCGCCCCGCAGCAGTTCGGCGTGTGCACGCAGGGGCGTCACCGCGACGCCGGCCTGCTCCATCAAGGCCGTGTTGCCAAGTACCACCGCGTGGCCCTCCACCGTGCCGCGCACGCCGATGCCGCCGGCGGACTCGAAGCCCTCGGGCGGGCTCAAGGCCAGGCCATGGGCGCGCGCCGCGCGCACGATGGCCTCGGCCAGCGGATGTTCGCTGCCCTGGTCCACGCTGGCCGCCAGGCGCAGCACCTCGTCTTCCGTGAAGCCGGGCGCGGCGATGGCACGCTCGAAGCCCGGCTTGCCTTCGGTCAGGGTGCCGGTCTTGTCGACGAGGATGGTGTCCACCTCGCGCAGTTTTTCGATGGCGGCGGCATCGCGGAACAGCACGCCGCGGGTGGCCGCCTTGCCGGTTGCGACCATGATGGACATCGGGGTGGCCAGGCCCAGCGCGCACGGACACGCAATGATGAGCACGGCCACGGCGTTGATCAGCCCAAATACCCAGCCGGGCGCGGGCCCCAGCAGGCCCCAGGCGAAGAAGGTCGCGACGGCGACGGCCACCACGGCGCCGACGAAATAGCGCGCCACCACGTCGGCCATGCGCTGCATCGGCGCGCGGGAGCGCTGGGCTGCGGCGACCATTGCCACGATCTGGGCCAGCACAGTGTGGGCGCCGACTTTCTCGGCGCGCATGAGCAGCGCGCCGGTGGCGTTGACGGTGGCCCCGATCAGCTTGTCGGCGGACCTTTTGGTGACCGGGATCGGCTCGCCCGTCAGCATGGATTCGTCGACCGCGCTGACGCCATCGACGACGACGCCATCGACCGGCACCCGTTCGCCGGGGCGCACGCGCAGCAGGTCACCCACGTGCACATGAGCGACCGGCACGTCTTCCTCGGCGCCGTCGGGCCGCACCCGCCGCGCCATTCGCGGCGCCAGGTCGAGCAGCGCGCGGATCGCCGCCGCCGTATGGGAGCGGGCACGCAGCTCCAGCATCTGCCCCAGCAGGGTCAGCGATATGATGACCGCCGCGGCCTCGAAGTACACGCCGACCCGGCCCATGGACCTGAAGGTGGCGGGAAAGACGCCCGGAGCGAGCGTGGCCACCACGCTGTAGAGGAAGGCCGCGCCGGTGCCGAGCCCGATCAAGGTCCACATGTTTGGGCTGCGGTTGAGCAGTGACCGGCCGGCGCGCGCAAAGAACGGCAGGGCGGCCCACAGCACCACCGGAAGCGACAATACCAGCTCGACCCAGCTTTGAACGCGCATGTTTAGCAGGCCGAGGCGATGGCCGAACATGGCCAGCACAGTCACCATGACGGTCAATGGCAAGGTGCGCCAAAAGCGGCGGGTGAAGTCGCGCAGTTCGATATCTTCCGGGTTCTCGGCCGCCGCCGGTATCAAGGGCTCGAGCGTCATGCCGCACTTCGGACAGGCGCCGGGCCGGTCCTGGTGGATTTCGGGGTGCATTGGACAGGTATAGACCATGGCCACATCGGCCCCCCCATCCGGCGTGCCGAACGCATCCGCCGTCTCGTCCGCCCGGTCGGACCCACGATGCTGGTGCAGCGGAGTGATGGTATGCGGCATAGTCGGCACATCGTTCGTGAAGTCGCCTGATGCCACCACTGTAGCCGCTCGATGCTGCCCGAAACCGTGATCTACATCAATCGCGCGGCGGCGCACGGCTAGACTGCCGCCGCCACGCGCGATTCCGGCGCCCTCCATGTGCTATGATTTTGCTCAACCGATGAAACTTTCCCGCAACAGGCGCGTACTGACAGCGCTGCTCACCTTCCTCAGTCTGCTGTTCACCCAGTTGGCCGTGGCGGCGTACGCCTGTCCGGCCGGCGCCGGCATGGTGGCGGGTGCACCGGCACGTGACGCTCGCGCGGGCAACATGAGCCATTGCGCGCGCACCGATCCGGCCAAGCCCGGCCTGTGCCATGCCCACTGCGCCAACGCGCAGCAAAGCGCGGACACGCCGGCCGCGCCACCGGTGCTGCCGTTCGTCGCCACTTCCCTTGTGGGCGTGCTGCCGACCACCGTCGCCACGACCACTGCGCCCGAGCGCGCGGCCGCCGCTGTCCTACCAGAACGCGCCAGCGCGCCCCCGCTATCCATTCGCCACTGCTGTTTCCGAATCTGACCTTCCAGGCTGCCTGATTTGCCCATCGCCGCGCCGTGTGCGCGCGATGCCGATGACCGCTTCCTGGAGTCCGTATGTTTTCCCTGATTGCAGCGCCATACCGCGCTGGCCGTGTTTCCATCCGCCTGATCGCGCTGGCCCTGGTGGGCGCGTTCGGCTGCGCCGGCGCGCGCGGCGCCGACCTTCCCTTGTCCCTGGCCGACGCGCAGCGCGACGCGGTGCTGCGCTCGCGCCAGTTGCCAGCCCAGGACGCGGCCGCCGGCGCCGCCCGCGCGATGGCCGTGGCGGCAGGCCAGCTTCCCGATCCCGTGCTTCGTGCCGGCATCGACAATCTGCCGCTCGGCGGCCCCGACAGATTCAGTCTCGGCGCCGACAACATGACCATGCGCCGGATCGGCGTGATGCAGGAATTGACCGGCGCCGACAAGCGGCGCGCGCGCGCGGCGGTCTACGAGCGCCAGGCCGACCAGGCCGGCGCGGCACGCTCGCTCGCGCTGGCGGCCGTTGAGCGCGAGACCGCCCTGGCCTGGCTCGAGCGCCACTACGCCGAGAAGATGGCGGCGCTGGCGGCCGAGCAGGAGACCCAGGCGCGCCTGGAGATCGATGCCGCCGACGCCAGCTACCGGGGCGGACGCGCCAGCCAGGCCGATCTGCTGGCCGCCCACGCCGCGCTGGCGCTCGCGCAGGACCGCGCCAGCGAACTGGAACGGCGCGTGCGCACGGCCCGCATCCTGCTCGCGCGCTGGACCGGCACCACGCCGGACCAGCCGCTGGCGGAGCCGCCATCGATGGACAGCATCGGATTGAGCAGAGCGCACCTGGACAGCGCGCTCGAACACCATCCGCAAGTGGCCCTGATGCGGCGCCAGCAAGACGTGGCCGAGGCGGAGGCGACACTGGCGCAGGCCAACACCCACGCCGACTGGAGCGTCGAGCTGGCCTACCAGCAGCGCGGGCCGGCATACGCCAACATGTTGTCGGTGGGCGTGTCGCTACCGCTGCAATGGGACCGCGCCAAGCGCCAGGACCGCGAGGTGGCTGCCCGCCTGGCCGCGGTCGAACAGGCCCGCGCCGAACGCGAGGAGACCCTGCGCGAGCAGGACGCGGCCACGCGCGCCCTGATCGAGGAGTGGGACAACGGCCGCGAGCGGCAGGAGCGCTACCGGCGCGAGCTCATCCCGCTGGCGCGCGCCCGCGCCGAAGCGGCACTGGGCACCTACCGCGGCGCCAGGGGCAGCCTGGCCGACCTGCTCGCGGCGCGGCGCGACGAGATCGCCGTGCGGCTGCAAGCGCTGCAGCTCGAAAGCGACACCGCCAGCGTGTGGGCGCGCCTCCAGTTTCTCCTTCCCGACGACAGTATCGCCGGCGCCGCGGCGCAGGCAAGGAATCCACAATGAACCAGCCGAACAAGCGCATCGTGACCATCGTCATCGCCGTCATCGTCGTGCAGGCGGCCGCCGCGGCCGGCTTTTACTGGCTCGGCACCCAGCACGCGCCGCCCCCGGCGCAACAGGCCAGCACGACGCCGCCGGCCAGGCAGCCCCTGTACTGGCACGACCCGATGTTCCCGGAGAAGAAATTCGACCACCCCGGCAAGTCGCCGTTCATGGACATGCAGCTAGTGCCGGTGTACGCCGACAGCGGGCAGGACAACACTGGCGACGGCGCGCAGTCCGGCGCCGCGGTGAGCATCGCCCCCGCCATGCGCCAGAACCTCGGCATCCGCACCGCCGAGGTCAAGCGCGCGCCGCTGGCGCAGACACTGGCGGCGGTCGGTGCCATCGCCTATGACGAAGCCGATCTGGCGCTGGTGCAGGCGCGCGCCAGCGGCTACGTCGAGAAGCTGTACGTGCGCGCACCTTTGGAACGGGTCAGGAAAGGCCAGCCGCTGGCCGAACTGTACGTGCCGGACTGGGTGGCGGCCCAGGAAGAACTGCTGACCGCGCAGCGGCTGCAGGCCAGTGGCGTGGCCAAGCTCGTGGACGCGGCGCGCGAGCGCATGCGCCAGGCCGGCATGAGCGAGGCCCAGATCGCCCGCGTGGCCGCCAGCGGCAAGGTGCAGCCGCGTGTCACCGTCAACGCGCCGATTGCCGGCGTGGTGGCCGAGCTGGGTGCGCGCGAGGGCATGACGTTCGCAGCCGGCGCGGCGCTGTTTCGCATCAACGGTATCGGCACCGTGTGGCTCAACGCCGAGGTGCCGGAAAGCCGCGCCGCCGACGTGCGCCCGGGCGGCGCCGTGCAGGCGCGCGCGGCGGCCTTCCCGGACACGCTGTTCAAGGGCAAGGTCAGCGCGGTGCTGCCCGAGATCGATCCGGCCACGCGCACGCTCAAGGTGCGTGTGGCCCTGGCCAACCCGGCGGCGGAGCTGGTGCCGGGCATGTTCGCCACCGTCACGTTCGCGCCCGCGCCGGGTGGCGAGGTGTTGCTGGTGCCCAGCGAAGCGGTGATCCAGACCGGCACCCGCGCGGTGGTAATGCTGGCCCAGGGCGACGGCTTCGTGCCGGCGCAGGTCGTCACCGGCGCGGAGGCGGACGGACTCACCGAAATCCGCAGCGGCTTGACGCTTGGGCAGAAGGTGGTCGTCTCGGGCCAGTTCCTGCTCGATTCCGAAGCCAGCCTGAAAGGCGTCGCCGCGCGCGGCGGGCCCGTCCCGTCAGAGCCCGCCGCCGCGCACGGAGTCCACCCATGATCGCGCGCCTGATCCGCTGGTCGATCGCCAACCGCGCCCTGGTGCTGCTGGCCTGCGCCATGCTGGCCGCATGGGGGATCTGGGCGCTGCCGCGCACCCCGCTCGACGCCCTGCCCGACCTGTCCGACACCCAGGTCATCGTGCGCACCAGCCTGCCCGGCCAGGCCCCGCAGATCGTCGAGGACCAGGTCACCTATCCGTTGACCACGACGATGATGTCGGTGCCGGGCGCGAAAACCGTGCGCGGCTATTCCTTCTTCGGCGATTCCTTCGTCTACATCCTGTTCGAGGACGGCACCGATCCCTACTGGGCCCGTTCGCGCGTGCTGGAATACCTGAACCAGGCGCAGGCGCGCCTGCCGGCCCAGGCCAGGCCGGCGCTGGGGCCGGATGCGAGCGGGGTCGGCTGGGTGTACGAATACGCGCTGGTGGACCGCAGCGGCCGGCATGACCTGTCGCAGCTGCGCGCGCTACAGGACTGGTTCCTCAAGTTCGAGCTCAAGGCCCTGCCCAACGTCGCGGAGGTGGCCAGCGTGGGCGGCATGGTGCGCCAGTACCAGATCGTGCTCGACCCGGATCGCCTGCGCGCCTACGGCATCACCCAGGCCAAGGTGGTGGACGCGGTGCGCAAGGCCAACCAGGAGAGCGGCGGCTCGGTACTGGAGCAGGGCGAGGCCGAGTACATGGTGCGCGCCTCCGGCTACCTCACGTCGCTGGACGACTTCCGCCAGATACCCTTGAGCGTCAGCGCGGCCGGCGTGCCGGTGCGCCTGGGCGACGTGGCGCGCATCGCGCTGGGGCCGGAGATGCGGCGCGGGGTCGCCGAGCTCAACGGCGAGGGCGAGGTGGCCGGCGGCGTGATCATCATGCGCTCCGGCAAAAACGCGCTGACGACCATCGCCGCCGTCAAGGCCAGGCTGGAAGCGCTCAAGCCGGGGCTGCCGGCCGGGGTCGAGATCGTGCCCGTATACGACCGCTCGCGCCTGATCGAGCGCGCGGTGGCCAACCTGCGCGGCAAGCTGGTCGAGGAATTCATCGTCGTGGCGCTGGTGTGCGCGCTGTTCCTGTTCCACCTGCGCTCGGCATTGGTGGCGATCGTCTCGCTGCCGCTGGGAATCCTGGCGGCCTTCGTGGTGATGCGCTACCAGGGCGTGAACGCCAACATCATGTCGCTGGGCGGGATCGCGATCGCCATCGGCGCCATGGTCGACGCGGCCGTGGTGATGATCGAAAACGCCCACAAGCATATCGAGGCCTGGCAGCACGCGCATCCGGGCCAGGCGCTGCAAGGCGATGCGCACTGGCAGGTGATCGGGGCGGCGGCGGCCGAGGTCGGCCCGGCGCTGTTCTTCTCGCTGCTGATCATCGTGCTCTCGTTCGTGCCGGTGTTCACGCTCGAGGCCCAGGAAGGCAAGCTGTTCGCGCCGCTGGCGTTCACCAAGACCTACGCCATGGCTGCGGCCGCCGCGCTGGCGGTCACCCTGGTGCCGGTGCTGATGGGCTACCTGATCCGCGGCAGGGTCCCCCGCGAGCACGACAATCCGCTCAGCCGCGCCCTCATCGCCCTGTACCGCCCCGTGCTCGACGCCGTGCTGCGCCACCCCAAGGCCACCATCGCCGTGGCCGCCGTCGTGACCTTCGCCGCGCTGCTGCCGCTGTCCCGGCTGGGCGCGGAATTCATGCCCCCGCTCGACGAGGGCGACCTGCTGTACATGCCCTCGGCCCTGCCCGGCCTGAGCGCGCCCAAGGCGGCCGAGCTGCTGCAGCAGACCGACCGCCTCATCAAGACCGTGCCCGAGGTGGCGAGCGTGTTCGGCAAGGCCGGGCGCGCCGACAGCGCCACCGATCCGGCCCCGCTGGAGATGTTCGAGACCACCGTCGCCTTCAAGCCGCGTGAGCAATGGCGCGCCGGCATGACCCCGGCCCGGCTGGTCGAGGAGCTCGACCGGGTGGTGCGGGTTCCGGGCCTGACCAACCTGTGGGTGCCGCCGATCCGCAACCGCATCGACATGCTCGCCACCGGCATCAAGAGCCCGATCGGGGTCAAGGTGGCCGGCGCGGACCTGCGCGAGATCGACCGCATCGGCGCGGCCATCGCGGCCGTGGCGCGCCGGGTGCCGGGGGTGTCGTCGGCGCTGGCCGAGCGCCTTGCCGGCGGGCGCTACATCGACGTGCGGATCGACCGCGCCGCCGCCGCGCGCTACGGCCTGAACATCGCCGACGTGCAAGGCGTGGTGGCCGGCGCCATCGGCGGCGAGAACGTCGGCGAGACCGTCGAGGGCTTGCAGCGCTTCCCGATCAACGTGCGCTACCCGCGCGAACTGCGCGACTCGGTCGAGAAGCTGCGCCAGCTGCCGGTGCTGACCGAGCGCGGCGCCAGCATCGCGCTGGGCGACGTGGCGCGCGTCGCGCTCGCCGACGGCCCGTCCATGCTCAAGAGCGAGAACGCGCGCCTGTCGGGCTGGGTCTACGTGGACGTGCGCGGGCGCGACGTGGGCGCCGTGGTCGACGACCTGCGCCAGGCGGTCGCCAGCTCGGTCGCGCTGCCGGCCGGCTATTCGGTGAGCTGGTCGGGCCAGTTCGAGTACCTCCAGCGCGCCGCCGCCCGCCTGGCGGTGGTGGTGCCGGCCACGCTGGCGATCATCTTCGTGCTGCTGTACCTGACCTTCGGGCGCTTCGACGAGGCGGCCCTGATCATGGCCACCTTGCCGTTCGCGCTGGGCGGCGGCGTCTGGCTGCTGTGGCTGCTTGGGCACAATCTGTCGGTGGCGGGCGGCGTCGGCTTCATCGCGCTGGCCGGGGTGGCGGCCGAGTTCGGTGTGATCATGCTGCTCTACCTGAAGAACGCATGGGCGGCGCGGCTGGCGGCCGGCCAGGCCAGCGACGCGGACCTGCTGGCTGCGATCCGCGAGGGGGCGCTGCTGAGGGTGCGCCCGAAGGCGATGACGGTGGCCGTCATCGTGGCCGGGCTGGTGCCGGTGATGCTAGGCGAGGGAAGCGGATCGGAAGTGATGCAGCGGATCGCGGCGCCCATGATCGGGGGAATGATCACGGCGCCGCTGCTGTCGCTGCTGGTGGTGCCGGCGGTGTTTCTGCTGCTGCGCCGGCGCCAGTTGGCGCGTGCGGCATAGCAGCGATCGAACTTGGGGACGAAGCGCATCGATTGTTGATCCAGACAGCCGACAATCCCCAACCCGACGGGCTGTCCGCCCCTACCGCGCCGGCTCGACCACCACCCGGCCCTCGATGCCGGCCGGCTGAACACCCTCGCCTTCGACGATCACGCGCAGCTCGCGCGCGCCGGCGCCGGCCGGCAGCGGCACGCGCAGGGCGGCCGGCTTGGCGCTGTCCTTCTTGCCCAGCAACACGCCGTCGAGCCAGACCTCGGCCTTGCCGACGATGCGCGCGAAACTGATGCGCGCGCTGCCGTCGGCCATCTGCTGGCGCGGCGTGAAGCTGGCGCGGTAGAGGTGGAAGGGGCCGCCCTGGCCGTCGCTGCCGACCGCGCCGCTTTCCAGCATCGGCGGCTGGCCCCAGCCCCAGGTGTTCATGTCGAAATCGGCCAGCTTCTGGTTCGGGTCGGGCCGCACGGCGCTGCCCGGCGAAATGCGGAAGTCGCGCACGAAGGTCAAGGGCGCTGCCGTGGGCGGCACGGTCGGCACCGGCGCCACCTTGTGCACCGGCAGCACCACGCGTGCCGGCGCCAGGCCGGGCGCGCTCGCCGTGACGACCAGCTCGCCGCTGCTGTCGTCGTTGGTCTGCACGATCAGCTGGGCCAGGCCGTTGAACAGGTGGCGGGTGGGGCCTTTTTCGTCCTCGTGCGAGTTGGGGTCGCCGTTGCCGTGGCCGATGGACTTGCCGGCGCCGCTGACGGCAAAGGTGACCAGGTCGCTGGCCACGGGCACGGCGCGCCCGGCGGCGTCCAGCGCGCGCACCGTGATCGGCATGGCGTCGCGTCCGTCGCCGTTCAATCCGGCGCGGTCCGGCACCAGTTCCAGCGCGGCCGGGGCGCCCGTGGTTTCGACCACCGCGCGCGCGACTTCCTTGCCGCCGCGGTAGCCGAGCGCCTCCAGCTTGCCCGGCTGGTAGGCCACCTTGAAATAGTTCATGCGGTAGGGGTCCACCTGCTGCTCGCCCAGTGGTTTGCCGTTCAGTAGCAGCGCGACGCGCTCGACGTTGGCCATCACCATCACGCGGATGTCCTTGCCCTCCTTGCCCGGCCAGTTCCAGTGCGGCGCGAGGTAGACCAGCGGACGGTCCTTGATCCACTGCACCTGGTGGATGTAATAGGCGTTCTTGGGAAAGCCGTTCAGGTCCATGATACCGAACACCGAGCTGACCGACGGCCAGCTGTTGGGGGTGGGCTCGCCGCGGTAGTCGAAGCCGGTCCAGACAAAGCCGCCGGCCACGTAATCGCGCTTGGCGATCGCCTCCCAGGCGTCGCGGTGGCTGTTGCCCCAGTTGGCGAAGTCATCGTCGTAGCTGGCGATGAGGTTGTGCTCCTTGTCGGTGGTGAATTCGCCGCGGGTCATGAAGGCCGAGGTGTCTTCCGAGCTGGTGAACGGCATGTCGGGCCGCGCCTTGTGGAAGCGGTCGTAGTCGCGCACCTGGTAGTTGGCGCCGAGCACGTCGACCGCGTTGGACACGTTCAGCGCGCTAAAGAAGCCGCCGTTCATGGCCGCCGTCACCGGGCGGGTGTCGTCCAGCGCCTTCACGGCCGCGGCCATGCGGCGCACCATCTCGTAGCCGATCTCGGTGCCCTGCACGGGCTCCTCGTTAAACACCGACCACAGGATCACGCCCGGGTGGTGGCGGTCGCGCCTGACCATCCATTCGAGCTGCTTCATGTAGTCGGGCGAGGGATTGAAGTTGCGGTTCTCGTCCATCACCAGGAAGCCCATGCGGTCGATCATGTCGAGCACTTCGGCGGCCGGGGCGTTGTGCGAAAAGCGGATCGCGTTCACGCCCAGTTCCTTCAGGCGGCGCAGGCGGTATGCCCAGATCGCGTCGGGCAGCGCCACGCCGACCCCGGCGTGGTCCTGGTGGATGCACACGCCCTGCAGCTTCATGTGCTCGCCGTTGAGGAAGAAGCCCTTGTTGGCGTCGAAGCGGATGGTGCGCAGGCCCGTGTGCAGGGCCACCTCGTCGACCGCCTTGCCGGCCTGCAGAATGCGGGTGCTGACCTGGTACAGGCGCGGCTGGGCGACCGACCACAGCACCGGGGCGGGAATCGCCAGCGGCAGCTGGGCCACGGCCTGGCCCAGCACGGCCACGTGGGCGGGGCGGGTCTGGGTGGCGACCAGCTTGCCGGCCGGGTCGCGCACGGTGACTTCGACCGTCACGTCGGCGTCCTTGGTGCCGCTGTTTTCCAGGGTGACCTCGACCGGGATACGCCATGTGCCGTCCTTGCCCAGGCGCGGGGTGGCGTGGACCCCGTCGGTGACGACGTGCACCGCCGCCGTCTTGACCAGCCAGGCGTGGCGGTACATGCCGGCGCCCTCGTACCACCAGCCTTCCATGGCGCTGGCGTCGTCGCGCACGGCGATGGTGTTGGTGGCCTCGCCATAGCGCAGATAGGGCGTAATGTCGATGTTGTTGCCGTTGTAGCCGGACCAGTTGCGGTGCACCACGTTGCCGTTCACCCATACCGTGGCGTGGGTGGCGATGGCGTCGAACTGCAGTTCGAAGTGGCGGCCGCGCTCGGCCGGGTCGACCTTCAGGTAGCGCCGGTACCAGCCTACCCCGCGCGGACGGTAGCCCTGCGACAGGTTGGCGTTGGGGTCGAACGGGCCTTCCACGGCCCAGTCGTGCGGCAGGCTCAGGGTACGCCAGCCGCCGTCGTCATAGGTGGTGCCGGCCGCGCCCGGCGCGTTGCCGGCCTTGGCGTTGCCGTAGGTAGCTTCGTGCCCCTTGATCTCCGGCGGGACAATGTCGCCCAGGTGGAACAGCCAGCCGCGGTCGAGCGAGAGACGCTCGCGCCCGGCCAGGGATTGCGGGGAAGTGGCATGGGCCGGAGCGGCCGCGGCGAATAGGCCGGCGGCGAGCGCGGCGAGCACCGGGCGCCAGCGCGGCGCCATAGAGTCGATCATCGTCATTTGCTGTGATTGTCTGGTTGTCTGCACGCAGGTGAATGGAAGCGGCGGCGAACGCCGGCGCGCCAATAGGAAGCTCGGAATGGCTGCGTGGCGATTGTCACACAATTACGTTGCGTAATTGCCGCTATGCCGAATTGCTATATGTCCATATCGCCCCGCAGATAGCGCGAAAACCGGGTTTGCCATTTTTCATAACGGTGGTTGGTGATTTTCGTAATTGCCCTGTGAAATGGGAGGCGTCACCATTTGTGGTCAGACCAATTCTCCACCTGGACTAACCACTATTCGAATTGGTCGGTGCAATATTGCGTGAGAGCGCGCTCCCCTTTACAAAAAAACACGGAGATCTTCATGAATGCTCGGAACAAGGTACCCCACCTGATCCTGTCGTCGATTACCCTTGCGGTACTGACCCTGGCCGCCCAGGCCCAGGCGCAGGCCCAACAATCCAGCGACACCATGACCCGGGTCGAGGTCACCGGCTCGTCGATCCGCCGGGTGGCGAGCGAGAACGCCCTGCCCCTGACCACCATCAAGGCCGACGAGCTGGTCGCGCGTGGCCTGACCACCATGTCCGAGGTGGCCACCTCGCTCACCTACGGCTCGACCAACGAGCCGGTCGGCGGCGGCGGCTCCGGCACCATGATCAATATGCGCGGCCTGAACACCAACCGCACCCTGGTGCTGCTCAACGGCAAGCGCCTGCCCAACGAGGCCATCGGCGACAGCTCGATCAACGTCGACGTCATCCCGATGAGCGCGGTGGAACGGGTCGAGGTGCTGCGCGACGGCGCCTCCTCGATCTACGGCACCGACGCCATCGCCGGGGTGGTCAACTTCATCACCAAGCGCAGCTACAAGGGCGCCGCCGTGACCCTGTCCGGGGTGGCGCCGGAACGCAGCGGCGGCGGCGACCAGCAGCGCGTGAGCCTGATCGGCGGCATCGGCGACCTGAACAAGGACGGCTGGAACGTGTACTCCACCCTGGACTACCAGAAGCGCTCCGCGCTGATGCAGCGCGACCGCCCGAACATCAGCGATCCGGCCCTGATCGCCCAGCTTGGCGGCAACCCCTTCGGCACCAACGTGGCGGGCTCCTCGTCGGCGCCGGCCAACTTCACGGTCTGGAACAAGGGCAAGGCCACCAGCACCACCGGCAACCCGTATTTCGGCGCCGGCTGCGCCGCGCCCTACGGCGCCCAGTACACGCTGCCCTCGACCAAGACCTCCGGCTCGGGCACCAAGACCTGTATCCTCGACCCGACCCTGTACCCGCAACTGCTGCCCGAGGCGATGCAGACCACCCTGTTCACCAAGGCCTCGCTGCGCCACGGCGACGACAAGCTGCTGACGGTGGAACTGCTCAACACGGAGTCCTACATCGACGCCGTCAATCCGCCCCAGCCGTTCGGCTCGCAGACCGACTACGACAAGTTCAACCCCGGCGTGCGCAAGCCGCTGTTCATCAAGAACACCAGCAAGTGGTACCCGGGCGGCAGCGGCGGCGTGCCGGCCGTGTCCGGTGTGACCGGCCAGGACCTGGCCCTGACCTGGAGCCTGGACGAAGCCGGCCCGGCCGTCACCGACGACCGCCAGAACACCAACCGGCTGGTGGTGACCGACGAAGGCACGGTCATGGGCTGGGACTACAAGGTTGGCCTGACCGCCGCGCAGAGCAAGCGGACCGTCGGCTGGAAGAGCGGCTTCTTCCGCACCCCCGGCATCTATTCGGGCGTCGCCGACGGCACCCTCAATCCGTTCGGCAAGCAGGACGCGGCCGGCCAGGCTTACCTGGACAGCATCAGCGTGGCAGGCCTCGACTACCGCAAGGCGCACGTCAATTTCTACGGCACCGACTTCAACCTGTCGCGCTCGCTGATGGACCTGGGCGGCGGCGATCTGGCGCTGGCCGTGGGCGGCGACTTCCACCGCGAGACGTATCACGACTCCACCGACGCGGTCTCCAACGACGTCGTCTATAAGGTGTCGGGCACACCGAACTCGGCCCCTAGCGGCGCGCGCAACGTGGCCGGCCTGTACATGGAGCTGGACGCGCCGGTCACCAAGCAGCTCGACCTGACGGCGGCCGTGCGCGCCGACCATTTCAGCGATTTCGGCTCGACCGTCAATCCCAAGCTGAGCGTGCGCTGGCAGCCTGCGCGCAGCGTGATGCTGCGCGCCACCGTCAGCCGCGGCTTCCGCGCCCCGACCCTGCCCGAACTGTACGGCACGCCGCTGACGAAGACGCCGTCGACCTCGAAGTGGGACGATCCGCTGCTGTGCCCTAGCGCCACGCCGTCGATCCCCGGCACCGGCACGCTCACCACCGATCCGAAGTACGCCGGCCTGAACCTCGATCCGACCAAGGTCTGCAACACCACCCTGACCACCCTGACCGGTGCCAACCCGGCCCTGCAGCCGGAGAAGGCGCGTACGGTCACCGCCGGCATCGTGATCGAGCCGTTCAAGAACATGACGATGTCGCTGGACCTGTGGTCGATCGACATGACCGGCACCATCGCCCAAATTACCGAGAGCACGATCTTCGATAACGTCGGCAAGTACGCCAACCTGTTCGTGCGCAATCCAGACGGCTCGCTCAACTACATCGTCAAGACGCGCCTGAACATGGGCGGGCTGCGCACGCGCGGCATCGACACCAGCTTCAACTACGTCTGGCCGACCACCAGCTATGGCAAGTTCGGCGCCAGCCTGGACGGCACCTACGTGAACCGTTACGCAGGCCAGACCGACGACGGCGGCGAATGGGTCGACAGTGTCGGCAGGGCGGGCGCGCTGGCCACCGGCGCCACCTCGGCCAACACCTACGTGTACCGCTGGCGCCACAACCTGCGCCTGTCGTGGACCTACCAGAAGTTCGGCGCCCAGCTGACCCAGTCGTACACCTCGAGCTACGAGGACACCAACGCGCTGCCGACCCAGAAGCCGGGCCAGCCGTACTACAACGTGATCAAGTCCTACACGCTGTACAACCTGACCACGCACTACAAGTTCAACGACCACCTGAGCATGACGGTGGGCGCCAACAACCTGTTCAACACCAATCCGCCGCTGTCGAACCAGCGTCTGAGCTCGCGCGTGGTGTTCGCCCAGAACGTGTCCAAGCCGATCGGGCGCGCGTTCACGGTCAAGGTGAACTACGTGTTCTAGTGTTCTAAGCAAGCGGGCGGACGGCCCCGGCGCCGTCCGCCCGGCGTGAAATTGCCAGAATATAAGGTGCGACGCCGCCAAGCCGCCCCATGCTAAGGTGTTCTTGAACGGCCAGTCCATGGCCGGCCAAGGACACCGGCATGACTAGCGCATCTTCCGCCATCCCCGCAGCAACCGCCCCGCCCCGCGCGCCGTCATCGGCCGCGCCCGCTTGTTCCACCGCCCCGCCGTAATACCTTTCCGCCAGCGCCAGCGTGGCCGTTCGCGCTGACGCGCCGTCTCCCGGCCTTGTCGGCGTTGCCGCATTCATTGGAAGATTCGATCTTAAAGCGAGCTGATCATGAGTAAAACCGTCGGTGATTTTTTTGTGGAACGCCTTTACGACTGGGGCGTGCGGACCATTTTCGGCTATCCGGGCGACGGTATCAACGGCGTGCTGGGCGCGCTCAACCGCGCCGACAAGAAGATCCGCTTCATCCAGGTGCGGCACGAGGAGATGGCCGCCTTCATGGCCTGCGCCCACGCCAAGTTCACGGGCGAACTGGGGGTGTGCCTGTCCACCGGCGGGCCCGGCGCGACCCACCTGATCACGGGCTTGTACGACGCCAAGCTCGACCATATGCCGGTGCTGGCGATCACCGGCCAGGCCCCGCGCACGGCACGCGGCGCCCACTATCAGCAGGAACTGAACCTGGACCGCATGTTCGCCGACGTGGCCGACTACGTGCAGGAAGCCGAGGCGCCGGCCCAGGTGCGCCACATGGTCGACCGCGGCATGCGCATCGCCATCGCCGGGCGCGGCGTGGCCGTGCTGATCCTGCCCGGCGACCTGCAGGACGAGCCCTACGAGGCGCCCCAGCGCCACCACGGCTCTGTGCTGTCGGGCATCGGCTACCGCAAGCCGCAGGTGATCCCCTACCTGGCCGACCTGCAGCAGGCGGCCGACATCCTCAACGCCGGCAAGAAGGTGGCGATCCTGGTGGGCGCGGGCGCGCTCGGCGCCACCGACGAGGTGATCGCCGTGGCCGACCGCCTGGGCGCGGGCGTGGCCAAGGCCCTGCTGGGCAAGGCCGCGCTGCCGGACGACTTGCCGTGGGTGACAGGCTCGATCGGCTACCTCGGCACCGAGCCCAGCTACGACATGATGATGCATTGCGACACCCTCTTGATGATCGGCTCGGGATTTCCCTACACCGAGTTCCTGCCCAAGGAAGGCCAGGCGCGCGCGGTGCAGATCGACATCGACCCCGGCATGCTGAGCGTGCGCTATCCGGCCGAGGTCAACCTGCACGGCGACAGCGCGCAAACCCTGGGCGCCCTGCTGCCGCTGCTGCACCAGAAGACCGATGGCGCCTGGCGCGAGCGCATCGAAGACCATGTGCGCGACTGGTGGGTCACCATGCGCGAGCGCGCCATGATGAGCGCCAACCCGATCAATCCGCAGCGGGTGGCCTGGGAACTGTCGCCCCGCCTGCCGGACGCGGCCATCATCACCAGCGACTCCGGCTCCTGCGCCAACTGGTATGCGCGCGACCTGCGCATTAGGCGCGGGCAGATGTGCTCGCTGTCGGGCGGGCTGGCCTCGATGGGCGCCGCCGTGCCCTACGCGATCGCGGCCAAGTTCGCCCATCCGCACCGTCCCGTGATCGCCATGGTGGGCGACGGCGCCATGCAGATGAACAACATGGCCGAGCTGATCACCGTTGCCAAGTACTGGAAAACCTGGGAGGACCCGCGCTGGATCGTGTGCGTGTTCAACAACGGCGACCTCAACCAGGTCACCTGGGAGCAGCGCATCATGGAGGGCGACCCCAAGTTCGACGCCAGCCAGCAGATTCCAGACGTGGCCTACCACCAGTTCGCCGCGCTGATCGGCCTGAAGGGCATCTACTGCGACCAGGCCGACCAGGTCGCCACCGCCTGGGATCACGCCCTGGCCGCCGACTGCCCGGTGGTGCTGGAATTTAAGACCGACCCCGAGGTCCCGCCGCTGCCGGCCCATATCACCTTCAAACAAGCCAAGGACTTCGCCAGCGCCGCCATCAAGGGTGACTCCGACGAGCTGGGCATGATCGCCGGCGCGGCCAAGCAGCTGCTGGCCAAGATACTTCCCGGGGACAAGGACTAATGGACCCGTCCGCCATCGGTCCACATGGCGGACGTGACCCCGCGCACGCGGGAGGGGCTGCCGCGCCGGGCCTGGCGCTGCCGAACGGCCGCGCCGGCCGACTGGGCGTGGTCACCGGCGCGGCCCAGGTGCTGGCCAGGATAGTTTCCGGAGACAAGGGCTGATGGACGCGCCCGCCATCCGATCACCGGGCAGCAGCGACGCCGCGCGCGCGATGGGCGCGGCCACGCTGTGCCTGGCGGGCCTGGCCTTGCTGAGCCGCTGGCGGCGCGCGCCAGCCAGCGGCCTTCCCAGCCGCGCGCGCGCGGCTGCACCCCCGCCCGAGCACTCGTTCTCCTCCCGGCCCGCCTTTTTCGATCGCGCGTCCGCTACGCCCGCGGAGCAGCCCGCTATGCCCGCGGAGCAATCGCCCGGCGCGCTGCCCGCCCCATTGGTCCGCGCGTCCTGGCCAGCCACGGACCTGCCCGGGTCCGCATTGCCGTCTTGCCCTGCGCCGGGACCGTCCGCTGGCCCCGCGCGCGGCCTGCACGCCGCCAGCGCCATGCTGGCCGCCTCGGTGCTGGCCGACAGCGCGCTCGAACATTACCGCGCCCAGTTCGACAATCCCGGCATGTGGACGCCACTGCTGGTGTCGCTCGCCACGCTCGTGGCTGGCGGCGGCGCGGCCATGTCGGCAGAGGGCCGCGCGCCCCTGGCCGGCCGGGCCGTGTACGCCACCGCGGTGGCCGCCGGCGTCGCCGGTACCGCCTTCCACCTCTACAACGTGGCGCGCAAGCCGGGCGGCGTCAGCTGGGGCAACCTGTTCTATGCCGCGCCGCTGGGTGCGCCGGCGGCGCTGTCGCTGGCCGGGCTGTACGGCCTGGCGGGGCGGCGAGTTGCTAATCTAGCTCCCGGCCAGGCGGGACCGGGGCGCGCCCTGGCCGCGCTCACCAGCGCCGGCCTGGCCGGCACCAGCGCCGAGGTGGCGTTGCTGCACTTTCGCGGCGCCTTCCACAACCCGTTCATGTGGCTGCCCGTGACCCTGCCGCCGGTGGCCTCGGCCCTGATGGGCGCGGTGGCGCTGTCCGCGCGCGGACCCGGCCCCCGCCTGCGCCGCGGCGCGCGCCTATGGCTCAAGCTGACCGGCTTGCTGGGCCTGGGCGGCGTCGCCTTTCATGCTTATGGCGTCGGCCGCCAGATGGGCGGCTGGCGCAACACGCGCCAGAACGTGCTGAGCGGCCCGCCCCTGTCGGCCCCGCCCAGCTACACGGCGCTGGCGCTGGGCGGCTTGGCCGCGCTGGCCCTGATCGAGGGCGCCTAGCCGTGGACGCGCCCTACGCCGGCTACAACGTTCTCGACAAGTGGGACAGCCCGTCCTTCGACGCGCCCACGCGCGCTGTGCTGGACGAGCGCACGCGGATGATCCCGGCGCGCCGCTTCCTCAGCGAGGGCCAGTGGCAGCTGGTCGAGGCGTTGGTGGCGCGCCTGCTGCCGCAGCCTGAACGGGCCGAGCCGATCCCCATCACCCCGTGGATCGACGACATGCTGTGCACCAATCGCGGCGAAGGTTTCCGCCACGACGACGTGCCGCCCGCCCCGCAAGCCTGGCGCACCGGGCTGGCTGCCATCGACGCCGAAGCGCACGCGCGCCACGGCACCTCCTTCGCGGCGCTCGCGCCGCCCGTCCAGGACGCCCTGCTGACGGCGATCGCGGCCGGCCAGGCCGACGCCGCCCTGTGGCATGGCTTGCCCGCCCAACGCTTCTTCACCGACCTCCTGCTCAAGACCGCCGCCGGCATCTACTACGCCCATCCGGCCGCCTGGAGCGAGATCGGCTTCGGCGGGCCGGCCAGCCCGCGCGGTTACGTACGCCTGGGCTTCGACCAGCGCGACCCGTGGGAAGCGAAGGAGCGGCCATGAGCGGCGAGGCGCCACGCGCGCGCGACGGCCGCGCGCCCGACATCTTCACGCCCGGCGGCTGGACGCCTATGCGCTGCCACGGCCCCGATGAGACGGTCGACTTCGCCATCGTCGGCGCCGGGGCCGGCGGCGCCACCCTGGCCTGCAAGCTGGCCGAGGCCGGCTTTTCAGTCGTGGTGCTCGAGGCCGGGCCATTCTGGCGCCCGCTCGACGACTTCGCCTCCGACGAGGAGGAGCAGCAAAAGCTGTACTGGACGGACGAGCGCATCACCGCCGGCGACGATCCGATCGCGCTGGGTGGCAACAATTCCGGGCGCGGCGTGGGCGGCTCCACGGTCCACTTCAGCATGATCTCGCTGCGCATGCGGCCCGCGTGGTTCCAGTCGCGCAGCCAGCTCGGCTACGCGCGCGACTGGCCGTTGACCTACCGGGAACTGGCGCCGTACTACGAGGAGGCCGAGCAGGCCCTGCACGTGGCTGGCCCCGTGTCCTACCCCTGGGGCCCGGCGCGCCGGCGCTACCCCTTCCGCGAGCACGAGATCAACGCCGCCGGGCTGGTGCTGGCGCGCGGCGCCGAGGCGCTCGGCATCAGGTGGGCGGCCGTGCCGCTGGCGACCCTGTCCGCGCCGCATGGCAAGTCGCCGCCCTGCGTCTACCGCGGCTTCTGCAATGTCGGCTGCTCGACCAACGCCAAGCAAAGCGCGCTGGTGGCCTGGATTCCGCGCGCGCTGCGCGCCGGCGCCGAGGTGCGCGACATGGCCATGGCCGGGCGCATCGAGATGGGCGCGGACGGCGTGGCCAAGGGCGTGCATTACGTGCGCGACGGCCGCTGGCAGTTCCAGAACGCGCGCCATGTGGTGGTGGCCGGCTACGCCATCGAAACCCCGCGCCTGCTGCTCAACTCGGCTTGCCCGGCCTTTCCCGATGGCTTGGCCAACAGCTCCGGGCTGGTCGGCACCCACCTGACCACCCACGCCGGACCGGGCGTGTGGGCCCGTTTCGACGAAGAAATCCGCTGGTACAAGGGGCCGCCCAACATGGCCGTCACCGAACACTGGAACTACGACGATAGCGCCAAGGATTTCCACGGCGGCTACGCATTCATGAGCCAGGGCCCGCTGCCGCGCGCCTGGGCCCAGACCCTGGCCAGCACGCGCGGGCTGTGGGGCGAGGCGCTGCGCCGCGAAATGCTCAAGTACAACCACATGGCCGGCCTGGTGGCGGTGGCCGAAACCGAACCGCGCGCGCAAAATCGAGTCGAACTAAGCGAGGCCACCGACCAATATGGGTTAAAGATTCCGCGCGTCGTGTTCTCGTATTCCGACAACGACCGCCGCCTGCAAGAGCACGCGCGCCGCTCCATGCGCGCGCTGCTGGAAGCGGCCGGCGGCCACGATGTCTGGAGCAACGACGACACCAGCCACATCATGGGGACCTGCCGCATGGGCGCCTCGCGCGCCGACAGCGTGGTCGACGCGGACGGTCGCAGCTGGGATATCCGCAACCTGTGGGTGTGCGACGGTTCGCTGTTCCCCACCGCCGGCGGCGTCAATCCTTCGCTCACGATCCAGGCGCTGGCTTGCCGCATCGGCGCGCGCATTCGCACACTGGCCGCCCGTGGAGAACTCACTTAGCGTAAGGAATATCGCATGGACAAGGTTTCAAGCATCTTCGACCTGGAAAACCTGGCGCGCGAGCGCCTGCCGCAGGTGATCTTCGACTACATCCACGGCGGGGCCGAACAGCAGATTACCCTGCAGCGCAACCTGGACGACCTGCGCGCCCTGGCCCTGCGCCAGCACGACCTGCGCGACGTGTCCAACCCGCAGCTGTCGGTGACCATGGTCGGCGAAACGGCCCGCATCCCGCTGGCGATCGGCCCCACCGGCCTGGCCGGGCTGACCTGGGCCAACGGCGAATGCGAGGCGGCCTGCGCGGCGGCCGACTTCGGCGTGCCCTACTGCCTGTCCACCATGTCGACCAGCTCCATCGAAGACGTGGCCGCGGCCAGCCCCAAGCCGTTCTGGTTCCAGCTTTACCTCATGAAAGAGCGCAAGGTCAACGAGAGCCTGATCCGCCGCGCCCACGAGGCTGGCTGCTCGGCCCTGGTGCTGACCTTGGACCTGCACGTGCAGGGCAAGCGTTGGGCCGACGCCAAGAACGGCCTGTCGGTGCCGCCGCGCCTGACCCTGCACAACAGCCTGGACATGGCCACCCATCCGCGCTGGCTGGTCAGCATGCTCAAGAGCAAGCGCCGCACCTTCGGCAACCTGCAAGGCGAAGTGCCGCACGCGGGCGACGTGGCCGCTCTGTCCGAGTGGATAGAGCAGCAGTTCGACCCGCGCTTCGACCTCGATACCGTCAAGTGGGTGCGCCAGCGCTGGGACCGCAAGCTGATCCTGAAGGGCATCATGCATGAGGACGACGCGCGCCAGGCCATCGACATCGGCGCCGACGCCATCATCGTGTCCAACCATGGCGGGCGCCAGCTCGACGGCGCGCCCTCCTCGATCGCCGTGCTGCCCGCCATCGCCGACGCGGTCGGCGCCCGGCTCGAAGTGCTGTTCGACGGCGGCATCCGCACCGGCGCCGACATCATCAAGGCCATCGGCCGCGGCGCCCACGCCTGCCTGAGCGGGCGCGCCTGCCTGTACGGCCTGGCCGCCAATGGCCGCGAGGGCGTGCGGTGCGCGCTCGACCTGTTCGAGCAGGAACTGACCGACTGCATGGCCCTGACCGGCATCACCAGCTTGCGCACGATCGCCCCCGGCACCGTCACCGCACAGCCCCGCCTATGAGCACGCCCGCCTTCATGTTCGCGACCGGCATCGAGAACAGCGATCCGACCATCGCGCACGGCAAGCGCCGTATCGACGAGCTGGAAAAATGCGGCCACTACACCCACTGGCGCACCGACTTCGCCCTCGTGGCCGACCTCGGCATCCGCTTCCTGCGCTACGGCCCGTCGCTGCACCGCACTTTCCTCGGCCCGGGCCGCTACGATTGGGAATTCGCCGACCAGGCCTTCGCCGAGCTGCGCCGGCGCGGCATCGTGCCCATCGTCGACCTGTGCCATTTCGGCGTGCCCGACTTCATCGGCAACTTCCAGAACCCGGACTTCCCGGCACTGTTCGCCCAATACGTGCGCGCCTTCGCCGAGCGCTACCCGTGGGTGCGGCTGTACACGCCGGTCAACGAGATGTACGTGTGCGCGCGCTTTTCGGCCCTGTTCGGCTGGTGGAACGAGCAACTGCACAGCGACCGCGCCTTCGTCACCGCGCTCAAGCACATCGTCAAGGCCAACATCCTGGCCATGCGCCAGATCCTCGAATTGCGCCCCGACGCGGTCTTCGTCCAGAGCGAATCGTCGGAATACTTCCACGCCCAGGAGCCGGACGCCGTCTGCCTGGCCGAGCTGAGCAACAAGCGGCGCTTCCTCCCGCTCGACCTCAACTATGGCATGCGGGTCGATTCCGACATGTACGAATACCTGTTGGACAACGGCTTCACCCGCGACGACTACCACTTCTTCATCGCCAACAGTCCCAAGCAGCACTGCATCCTGGGCAGCGACTATTACCGCGCCAACGAACACCGCATCTGCGCCGACGGCAGCACCTGCCCGTCCGGCGAAGTGTTCGGCTACGCCGTCATCGCGCGCCAATACTACCAACGCTACCGCCTGCCGGTCATGCATACCGAGACCAACCTGGCCGAAGGCCCGAACGGCGACGAGGCGGTCAACTGGCTGTGGAAGGAATGGGCCAACGTGCTCTCGGTGCGCAACGACGGCGTGCCGGTGTACGGCTTCACGTGGTATTCGCTGACCGACCAGGTCGATTGGGACACGGCCCTGCGCGAGGACCGCGGCCAGGTCAACCCGCTCGGCTTGTACGACCTGGGCCGCAACATCCGCGCGGTCGGCGCCGCCTACCGCAAGCTGATCGCCGACTGGCGCGCCGCCCTGCCGACCGAGAGCGCCTTCCTGCTGGCCGACGTCGTCGCGCGCGCCGCCGAACAGCGGGTCAGCACGGAATCGCGTAGCTGTTAGGCGACGCGCCCCTTGCCACCACTCACGCCTTCCCGGTCGCCGCTGCCGCGCCAGCGACCGGTTTCAACGCCATGACATTCACGACGCGCCACCTGATCATCGCGACCTTCACAGCATCGTTCAAAACCAGGCACGAGACCAT
This sequence comes from Oxalobacteraceae bacterium UBA6018, assembly GCA_002428015.1. Classification (GTDB taxonomy): domain Bacteria; phylum Pseudomonadota; class Gammaproteobacteria; order Burkholderiales; family Burkholderiaceae_D; genus Telluria_A. Next base: position 123,645 of record DIZW01000068.1, on the reverse strand, counting down.
GGAATAAGCAAAGACAGCAAGAACCTCCCGCCACGGCAATGGCGTGAGTCCCTTGATTCCGATAAACGTCAATAGCGTACCCGTGATGACATCCGCGGCGAGCGCCAACATCACCGACTTGCTGGGGAGGGTAGACCAGAACCAGTCGCGTTCACGTGCGGACACGACAGAAAATACAGCGAAGTAGAGCAGCGTGAGGAAGCTGAACGTGTAGAGCGCGCTATTGTTGGTCGCCAAACCGAATCGCGTCCAGCCGATCCACAGGAGGACCAGCGTTTCTGCCAGCATCGCGATTCCGAGCACGACGGAGACGGTGATGAAGCCGCCGATATTCCAGGTCTCCGGCCTCCTCGATGGCCGGACATTATCGGTGGCAAGGGAGATTTTCGCGAAGTCCGTCAAGAAGACCAGCAGCAGCATCGCGAAAGCCGAGACAACGAACTTGCCGGTCACCACGAAGGCAATCGACACGAACGCTGCCTTGAGGATCGTCCGGCTGATCTTATTGATAATCCACGTCAAGATACGCTGGTAAATCGTCCGCCCCTGTTCGACCAGCGTCAAAATGTTCGCCAGCCCCGGCTCGGTCAACACGACGCTCGCGGCTCCCTTCGCCACGTCGGTCGCTGTGCTGACGGCGATCCCCACCTCGGCCTGACGAAGAGCGGGCGCATCGTTGACGCCATCGCCCGTCATACCTGTCACGTGTCCTGCGGCCTGCAAGTGCTGCACGACGATGTACTTGTCTTCTGGATAGACCTCGGCAAAACCGTCCGCTCCGGCCAAGAGGTCAAGGGCCTCGCCGCCGGCAGCAGTGCCTGCCGTTTTCAAGTCGCCCACGCGCCTGATATTGGGCAGCCCGACTCCGGCGCCAATCTCAAGCGCCACAGGCAGTGCATCGCCGGTGAGCATCTTTACCGCAACACCGAGGTCGCGCAGTGCGGCGATGAGTTGCCTGGCGTCGGGCCGCGGTGGGTCGTACAGCGACACCAGTCCGAGCAAGGCCGGAACGCCTGTCTCGGGGCCACGGGCTACCGCCAAGGTCCGATAGCCCTTCGCAGCGGCCGCGCTAACGCGTCGCTCCAGCGCCTCGATTTCTGGAGGCTTTAGTCCACAGGCCTCGGCGATAGTGCGCACGGCGCCCTTCATCACAAGCAGCCGCTGGCCATGCTGTTCGACCACGGCCTGCGTCCGTCGGCTTTTCGCGTCGAACGGTGTGAAGGATACCGGTGTCACGGCGGACAGGCCGTCGAAGACGTGATGCTCTTTTGCGGCGGCAAGCAAGGCCAGATCGATGGGATCCTGATTGGCCTCTTGCGATGCGAGCGCCCCTGCGACCAATACATCAGCTTCCGTAGCATTCTCTAGTACGATAACGCCGGTAACGGCCAGCCGGTTCATCGTGATGGTGCCCGTCTTGTCTACGCAGAGCATGTCCATCGTCGCCGCATCCTCAGCGGCGCTCAGACGGGTGACCAGCACGCCACGCTTGGCCAGCTCCTTCGACCCAAGTGCCATGCTGACCGTAAACATGACAGGGAGAGCGACCGGCACCGCACTCATCAGCAGAACGAGCATGAGCGGTATCATTTCGATCATCGGTACGCCCCGGATCACCGACAGGGCAACCACCGAGGCGAGCAGGACGCCGACAATGACAAAGAGCCAGCGGACAATCTTGGCCACGACTGCTTCGATGTGAAGTTTCGGGCGCGCCACCTGCACAAGTTCGGTTGTTCGGCCGAAATAGGTTTTCGCCCCGGTCAGTATCACCACGCCGTTGCCCTCGCCCCGACGGGTCACAGACCCCGACGACAAAATGTCGCCAGGCGCCTTGTCCACGTCTTTGGACTCGCCGGTCAGTGCCGACTGGTCCACGCTCAGCGCTCCGGTAAGCAGCTTTACGTCCGCCGGGATCACGTCGCCGGCGCGAACGCGAACGATATCTCCCGGGACCAGCTCGCGGGCCGGAATAAGCTGCCAGCATGAATCGCGGCGCACGCGGGCACTGACCTTCAACTGTTTGCGCAGGGCCTCGACAACGCCTTCGGCCCGGCTCTCCTGCATAAAGCCCAGCACTGCGTTGACAACCAGTAAGGCCCCGACCACGGCAAGATCGGAGTAATTGCCGAGTACAGCGGACAGCACCATGATCAGTTCCAGCATCCATGCCGAGACTCCCCAGAATTTGCCGAGAAATTGAAGGACCGGGTGCTTCGTTCGTTCCGCAACCTCGTTGTAACCGTCCTTATTGCGGCGCGTATCGATATCATCGCGCGTGAGTCCCGTGTCCGGGTTCACGTGGAGCGCGGCGAGGGTGTCGGCAACCGTCGCTGTGGCGACGTCAGGCTCTGCACCCGTCGCAGGCGCTACGGGCACAGGCTGTGCCTCGGGTTCTGGGGCTTTTTGCATGATGAACATTTTCTCTCGATGCCCAGTCTAGGGCGCCCGCCATCGCCGTGGACCTGCGGGTAGCGTTGCCCAGCGCGCGAAAACGAATACGCTTGACCGGCGACTGTCACGTCCGACGCGCCTTTGAGCACATCATAGACGCTGGTAGCCCGTATTTTGTAATTCCAGTAGGAAAGCACCGAACAAGCTTTAAGGCAACGATTTTTCGTGGTGGTGGAGAATTCCATCAACTACCACCACGATTTAACACTATGGTCATAGGAGGCGCGTGAAACCGTCAGCGCTCCATTCTTCGCTGCCAACCCCATGGTGGACAAAAAATAGCCCTTCAGCGTCATACTTTGATTTGATGCTCCGCAATTTCGCGTAGTGCTCGCCCCAATACTCCTGTTGCCAGCCACGGTTAAAGTAGTTGCTCTCCGAAACATACGACCCCGAATTGGGCGCAATCTTTCGAAGTTCAGCGGCTGCCAGATCGATATCATGCGCGTTCTTGCGTGCGGCCGCCAGATCAAGGTCCGGCCGCGCATAGCCCGGATAGGCCGGCGGCCGTTCTCCTTCGGCGATAATGACGAGCGTGAACGCGTCGGCGACGGCAGGATTGGTAGCGGTGTGTCGTGCCGCGGCACGTACCTCGGGTGGCGCTCCCGCCAAGCCCTTACCAATGTGGAGCCGCACCATCTGGTGACGGCTCGCCGCGAACAGGGCGTTCGCAAGAGACTGTTGACGGTCCTTCTGCAACAACGATGCGGGCAGCCAGAGCGAGTCATAACCGTGCAGGAAAATGCCGACCTCGCCTTGGTCGCCTTTTCCCCAAGCATGGTGTCTTGGTGCGCCTGCGCGTGTGTCCCTGACGAACAGCGAGGATCTCTTGTCGATATCCCACCAGGTCCGCGCCTCCCAGGCCCAGGCGCCGGGTGAAACGAGATCGAAATCATTCGGCGACGCCTTCACCCAATCGAAGAATGGCTGCCATGTCGCGAGCGTTTGCTCAGGGGTGAGGCCCTGGCTGATCATGTCGATTTCCAGGGTATTGTCCGGCCTGAAATGGACGTGCTCGCCCCAATGTGGATTAAATAGTGTCTGTTCATAGAACGCGATGAATCGGCCGATCAGGCGCGCGAACGCTTCGTTCGACCGTGCCTTCACTTGTCCCCACGCCGCGCCAAAGGAATTAGGTAGCTCGTGGGTACGCAAGGTGACCCTGGTAACCACCCCAAAGGTGCCGCCACCGCCCCCTTTAAGTGCCCAGAACAAGTCGGGATCGTTGCATTCATTGACCACGCGCACCCGACCGTCGGCGGTGACGATTTCTGCCTCGAGCAGTCCCGCCGCCGCGGTACCAAAACGTTTTGAGAACGAATTGAAGCCGCCACTTTGCACCAGGCCCGCCACACCCACGGTCGTGCAGGTGCCACCCTGCACGTAACGGCCGCCTTCGGTCGTCACCGCTTGGTAGAGGTCCATCCACATTGCGCCAGCACCTGCGCTGACAGCGGGAACCGGCGATACACGGCCTGTGCACCCCTGCCCGACGAACGCATCGTGGAGGGTGACTTTATTCATCGCCCGCGTCCAGATCGACAGCGAGTCGGGCGCGTTCGACGTACCCAGGTAGCTGTGCCCACCGCCCTTGACGACCAGGCGCAGCCTGTTCTCTCGGGCGAAAGCAATGCCGGCGGCGACATCGCTGGCATTGCGCGCCTTGATTGCATACGCGCTCGGTGCGGGCGTCCATGCGTCGAGCCATCCTGAATTTTCGGTCCCGCCCGGCTGATCACCTATCCAGTACGGATTCCCGATATGCTTGCGCGCGTCGAGACATGCGGTGCCATTTGGTGCGGATTGGCATCCCTGGAATAGTGCATGAACCCTAAGCAAGTTGCCGCCGACACTTTCGTTCAGCCTTGCCCAACTTGCAGCGTCCGGCCACCCAGCATCCGTGGGTCGTACGCGCCGGTAAGGCAAGCCAGGTGGCCGGCCACTTGCTAATGCCGGTTCCAACGACGGTAGTGTGCTCGCCGCAGCGATCGCCAGCGATGACAAAAAATTTCTTCGCTTCATGGAACTCCCTTTCAGATGCGGATTGTCGACAACGTTACTGAAGGCCGACGTCCATGACAAAGCAATTGTGGCGAACTGGGCTCCGGATGGGGTGAGCCGGAAGTCGCTATTCTTCATAGCCCAGTGCATACCGCGTGTCGCATTGATGGCGGATAGGGCTTGGTCGATCGAAGCCATCGAGGTATTTGTCATGTTCAGTTGAAGTGCTCCGTGGCCGAACGAGCCCTGATCGGAAAGCCAGCGGGCAGAATTCCCTCCTTCAATGCCGCCTGGCTAGCTGTGCGCAGCCCAATGCGGCGCCACCTGCTGCGGGGTCTGCAACGGGGCCGGCACCATGGCGCGGGTCAGGTAGTCGCTGCCGCTGAGCAGGAACAGCAGGCCCAGTGTGATGACGCCGGCCAGCGCCGCCAGCCGCACCAGCGCATGGGCCGCGCCCAGGCGCATGAAGACGATCAACACAAGCAAGGCCTTGGTCAGCGCGATGGCAAGGTTGACCACGCCATTCCACGCGCCTAGGCGCAGCAAGGCGCTGCCCGCTGTCAACGCCAGCAAAGCCAGCAGTCCCAGCCAGGTCCACAGCAGAGGGCGGATCGCGCGGCGCATGCTAGCCCCCTGCCCGGTTCACCAGGTACAGCAGCGGATACAGGAAGATCCACACGACGTCCACGAAATGCCAGTACAGCGCGCCCAGTTCCATCGCGTCGCCGCCGGCGCGGCGCAAGGCCATCAGCGCGCACAGGCCAATGCCGAACGTCAGGTGCAGCGCATGCAGGGCCGTCATGGCGAAATACAGCAGGAAAAACAGCTGCATCCCGTGGCGCGCCTGCTCCGTGGCCGCCACGGCCGGACTGAAGCCCAGGTCGGGAAACAGATGCTCGGCAAATTCGTGGCGGTATTCAATGCCCTTGATGACGAGGAAGGCGACGCCGAGCGCGGCGGTCAGCCACAGCAGCCGCGCCCCGGCACGCCGGTCGCCGCGCTTGCAAAGCGTCACCGCCAGCGCCATGCACAGGCTGCTGGTGAGCAGCACCGCCGTGTTGACCGTGCCCAGCAGCATGTCGGTCTGGCGGCTGGCCATGCCGGCCGCGTCCGGAAAGCGCAGGCGCACGTAGGCGTAGCCGAGAAACAGGGGGCCGAACAGCAGCAACTCGCTGGCCAGGAACACCCACATGGCCAGGGTACCGGCCAGCGTTTCGCGTTCGCGCATGTCGGCGGAAAGCGCCTCACTGGCGGTAAGCATAGGGCTCCTCCGTGACGGTCGGCGTCTGTGCGAAATTGTGGGCCGGCGGCGGCGAGGCGGTTTGCCACTCCAGGCCGGTGGCGCGCCACGGATTGCCGGGCGCGCGCTTGCCGTACAACAGCGACCAGCCCAGGTAGCACAGCGGCAGCAGGTAGCCGACCGCCAGCACGGCCGCGCCGGCCGACGACAGCACGTGCAGCACCTGGTACTCGGGCGGATAGCTGTGGTAGCGGCGCGGCATGCCGCCGTAGCCGAGCAGGAACTGCGGGAAGAAAGTCAGATTAAAGCCGAAGAAGATGATCAGCGCGGCCACGCGTGCCCACATTTCCGGATACAGGCGGCCCGTGATCTTGGGCCACCAGAAGTGGATGCCGCCCAGGTAGGCCATGACGGCGCCGCCGACCATGATGTAGTGGAAATGCGCGACCACAAAATAGGTGTCGGACAGGTGCACGTCCACCGCCAGTGCGGCCAGGAACAGGCCGGTCAGCCCGCCGATGGTGAACAGACCGACGAAACCCAGCGCGTACAGCATCGGCGAGCCCAGGGTGATGTCGCCCTTGTACAGGGTGGCGGTCCAGTTGAACACCTTGATGGCCGAAGGAATGGCCACGATGAACGACAGCAGCGAGAACACCATGCCCGCGTACACCGACTGGCCGCTGACGAACATGTGGTGGCCCCACACCAGGAAACCGATCACGGCGATGCCGAGGATGGCGTAGGCCATGAAGCGGTAGCCGAACACCGGGCGGCGCGCGAAGCACGGGATGATCTCGCTGGCCACGCCCATGGCCGGCAGCACCATGATGTACACGGCCGGGTGGGAATAGAACCAGAACAGGTGCTGGAACAGCAGCGGGTCGCCACCGAGCGCCGGGTCGAAAATGCCCACCTGGAACAGGCGCTCGATGCCCACCAGCAGCAAGGTCATCGCCAGCACCGGCGTGGCCAGCACCAGGATGATGGCGGTGGCGTAGTTGGCCCACACGAACAGGGGCAGGCGGAACCAGCCCATGCCGGGCGCGCGCATGGTATGGACGGTGACGATGAAATTGATCCCGGTCATGATGGACGAGAAGCCCACGATGAGAATGCCCAGCAGGGCCATCACCACGTTGGAATTGGAAAACATGGTCGAGAACGGCGTGTAGAATGTCCAGCCGGTATCGACCCCGCCCAGCAGCAGCGCGCCCAGGGTGAAGCAGCCGCCGATGACGTACACATACCAGCTGGCCAGGTTCAGCCGTGGAAAGGCCAGGTCGCGCGCGCCGATCATCATCGGCATCAGGAAGTTGCCCAGCACCGAGGGAATCGAAGGGATCAGGAACAGCCACACCATGATCACGCCGTGGGCCGTGAACAGCTTGTTGTAGGTCTCGGCGCTGACCAGGTCGCCGGCGGGCGTGGCCAGTTCGATGCGGATCAGGGCCGCGGCCACCCCGCCGATGAAGAAGAACAGCGTGATCGCCAGACCGTACAGGATGGCGATGCGCTTGTGGTCGTGGGTGCCCAGCCACGACCACAGGCTGAAGCGCTGGCCCAGGTAGCTGGGCTCGTCGACCGGTTCGCTAATTGCCGCCTGGGCGCTCGTCATGGTTGTTCTCTCTGATGTAGGCGATGATGGCCAGCAGATCTTCCTCGCTGATCTGGCCGGCGAAGGATGGCATGATCGGCGCGTAGCCGGCCACTACGTCGCGCGAGGGCAGCAGGATAGAATCACGCACGTAGTTCTCGTCGGCGATGAGCGAGCGGCCGTCCTGCAGGTGCACCTGGCGCCCGATCAGCCCGGTCAGGTCCGGGGCATGCACGGAGGAATTGGCGCCGTGGCAGCCGCTGCAGCCGTAGCGCCGGAACAGCGCGAACCCGCGCGCGGCGATGCCGGGCTGGCGCGGCCCCGCCTGCAGCCACTGGGCGAACGCGGCAGGCGGCATGACAATCACCTTGCCGCCCATGACGGCATGGTCGGTGCCGCAAAACTCGGCGCAGAACAGCCGGTATTCGCCGGCGCGGGTGGCGCGGAACCAGATCGAGGTGTAGCGCCCGGGCAGCACGTCCTGCTTGATGCGGAAGGCCGGCACGTAAAGGCTGTGGATCACGTCCTGGGAGGTCATGATCATGCGCACATCCTTGCCGAGCGGCACGTGCAGCTCGCCGATCTCGCGCTTGCCGTTGCTGTGTTCCAGCTTCCACATCCACTGCTTGGCGACCACGAACACGGGCATCGCGTCCGCCGGCGGCGAGTACAGATAGGCGTAGTCGATCGCGCCCCAGGCGTACAGGCCGAAAAACAGCAGCAGGGGCGTGACGGTCCACGCGATCTCCAGGGTGCGCCCCTTGGTCGGCGGATTGCTGCGGTCGGCCGACGAACCGTGCCGGTAACGCACCGCGAACACCGTGATCAAGATCGCCACCGCCAGCGCGACGGCGCCGGTCAGCAGCAATAGCGCCAGGGTCAGCAGGTCGAGCCGGCTCGATGACGAGGACGCGTTGGGGGGCAGGATGTGCAGGAAGCTATGCATGGCGGCTCCGCGCGCGCCAGCGCAGGCCCGCGACCACCAGCGAAGCGAGCACCAGCAGGCAGGCCGCGCGCACGCCCGCCATCGCGGCGCCGTCGTAGCGTCCGCTGGTGGGCGCGAAATGGGCGCACAGCAGCGCGAACTGCTGGGCCAGCGTGCCGCTGCGCCCGGCGCCGGCCGCGCGCAAGGCCGTGCGCAGCGCGGCGGGGGCAAAGCGCACGCCCATGACATATTGCGAGATCCTTCCGTCCGGCGTGGCCACCACGAAACCTGCCGGGTGCGCGAATTCTCCGTCGCCGCCCGCCTGGTAGGCGTAGCCGACGGCGCGCGCCAGTGCCGCGATGGCGTCCTGCCCGCCGGTCAGCCAGGCTCCGCCGTCGCCGTCCAGCGCGCGGTAGGTCTGGCGCCGCGCGGCTGCGCGCGCCACCGTCTCGTTCGGGTCGATGCTGACCGCCAGCAGCCGGTAGCTGCCCGGCACCGCTCCGCCTTGCGCCAGCGCCTGCCATACGCCGTCAAACAGGGTGCTGCACAGGTTGGGGCAATGGAAGTAGCCGAGCACGAGCACCACCGGCTTGTCGCTGAAGTAGCGCGCCAGGCGCACCAAGCGGCCGCCATCGTCGACGAACGCCAGTTGCAGGGGCAATGCCGCGCCCACGTGCTGGGTGAACCCGGCCTGCGGCGGGGCCGGCAGGCGCAGCGCCTGGGCATGCACGCCCTCGCCTGCCAGCAGGCAGAGCAGCAGTACACAGCGCAGCACGGCCCGCATCATGGCTTGCCCCCGCGCGCGGCCAGCATGCGCATCGCCTGCTCGACCGGGATGTGGGCGATGCCGGCGTCCCGGTCCACCCAGCCGTAGCCGTGCAGACGCTTGTCCTTCTCGGCAAAATACGCCACGCGGTCGATCTGGGGCGCGCTTTCCAGCCGCGGGACGGCCGGCAGCGGACCGCTCGCTTCATTCGGGCCGAACACGTGCCCGGGGCGCAGGGTGACGAAGGCCACCCAGGCCGACACGCCAGCCACCACGATTGCCGCCGCGACGATGACGGCGCCCCACAGCACGGCGCGCAGCTTGATCCGGTCGGCACGGTTGGCGCGCTCAGGCATACGCCTCTCCCGATGCCGCCGGCGCCGGCGCCGCGCCGACCAGGACGCTGCCGGCCAGGCCGAGCACCGCCGCCGTCAACGGCGCCATCCATAGCCAGTGCAGGCTCACGCCGTCCAGCGACGGCAGCACCTGCCACCAGCAGTCCAGCAGGTGCGCCGCCAGCATTCCCAGCCCCAGGGCGCGCATCCAGGCGGCGCTGCGCTTGGCCTTGCGCGACAACAGCACCGCCATCGGCAAGGCCCCGTGGAACACGACCAGCAGCCATGCCACCGCGACCCAGCCCGGCGTGCCGCGGCGCAGGTACCAGACGATCTCGTGCGGCAAGTTCTCGGCCCAAATGATGAGGAACTGCACGAAGGCGAGGTAGGCCCAGGTCATCACGTACATCATCAGCAGGTTGCCCAGGTCGGGCAGGACCTTGCGCTCGCCCGGCAAGCGCGTCACCCACACGATGGCCAGCGCCATGCCGGCCAGCATTTGCCCGCTGCCGGCCAGCCAGCCGTACACGCTGGAATACCACTGCGGCAGCAGCGACATCAGCCAGTCCGTCGCGGCCAGGCCCACGGTGAAGGTGTAGGCGACCAGGGCGGCGGCGCAGAAACCGCGCGAGCCTTGCAGCGCTGGCCGCTGGCTCAGCCTGGCGAGCAGGCTCCAGCACGCCAGGTAGGCCAGGCTGCGCCCGATGAAAAATCCCGGGCTCAGCCACAGCGCCTTGAACTGCGGCGCAGCCAGGCCCAGCACGCCCACGCCCTGGGTCGCCCATGGATATAGGATGTGCATGCCCGCCAGCACCGGCAGGAACAGCAGGCAGGCGGCCGGAACGGCGCGCCCACAGCGCAGCAGTGGCGCGCGCAGGGGCTCGCCCCAGGCGCCGCCGGAGAGCGTGTGCAGCCAAACATTGGCCAGGCCGCCCATCGCCGTGCCGGTCCAGAACCACCACGCGGCCAGGTAGCAGGCCAGCAAAACGCGCCGGTCGACGTGCCAGGCCAGCAGCGCGGCCGCCAGCAGTGCGAGGGCGGCGAGCGCGCGCATCATCGCGCCGCTCCCGCCAGCGCGGCGCGGGCGTCGGCCGGCACGCTGTCGAGCGGCGCGTGCTGGCTCAGCTGCAAGGCGCGGATATAGGCCACGATGGCCCAGCGGTCGGCCGGCTCGACCCGGTCCCCGTATGGATACATGATGCCGTAGCCGTGGGAGATCACGTCGTACAGGTGGCGGTCCGGCGCCTCGCGCAGCCGGTCGATGTGATACGAGGGCGGGGCCGGAAAGCCGCGCCTCACCACCAGGCCGTCGCCGTCGCCGAGGGGGCTGTGGCATGGCAGGCAGTAGATCTGGTAGCGGTCCTGGCCGCGCTTCAATAACTGCATGTCGACCGTGTAAGGCATCTGCTGGGCCGCCTCGGCCTTCTGGCGCTGCACGACCTCGGCCTCGCCCACCTGCCCGCTCGACGTGCCCGCGAACGCGCCCTGGGCGTGGACGACGCTGCCTTCGGGGAGCGGGCGCGCCGAGCTGCCGTCCTCGAACAGCTTGCTGGCGGCGTAGGTCTTGTAGCGCGGCTGGTCGTACATGTCCTGCCGCGCGCCTTCGCAGCCAGCCAGGAGCAATAGCAGTAACGCCGCGCGCCTCATGCCGCCACCTCGCGCACCAGCAGCGGGTTCATGCCTTCCAAAAGCGCGCCGCTGCGCTGGCGGTCGAAAGCCGGGTCCTGGGCCGGTAGGCACAGGAAAAAACGATTACGGCTGGCCAGGTCGAACTCCTCGACGTCGAACAGGGGGTGGTGGAGCCTGGGCAAGCCGTTGAGCAGCAGCATGCCGAGCACGGCCGCCACCGCCGCGCCCAGGATGGTGATTTCGAAGGTGGCCGGGATGAACGAGGGCCAGCTGTGCATGGGCCGCCCGCCCACATTGATCGGATAGTCCAGCACGGCCGAATACCACTGCATGGCGTAGGTGCCGGCCCCGCCGGCGATGCCGCCCAGCAGCGTGATCAAGGGAACGTGGTTGCGTTTCATGCCGACCAGCACATCGAGCTCCTCAAGCGGAAACGGCGAGTACGCCTCCAGGTTCGCATAGCCGTGGGCGCGCGCCTGGCGGGCCGCGGCGATGAGCGCGTCGGCGCTCGCGAACTCGGCCAGCAGGCCGTACAGCGGCGCGCTCATGACGGCGTCTCCGCGCTCTCGCGCACCAGGGTGCGCATCTCGGACATGGAAATTGCCGGCAGAAAGCGCACGAACAGCAGGAACAGCCAGACGAACAATGCCACCGAGCCGAGCAGCTGGATCCAGTCCCACACGGTTGGATAGAACATGCCCCAGGCCGAAGGCAAAAAGTCGCGGTGCAGGCTGGACACGACAATCAGGAAGCGCTCCATCCACATGCCCACGTTCACGACCAGGCTCAGCACGAACAGCGCCCACACCGTGTGGCGCACGCGCCGCCACCAGAACAGCTGGGGCGCGATCACATTACACGCCAGCATGGCCCAGTACACCGGCGCGTAGGGTCCGGTCCAGCGGTTGACCGTCATGAAGATCTCGTAGCGGTCGCCGCTGTAGAACGCGGTGAAGATTTCCGCCAGATAGCCGTAGGCCACCAGCCAGCTCGTGGCCAGCAGCACCTTGGCCGCGTTGGCGAGGTGGCGCGCGGTGATGAAGTCTTCCAGCTTGTAGAAATGGCGCAGTGGAATGGCCAGGGTCAGCACCATCGCGAAGCCCGAGAACAGCGCGCCGGCGACAAAATACGGCGGGAAAATGGTCGAGTGGTAGCCAGGCGTATTGCCGATCGCAAAATCGAGCGACACGATGGTGTGTACCGACACCACCAGCGGCGTGGCCAGCCCGGCCAGCAGCAGGTAGGCCGTCTCGTAGCGGGCCCAGTGGCGGGCCTCGCCGCGCCAGCCGAGCGCCAGCAGGCCGTAGACGATTTGCTTGCCGCGCCGCACGGGCGCCTTGCCGGCCCGGTCGCGCAGGCTGGCCAGGTCGGGCAGCAGGCCCACGTACCAAAACATCAGCGACACGAGCAGATAGGTGCTGATGGCAAAGAAGTCCCACACCAGCGGACTGCGCCACTGCGGCCACAGGTTCATCACATTCGGGTAAGGCACCAGCCAGTAGAAAAACCACGGGCGGCCCAGGTGCAGGATCGGAAAGATGCCGGCGATCCCGGCCGCGAACAAGGTCATCGCCTCGGCGAAACGGTTGATCGAGGTGCGCCAGCGCTGGCGCAGCAGGAGCAGCACGGCCGAGATGAAGGTACCGGCGTGGCCGATCCCGATCCACCACACGAAGTTTCCGATCGCAAAACCCCACGCCACCGGGATATTCACGCCCCAGATGCCGATGCCCTTGATGAACAGCCACACGGTGGCGCCCGCGAACGCCAGCACCCCGGCCAGGCTGACCAGGAAGGCGCTCCACCAGCGCCATCCGGCCTTCTCGGCCAGCACCACGTCGGCGATCTTGTCGGTGACGCTGCCGTAGCGCCACCCCGCGCCGAGCACGCCGATATCCTTCGACACCACCGGGGCCCCGTTGTTCGCCTCGGCACTCATTCCAGCTCCGGATCGGGATTGACCACGCGCGCCAGGTAGGTGGTGCGCGGCCGCGTGTTCAGTTCGGCCAGCAGCGCGTAGTCGAGCACCGACTGCTTGGCCAGGCTGACCCGGCTGGCCGGATCGTTCAGGTCGCCGAACACGATCGCCTGCGTCGGGCAGGCCGCCTGGCAGGCGGTCACCACCTCGCCGTCCTGGATCGGGCGTCCCAGCCTCTCCGCGTCCAGCCGGGCGCGCGTGACGCGCTGCAGGCAGTAGCTGCATTTTTCCATGACGCCGCGCCGGCGCACCGTGACCTCGGGGTTTTGCGCCGCCATCAGGCTTTCCTCCTCGGTGTTGGAATACGCAAAGAAATTGAAGCGGCGCACTTTGTACGGACAGTTGTTCGAGCAAAAGCGGGTGCCCACGCAGCGGTTGTACACCTGCACGTTCAAGCCTTCGCTGTCGTGCACGGTGGCGCCGACCGGGCACACCTCCTCGCACGGCGCCTTCTCGCAATGCATGCACGGCACCGGTTGGAACAGCGACCGGCCCCGGCTCACATAGCGGTCCACGCGGATCCAGTGCATTTCCCGGCCCTTGGCAACTTCCTCCTTGCCCACCACGGGAATGTTGTTCTCCGCCTGGCAGGCGATGGTGCAGGTACCGCAGCCGATGCAGGCGTTCAGGTCGATCGACATGCCCCATTTATAGCCGGTGTAGGCCTGCTCCGGGTAGAGCGATCGGGCCGGCGCGGGCTCCTGCGCGAACGCCGGCGCGGCCCGCCACTGCGCCACGCTGGCGAAGCGCACCATGTCGCGTCCGTGCGTGTCCATCGTTACCTGGCGCAACGCGAAATCGTGCTGCCCCGCGGCTTTCGTGATCCTGACCGTTGCCCCGCCATGCATGGCCGCAGTCGTGCGCAGCCGGTAGGCGTCGAAGCCGACACCGTTGCCGACCCGCCCGGCTGCCGTGCGCCCGTAACCGAGCGGCAAGGCGACGCAGTGGTCGGCATGCTCGTCGATCACCAGCACCGGCGCCACCAGGGCGCGCCCCTCCAGTTCCAGGCGCACCATGTCGCCACTGGTGACCCCAACGGCCTTGGCGGTGGCTGGGCTGAGCATGGCCGCGTTGTCCCAGGTCAGACTGGTCAAGGGGCGCGGCAGTTCCTGCAGCCAGCCGTTATTGGCAAATTCACCGCCGCCCACCGATGGATCGGCCGTGAACAGCACGCGCAATCCATGGGAGTCCGGCCCCGGCGGCGGTGGCGGCGCGGCCACGGCGCCGCGCTTGACGGTCCGGGGCGCGCTGGCGCTGCCCGCGACCACGCCTTCGCGCAGGCTGGTCTGCCAGAACTGTTCGAAGTCGCCAGGCGCCTGCGCCTGCCAGATCCGGCGCACCAGAGCGTGCGTGCTCTGGCGCGTGCCGCTGGTCAACTGGGCCAGCACCTCGAGCACGGGACGGCCCTGGTACAGCGGCACCATGACCGGCTGCACGATGCCCGCCGTTCCGTCGAAGGCGCGCGCGTCGCCCCATTCCTCGAAGACATGCGTTGCCGGCAGGTGCCAGTGGGCGCGGCGCCCGCTCTCGTCAAAATACAAGCCCTGATGCACCGACAGGGCCACCTTGCCGAGCGCCTCGCCGAAACCGAGGTCGGCCGGCGCGTCGTACACCGGATTCACGTCCAGCATGAACAGCGCCTCCACCTGGCCGGCGTGCATGTCGCGCACCAGCTCGGCGATGGAGCCGCCCCCGTCGGCGACTACCGGCGCGATGTGCAGCACCGTGGCCCCGCTATTGCCCAGCGCGTGGTTCAGCTGCAGCGCCAGGGCCCGCGCGCCGGCGCTCAGGCTGGGACCGGCAACGATGGCAGCCTGGCCGCGCGCCGCGCCCAGCGCCTTCGCCACCGCCGCCTCCCAGCGCTGCGCTGCCGCATCGGGTGCTTGGCCGCCCCCCGTCCCCACCCCGAGCCGGCTCGCGATGCGCCACAGCGCCGCTTCGATGTCGGCCGGCGCGCGCGCCAGGCGCTCGTCGGCGAAGGCCCCGGTGATGCTGGGGCTAGCTTCCAGCGCGTACAGGCGGTTGGCGAAGGCCCGCTGGCCGTGCGCGCGCGCCTGGGTGAAGGCGCGCGCGTAGGCGATCTGGCCCGGCCAGTCGCCCAGTAGATCGGCATCCAGGCACACCAGCACGCTGGCCTTGCCCAGCTGGTAGACGGTGTCGAGAGGCGCGCCAAATGCCAGCCGGGCAGCCTCCCCGGCGCCGGTATCGTGCAGGGGATCGTGGCTGTGCCAGCGCGCCTGGGGATACTGGCGCTGCAACGCGTCCATCTGCGCCAGCATGGTGGGCGAACTGAGCGCGCCTGTCAGGATGCGCAAACCGGCGCCGCCGCGCTTGGCCAGGCGCGCGCGCAGGTCCGCCAGCGCCGTCTCGAACGCGCCCCAGGTGGCCACGGCATCGCCCTGGCGCACAGTCTGCGAGCGGTCCGGGTCCCAGCATTGCAGCACGCTGGCCTGCGCGAACACGTCGGTGGCGCCCAGGCTGGCCGGATGCCCGCGATTGCCCTCGACCTTGGTCGGCCGCCCCATATTGCTCTCGACCAGCACACCCTGGCCCAGGCCGCGCCGCACCAGGCTGCTGGCATAGAACAAGGGCTGGCCGGGCACCAGGTTTTCCGGCATTTGCACGTAGGGGACGATCGTTTCGCCGGGCGGACCGCTGCAGCCGCCGCCGGCCAAGGCCAGCGAGGCGGCCATCAGCTTGAGGAAGCGGCGGCGCGCCACCTCGTCCACGGGCACGACGGGAATCGGCGGAAAGCGCGGTGTCGTCATCGGTGGCAAGTCGAGCAATTGGTGAGCCGGTCCACGCCTTGCAGGTGGTACAGGCGGGTGAGCTGGGCCACATCCTGGGCCGACAGCGGCGTCATCGGCGCCATCGACAGCACCCGGTCCAGCGGGCGCACATGCAGCGGCGCGTTGCGATGGCATTGCAGGCACCACTGCATGGTCAGGGGCGCCTCGCGCCAGGTCAGCGGCATCTGGTCCACGCGGCCGTGGCATTCCACGCAGGCCACGCCCTTGTTGACGTGGATGCTGTGGTCGAAATAGACGAAGTCAGGCAGGTCGTGCACGCGCTTCCAGGCGATCGGGCGGCCGCTGCGCATGCTCGCGTGCAGCGGCGCCAGGGCTGGCGCGTCGAGAAACAGCTGGGAATGGCAGGTCAGGCAGATGGCCGTGGACGGCATGCCGGCGCTGCGGCTCGTCTCCACCGAGGTGTGGCAGTAGCGGCAGTCCAGGCCGACGTCGCCCACATGGTGCTTGTGGCTGAATGGTATCGGCTGCGGCACCGGGTCGAAGGCCACGTGCTCGGGCGCCATGCGCCAGCGCGCCAGGGCCACCACCGCGAAGCTGAGCAGCGGCACCGCCAGCAGCACGGCCCGAATGACGAGCACTGTCGCGCGGCTAAAAGGCGCGGCCATGACGATACCGGAAACCGTGTCTCACAAACATAGGAGCGTTTGTAGAATGTCAACGGCCCCAGTATAGGCAGCGCCGCAAAAAGGCGGCGTTCGCTTCCGTAAGGTATCAGTCGATGCTTTTAATCATGATGTTACGGAAAAAGGCTTCCGATCCCTCCGATTGCAGGGAGAACTTTCCGCGGGTCAAAGGCACCACCTGGCCGTCCACCACCTGGCGCGAATTCATCACCCGCAACACCTCGTGGCCGTTGACGATGTGGATCAGCGTCTTGCCGTCGGCGATGAGTTCCATGGTGTTCCACTCACCCGTCGGCTTCTCGTAGTTGCCAAGCTTGAGAATGCGCGCGGCCAGGCTGGTGCGCACGGGCAGCGTTGGATCGTAGCGGTAGAACTTCCAGTCGCCCAGGTTGGCGTCGCCCACGGGCGCGTCCACCAGCACGCCGTCCAGGCTGTGGTAGTCGGCGCAATCGCCTTCCTGCAACTGGAATTCGTGGCTGCGCATCCAGTGCCCGCTTTGCGCCCCCTCCGGCCCCACCGCGTAGTACAGCAGGCCGCTGTCGCGCGCCACGTGCTCGCGCGGCGCCCATTTCTTCGTCCCCCATTTAAATTCAAATTTCAGGTGAAAGTTCTCATAGTCGGCCAGGGTAGACAGGGCACCCCACTCCTCGCCCGACACCCTCACCACGCCGTCCACCACGGAGAACACCTTGCGCGGATCGTTATTAACGCCCCGCACCGAGGTCGGCGCGGCCATGTGGTCGCTGGTCGGCTGCATGCTGATGTAGGTGCTCCAGCCGCTTAAATCCTTGCCGTTAAAAAGCGAGGTCCATTGCCCGGCCTGCGCCGCGCCGCAGCACAGGGCCAGCGCGAGCGCCGCGCCCATCGTTTTCCAGCCGGTGGTCTTCAACATGCCTGACATCGTGGTCTCCGTTTGATTGCGTGGATTTATCTTATTGGGATAGTACGCACGCAATCTATCACGCGCTTTCCGGCCCCGGCTATCAGGAATTCGGCCTTTTGAAAGCGCCCGCCTCATTTCATCAGCTTGCCGAATTTCTTATAAATTTTTCCGAATTCATATTACTTCCAACGATATCTCAATGCTAAGATCGGCGCATCGTTACACGGAGGCCTGCCAAGAATGAGCACGACGATGATCGGGATGGGAATGGTGCTGGCGCAAAGCGCGGGCGCGGCGAAAAAATCGCGCAGGCCGCAGGCCATGCCGCCTGCTGCGGTGCACAAAGAATGTACTAATTTTTTCGCCGTCCACGGCATCTCCACCCCGAGCCCCTTGTTCGATGAATTGAGCGACACGTATTACTTCGCCAAGAACCGCGCCGGCCAGTTCGTGTGGGGTAACCGGCTGCTCCAGGAAAAGCATGCGCTGGCCAAGGTCGAGGACATCATCGGCAAATGCGACCACGACTTTTTTAGGCACGATATCGCCGACCGGATCCGCGCCGACGACCTGGCGGTGATGGAAACCGGCGTCCCCGTGAAGAACAAGCTCGAAGTCATCAACGGCGGCAACGGCGCGCTCACCTGGCTGTTCACCACCAAGGCGCCGATCCGCGACCGCGGCGGCGAGATCGTCGGCGTGGAGGGTTTCAGCCGCGACGCCCAGCGCTCCCAGGACATCATCGCGCCCTTCCACGAATTCAAGAGCGCCGTCGAGTACCTGCAGGAGCACCTGATGGACAACGTCAGCATCGACCACCTGGCGCGCATGTCGTGCATGTCCCTGTCCACCTTCGAGCGCAAGTTCAAGCAGCATTTCTCTCTCACGCCCAAGCAATACATCCTGCACATGAAGGTGCACGAGGCTTGCCGGCTGCTGCCCGGCGCCCACAGCATCGCCCGCGTGGCGCTCGAGACCGGCTTCGGCGGCCAGAGCTATTTCACCAAGCAGTTCCGCAGCGTGGTCGGCATCACGCCCAAGCAATACCAGCTGTCCCTGGCCGGCGCCCGCCCTTAGCACCAGCCCCGTTCGCTTCATCGCTGTCCCTGTCCTGATCGAGAGGAAGTCATGCTGCAATCTGAAATACGCCGCGCCACCCTGGTGAGCCTGGCCGCCCTGTGCGGGCTGGCCCTGTCGGGCGAGGCGCTGGCCGCGCTCAGCACGCCGGCTCCCGAGCTGCTTACGCCCGAGGCGCTGCGCCTGACCGGCATCCTGGCCGAGCTGATCATCCCCCAGACCGACACCCCCGGGGCGCTGGCCGTGGGCGCCCACAAAACCATCGACCACCTGCTGCGCGCCTGCGCGACGCCGTACGACCAGCAGCGCTTCGTGGCAGGCTTGGCGCGCATCGACGCGGTCGCCGCCGAGCAAGGCGGCAAGCGCTTCGCCGCGCTGGCGCCCGCGCGCCAGGTGGCGCTGCTGCACGCGCTCGACGGCGGCGCCAGCCCGTTCACGAGCGCCGACCGCGCCTTTTTTTCGCAGCTCAAGTCCTACACCCTGTTCGCCTACTACACCTCGGAAGCGGGGGCCACGCGCGAGCTGGCCTACCTGCCGATACCGGGCGGCTACAAGGGCAATGTTCCCGTCACCCGCGCCACCCGCACCTGGGCGCTCTAACCCCACACGAGAAACGCATATGGAAGCAGTGTCATCGTTTTATATCAAGGACAGCAGCGAACCCTTCGACGTCATCGTGGTCGGGTCGGGCATCACCGGGGGCTGGGCGGCCAAGGAGTTGTGCGAGCGCGGCCTGCGCACGCTGATGGTCGAGCGCGGCCGCCCGGTCGAGCACCGCAGCGACTACATCGGCGAGGGCATCGACCCGTGGAAG
Source organism: Oxalobacteraceae bacterium UBA6018 (assembly GCA_002428015.1). Lineage (GTDB taxonomy): Bacteria > Pseudomonadota > Gammaproteobacteria > Burkholderiales > Burkholderiaceae_D > Telluria_A. The sequence continues at coordinate 104,513 of DIZW01000068.1, read as the reverse complement.
ATGCCCAACCGCGGCCTGGTTGACGCCAAGCTCAGCGAGGAGCAGTTCGCCGAGCAGCGCAAGTGCTACGCCTTCGACGAGCACACCAAGCATTTCTTCAACAACGACCGCGACATGCCCTACAGCACGCCGGAAGGCCGCCCCTTCAGCTGGATACGCGGCAACCAGCTCGGCGGCAAGTCGCTGCTGTGGGCGCGCCAATCGTACCGCTGGAGCGACCTGGACTTCGAAGCGAACGCCAAGGACGGCCACGGGGTCGACTGGCCGATCCGCTACGCCGACGTGGCGCCCTGGTACAGCCATGTGGAGCGCCACGCCGGCATCAGCGGCCAGCGCGAGAACATGGCGGTGCTGCCCGACAGCGAATTCCTTCCCGCCTTCGAATTCAACACGGTCGAGGCGGCGCTCAAGAAGAAGTTCGACGCCGGCTTCGCGCCCAGCCGCATGATCATGGGCCGCTGCGCCCACCTGACCAAGCCCACCGAGGCCCAGGCGGCGCAGGGACGCGGCACCTGCCAGGCGCGCAATATGTGCCAGCGCGGCTGCTCCTTCGGCGCGTATTTCTCGACCCAGAGCTCGACCCTGCCGGCGGCCGTGGCGACCGGGCGCCTGCGCATCGCCACCAACAGCATCGTGCATAGCGTCATCTACGATCCCAAGACCAACCGCGCCACCGGCGTGCGCGTGATCGACAGCGAGACCATGCAGACGCGCGAGTATTTCGCCAAGGTGGTGTTCCTGTGCGCCTCCACCCTGGGCAGTACCCAGGTGCTGCTCAATTCCACCTCGTCGGCCTTCCCTACCGGCTTGGGCAATTCCTCGGGGGTGCTCGGCCACTACCTGATGGACCACCTGTACGGCGCCGGCGCCAGCGGCCACGTGGAAGGCTTCGAGCACGACTACTATGCCGGCCGGCGGCCGACCGGGCCGTATATCCCGCGCTTTCGCAACGTCATCGACCAGCATCCGCACTTCCTGCGCGGCTACTCGCTGTCCGGCGGCGCGGAGCGCGAACGCTGGCAGGAGCAGGCCGGCAAACCTGGCTTCGGCAAGGACTACAAGGCCATGATCCGCCATCCTGGCGCCTGGCGTTTCAGCCTGCACGGGTCGGGCGAGATGCTGCCGCGCTTCGAGAACATGGTCAGCCTGCACCCGACCAAGACAGACAAATGGGGCATGCCGCAACTGCATATCGACTGCAGCTTTTCCGACAACGACCGCAAGATGCAGAACGATATCGCCGACACCGCCGCCAACATCCTGGAGACCCTGGGCGTGAAGAACGTGCACAAGGAGATCAAGACGCTGGACCAGTGGCCGCCCGGCCTGTCGATCCACGAGATGGGCACCGCGCGCATGGGGCGCGATCCGCGCACCTCCTTCCTGAACGGCCATAACCAGTCGCACGACGTGCCCAACCTGTTCGTCACCGACGGCGCCTGCATGGCTTCGAGCGCCTGGCAAAACCCCTCGCTGACCTTCATGGCGCTCACCGTGCGCGCCTGCGACTACGCGGCCCAACAACTCAAGCTCGGCCAACTCTAAGGAATCCTTCATGAGCAGTCTAAAGAACTATCGTGTCACCGCTTTCGTCGCCCTGCTCGCCCTGGCCTGCCTGTCCTGGAAGGCCCACGCCGCCACCCAGCCGCGCCTGGGCGTGCAGCTATGGTCGGTCAAGGACGAGATCAAGCAGGACTACGAAGGCACCCTCACCAAGATCGCCGAACTTGGCTTCCAGGGCGTGGAATTCGCCGGCGAATTCGGCCGCTTCGGCCAGGACCCGGCGGGCCTGAAAGCCTTCCTCGACCAGCACGGCTTGCAGTGCGCGGGCGCCCACGTGCACTTCGACGCCCTGGCCGCCGACAAATTCGCCGCCACCACCGCCTTCTACCAGACCCTCGGCTGCCGCAACTTGATCATCGCGATGGACGCGCGCGGCGCCAGCGCCGCCGCCAGCGCGCAGATGGCGCGCGAGCTGAGCGCCCTGTCGGCCAGCCTCGCGGCCAAGGGCATGAAGATCGGCTACCACAACCACGCCCAGGAGATGGCCGGCGTGGTCGGCAAGACCCCGTGGGACGTGCTGGCGCAAAACACGCCCAGCGCCACCATCCTGCAGCAGGATGTGGGCTGGACCACCTACGCCGGCAAGGACCCGGTGGCCTATGTGCGCAAATACCCGGGGCGCACCGTGACCACCCACTTCAAGGCCAAGTTCGCGGCGGGCGCCAGCGGCACCCCCATCATCGGCCAGGACCGGACCGACTGGCCGGCGCTGATCCGCGCGGTGCGCAGCGTCGGCGGCACCGAGTGGATCATCATCGAGCAGGAGGAATACCCGAACGGCATGGGCCAGCTCGAGAGCGTGGCCGCGTCGCTGCGCGGCCTGCGGGCCGTGCTGGCCAAGATGCCGGCGCCGTGATCCCATGAGTTTGTCGGTTCATTTCCAGCACGTCGTCAAGGAGTTCGGCCCGGTGCGCGTGCTGCACGGGGTCGATTTCACGCTCGCGCCGGGCCGCGTGGTCGGGCTGCTGGGCGAGAACGGCGCCGGCAAGTCGACCCTGATGAAAATCCTGGCCGGCTACGAGCGCCCCAGCGCCGGCCAGCTCGTCGTCGACGGCGTGGCGCGCCACTTCGCCAGCGCGCGCGAGGCCGAGGCCCTCGGCATCGCGCTGATCCACCAGGAGTTCAACCTGGCCGAGCACCTGACGATCACCCAGAACATCTTCCTCGGCCACGAGCTGCGGCGCGGCTGGCTGCTGGACCGGGCGGCCATGCGCGCCGCCGCCAGCGCCTGCCTGGAGCAGGTCGGGCTGGCGCGCGACCCGGACACCCGGGTGGCGGACCTGATCGTGGCCGAAAAGCAGCTGGTCGAAATCGCCAAGGCCTTGTCGCGCAAGGCGCGCCTGCTGATCATGGACGAACCCACGGCCAGCCTGTCGGCCACCGAGGCGGGCACCCTGTTCGCGCTGATGGCGCGCCTGAAGGCCGACGGCGTCACCATCGTCTACATCTCGCACAAGCTCGACGAAATGCAGGCCAACACGGATGAGGTGGTGGTCCTGCGCGACGGCCAGTTCGTCACCCGCGCCAGCACCGCCTCCGTCGACCGCCAGCAGATGGCCAACCTGATGGTCGGACGCGAGTTGTCCGGCATGTTCCAGCCCAAGCGCCCGCCCGCGCCCGATGCGCCTGTCCTGCTCAAGGTGGCCGGCTTGAGCGTGCCGGGCTGGGTCCAGGACCTCGGCCTCGAAGTGCGCGCGGGCGAGATCCTCGGCTTCGCCGGCCTGGTCGGGTCCGGGCGCACCGAGGCGTTCGAGGCCGTGCTCGGGCTGCGCCGGCGCAGCGCCGGCAGCATCGAGATCGGCGGCCGGCCGGTGCGCATCGGCGACCCGCGCCAGGCCATGCTGCACGGACTGACCTATCTGAGCGAAGACCGCAAGGGCAAGGGCCTGCACCTGGACCTGAGCCTGCGCGAGAACCTGACCATGATGACGATCGAACGCGACGGCCCCTGGCTGGACCTGGCGGCCGGGCGCGCGGCGCTGGACGAGGCGGTGGCCGGCTTCGGCATCCGCGCGCGCGACCTGGACTGCCCGGCGCGCGCTCTCTCGGGCGGCAACCAGCAAAAACTGGCCCTGGCCAAGTATCTGCGCCCCGGCCCGCGCGTGGTGGTGCTGGACGAGCCGACCCGCGGCGTGGACGTCGGCGCCAAGCGCGACATCTATGAGCTGATCCACCGCCTGGCCGCCGAGGGCCGCGCCGTCGTCGTCATCTCGTCCGAGCTGATGGAACTCATCGGCCTGTGCCACCGCGTGGCCGTGCTGCACGGCGGCCGCCTGCAAACCGTGCTCGATCAAGAGCACCTCACCGAAGAAACCCTGATCGCCCATGCTACCAACACCTACACCCACCATTAAGGGCACTCCGGCCTGGGCCTGGCCCCTGCCGCTGCACCGCCTCAAGGGCTTGGGCCCGCTGCTGGCCCTGATCCTGCTGTGCGTGGCCGGCACCCTGCTAAACCCCGACTTCGCCACGCTCGACAACCTGATGAACGTGCTCACCCGCACCGCCTTCATCGGCATCATCGCCGTCGGCATGACCTTCGTGATCGTCTCGGGCGGCATCGACCTGTCGGTCGGCTCGATGGCGGCCATCATCGCCGGCGCCATGATCATGGCCATGAACACCCTGGCGGCCCGCGCGGCGCCCGGCCCGCTGATGGTGGTGGCCTTCGGCATGGCGCTGGCCCTGCTGATGGGCGCGGCGTTCGGCTGCGCCCATGGCCTGCTGATCACGCGCGGGCGCATCGAACCCTTCATCGTCACCCTCGGCACGCTGGGCATCTTCCGCGCCCTGCTCACCTACCTGTCCGACGGCGGCGCGCTCACCCTCGAGTCCACCCTGTCCGACGCCTACAGCCCGCTGTACTACCAGAGCGTGGCGGGGGTGCCGATTCCCGTGTGGGCGTTCGCGCTGGTGGCGCTGGCCGGCGCCGTGATCCTCAACCGGACCGCGTTCGGCCAGCACGTGCAGGCGATCGGCTCGAACGAACAGGTGGCGCGCTACGCCGCCATCCGGGTCGACCGTGTGAAGGTGCTGACCTACCTGCTGCTGGGCGTGTGCGTTGCCATCGCCACCATCCTGTACGTGCCACGCCTGGGCTCGGCCACGCCCACCACCGGCATCCTGTGGGAGCTCGAAGCCATCGCCGCGGTGGTGGTAGGCGGCACCTCGCTCAAGGGCGGCGCCGGACGCATCCTGGGCACCGTGGTGGGCGCGATCCTGCTCTCCGTGATCGGCAACATCCTCAACCTGACCAGCATCATCAGCGTCCATCTCAACGCGGCGGTGCAGGGCGTGGTGATCATCACCGTGGCCTACCTGCAGCGCGGACGCCGCCAGACCTAACCGAACTTACCGAAGGAACCCTTCATGCACATCATGACCCGTATCGCCAGCGCCTGTCTGGTGGCGCTGAGCTGCCAGGCCGCCATCGCGGCCGAAAAAGTCACCCTCGGGGTGGCCATTCCCACCGCCACCCACGGCTTCACCGCCGGCGTCGTCTGGTGGGCCAACCAGGCCAAGGAGGAGCTGGAGGCCGCCAATCCGACCCTCAAGATCATCATCAAGACGGCCGCCAGCACGCCCGAGCAGGCCAACCAGCTGCAGGACATGCTAGTGGTGAACAAGATCAACGCGCTGGTGATCTTCCCGATCGAATCGGCCTCGCTGACCCAGCCGGTCAGCCAGTTGAAGCGCAAGGGCGTGTATGTCACCGTGGTCGATCGCGGCCTGACCAACCCGAACGCCCAGGACGCCTACGTGGCCGGCGACAACGTCGCCTTCGGCCGCCTGCCGGCCGAGTACCTGGCCCAGCGCCTGGTCGGCAAGGGCAATATCGTGGTGCTGCGCGGCATGCCCAGCACCATCGACAACGAGCGCGTGGACGCCTTCAACGCCGAGATGCGCAAGCACCCGGGCGTGCATATCCTCGACACCAAATACGGCAACTGGAACCGCGACGACGCCTTCAAGGTCATGCAGGACTACCTGACCCGTTTCAAGCAGATCGACGCGGTGTGGGCCGCCGACGACGATATGGCCATCGGCGTGCTCAAGGCGATCGGGCAGGCCAAGCGCACCGACGTCAAGGAGGTCTTCGGCGGCGCCGGCGCCAAGGCCGCGGTCAGGAAGATCATCGACGGCGACAAGCTGGTGCAGGCCAATGTGTCCTACTCGCCCAAGTTCATCTACGACGCCATCAAGATGACCGCCAGCGCGCGGCTGAAGGGCCAGGCGCTGCCGGCCCAGACCATCGTGCCGTCGGTGCTGATCACGCGCGCCAACGCGCGCCAGTTCTACTTCCCCAATTCGCCCTACTGACAACAAGGACAGCGCATGAAAACCATCAAGGGGCCGGCGATCTTCCTGGCCCAGTTCATGGGCCCCGAGGTTCCGTTCGACACGCTAGCCCACCTGGCCGGCTGGGCCGCGGGCCTGGGCTACCAAGCCATCCAGCTTCCCTGTGACCGGCGCCTGTTTGACCTGGAGCTGGCGGCCGACAGCCAGACCTATTGCGACGAGGTGACGGGCCTGCTGGCCGGGCACGGCCTGCAGATCAGCGAGCTGTCCACCCATCTGCAGGGCCAGCTGGTGGCGGTGCACCCAGCCTATGACGCCCTGTTCGACGGCTTCGCAGCGCCCCATGTGCGGGGCGACCCGGCCGCGCGCACGGCGTGGGCCACCGCCCAGCTCAAAAGCGCCGCGCGCGCCTCGCGCCGGCTTGGCCTGGCCGCCCACGCCAGCTTCTCGGGCGCGCTGGCCTGGCCTTACCTGTACCCGTGGCCGCAGCGCCCGGCCGGACTGGTGGACGAGGCCTACGCCGAACTGGGGCGGCGCTGGCGCCCTATCCTGGAAGTGTTCGAGGACGCCGGCGTGGACCTGTGCTACGAGCTGCATCCGGGCGAGGACCTGCACGACGGCGTCAGCTTCGAGCGCTTCCTGGACGTGGTGGGCGGGCACCGGCGCGCCTGCATCTTGTACGACCCCAGCCACTTCGTCCTGCAGCAGCTCGACTACCTGGCCTTCATCGACATCTACCACGAGCGCATCAAGGCCTTCCACGTCAAGGACGCCGAGTTCCGCCCCAACGGCCGCCAGGGTGTGTACGGCGGCTACAGCGACTGGCAGGACCGCGCCGGTCGCTTCCGTTCCCTTGGCGACGGCCAGATCGACTTCGGCGCCATCTTCTCCAAGCTGGCCCAGTACGACTATCCCGGCTGGGCCGTGCTGGAATGGGAATGCTGCCTCAAGCATCCCGAGGACGGCGCGCGCGAAGGCGCGGACTTCATCCGGCGGCATATCATCCGGGTCGCCGAACGCGCCTTCGACGACTTCGCCGGCAGCGGCGCCGACCTGCGCCAGGTGCGCTCCCTGCTTGGACTGGAATGACTACGATGACTTCACAACGACGCCTCAAGCTGGGCATGGTCGGCGGCGGCGACGGCGCCTTCATCGGCGCCGTGCACCGCATGGCCGCGCGCCTGGACGACTGTTACGAGCTGGTGGCCGGCGCCCTCTCGAGCCAGCCGGAACGGGCCGCCGCCAGCGCCGCCGCGATCGGCCTGGATCCGGCGCGCGCCTACAGCGACTACCGTGAGATGGCCAGGCGCGAAGCGGCCCGCGCCGACGGCATCGACGCGGTGGCCATCGTCACGCCCAACTACCTGCATGCGCCCGTCGCCAGCGCCTTCCTCGAAGCGGGCATCCACGTCATCTGCGACAAGCCGCTGGCCATCTCGCTGGCCGAAGGCGAAGCGCTGGCGGCCCTCGCGCACGCGCGCAACCGGGTGTTCGCGCTCACCCACGTGTACGCGGGCTACCCGATGGTGCGCCACGCGCGCGCCATGGTCGCCGCCGGCGACATCGGCGAGGTGCGCCTGGTGCAGGTGGAATACGCCCAGGACTGGCTGGCCGAGGCGGCCAACCAGGGCCGCGACTACCAGGAGAACAACTGGCACAACGACCCGCTGCGCGCCGGCCCGGCCGGCTGCCTGGGCGACATCGGCACCCACGCCTACCATCTGGCCGGTTTCGTGGCCGGCATGCTGCCCAGCCAGGTGCTGGCCGAGCTGCACGCGTTCACGCCCGGGCGCCGGGTGGACGACCATGTGCAGGTGATGCTGCGCTACGCGAACGGCGCGCGCGGCATGCTGTGGTCGAGCCAGATGGCGACCGGCTGCGAGAATGCCCTCAAGCTGCGCGTGTTCGGCTCCAAGGCCAGCCTGGCGTTCGACCAGGAGAATCCAAACGCGCTGTGGGTCACGCCGCAGGGGGGCTGCGCCGAGCGGCTCACGCGCGGGCGCGTGCGCGGGGCCGCGGCGCAAGCAGCCACCCGCATTCCGTCAGGTCATCCGGAAGGCTTCATCGAAGCGTTCGCCCACCTGTACCGCGAAGCGGCCGCGCAGATCCACGCGCGCGAGGCCGGCGCCGCGCCGGAGGCTGGCGCGCTGCCGACGGTCGACGATGGGGTGGACGGGCTGCGCTTTATCGATGCGGTGATCGAGAGCCACCGCGGCGACGCACGCTGGGTCTCGCTGGCCGGCTAGGCGCCGGCTTAGTCCACGCCGACCAGGGGGTTGGCGCACTGTTCGATCAACAGGTCGGGCAGTGCCACCTCCACCCGGTCGCGCCCGTTGGCCTTGGCGCGGTACAGCGCGCTGTCGGCGCGCTTGATGACGGCGCCGATTTCTTCGTCGGCGAACCGTGCCGCCACGCCGAACGAGGACGTCACATGCAAGCCGGCCGGCCACTGATGGTCCGGCAGCGCCAGGCGCAGCTTCTCGGCCAGCGCGCGGGCCTGCTCGAGCGCGGTGCTGGGGCAGATGATCAGGAATTCTTCCCCGCCCCAGCGCACCAGCTTGTCGCTCGAGCGGATGCCGGCGTTGACGGCGATGGCGAAGTCGCGCAGCACCGCGTCGCCCACTTCGTGGCCGTGCTGGTCGTTGATGCGCTTGAAGTAATCGATGTCCACGAAGATGACCGACATCGGTTCGATCAGCATGCTCGACGTGTTCATCAGGGCCGCGCGCAGGCCTTGGCGGTTCAGGGCGCCGGTGAGCGGATCGGTGTGGGCCTGGCCGGCCAGTTCGCGCGTCTCGAGGTGCAGGGCGCGGTTGATTTCGCCCAGCAGCCTGAGGCGCTTGCGGCTGCTGCCCAGCTGGGCGCGCAGCTGCACGGCCGCCAGCACCGGCCAGGTGACGGCGAAGGCGATCCACACGCCGACCAGGATCATCAAGAGGTGGTTCTGGCTGATCCACTTGCCGTAAAAGCGCACCGCGCGCAAGTCAATCACGTACTGGCCCGCCTCGGCCGTCGCGTCGGTCATCACTTCGAAACGTGTCGCGTTATCCATCCGCATGTCAGTATGGGCTAGCGGAATCTTGCGCATCTCGGTCCACCAGGTGGCGGTATGGAACACGCGCAGCGGCACGGTGACCACGCCGTCGACCGGCACGTCGAAGCTCACTTCATTGATCTTTTGCGACATCCAGTCGTTGATGGTCGAAATGCCGGGTTCGAAATTCATGATCATGACGCGCAGCGCAGGCCGGCCCGGGCCGTGGAAGCGCAGGTCCAGGCTGACGGAGTCGAACTGCGACAGATCGATCCCGGCCGCAGTGTCGCTGAGGAAGAACATGTACTTGCAGTCGGGCCAGGAGATCTTGTGCGACAACTGGCAGCGCATGCGCATGGCCCCGCCCTCGTGCGCGAGGGTGGCCACGCTGGCGCCCTGCATGATACGGTCGTCCACCACGTCCACGTGCGCATGGGTACGGTCGGACAGTTCCAGCACCCGTTCCATCCCGTAATGATGCCATACCAGCAAGCCCACCGTCAGCGCTAGCAGCATGGCAAGTGCGTAATTCATATACGCTAGAACGCGGGAAGAGAGGTCCATCGGTTTATTGCTCAAGATTCTCGCCGGCGCGACGAGAGCGTTGGCGCAAGGTAAATATGCGTAACTGGAAGATACCTTGAATGTTTCACAAGCGCAATAACTATGTGATTATGTGTGCATTTTATGCCAGCATTTTGTGCGAAAGATAAGCTTGCATCCCCGGAACGTGCGCGTATATTCACGCAACCAGACCACGGTCCCGGCCGCTTGCGCGCCTTCACGTGAGAATGGCGCGCTGCGGCCGTCCTGCGCTAACGTGCGGCCCGTCCGGACGAACTTTGGTATTAATGTCGCATTGTCAATCTGGCTGAGCTTGTGGCCGCAACCGGGTGGCCGGTCCCAGCGACCGCCACTCCGAACAGTCAACAGGACCCCGATGGCAGAAGGCAACAAGAAAACCGTCTATGCGGCCCTGATCGGCAACCTGCTGATCGCCGTCACCAAGCTGGTGGCGGCCGCGCTCGGCGGCAGTTCGGCCATGTTGTCCGAAGGCGTGCATTCGCTGGTCGATACCGGCAACGAGATCCTGCTGTTGTACGGCATGCGCCAGTCCAGGAAACCGGCCGACGCGCGCTTTCCCTTCGGCCGCGGCAAGGAAGTCTATTTCTGGAGTTTCGTCGTCGCGCTGATGGTGTTCGCGCTCGGCGCCGGCGTGTCGCTGTACGAAGGGGTGCACCACCTGCGCCATCCCACGCCGGTCGAGGACGTCACCCTCAACTACATCGTGATCGGCCTGGCGCTGCTGTTCGAGGGCGGATCGTGGTTCTTCGCCATCAAGCAGTTCCGCAAGCAGCGCCACGGCCGCAGCTATATCGACGCGATCCGCCACGGCAAGGACCCGACCGTGTTCACGGTGGTGCTGGAGGACAGCGCCGCCCTGCTCGGCCTGCTGGTGGCGCTGGCCGGCATCGCGCTCGGCCAGCTGACCGGTAACCCGGTCTACGACGGCGTCGCCTCCGTCGTCATCGGCCTGATCCTGGCCGCCGTGGCGGTCTGGCTGGCCAAGGAGAGCAAGGGCCTGCTGATCGGCGAGAGCGCCAACCGCGAGGTGGTGGAGGCGATACGCGCATTGATCGAGTCGAATTTCCAGGTCGACCAGGTCAACGAAATCCTGAGCATGCACGTGGGCCCGGACTACATCCTCGTCAATATCAGCCTGCACGTCGCGCCCGAGTTCGACCGGGCCAACGTGCATCAGCTGTTCAACGACATCGACCAGTCCATCAAGGAGCGCTTTCCGAAAGTAAAGCGCGTGTTCATCGAGTCCCACACGACGCCGGCGCCGGCCGCCTAGGCTACAGCGAGCGCGGCCGCGTCCACCTGCACGCGGCCGCGATGCCAGCCTATTTCACCACGCGGTAGCAAGGCGTGTAGGTCTTGCCCGGCAGCTTCATGCGGCTCTGCGCCACGAACGAGGCCAGCAGCTCGTCCATCGGCCCCATGATCGCCAGGTCGCCATGGATCTCGAAGTGGCCATACTTTTCGATGGCGCGGATGCCTTCGTCCTTGACGTTGCCAGCCACAACGCCGGAGAAGGCGCGCCGCAGATTGGCCGCCAGCAGGTGGGTTTCCTGGTTCTTGTGCAGCTTCAGGTTGCGCATGTTCTCGTGGGTCGGCTTGAATGGACGCTGGAATTCCTCGTCGATCCTGAGCAGCCAGTTGAAGTAATACGCATCGCTGCGCGACTTGCGGAATTCGCGCACCTGCTTGATCCCGGTTTGCATTTCCTTGGCCACCAGTTCGGGATCGTCGATGATGATCTTGTAGCGCTTCTGCGCCTCCTCGCCCAGGGTCCCGCCGATAAACTCGTTAAATGTGCGTGAAATACTCGCGCGAGGATTCCGGCCCGGTGAACACCAGCGGGAAAGGCATCTCGGCGTTGTCCGGATGGAGCAGGATGCCGAGGATGTACAGGATCTCCTCGGCGGTGCCGGCGCCGCCGGGAAACACCACGATGCCATGCCCGGTGCGCACGAACGCTTCCAGGCGCTTTTCGATATCGGGCATGATCACCAGGTCGTTGACGATCGGGTTGGGCGATTCGGCCGCGATAATACCCGGCTCGGAAATACCCAAATAGCGCCCGCCTGTCAGGCGCTGCTTGGCGTGCCCGATGGTCGCCCCTTTCATCGGCCCCTTCATCGCGCCCGGGCCGCAGCCGGTGCAGATGTCGAGATCGCGCAGGCCAAGCTGGTAGCCGACTTCCTTCGAATAATTGTATTCGACCCGGTTGATCGAATGGCCGCCCCAGCACACCACCAGGTTGGGATTGCGCTGCGGCTGCAGCACGTTCGCATTGCGCAGGATATGAAACACCGAATCGGTAATGCCCTCGGTCCGGCTCATGTCGAATTTCGGGTTATCGGTGACTTCATTACTCACGAAGACGATGTCGCGCAGCACCGCGAACAAATGTTCGTGGATACCCTTGATCATTTTGCCGTCGACGAAAGCGATCGCCGGCGCGCCCTTGATTTCAAGCTTGATACCACGCTCGCGCTGCACGATGCTGATATCAAACGATTTATAACGTTCGAGCAGTTCCTTGCCGTCGTCAATCGAGCTGCCGCAATTGAGCACGGCCAGCGCGCAGTTGCGGAAGATTTGATACAGGCCGCCTTGGCTCGTGTCGAGCAATTTGTTGACTTCCGCTTTAGAGAGCACTTCCAACCGGCCTTCCGGCGAAATCAGGGTATCGACGACTTCGTGTTCCATGGTACGGATTCCTTATTCAGAGGGGGATCGAAAAACCTTGGCGAGCGGTGAACGTTTGCTCGGAAGCGCAGCGCACAAAGCGAGCGTGCGCATCGCGGCGCGATGCTTCCCCGCGCAGCCGGTTTTCGGGATTCCCCAGATTCGATAAAACAATAAGCCTGCAGTGCCAATATACGACAACTCGCCCGACTTGGGGCCGGAGAATGCGCGCCGGCGCGGGCCCGCCCACGATGTTGAGATATCTAGCACAGGTGGCAAAAAAACGCTGAAGCGCTGCCGATTTCCATTAGAATGCAGGCCATTGGATCGCCCGGGCCACAAGCCGGGGCTTGCCAACTATGATTTATCCAACCATAACCAATTCAGGAGAAACCGCATGAGCGGTGCCGCTACCATCCCCACCCCGGAAGTCAAGATCCCCCAGTTCAAACAGTTCCTGGGGCATCCAGCGCCGTTGTGGATGCTATTCATGACCGAATTCTGGGAGCGCTTCGCGTTCTACGGCATTCGCTGGGCCCTGGTCCTGTACATCGTCAGCCAGTTCTACGCCGGCGACCCGGCTGGCCAGCAAGTCGCCAACCTCACCTACGGTTCCTACCTCGCGCTGGTGTACGCCGGCGCCGTCTTCGGCGGCTACATCGCCGACCGCGTGATCGGCTACCAGCGTTCGATCCTGGTCGGCGCGGTCTTCATGGCCGCCGGCCTGTTCGCCATCGCCCTGCCCAATCCCGACATTTTCAAGCTGGGCCTGGCCACCATCATCGTCGGCAACGGCCTGTTCAAGCCGAACGTCTCGACCATGGTCGGCAAGCTGTATGCGATCAACGACGCGCGGCGCGACAGCGGCTTCACCATCTTCTACATGGGCATCAACGCGGGCGCCTTCGTGGCCCCTATCCTGACCCAGGTGCTGGCGCAGAAGGTGTTCAACACCGGCGACGTGCCGGCCTATAAGGTGGTGTTCATCGCCGCCGGCGTCGGCATGCTGATCAGCCTCGTGTGGTTCGCCATCGGGCGCCGCGCGCTCATGGGCATCGGCGCTCCGGCGCCCGACGCCACCAGCCCGATGCGCGTGGCGATGGTGTCGCTGGGCGGCGTTTGCGTCATCCCGCTGGTGTACTTCCTGCTCAAGGCCGGCGCCGAGAACCTGCAGATCGTCCTGACCCTGCTGTTCGTGGCGCTGGCCGTCATGCTGATGGTCGAAGGCATACGGCAAGGCAAGGTCGCGCGCGACAAGACCATCGCCATGATGATCATCTTCGCCTTCAATATCCTGTTCTGGATGTTCTTCGAGCAGGCCGGCAGCTCGTTCACCTTTTTAGCCGATAACATCGTCAACCGGACCGGCGTCCTCGGCATGGACGTGTTCCCCACCGCCTGGTTCCAGAGCGTCAATTCGATCGCCATCATCGTGTGCGCGCCCATCATCGCCTATATCTGGGTGCTGCTGGCGCAGCGCCACGTGAACCCTTCGATTCCGCGCAAGTTCGGCCTCGGCCTGCTGTTCAACGGCGCCGCCTTCGGCTTGTTGATGTATGCCCTGTCCTACCTGGTCGACCCGGTCGGCAAGATCCCGTTCTGGATCCTGTTCGCCGTGTACTGGGTCCAGTCGGTGGGCGAGCTGTGCCTGTCGCCGATCGGCCTGTCGATGGTGACCAAGCTGGCGCCCACGCGCCTGGTGGGCCTGGGCATGGGCGGCTGGTTCCTCTCGACCGGCATCGGCAACAACCTGTCGGGCATCTTCGCCAGCTACGTCAGCGGCGAGCGCGGCATGTCGGTCGCCTCGGCCCTCGGCGGCTACAGCTTCGGCTTCTGGTCGCTGATGGGCGGCGGCCTGCTGCTGTTCCTGATCGCGCCATTGATCCAGAAGCTGATGCACGGCGTGAAGTAAGGCGCCAGCCCGCTCGCCCCGGCGCGCGCGCGGCTGCTAGTTGCGGTCGAGCGCGCGCTGCATGTCGTCCATTTCCGCCACCAGCCAGGCGCGAAAGCGCTGCACCTTCGGCATGCTCTCCTTGCTGCGGTTGACCAGGAAGCGGTAGCCGCTTCCAAACGGCGGGCTGCGGCAGTCGATCTTGCGCAGCGATCCCTTCAAAATGTCCTGGAAGGCGATCCCGTACGCGACCAGCGCGATCCCCTGCCCGGCCACCGCGGCCTGCGCCAGCACGCCCCAATGGCTGTACCCGCGCGAGAAATCGTACTGCCCGTCCAGGGCGCGGTTCTCGTTGAGCAGCTGCAGCCACGACTCCGGCGAATTCTCGTACAGCAGCGGAAAGCGCGGCAGGTCGGCCAGGGTCAGCTCGGCCTGCCCTGGCGCGAGCAGGTCCGGACTGTACACCGCGATCAGGCGTTCACGGAACAGCAGCGCCGGATCGCCGTCGCTGACCGGCCCGTAGCGCACCGCCACGTCGGTGCTGTCGTCTTCCAGGTCGACCATGGCGTCGTTCGAATCGAGCCGGATATCGAGTTCGGGATACAGCTTGGTGAAGCGGTGCATGCGCGGCACCAGCCACTTGATGGCGAACGAGTGGGTGGTGGAGATGCGCAGGATGGCCTCTTCGTCGCCGCCCTGCAGCGCGCCGACCTTGGCGCGCAGCTCGGCCAGCAGGCGCGCCACCGAGATGGCCAGGTCCTGGCCTTTTTCGGTCAGCGTGATATGGCGCGGATGGCGGATGAACAGCGCGAAGCCGATGCTTTCCTCGAGGTGCTTGACCTGCTGGCTGATCGCCGCCGGCGTCTTGTGCAGCTCCTTGGCCGCCAGCTTGAAGCTGCCCCAGCGCGCCGCGCAGTCGAAGTCGATCAGCCCGGAAAGGCTGCGCAAGGGCTTCAACGGCACTCCATGGCTAAGTTTTTATTATGCATGGCGACAATTTTTCTCGGTTGATGATTTTTATCACTGAGCAGAAAATATAACTTAATTGATAAGGAAGCGCCATGGGCAAGAATATATTGGTGATTGGGGGAACGCGCTACATCGGCAAGCTGCTCGTGCAGCGTCTGCTGATGGCGGGCCACGCGGTGACGATCGCCACCCGCGGCAACGCGCCCGATCCCTTCGGCCAGCGCATCGCCCGCATCCGCGTGGACCGCCGCAACGAGCGTGCCATGCAGGCGGCGTTCGCGGCCGGCCAGCAGTACGACCTGGTGTACGACCAGATGTGCTACAGCCCCCTGGACGCGGCCATCGCCACCCGCATCTTCAAGGGCCGGGTCAAGCGCTACGTGATGGCATCCACCATCGACGTCTACCGCGGCCTCCTGGGCCAGGACGCGCCCTTCGCCGAGGACCAGCTCAACGTGGCGGCTCAGCCGATCGACACCAGCTTCCCCTGGCACGACCCGGCGCGCGCCATCGACAGCTATGTGGCGGGCAAGCTGCAGGCCGAGGCCTACCTGTACCGCGACGGCTCGCTGCCGCTGGTGTCGGTGCGGCTCGGGCACGTGCTGGGCGGCCCGGAAGACTTCACCGAGCGCCTTGCGCACTACGTGGACATGGCCCGCCTGCATGCCCCGCTGCGCTACTCCAACGCGGCCGCCTGCAGCTCGTTCACCAGCGCCCAGCGCGCCAGCGATTTCCTGGTCTGGGCCGGGGCACAGCAGTTCAGCGGCCCGGTCAACGCGGCCTGCGACGGTGCCTTGTCGGCCTTCGACATCTACCAGCGCATCGGCATGCTGGTGGACGAACCGGTCAGCACGGTGCCGGTGGCCCCGCCCGCCCAGCCGGGGATGCTGAGCCCATTCGACTATCCGGCCCCGTTCTGGCTCGACACAAGCCGCGCAAGCGCGCTCGGCTACCGCTTCGGCCACAGCGACGAATGGCTGGACGAGGCCATCCTGCGCCACGACCTGGCCTTCGTCTAAGCGGGCGGCGCGTCCTTCTCGCGCGCCACCACGTACAGCAGCACCATCAGCACCGCGTAGGGCAGCATCGACAGCAGGTCGGCGCTGGCGCCGGCGAAGAAGGGGTTGACGGCGCTGGCCCAGCTGGTGAGGCGCTCGTCGAAATCGGTCAGCGCGCCGGCCGTGATGGCGATGACGATGCCGGCCAGCGCGCCGCCGGCGATATAGCCCGAGGCCAGCAGCGTGCCCGAACTGCGGTCGCCCACGGCCTGCTGCTCCTGCTCGTTCAGGCCGGCGTACTGGGTCAGCTTGAGGTTGCGCCGGTCCACCAGCCAGCGGATCAGGCCTCCGATGGCGATCGGCGCGGTGGAGGCCAGCGGCAGGTAGACGCCCACCGCGAAGGCCAGCGACTGCACGCCCGACATTTCCAGCACCAGCGCGATCATCACGCCGAAGAGCACCAGGGTCCACGGCAGCTTCTGGCCCAGGATGCCCTTGATAATGTAGGACATCAGCACGGCCTTGGGCGCGTCGAACTTCTTGACCACTTCGTTCGAGCCCGGGCGCGTCTTGTGGGTGCCGTTAATGCCCGGGTCGACCAGGTAGGCTGGCGTGCCGTCGTCGGCCACCAGGTATTTGCCGGCCGGCCCGCCCACCGCGTCGGTCTTCTGCCACACCTTGTAGGTGCGGCCGTCGCTCTTGGCCTGGGGCCCGGTCAGGCGCGCGCTGCCGGTCAGCGCCGCCGCGTCCACCTTCAACCCTGGCGCGACCTGGGCGGCCGGGACGTACACGGTGGCCGCGTCGTTCAGCTTGAGCAGGATAGGCCCGAGGATCAGCGCCGAGGCCAGCGCGCCGCACAGGATCGCGTACTGCTGCAGGCGCGGGGTCGAGCCGACCAGGTAGCCGGTCTTGAGGTCCTGCGAGGTGGTGCCGGCGTTGCTGGCGGCGACGCAGACGATCGCGCCGACCGACAGCGCGGTGACGTAGTACTGGCCGCCGGTCCAGCCCATCAGTAGGAAGATCAGGCAGGTGAACAGCAGGGTCGCCACCGCCATTCCGGAAATCGGGTTGGAGGACGACCCCACTTCGCCGGTCAGGCGCGAGGACACGGTCGAGAACAGGAAGCCGAACACCAGGATCAGCAGCGCGCCCAGGAGGTTCATGTGCAGCGGCGTAGCCAGCGTGATGACGGCGATGATCGCCAGCGAGCCGATCACCACCCACTTGATGGGAATGTCCTGGTCGGTGCGCAGCGTCAGGTCGGCCGCGCTGCCCTTGCCGATGCCGGACAGGCCGCCCTTCAAGCCGTGCCAGATGGTCGGCAGCGAACGCGCCAGGCTGACCAGGCCGCCCGCGGCCACGGCCCCGGCGCCGATGTAGAGCACGTAGGCGCTGCGGATGTCGTCCGGCCCCATGTCGCGGATCAGCGCCGTCGCCGGCGCCAGCGGCACGGTGAGCGCGTCGCCGAAAAACTTAATCATCGGGATCAGCAGCAGGTAGGACAGCACGCCGCCGGCGGCCATGATGGCGGCGATGCGCGGGCCGATGATGTAGCCCACGCCGAGCAGCTCGGGCGAAATCTCGGCGCCCACCGAGCCGGCCTTGAGGGGCGCGTCGAACACGAAGTTGACGGTGTCCTTCCACAGCTTGAATGAAATGCTGGCCACCTTGTACAGCAGGCCGATGCCGAAGCCGCCGAAGATGATGGCGGCGCGCCGGCTGGCCTCGCGCGCGGCGTTCGAGCCCGCCTCCCGCAGCTCGCCCGCTGCCGCGCGCGAAGTGGCGGTGGCGCCGGCCTTGAGCACCTCGGCGCAGGCCGTCCCTTCTGGAAATTTGAGCTGGCGGTGCTGGTCCACGATCATGGTGCGCCGCATGGGGATCATCATCAGGATGCCGAGCAGGCCACCGAGCACCCCGACCAGCATCACGCGCGAGATTTCGAGGTCGAAGCCGAGGATCATAATCGCCGGCATCATCACCCCCAGGCCGAAGGCGATCGACTCGCCGGCCGATCCCGCCGTTTGGCAGATGCTGTTTTCCAGGATGGTGGCGTCGCGCGCGCCCATCTTGTTGGCCAGACCGAACAGGGTGATGGCGATCACCGCCACCGGAATCGAGGCGCTCACCGTCAGGCCGACCTTGAGCACCAGGTACAGCGAGGAGGCGCCGAACACCATCCCCAACACGGTGCCCATGACGAGCGCGCGGATGGTCATTTCGGGCAGCTGCGCGTCGGCCGGAATGTAAGGCTTGACGGCGGCTTGGTTGGGATCGTAGGGCATCGCGCTCTCCAGGTGGATGAATTAGTGGCGCAGGCACGCGCGCAGACCGACTATGGCACACGTGCAAACTGGCCGACGCACAAAATCGATGGATTATAATCTTCCGCCAGGGCCGTCACCACCGGAACGGCTCTCCCACGGTTCGCCACTGAGAATACTGTCTTGACAACATCGCCCTCATCTACCTCTACGTCTACGTCATTCTGGGCCAGGCGCCCGCTCCTGGTCCGCGGCATGATCATCCTGGTCGTACTGGCGCTGCTGGCGGTGCTCGGCCTGCTCGGCTATTTCTTCGGCGTGGTCGCGCGCAACGTGCCGCCGATCGACGCCGTCACCGACTACCGCCCCAAGATCCCGCTGCGCATTTACACGGCCGACCATGTGCTGATCGGCGAATTCGGCGAGGAGCACCGCGACTTCGTGCCGATCGGGCAGATTCCCGACCTGCTCAAGAAAGCCGTGCTCGCGATCGAGGATACCCGCTTCTACGAGCACCACGGGATCGACTGGATCCGCGCCGCGGCGGCCATGCGCGCCAACCTGGCCGGCGGCTACCGCCAGGGCGGCTCGACCATCACGATGCAGGTGGCGCGTAACTTCTTCCTCTCGCGCGACAAGAACCTGGCGCGCAAGGCCAACGAAGTCGCCCTGGCCTACAAGATCGAGGGTGCGCTCACGAAGGACCAGATCCTCGAGCTGTACATGAACCAGATCTACCTGGGCCGGCGCTCGTACGGCTTCGGCAGCGCCGCCGGCGCCTACTTCGGCAAGCCGCTGTCCAAGCTGTCGATCGCCGAGATGGCGATGCTGGCTGGCCTGCCCCAGGACCCGGTGCGGCACAATCCGGCTACCAATCCCAAGCGCGCCAAGCAGCGCCAGTTGGCGGTGCTCAAGCGCATGCGCGAGGTCGGCTACATCACCGAGGCGCAGTACACCCAGGCCGCGGCCGAGCCGATCAAAGTGTCCGACAAGCGCCAGGAATTCGACGTCCACGCCGAGTACGTGGCCGAACTGGCGCGCCAGGCCGTCGTCGAGCAGTACAAGGACGACGCCTACACCACCGGCATCGTCGTCACCACCACCATCCTCAAGGCCGAGCAGCAAGCGGCCTACGATTCGGTGCGGCGCAACGTGCTCGCCTACGACCAGCGCCACGGCTACCGCGGCCCGGAAGCCTTCGTGACCCTGCCCGAGGACCCCGCCGAGCGCGAGGAAACGGTCGCCCAGGAATTGCGCAAGCGTCCGGTCAGCGACGGCCTGGTGCCGGTCATGGTGATGCAGGTGGAGCCCAAGCGCGTGCGCGTCGAAAACCTCGACGGCGACCCCATCGACATCGGCCCGGCCGGCCTGAAGCTGGTCGGCGCGGCGCTGTCGAGCAACGCCCGCGACGCGATCCGGCTGCGCCCGGGCGCGATCGTGCGCATCATGCAGGACAACCCCAAGGGCGGCTGGTCCATCGTCCAGGTGCCGCAGGTGGCGGCCGCCTTCGTGGCGCTGGACGCGCGCACCGGCGCCTACCACGCGCTGGTGGGTGGCTTCGACTTCAGCCTGCAGAAGTACAACCACGTGACCCAGGCGCTGCGCCAGCCGGGTTCCTCGATCAAGCCTTTCATCTATTCGGCGGCGCTGGAAAAAGGCTATTTTCCAAGCACGCGCATCCTGGACGCGCCGCTCGACATGCCGGGCGAGAACGCCGGCGCCACCTGGTCGCCGCAGAACGACGACGGCAAATACGATGGCGAAGTGACCATGCGCGTGGCGCTGGCCCAGTCCAAGAACGTCGCCTCGATCCGCCTGCTGCGCGCGATCGGCGTGCCCTACGCCCACGAGTACCTCGGCAAGTTCGGTTTCGAGCTGGCGCGCCAGCCCCAGAACATGACCCTGGCGCTGGGCACCGGCGCGGTCACGCCGCTGCAGCTGGCCGGCGCCTACGCGGTGTTCGCCAACGGCGGCTACCAGATCAAGCCCTACCTGATCGCCAAGATCGAGGATGGCGACGGCAAGGTGCTGGCCCAGGCCAAGCCGGCCGCTTCCGGCGACGAGACGGAGCGCGTGATCGATCCGCGCAACGCCTTCATCGTCCACACCATGCTGCGCGACGTGGTCAGCTACGGCACCGGCGCGGCTGCCGGCAAGGCCTTCGAGCGCGAGGACATCGCCGGCAAGACCGGCACCACCAGCGACGCCATGGACGGCTGGTTCTCCGGCTACGGCGGCGGCGTGGTGGCGGTGGCATGGATGGGCTACGACGATCCGAAGTCGCTGGGCGGACGCGAGTTCGGCGCCACCCTGTCGCTGCCGATCTGGATCGACTACATGAAGTCGGCGCTGGCCAAGCGCCCGGTGGAAGAACGCGAGCCGCCGGAAGGGCTGATGCGCGACGGCGGCGACTGGATCTACGGCGAGTATGCCGGCAACACCGATTTCAAGACCATCGATATCGACACCGAGCCCGCTGCCGCACCGGCGCCTGGGCCAGATTCGCCAGTCGAGCCGGGTGCGTCGCCGCCGCCACCGCCCGCCGCGCCGCCGGCCAGCCCGGAAACGCCGCGCTAACAAGGGCATGCCTATCTAAACGCCGCCAATTCGCCCAGCGGGTAAAATGGCTTGACCAGGCGAGTTCATGCTGGTGACGTGCAGGCGAGGCAGGTGATGAAGACATGGTTTGCCCGATGGTTCGGCGGCGGCGACGCGGCCAAGGCGGCTGCCGGGCAGGCGCCGGTGCCCGCATCGGCTGCCGCGGCGCCTGCCGGTGCGGCGAGCGCGCCGGCGTCGGCCAGCGAGGTTGACGCCGTCTTCTGGCGCTGGCTGGCGGGCGCCGAATCGCACGCCTCCCAGGCGCGCGCCGAAACACTCATCCTGGACGAACTGGCGCGCCTGGCCGCCTCGGCCGACGCCGGCGCCAACCTGGTGCCGCGCGTGCCGGCCGTCATTCCGCAACTGCTGCGCAGCCTGCGCGACGACAGCGTCACCAGCGCCGACCTGGCGCGCCAGCTGGCGCACGACGTGGTGCTGGTGGCAGAAGTGATCCGCGAGGCCAACAGCCCCTACTACCACCCGAGCGCGCCAGTCAAGACCATCGAAGGCGCCGTCATGCTGCTGGGGCAGAACGGCATGCGCATGCTGCTGGCGCGCGTGTCGTTCCGGCCGATCATTAACCTGCAGGGCGGGCATTTCGCGGCCCAGCTGGCGCCCCAGGTCTGGCGCCAGTCCGAACTGTGCGCGCTGGCGGCCAGCATCCTGGCGCCATCCATGGGCGCCAACCCCTTCGAAGCCTACCTCGCCGGGCTGATGGAAAACGTGGGCCTGATGGTGGCCCTGCGCCTGATCGACCAACTCCACGCCGACGCCGCCCTGCCCCGCTCCGACCAGTTCTGCGTCGCCCTGTACGAGCGGGCGCGCGCGCTGTCGGCTAAAATCGCCACGGTGTGGGACTTCCCTGTTACAGTGACCGCGGCCATCGCCCAGGCCGGCCAGGAGGGCGCCGGCGCGCTGGCGCGCACCCTGCTGCTGAGCGACCGGGTGAGCAAACTGCGCATGCTGGCCGACGCCGGCCAGTGCGCCGCGGACGGACCGTTCGTGGTGAACGGCCTGGATGCGGCCGCCTTGGCCTGCTTCGACAAACTCAAGAACGAGGACGATTGATGGCGTTTCAGATTGAGCACAAACTGGTCATCGGCGTGGCCTCCAGCGCCTTGTTCGACCTGACCGCCTCGCACCAGGTCTACCTCGACAGCGGCCCTGACGAATACCGCAACTACCAGGAACGCAACCTGGACACGATCCTGGACAAGGGCGTGGCCTTCCCCTTCATCCGCCGCTTCCTGAACATTAACAAGTGCTTCCCGCGCCAGGCGCCGGTCGAAGTGGTGCTTTTTCTCGCGCAATTCGCCCGAGACCGGGCTGCGCGTGATGCGCTCGATCGCCCACTACGGCCTGGACATCTCGCGCGCCGCCTTCCTGACCGGCAAATCGCCCTACACCTATCTACCGGCCTTCAACGCGGCCCTGTTCCTGAGCGCGAACGAGGAGGACGTCAAGAGCGCGATCGCGGCCAACTACCCGGCCGGGCTGGTGCTGCCGTCCCGGATCGCTGACGACGACGATGACGCCGAGCTGCGCGTGGCCTTCGACTTCGACGGCGTGATCGCCGACGACGAATCCGAGACCGTCTTCAAGCGCAATAACGACATCGACGAGTTCCACGCCCACGAGACGCGCCACATGGCCGTGCCGCACCAGCCTGGCCCGCTGGCCGACATGTTCCAGAAGCTGGCGCTGATGCAGCGCCTGGAGGAGCGCGCCGCGCGCCGCGATCCCGGCTACAAGAAGATCCTGCGCATCGCCATCATCACGGCCCGCAACGCGCCCTCGCACGAGCGCGTCGTCACCACGCTCAAGAGCTGGGGCGTGTCGGCCAACGAGACCTTCTTCTTGGGTGGGATGAACAAGGCGCGCGTGCTGTCGGTATTCAAGCCGCATATCTTCTTCGACGACCAGCTGACCCACCTGAAAGCGGCGCCCGGCGGGACCATCCCGATGGTGCACGTGCCATTCGGGATCGCCAACCGGCGCCCGCCGGCTTAGGCCCCCCTGGGCTATAATCACGGCTTCAAACCGCCCACCGTTTGCCGCCTGCATGTCTTTTGATTTAAAAAAATCGCTTCCCACGCCCGGGCACCGTTTCGCGCTGCCGACCCTGTACGGATCGTCCGACGCCTACGCGCTGGCCGTGGCCGCGCTCGACCTGAAGTCGCGCAAGCAGATGCTCACCGTGATCGTGGCCCAGGCCAGCGACGGCCAGCGCCTGCTCGACGAGATTCCCTGGTTCAGCGAGAACAAGCTGGCCTGCCACCTGCTGCCGGACTGGGAAACCCTGCCCTACGACGCGTTTTCGCCGCACCAGGACCTGGTGTCCGAACGCCTGGCCACCCTGCACGAGATCCGCAGCGGCCAGTGCGACGTGCTGATCGTGCCGGCCACCACGGCGCTGGTGCGCCTGGCGCCACCCTCCTTCCTGGCCGGCTACACCTTTTTCTTCAAGCAGGGCGAAAAGCTGGACGAGGCCAGGCTCAAGGCCCAGCTGACCCTGGCCGGCTACACCCACAATTCGCAGGTCATGTCGCCCGGCGAATACTCGGTGCGCGGCGGCCTGATCGACCTGTTCCCGATGGGGTCCACCCTGCCCTACCGGCTCGACCTGTTCGGCGACGAGATCGAAACCATCCGCACCTTCGACGCCGACACCCAGCGCTCGCTGTACCCGGTGCGCGAAGTGCGCCTGCTGCCGGGGCGCGAATTCCCGATGGACGAGGCGGCCCGCACCACCTTCCGCAGCCGCTGGCGCGAGCGCTTCGAGGGCGATCCGTCGCGCTCGGTGGTGTACAAGGACGTCAGCAGCGGCATCGCCTCGGCCGGCATCGAATACTACCTGCCGCTGTTCTTCGAGCAGACCGCGACCCTGTTCGACTACCTGCCGGAGCACGGCAGCCTGGCCCTGGTGGGAGACATCGACGGGGCCATCAAGCGCTTCTGGCTCGACACCGAATCGCGCTACCGCTTCCTGAAATCGGACCGCGACCGCCCCATCCTCACGCCGGAGGAGCTGTTCCTCAGCGACGAGGCCTTCTTCACGCTGGCCAAGCCCTATCCGCGCTGGAGCGTCAGCAAGGACAACGACGGCGTAGCGTCGGAGCTGTCGGCGCCCATTCCCAACATCGCCGTCAACCGCCGCGCCGAGGACCCGCTGATCAACCTGCGCGCCTTCCTGCTGCAGAACGACAAACGGGTGATGATCTGCGCCGACTCCAACGGCCGCCGCGAAACGCTGCAGCAGTATTTCGCCGAGTACGGCCTGGCCCCGGTGCCGGTGGAAGGCTTCGAGGGCTTCCGCCAGAGCGGCGCGGAACTGGCGCTGGGCGTGGCGCCGCTGCAGGCCGGCTTCGAGCTGTTCGCCGCCGGCGCCGACAACCTGATCTTCATCACCGAGACCGAGCTGTACGCGGGCTCGGGCCGGCGCGCCGGCAAGAAGCAGCAGGAGGGCGTGACCCAGGTCGAGTCGATGGTGCGCGACCTGTCCGAGCTCAAGATCGGCGACCCGGTGGTGCACATCAACCACGGCATCGGGCGCTACATGGGCCTGACCAGCATGGACCTGGGCGAGGGCGAGACCGAATTCCTGCACCTCGAATACGCCAAAGACACCAAGCTGTACGTGCCGGTGTCGCAGTTGCACGTGATTTCGCGCTACTCCGGCGCCTCGCCCGAGGACGCGCCGCTGCACTCGCTCGGCTCGGGCCAGTGGGAGAAAGCCAAGCGCAAGGCCGCCGAGCAGGTGCGCGACACCGCCGCCGAGCTGCTCAACCTGTACGCCCGGCGCGCCCTGCGCCAGGGCCACGCCTTCGAGTATTCGGCGCACGACTACCAGCGCTTCGCCGACAGCTTCGGCTTCGACGAGACCCCCGACCAGGCCGAGGCGATCAACAACGTCATCAAGGATATGACCTCGGGCAAACCGATGGACCGCCTGGTGTGCGGCGACGTCGGCTTCGGCAAGACCGAGGTGGCCCTGCGCGCGGCCTTCATCGCCGTCATGGGCGGCAAGCAGGTGGCTATCCTGGCGCCGACCACGCTGCTGGCCGAGCAGCACGCGCAAACCTTCGCCGACCGCTTCGCCGACTGGCCGGTGCGCATCGCCGAGCTGTCGCGCTTTCGCACCGGTAAAGAGATCAACAGCGCCATCCTGGGCATGGCCGACGGCACGCTCGACATCGTCATCGGCACCCACAAGCTGCTCTCGCCCGACGTCAAGTTCACCCGCCTGGGCCTGGTGATCATCGACGAGGAGCACCGCTTCGGCGTGCGCCAGAAGGAGGCGCTCAAGGCCCTGCGCGCCGAGGTCGACGTGCTGACCCTGACGGCCACGCCGATCCCGCGCACCCTGGGCATGGCGCTCGAAGGCCTGCGCGACTTTTCCATCATCGCCACCGCGCCCCAGAAGCGCCTGGCCATCAAGACCTTCGTGCGCAGCGAGGACGGCTCCATCATCCGCGAAGCCTGCCTGCGCGAGCTCAAACGCGGCGGCCAGATCTACTTCCTGCACAACGAGGTCGAGACCATCCAGAACCGCATGGCCATGCTCACCGAGCTGCTGCCGGAGGCGCGCATCGGCGTGGCGCACGGCCAGATGCACGAGCGCGACCTGGAGAAGGTCATGCGCGACTTCGTGGCGCAGCGCTATAACATCCTGCTGTGCACGACGATCATCGAGACCGGCATCGACGTGCCGACCGCGAACACCATCATCATGCACCGCGCCGACAAGTTCGGCCTGGCCCAGCTGCACCAGCTGCGCGGGCGGGTCGGTCGATCGCACCACCAGGCCTACGCCTACCTCCTGGTCACCGACGTGAGCGGCCTGACCAAGCAGGCGCAGCGCCGGCTCGACGCCATCCAGCAGATGGAGGAACTGGGCAGCGGCTTCTTCCTGGCCATGCACGACCTGGAGATTCGCGGCGCCGGCGAGGTGCTGGGCGAAAGCCAGTCCGGCGAGATGCTCGAAATCGGCTTCCAGCTGTACTCGGACATGCTCAACGAGGCGGTGCGCTCGCTCAAGGCCGGCAAGGAGCCGGACCTGGCCGCGCCGCTGTCGTCCACCACCGAGATCAACCTGCACGTGCCGGCGCTGCTGCCGGCCGACTTCTGCGGCGACGTGCACGAGCGCCTGTCGATCTACAAGCGCCTGGCCAACTGCGCCGCGCAGGAGCGCATCGACGACATGCAGGAGGAGCTGATCGACCGCTTCGGCAAGCTGCCCGACCCGGTCAAGGCGCTGATCGAAACCCACCGCCTGCGCATCGCCGCCAAGACGGTCGGCATCGTCAAGATCGACGCGCACGGCGAAGCGGCCAGCCTGCAGTTCATGGTCAATCCGCCCATCGACTCGATGCGCATCATCACCCTGATCCAGAAGAACCGCCACATCAAGCTGGCCGGCCAGGACAAGCTCAAGATCACCGCCAGCATGCCGGACCTGGCCGCGCGCGTCACGCAAGTCAAGAACACGATTAAACAACTGTTAGCCTGAGAACGAATGAACAAGATGAACCTGGTTTTACAAGCCCCCAACGCCGCCGCCGACGCCCTGACCCGTCTGGCCGCGCTGGCCGCCCCCGAGCGCGTGGTGACGCTGAACGCGCACGCCCTGCGCTGCGAGGGCGTGGTGCTGTCCGATATGCTCAAGGCGACCATCGACGCCGCCGCCGAAGTGGCCAGGATCGACGCGACCTTCATCGAAGCGGGCCGCACGCTGGCCGACTTCAAGCTCGTCGCGATGGACATGGATTCGACCCTGATCACCATCGAGTGCATCGACGAGATCGCCGACATGCAGGGACTCAAGCTGCAGGTATCGGAGATCACCGAAGCGGCCATGCGCGGCGAGCTCGATTTTTCCGAGAGCCTCAAACGGCGCGTGGCCCTGCTCGAAGGCTTGGACGCGGTGGCGCTGGCGCGCGTGTACGACGAGCGCCTGGCCATTTCCATGGGCGGCGAGGCGATGCTGGCCGGCGTCAAGGCGGCCGGCCTGAAGACCTTGCTGGTGTCGGGCGGCTTCACCTTCTTCACCGACCGCCTGAAAACCCGGCTGGGGATCGACACCACCCACGCCAACGTGCTCGAGATCGAGGGCGGCAAGCTGACCGGGCGCGTGGTCGGCGCGATCGTCGACGCCGAGGAAAAAATGCGCACCGTCCTGCGCGTATGCACCCAGATGGGCATCGATCCGGCCCAGGCCATCGTCATGGGCGACGGTGCCAACGACTTGAAGATGATGTCCGTGGCCGGCCTGTCGGTGGCGTTCCGCGCCAAGCCGGTGGTGCGCGCGCAAGCGAAAGTGGCGCTCAATTACACCGGCCTGGACGGCATCCTGACGATCCTCCAATAAGCGTCGCGCCGAGCGTCAATACTGGAATGTTTCCCGAATTAAAGCGATTGTAAGCACGTGTAATTGCGCGTCCACACAGCCCGAAATTGGCTATAGTGATAAGAACGCACGTGGAGGAAATGCATCATGAAGAACATTATTGTCGTGGCTGCGCTGGCCGCCCTGACCGGCTGCGCGGTGGCGCCGCCCAATCGCAATTATTACGGCTACGGCGGCTACGCCCAGCCGGTGGACCCGTCGCAGTGGCACGTGGTGTCGGTCACGCCGGTTCCGCTCGGCACCGGCGAACGCGTCGCCGGCAGTTCCGGCAGCGGCACCAGTGTCGAGTATTCGTCCGTGCCGGTCGCGCCCGCGCCCGTGTACGCTCCGGCGCCGGTCTACGTACCCGCCCCGGTGTACGTGCCCGCGCCCGTGTACCTGCCCGAGCCGGCATACTACTATCCGCCCTTCTCGCTGAGCCTGGGCTTCATGTTCGGCCATCACTGGGGAGGCGGCCACGGCGGTGGCCACTTCCGCGGCCGCCGTTAAGCGCCGTTATCCCTTCCAGCCGGGCCACGTGGCCCGGTTTTCGTTTCCGGACACAGTCGGTTTTTGCACTTGTGGTATTTGCGCCCAGTCTCGCCGGCGCGCATTACAATGGCCTGTCCAGCCTCCCTTGAATCGCAGCATGAAAACTCCTACGCTAAGCGGTCGCGACTATTTGGCCGCGCTGTGCGTGGTCTTAATCTGGGGCACCAACTTCGTCGCGATGAAGTTCGCCCTGCGCCAGCTCACACCCTTCCAGCTCGGCGTCGGACGCTACCTGTTCGCCGTGCTGCCGCTGGTGTTGTTCGTGCGCCCGCCCAAGCTGCCCTGGCGCTGGGTGGTGCTGTACGGCCTGTTCCAGGGCATCGGCCAGTTCGGCCTGCTGTTTCTCTCGCTGCGGGTCGGCATGTCGGCCGCGCTGGCTTCGGTGATCCTGCAGACGCAGGTGTTCTTCACCGCCTTTTTCGGCGTCGTGCTGCTGGGCGAACACGTCGGGCGTGCCCTGCAGATCGGCCTGTTCCTGGCCGCCCTTGGGCTGGGCTGCTTCGGCCTGGCCTACCTGGGCCCCGGGGGCGCGGCCGGCGGCACCACCCTGGCCGGCTTTGCCCTGTGCCTGGGCGGGGCGGCGATGTGGGCGGCCTCCAATATCGTGGTGCGCCGCGCCCAGCAGTCCACGCCGAACTTCCAGGTGGTGCCCTTCATGGTGTGGAGCAGCCTGGTGCCGGTGATCCCGTTCGTGCTGCTGTCGCTGGCGTTCGACCCGCCCGCGAGTCACACGCCCTGGCACGGCGCCACCCTGCGCACCATCGCCTCGCTGGCCTACCTGGGCTGGTGCGCCACCATCGGCGCCTACGCCATGTGGACCGGCCTGCTCAAGCGCCATCCGGTCAACCGCGTGGCCCCGTTCAGCCTGGGCGTGCCGCTGGTGGGCATCAGCGCCGGCATGCTGATCCTGGGCGACGTGATCAGCGCTTGGCAATGGGCCGGCATCGCCCTGATCGTGCTGTCCCTTGGCGCCGTGATCGTCGGTCCGCGCTACCTGCGAACGCGTTAGGAGGGGTGCGCACTCAAGTACAGCCCCGACGGCGGCCTGATCGCCGTGACGCTCCCCGTCGAGGACAATGCGGATGCGCGCGCGATGCTGTCGATGCTGCTGGCGCTGCGTTCAAGCCGATCAAGCTCGAAGAGCTGGACGCGGCACTCACGTGAGACGCTCGCGCACGCGTGCGCGCACGGCGAGCACCTCGTCCATGAAGGTCGGCGACAGGGTATTGTCGAAGATGACCCAGACGTCGCGCCCGGCGCGGGCGTGGGTGGCCATGTCGTCGGCCAGCCGCGCCAGGTAGGCCATCTCATAGGACGAATAGTAGATGCGCGGCGCGCCATGCAGGCGCGCGTAGATGCGCGCCGTGGTCGGCACGTGCTCCCCCGGCTGGCCCTTGGGCGGATCGGCGATCACGCGCGTGATGCCCTGGTCCACCAGGAGCGCGGTGGCGGCTTGACCGAACCAGCCGGGGTTCCTGGCCTCGCACACGAGCGCGCAGGCGAAGCGCTCGCGCAGGCGCGCGAAGAACGGCGCCGCCACCGCCGGGTCGAAGTCCAGCTTGGGTGGCAGCTGCACCAGCACGCAACCGAGCTTGGCGCCGAGCGCGCCCGCCTGGCCTGCAAATTCCTCGAGCAGGGCGTCGGTGCCCGCCAGTGTGGCGTCGTGGGTGATCGTGCGCGGCAGCTTGACCGAAAAGCGAAAATCGTCCGGCACGCTCTCGGCCCAGCGCGCGTAGGTCTTGGCCTGGTGCGGCTTGTAGAACGAGGAATTGATCTCGACCGCGTTCAGCACGGCCGCGTAGCGCTCCAGATGGCTGCCTGCGTCGGGAAACGCGTGCGTCGACGCGCGCGGGATGGTCCATCCGGCGCAGCCGATACGGTCGATGCCCGGTCGAAGGTAATCGTTTGTCATCACCGCAGTCTAGCAGTGGCGCGCGCGCACTGGCCACGCGCTTCGGCCAACGTGGAAAGCGAGCGGCACGGCATAGCCCACGGCGCGAGCCTCCCCGAATATTGACGTAAAAAAAACTTTCCATCCTGCTGGGACTGACCGCGTCGGACACCACCGGCGAGCCGAAGTGATGAGTGCCGTCAACAGCATGGCCGACGAGGTGGGCGTAGCCGTCGCTTGCCGTGCATTGCACATGCCGCGTAGCGCGCTGTATCGCAATCGTGCATCCCGCCGTGTCTGCTCGCCACCACCCCCGGTGGTGGCACCGCGGCGGCGCCCGCCGCTAGCAGCCTGTCGGACTTGGGGGAGTCAGCGCGAAAAAATAGCTGGTCGAGGCCAGATTTTGACGATGTCGCAGTGGCCGAGAAAGCGGCGACACATGGACCGTCCCAGGGTTTTTTGCAGCTGACGCATATGCCCAAGATTTTCGGTGGCCTGAGCAGCTATTGGATGTGGCTGCGCTTGTACCGCTACGTCTATCACCAATGTGCCGTCAGGAAGCCAGCGGCATCGTCAAGGGCACGGCGGGCACTCGGCAAATCCTTTGCGGATCGCTGAAAAACGTGGTGCAGTCCCTCAAAGAGATCGAGGTGGACCTGTCCTCCCCTGTCTGCGGCCGCAGCGGCATAGCGTCGAGCATCATCGCGCAACAGTTCATCCATACCCACCTGGATGGCGAGCGGCGGCAATGTCTCAGGAATAGAATACAGCGGCGATGCCCGTCCGTCCTTTGGATCAGTTCCATCAAGATATGTAGCCGCCGCACCCGCGAGAAGCTGTCGTTGAAATATCGGATCATGGGTATCAGGGTTGTTAAAAGACGCGCCGGAAAATGCTAGGTCAATCCATGGCGAGAAAACCACGACAGCCGCAACTGTCGGCAATGTAATGTCCAGTTCACCTAGCGCTGCGAGAGCAAGCGCGCCGCCAGCGGAATCGCCGACGAGAGCAATCTGCGAAATATTTTGGGTTGCCAACCAGCGACGTGCTGCAACCGTGGCTTCATAAGCTGCCGGGAACGGATACTCAGGTGCAAGAGGATAGTCAAGCACGAATGCTGCAATCCCTGCTCGAACTGCGATTTGACTGACGAATCCGCGATATGCCTCGGCTGAGCCAAGCATATAAGCACCGCCATGCAGAAAGAGGATTGCCTTATCGGTGGGTGCGCATGGTGGGCGAACCCACCAGCCCTGCACATCATTTTGTTTGACAGCCTCCATCGTTACGCCATCCAAGATGGGCGTTTGGGCCGTCATCACATCATAGGCTTCACGTCGCGATCCAACAAAGCTAGCGAAATGGTGACCTATTGCAGCCAAGATAGATTGTTCGATTTGACGCTCCTCGTCGGATAAGGCATGCAGTTTCTCGATCAGTCCGGTTTTGTTCAGTGTGGTCATAAATGTTCTCCATTCAGTTTTGTTCGGGGCGGCCATCGCTATTCTGTTTCCATATCGCCGATGAAGCCTTCATTGAAGGACTTGAAGAATGCTTCAAATTCACCATAGCTTTCGGCAAGGCGCATCTGTTTTGCGCGCTCCACAATGATCTCCGTGGCATCCGGTGAATTCTTCAGGATATGCATTGTTTCATCGATGTATTCATTCAGTGGCATCGCCCTCGGGTTATTCCCTCGGTCTCCTTGCAGTTCTGTTTGCACCCACGGAGGTATGATTTCGATAACCTGAACCGGAGTGGCCCGGCACTGGAACCGAAGCGACTGTGTATAGGAGTGCAGCGCCGCTTTCGTTGCACAATAAGTCGGTATCATCGCTGCCGGCATGAACGCTAGGGAAGCACTGATTTATTCTGGCGGATGAAATTGGCCAAGGGAAAAATGTACGCTGCAAGGCGCAAACCGCAGTCATACC
>DIZW01000068.1:34810-72871 GCA_002428015.1 Oxalobacteraceae bacterium UBA6018 | reverse complement strand
AATAAATCAGTGCTTCCCTAGTGCCGACGAGACGTTTAAGATAGTCGCTCGTGGCTGCGCCATTAGCCCTGGCATCAACGCAGCTGTCAGCCGCATCGGGCCAAGCAAATTAATTCCCACCATAGCCTCCGCATCGGCGATTTCGCCGCCGATCAAATTCTCCATGCGCTGGATTCCTGCGTTATTGATCACAACATTCAGTCTCGGATACTCTTCCAACAATCGCGTCGCGAAAGTGCCGATTGCTTCCGCATTTCCTTGATCGAGGATCAAGTACTGCATGCCCGGATTGGCAGCAACAGTCTCCTTCAACTGTTGCTCACGGCGACCAGCGATGATGACTTCGTTTCCTAAGGCATGAAAGGATTCGGCAAGACCTCGACCAATGCCTGATCCGCCTCCCGTTATCAATATAGTGTTGCTCGTTAAGTCCATAATCGTTGTGCTTTCATTGGCAATTGAGTGGAATAGCAGCATCATCGATGAAAAATACTGGACTGTATATGCCAAATCGTCTCTAATAGTTGTCTTATCGTCTCATGCTGTGGGGGATTGTTTGGATATCATTGAAAGCGTGCTTGATGGCATTAAGCTGCAAAGCTCAGTGTTTTGCCGTATGGAACTGGCCGACGAGTGGGGCTTTGTCAAAGATGCCTTGCAGGGTGCGCCGTTTTACATCATTTTGTCAGGAGAAGCGTGGTTGCGATTGCCCGAACAGCAGCAACCAACGCGACTTTGCGCTGGCGATATCGTCATATTGTCGTCTGGTGACACGCACGAATTGATGGGTGCGCCAGAGGCAAAACTCATTCCCTATAAAGCTGTCCTCGCCGAACTCGGAGTAGAGGCTTGGTCGCCCGGTGTGCGAATCAAACCAGTGAAACTGAAGTTCACTTCTCGCGTGGACGCCACTACCCACTTAATCTCGGGTGTATTCTGGTTTGGTGATCGCCGCGAGAATCCGCTGCTTGCGGCGCTTCCTCGCCTGTTTCACCTGCGTGCTGAGGACATAAGGGCGACCTCGTCGCAATCATGGCTATCCTCTACAGTGGCATTTCTCGGAGCTGAAGTGGCATCAGGGCGACCTGGTTCGGGAGCGGTTGCGGCGAAACTAGCCGATATCTTATTCATTCAGGCCGTTCGTAGTCATCTGGCGTCAGGCACTTCGGAGAACAAAGGTTGGCTCCGGGGAATTGCCGATCCTCAAATTGGTCAAGTCTTGTCACTCATGCATGCTCGACCGGAGCACCCTTGGTCGGTTGCAACACTTGCGGAAGTTGCATGCATGTCGCGGTCGCGCTTCGCCAAGCGATTCCAGGAGATAGTTGGTCGAAGCCCGCTCGACTATCTCACGCATTGGCGTATGTACGCGTCCGCAGGAAGATTGGCCGAAGGTAAAGTAGCCTTGGCAACCCTAGCGGAAAAGGCTGGTTATAAATCCGAAAGTGCCTTCAGCAAGGCGTTTAAACGCTGGGCTGGATACTCGCCAGCCGAGTTCAGACGTCGTGAACACGCGGGCTTTTCAATGGAAGCGATTAGATAGAATCGTTTCTTTATAACTTGTAGGCTTATTGCCAATTTACGCACGAATCCTTGCGCCCCCCTTTAATGCCCGATTTTTTCGCCCTGTGTGCGCCCATTCCAGCGCGGCAGCAAGAAAATCGACGTGGGCATGCTCTTGGCCGCGCTGGAGTTGGGGTGACGGAAATTTCGGCGGTTCCGGCTTACAGCCCCTGAATGAACCGAAGCGCGCCGCCGCGGCGCAAGAGGATAAATTGATCGCATCAAACGACTGGCCGGTCCTGCGCGGCCTTTGGCAGCGCTGCACCACCCGGCAAGCCGGCGGCGGCGGCCCGGACCTGTACCGGGAAATGCGGGCCCTGTACGCGCTCGGCATTTCGCTGGATGACGCGCTGGCATTCCTGCATCACACCAGCCCCAGTCTGGACGCCTTCAGCGCCTGGCTGGCCCAGCGTCAGCGCATCAGCGCGCCGGAGCCGGCGTCGCCGGGCCAGCATGCGCTGTCGCCCGCCGACCTGCGTTTTTGGGAAGAATACGGTTACCTGGTGCTGCGTGGCGCCGTGCCGCGGCAGCAATGCGCCGCCGTCCAGTCGGCCATCTGGTCGTATCTGGACGCCAGTCCGGACGATAGCGCCTCCTGGTACCGGCCGCATCGCGGCAAGAGCGGCATGATGCTGAAGTTTTCAGACCATCCCACGCTTGAGGCGAACCGGGCGTCGGCCCGTATCCGCCAGGCGTACGAGCAGCTGTACGGCACGGACGCACTGTTCAAAACCATCGACAAGGTCGGTTTCAATCCCCCCGAGACCGCACATTACCGCTTCGCAGGCAGCGCCTTGCACTGGGACGTCAGCCTGCGCTTGCCGATCCCGCTCCAGTTGCAGGGCTTGCTCTACCTGGGCGATTGTACGGAGCGCGACGGGGCTTTCCACTGCGTGCCCGGTCTTCACCGCGAGCTCGGCCAGTGGATCAGCAAGGTTCCGGCAGGCATCCACCCGCGCGAGTGGGCGCTACGGGACTTGGCGCCCAGCCCAGTGGCCGGAGAGGCGGGCGACTTCATCATCTGGCATCAAGCCCTGCCGCACTGCGCCACGCCGAACCGCGGCCAGTTTCCCCGCATGGTGCAATACCTGACCTACCTGCCCAACGCCGGGGCCAGCCAGTCCGAGTGGATATGAACGCCGCCCAGCTTCAGGCAGCCCGTTGCGCCAGCCCGAGTCAAACCTGAACCGAGCGGTGGTAGGCCGGTACAGGACTTACAATATCGACATCGACAACTATCCGGCAGGAGAACCTCATGAGCGATCCACTCCACATCGTGTGCCCCCACTGCGACGCAGTCAATCGCGTCGGCCATGAGCGCCTGGCCGACCAGCCCGTATGCGGCAAATGCGCGCGCGAGCTATTCCTGGGCAAGCCGACCGACGTCGCCGGCGCGCGCTTTGCCAAGCACATCGAACGCAACGATATCCCCGTCCTGGTGGACTTCTGGGCCCCCTGGTGCGGCCCGTGCAAGATGATGGCGCCGGCCTACCTGCAGGCGGCCGCGCGCCTGGAGCCCGGCATGCGGCTGTTGAAGGTCGATACCGAGGCCGCGCAGGACCTGGGCGCGCGCTACAACATCCGCAGCATCCCCACCCTCGTCCTGTTCCGCAATGGCCGCGAAGTGGCGCGCCAGCCCGGCGCCATGGACGCGGGCGGTATCGTGGCGTGGGCAAAAGCGCAATCCTGTTAATATCAAGGCAATACAATCACGGAGCGGTGTATGGCACAAGAACTGGTTATGGATAGAAATACCGAGGATGCGAAGAACGCGGCGCGCGTGCTGTACCTGGTGCATGCGCTCACGTTTGTGTTTTCGCTCGGGCTGCTGTCGATCATTCCGGTGATGTTCAACTACGTCAAGCGTGCCGAGACGGTGGGCACCCTGGTGCACAGCCATCACACGTGGATGATCCGCTCGTTCTGGTTTTACGCGCTGTGGATGCTGGTCGGCTGGATCATCTTCATCACGCTCGGCTTCATCCTGATCGGCATTCCCATCGCGTGGGCGATCTGGAGCCTGACCTGGGTGTGGAAGGCCTACCGCCTGATCCGCGGCTTCCTGGACCTGAACGCCAACAAGCCGATGCCCGTTTAAAGCTGGCCCAGGGCCTGCTCCAGGTCGGCGATCAGGTCGGCCGGGTCTTCCAGGCCGATGTTCAGGCGCACCAGGACGCCGGCGTCGGCCCAGCCCTTGCGCATGGACTGTATCCGGTACGGCATTACCAGGCTGTTGGCGCCGCCCCAGCTGTAGCCGATACCGAACAAGGTCAGCGCGTCGACGAAGCGGTCGGTCTGCTGCTCGCTGTAGCGCGCGTCGAACAGCACCGAGAACAGCCCGCCGGCGCCATGGAAATCTCGCTTCCAGTGTTCGTGTCCGGGGCAATCGGCGAAGGCCGGATGCAGCACCTTGGCCACTTCCGGCCGCGTCTTGAGCCAGGCGGCGACGCGGCGCGCGCCGGCGTCGTGGGCGTCGAAGCGCAGCTTGACGGTGGGCAGGCCGCGCAAGACCAGGTAGGCGTCGTCGGCGCTCACGCCCAGGCCCAGGCGCATATGCGCCATGGCGAGGCGGTCGATCAGCCCCTGCTCGCGCGTGACCACGGCGCCCATCAGCACGTCCGAGCCGCCCGACTGGTACTTCGTCAGCGCCTGCATCACGATGTCGACGCCGACGTCGAAGCCGCGCAGCGCCAGCCCGCCCGACCAGGTATTGTCCAGCGCGACGAGCACGCCGCGCTGGTGCGCCGCGTGGCAGATCGCCCGCAGGTCCGGCACTTCCATCGATACCGAGCCGGGCGCCTCGGTCCAGATCAGGCGCGTGTTCGGCGCGATGAGCGCGGCGATGCCGGCGCCTATCATCGGATCGTAGTAGCGCGCGGTCACGCCGAAGTCGCTCGCGAGCCAGCGGCCCAGCTCCCGGTTGGGGTTGTACACGTTCTCGGGCAGCAGCACGTCGTCGCCGCTTTTCAGCAGCGCGAAGTCGACCATCGCGATCGCGGCCAGGCCGCTCGGCGCCAGCAGGCAGTGGCTGCCACCTTCGATGGCGGCCAGGCGCGCTTCCAGGGTGAAGGTGGTCGGCGTGCCGTGCAGGCCGTAGGTATAGGCGTTCTTGTTCTTCCAGTCGCCCGAGCGCAGGGCCGCGACGTCCTTGAACAGCACCGTCGAGGCGTGATGGATCGGCACCGGGAAGGCGCCGAATCCGGCCGGCGGCTGGTAGTCGTTGTGGATCAGCGAGGTCTGGATGGATTTCTTCATGCGCCGCTCCCGCCTGTTCTACCCGAGGTTCAGAGCACCGATGCCCACAGGTCGTGGGCGTCGGCCTTGGTGACGGTGACGTCGGCGAACTCGCCCACCGTCAGCTTTTTGCCGGGAACCAGCGAGCGCTTGATGTGCACCACGCCGTCGATCTCCGGCGCGTCTGCGGACGAACGGCCGATCGCTTCCTTGCCGCCGACTTCATCGACCAGCACGCGGATGGTCTTGCCCACCTTGGCCTGCAGGCGCTTGGCCGAGATTTCCTCCTGCAGCAGCATCACGCGCGCGCGGCGTTCCTCGCGCAGTTCTTCGGGCACCGGATTGGCCAGCTCGTTGGCGGTGGCGCCTTCGACGGGCGAATAGGCGAAGCAGCCCAGGCGGTCGATCTGCGCCTCCTTGAGGAAGTCGAGCAGGTATTCGAACTCCGCCTCGGTCTCGCCCGGGAATCCGGCGATGAAGGTCGAGCGGATGGTGAGATCGGGATTCATCGCGCGCCAGGCCTGGATGCGGTCGAGGTTTTTCTCGCCGCTGGCCGGGCGCTTCATGCGCTTGAGGACGTCCGGATGGGCGTGCTGCAGCGGCACGTCGAGGTAAGGCAGCACCGAGCCACCGGTCATCATCGGGATGATCTGATCGACGTGCGGGTACGGGTACACGTAGTGCAGGCGCACCCACGCGCCGTATTGGGCCGCCAGCTGGCCGAGCGCCTCGACCAGCTGCGTCATGTGGGTCTTGACCGGGCGGCCGTTCCAGAAGCCCGAGCGGAACTTGACGTCCACCCCGTAGGCGCTGGTGTCCTGCGAAATGACCAGCAGTTCCTTGACGCCCGCCTTGAACAGGTTCTCCGCCTCCAGCATCAGGTCGGCGATGGGGCGCGAGACCAGGTCGCCGCGCATCGACGGGATGATGCAGAAGCTGCAGCGGTGGTTGCAGCCTTCCGAGATCTTCAGGTAGGCGTAGTGCTTCGGCGTGAGCTTGATGCCCTGGGCCGGCACCAGGTCGAGGAAGGGCTCGTGCGGCTTGGGCAGGTGCAGGTGGACCGAGTCCATCACTTCGGCGAGCGCGTGCGGGCCGGTCACGGCCAGCACTTTCGGGTGCACCTTCTGGATGATATCGTCGCCGGCGGCGTCCTTCTTCGCGCCCAGGCAGCCGGTCACGATCACGCGGCCGTTTTCGGCCAGCGCCTCGCCGATGGCGTCGAGCGACTCCTGGACCGCGGCGTCGATGAAGCCGCAGGTGTTGACGATGACGAGGTCGGCGCCTTCATACGACTTGGCCGTATCGTAGCCTTCGGCGCGCAGCTGGGTCAGGATTTGTTCGGAATCGACCAGCGCCTTGGGGCAGCCGAGCGAAACGAAGCCAACCTTGGGGGCGGCGGTGGAAAGGGGGACACGGCGCAGTTCGGACATGGTAGGGGCACAATAAAGCAGGGGAATCCGCTATTGTACCCGCTTCAGGGCTGGGGTTGGTGGCCGCCGGCTCGGGCTGGGTACGCCGATTCCGCTTGCTGGGTAGCCGTCGGGCTGGCACGAGCGTCTTAAGGGGAAATCAGGCCCTGAAGCGCTCAGGGATTGCCGCCTGGGGGCGCTTTCAATGCCTTGCGCAGCCGCCGATTCTCCGCCGCCGCCCCGATCAGGGCCAAGGTCAGGCCGACATTGAGCGCATCGGCGCCAAGCTGGCTCCAGAATAGCCACGCGAGCGCGGAAACCAAGAGCCCTACTCCAAGAAGACCCAATGAATCGTTCATCGACTTCCCCCGACAGGATGAGTGTTCACAAATTTCGATATACATGCCAGATATACAACGGCCCCAACACCGTCCCACTTTACCTGCGCCGCACGGTCAAACGCCTATTTAAGAGTAACGCATTACCGAATGATAGCCTTGCCGAGGATTAATATCCCCATGCCCTGCCATGAGCGACGCGAGACCAGGCCGCACCCCTTGCGCGGATGCTCGAGTCCGCCATGCCTTCGCATATCGGGTGTCCGTATCCGGACGATGGTGGGCGGAGGCGGGCAAGCCTAGCAGGTTTGGCGCGCCTGCCAATCGAAGCTAACTATCTGATTAATAAACATTAATCGCTATTTACTTGGTGTGGCACGGGGTTTGCAATATAAAACGCATGGACCAAGCAATCAACCCCCAATTCATCTCCCGACGCAAGCGCAAAACCGCGCTCATCATCGCCGCCCTGTTCGCGACGCTGTGCGGCGCCGCGTGGGGCATCAACCGCGCCGTCAGCCCCAGCGTCGATGCCGCCAGCGTGACGCTGGCCGAAGTGCGCGTCGGCGATATCGCCAATACCATCAACGCTTCCGGCATCGTCATCCCGGTTCACGAAGAGCTCGTGTCGAGTCCGATCCAGACCCGCGTCGCCAAGGTCCGCGCCAAGCTCGGCCAGCAGGTCCAGGCCGGCGAACTGCTGCTGGAGCTGGACAACCACGCCACGCTGCTGGCGATCGACGACCTCAAGGAACAATTGGCCCAGCAGGAAAACCGCATCCTCGCGCTGACGCTGGAGATGGACCAGAAGCGCAAGCAGACCGTCAGCGCGATCGAGCTGCTTGAACTGGACCTGCATGCCGCCCGCGTCAAGCTGGGCCGCTATCAGACCTTGCGCCAGGCCGGCGGCGTGTCGGCGGAAGACCTGCTGACCGCGGAACTGAACGTCAAGCGCAACGAGATCCAGTTGCGCCAGCAGCGCGAGCAGATCGAAGACGGCAAGCGCGTCACCTCCTCCAGCATCGAGGGCGAGCGGCTGCAAAAGAACATCCTGCAAAAGCAGTTGCAGCAGCAACAGCAAGTGCTGGCGCAAACCCAGGTGCGCGCGCCCTTCGCAGGCATGGTGACCTCGCTGCTGGCCGACGAAGGGGCCAGCGTGGCCACCGGCCAACTGGTGGCCAAGGTGTCGGAGCTGAGCAACTACAAGGTGGAGGCCACGCTGTCCGACTTCCACGCCCGCTCGCTCAACGTGGGCCAGCAGGTGCGCGTCGAACAGGGCAACGTGCGGCTGGACGGCGAGGTGCAAACCATTCTGCCGGAAATCCAGAACGGCAGCGTCAAGCTGCTGGTCACCTTGGCCCAGCCCAGCAACGCCATGCTGCGCAACAAGCTTAGGGTGGAAGTCAACATCCTCACCGAGCAAAAGAAGAACACCCTGCTGGTCGACAACGGCCCCGCCTTCAACGGCGGCGGCCCGCAGGACATCTTCGTGGTGCGCGACGGCGTCGCGCGCAAGGCCACGCTGACGATCGGCGCCAGCGACGGCAAGTCGGTGGAGATCCTGTCCGGCGCGCGCGCCGGCGACCACCTCATTATTTCAGACCCCAGCCGCTACAAGGATCGCGCCAGCATCCGCGTGGCCCAATAGAATCGGAGCATTCATGATACGCCTGAGCAAAGTCAGCAAAACCTACCAGACCGACAAGGTCGAAACCCTGGCCCTGAAAGACATCGACCTGCACGTCGCGCCATCGGAGTTTGTCTGCATCATGGGCCCTAGCGGCTGCGGCAAGAGCACGCTGCTGAACCTGATCGGCCTGCTCGACCGGCCCGGCAGCGGCGCCATCGAAGTGGCCGGCGCGCCGGTCGCGTCGTACAAGGACAAGCAAGTGGCCAAGCTGCGCAACCTGACCTTCGGCTTCATTTTCCAGAACTTCCACCTGATCAACGACCTGCGCGTGGTCGACAACGTCGAGCTGCCGCTGTTGTACCGGAACGTGTCGGCCAAGGAGCGCCAGCGGCTGGCGCGCGCGGCGCTGGAGAAAGTCGGCCTCGGCGCGCGCATGGACCACTATCCGAACCAGCTCTCGGGCGGCCAGCAGCAGCGCGTGGCGATCGCCCGCGCCATCGTCGGCCAGCCACGGGTCCTGCTGGCGGACGAACCGACCGGCAACCTGGACAGCAAGATGGGTCTGGAGGTGATGGATATCCTGCTTAAGCTCAACGGCGAAGGCACCACCATCGTGATGGTCACCCACAACGAGCAGGAGGCCCGGATGGCGGGCCGCATCGTGCGCGTGTTCGACGGCCAGCTGGTCGCTTAAGGAGGCAGCATGTTCAGAAACTATCTGCTGACGGCATGGAAGGTCTTCATGCGCCGCAAGCTGTTCACCGCCATCAACCTGCTGTGCATCGTGCTCACGCTGGTGGTGCTGATGGTGATCACGGCGCTGCTGCAAAATACCTTCTTCCCCACCGGCGTGGAAGGCAAGAGCGATCGCTTCGTGCAAATGATCATGATACGCTCCAGCCATACCGGCAGGGGCGGCATGCGCAACGGCACGCTGGGCTACAAGCTGATCGACCAGTACCTGAAGCCCTTGAAGGGGGCCGAGGCCGTATCGGCCGCCTCGTTCCCGCAATCCGTATCGGTGTACCAGGACGACCGGGTCAGCGAGGTGCTGGTGCGCCACACCGACGCGCAATACTGGAAGATCCTCGACTTCACGCTCGTGTCCGGCCGCCTGTACAACGCGGACGACCTGGCCCAGGGCCGCATGGTCGCGGTGCTTAATCGCAGCACCGCGCGCAAGCTGTTTCTCGATCAGACCCCACTGGGCCAGAAGTTCAGCGCGGGCGGCCAGGTCTTCACGGTGATCGGCGTGGTCGAGGACGAGATGCACGTGAACGCCTTTTCCGATATGTGGGTGCCGATCACCAGCCAGGCGTCGACCGACTACAAGAACGAGATGTTCGGCCCCTACATGGCGATGATCCTGGCGCGCAAGGCGGAAGACCTGCCGGCCATTAAGCAGGAGATCCTGCGGGTCGCCAAGACGGTCCGCTACGACGATCCCAAGAGGTTCAACGTCACCCGCATGTGGGGCGACTCGAAGATGGAACTGTTCGCCCGTACACTGCTGAACGACGATACCGAAACGGGCGGCGTCGGCAAGCTGCTGGGCTACATCGTGGCGGCGATGCTGCTCTTCATGATGCTGCCGGCGCTCAACCTGATCAACCTGAATGTCGGCCGCATCCTGGAACGCGGCAGCGAGATCGGCGTGCGCAAGGCCTTCGGCGCCACCAGCGCCCAGCTTGTGGCGCAACTGGTGCTGGAAAACGTGCTGCTGTGCCTGGCCGGCGGCGCGATGGGACTGGCCAGTGCAGCGGCGGTGCTGTGGTGGGTGGAAGGCTTGGGCCTGATCCCCTATCTGAAGGTCCACCTCGATTTCGCCGTGTTCGGCTACGGCCTGCTGATCACACTGGTGTTCGGCGTGCTGTCGGGCGTCATCCCAGCCTGGAAGATGTCGCGGCTCGACCCCGTCCATGCCTTGAAAGGAAATGCATAATGCTGCGCCATTTGTTAAAGCTGATCTGGAAACGCAAATCCAGGAACCTGATGTTAAGCCTGGAGATCCTACTGGCTTTTCTGATCGTGTTCGGCATCGCCGCATTTGCCGTCCGCAATTATGAGCTGTACCAGATGCCGACCGGCTTTGCCTGGCGCGACCAGTGGTCGGTCAGCATCCGCACGGCCCACGGCATTCCCAACGACGCCGCCACTTACGACAGTCTGAAACGCGGCCTGCTCGACTTGCCGGAAGTGGAAAACGTGGCCTTCAGTTCCTACCAGCCTTACGGAATGGAGCAGATGACGGAAGCGTATGCGCTGCCGGACGGCAGCAAGAGAACAATAGTCAACATCCTTGGGGTGAGCGACGCGTACTTCGCCACGATGGCGATGACGCCGGCCGAAGGCCATTGGTTTTCCAGCGCCGACGACGGCGCCGACGCTTTGCCGGTGGTAATCAACCGGCGCCTGGCCAACCGTCTTTACGCCGGCAAGAGCGCCGTCGGCCAGGTGTTCATCGACGCCGGCGACCAGGGAACGCCACAACGCTTTCGCGTCAGCGCCGTGGTCGAGCACTTCCGTCCGCGCGGCGAGTACATGGACCCGGCCGATATCGCCCTCCCGCGCTTCGCCCCCGGCGGCAAGATGCAGGCTGAGACCATCATGCTCAAGCTCAAGCCAGGCACGCCGCGCGCTTTTGAAAGCAAGCTCAACGCGCGTCTCAAGCAGTTGCATGGCGATTGGACGTATGTCATCGCCCCACTCAGCGAAAACCGCAAGTCCCTGCAGACCATGCAGATGATGCCTTTGACGCTGATGTCGGTGATCGCCGCCTTCCTGCTGGTGATGGTCGCCTTCGGCCTGTTCGGGGTGCTGTGGCAAAACACCACGCAGCGCATTCCGGAAATCGGCCTGCGCCGGGCCCTGGGCGCGGATGCCGCCGGCATCTACCGCCAGATCGTGAGCGAGCAACTGCTGCTCAGCACGGGCGCGATGGCGGTCGCGCTGGCGCTGCTGGTGCAGCTGCCGCTGACCGGCGTGTTCGGCGAAAGCCTGGACTGGCCGGTGTTCATGGCGTCGGCCGCGCTATCGGCGGGCCTGATCTATCTGCTATCCTTGCTGTGTTCGCTCTACCCGGGCTGGCGCGCCGCGCGCCTGAGTCCGACGCAAGCTTTGCACTACGAATAGGCAAGTAGAAATCAATGGAAACATCCGTTAAGCGACGCATCCTGATCGTCGACGACGACAGCGCGGTACAGGTGTCGCTGGCCCTGCTGCTCAAGCAATCCGGCTTCGAACCGCTGTGCTGCGACGGCCCGGAACAGGCCCTCGCGCTGCTGGCGCAACAGGCGGTCGACCTGGTCCTGCAGGACATGAACTTCTCGCTGCAGACCAGCGGCGAGGAAGGCTTGCGGCTGCTGGCCGACATCAAGCGGGCGCGGCCCGCCCTGCCCGTGCTGCTGATGACGGCCTGGGGCTCGATCGCGCTGGCCGTGCGCGGCGTGCAGGCCGGTGCCGCCAACTTCTTCACCAAGCCGTGGAACAACACCCAGCTGGCGGCGCTGATCGAGGCCACGCTGGAGACGGCCGCGCCGGCGGCGAGCGAGCGCGTGTCGCGTCAGGCGCTCGATGCCCAGTTCGACTTCAGCGGCATCGTCGGCGAGCATCCGCGCCTGCTCAAAGTGCTCGCCACCATCGGCCAGGTAGCGGCCACGCGCGCGCCGGTGCTGATCCTCGGCGAGAGCGGCTGCGGCAAGGAACTGGTGGCCGACGCCATCCACCGCAACAGCCCGCGCGCGGCGCGCCCCATCGTCAAGATCAACATGGGCGCCATCACGCCCTCGCTGTTCGAGAGCGAGATGTTCGGCCACGTGCGCGGCGCCTTCACCGACGCAAAGAGCGACCGCAAGGGCCACGTCGCCTGCGCGCACGAGGGCACACTGTTCCTCGACGAGATCGGCGAGCTGAACCGCTCAGACCAGGTCAAGCTGCTGCGCGTGCTGCAGGACCAGAGCTACCAGGCGGTGGGCGCCAGCCGCAGCGAGCGCGCCGATTTCCGCGTGGTCTCGGCCACCAACCGCGAGCTGGCGTCCCTGGTGGCGGGCGGCGAGTTCCGCGAGGACCTGTTCTACCGCCTCAACCTGATCACGATCCGCCTGCCGCCGCTGCGCGAACGGCGCAGCGACATTGCGCTGCTGGCGCGCCACATCATCGGCGAGGTGTCGGCCAGCTACGGCCTGCCGGCGGCCACCATCGCACCGCAGGCGCTGGAATGGCTCAGCGCCCAGCCGTGGCCGGGCAACATCCGCCAGCTCAAGCAGACACTGGAGCGCACCTTGCTGCTGGTGGGCAGGAACGAGCTGCGCCAGGCCGATTTCGTCGCGGCGGAGCAGCACGAGCATGGCGGCGCGCTGGGCGCTCCGGGACAGCGCCTCGGCGTGGACGGCATGACGCTCGAGCAGGTCGAGCGACACATGATCGCGCACGCGCTGGACCAGCACCAGGGCAACA
Organism: Oxalobacteraceae bacterium UBA6018; assembly: GCA_002428015.1. Taxonomy (GTDB): domain Bacteria; phylum Pseudomonadota; class Gammaproteobacteria; order Burkholderiales; family Burkholderiaceae_D; genus Telluria_A. Next base: position 60,242 of record DIZW01000068.1, on the reverse strand, counting down.
TCTCGCGCGTGGCCAAGGCGCTGGGACTAAGCCGCACGGCCTTGTACCGCCGCCTCGAACGCCACGGCCTGGGCGCCGCGCCGGACGAGTCACTGTCATGAGCCCGGCGCAGCCATGAGCCTGAGGCGGCGCCTGTACGCCTACCTGGTCGCGGCCCACCTGCTGTTCCTCGGCGCCACCGTGCTGCTGTTGCGTGGCACGCCGGGCATGATGCTGGTGTTGGAGACGGCTGTGCTGCTGAGCCTGTTGCTGGGCCTGCGCCTGATCCGGCGTGCGCTCGAGCCGCTGGGCTACACCCGCCACTTCCACGATCTGCTGCAAGACCAGCACTACGCGGCGCGCCTGCAGCCCAGCGGCGACGCCGAACTGAACGAATTGGTACAGCTGTTTAACACCATGCTGGGCGCGCTGTACCAGGAACGGCTGCAGATCGGCGAACAGCAAGGTTTCCTGGACCGCCTGCTGGAAGCGACGCCCAGCGCCGTCATCGTGTTCGACTTCGACGGCCGCATCAGCCTGCTCAACGCCAGCGCCCAGGCCCTGCCAGGGCTGGGCGCCGCCAAGGGCAAAGCGCTGGCGGACTGCATGCCGGACCAGGCCGACCGTACGGACCAGTCCGGCCCCAGCCTGCTGACCCAGCTCGACGCCCTGCCCCTGGGCGAAAGCCGGATGCTGACCGATGCCGACGGCCGCCGCTACCGGGGTCAGCGCGGCAAGTTCTATGACCGCGGCTTCGCCCGCCACTTCCTGCTGGTCGAGGAATTGACCGAGGAACTGGAAAGCTCGGAGAAAGCCACCTACGACAAGCTGATCCGCGTGCTCGCGCACGAGGTCAACAACACCGTCGCGGCCACCGGATCGGTGCTGGACTCGCTGCTGTACTACCGCGGCCAGCTGGCCGAGCGCGACGGCGAGGACTTCAGCACCGCCATCGTGGCCGTCCAGCGCCGCAATGCCAGCCTGGGCGAATTCATCGAGCGCTTCACGCGGGTCGTCAAGATGCCAGCGCCTGAGCTGCGTCCCAACGCCGTGCGCGACATCATGGACGACATCCTCTACCTGTACCGCGAACCTTGCCGCAGCCGCGGCATCCACATCGGCTGGCAACGCTGCGACGAGGTCGCCCCCGTGTCGCTGGACCGCCACCTGATCGAACAGGCGCTGCTGAACGTGGTGAAGAACGCGATGGAGGCGGTGGAGACGGTGGAAGGGGCTGCCGCCGGCGAGCGCCGGATCGAGTTCGTGCTGGCGAGCGAGGGCGGGGCCGCGCGCCTGTCGGTGATCGACAGCGGCAACCTGCTGGGCGACGTGCCGGCCCACCTGCTGTTCACGCCCTTCTTCACCACCAAGAAAGGCGGCCAGGGCATCGGCCTGCTATTCGTGCGCGAGGTACTGAACCGGCACGGCTTCGCTTACCGCCTGGCCGCCACCGGCCAGGGCCAGACCCGCTTCGACATCTGGCTGGTGGCCTGACGCCGACACGTTGCCGGCGCCGCGCGGAACGGTGGGTCTTACTTGGCCTTGTCCACAGGCGGGAACGGGAAAGCGGCGCCGAACAGGGTCTTGCTTTGATTTTGCATCTGTTCCTGCATCTGCACGAACAGGTTCTTGCTCTGGTCGATGTAGTTGTTCATCATCCCCTGCATCATCGGGCCCTGCACGTTCATGAACTGGGTCCACATTTCCGGGCTGAAGGGCTTGCCTTCGAAGGCGCCGGTGGTGCCGCTGGTGAACTTGTTCTGGATGTCGGTGAACGCCTGGACGTTCTTTTCCAGGTAAGAGCCCATCATGCCCTGCATGGCGTGGCCGTAATAGCGGATGATCTGCGACAGCACGCCGCTGGAGAACATGGGCGCGCCGTTGGCTTCTTCCTCAAGAATGATTTGCAGCAGGATACTGCGGGTCAGGTCTTCGTTGGTCTTGGCATCGACCACGGTGAACTCATCGGAATCGAGCACCAATTGCTTCACATCCCCCAGGGTAATGTACGAGCTGGTCTGGGTATCGTACAGGCGACGATTGGGATATTTCTTGATCAGGCGTTCGTTACTTTTTTTTGCACTACTCATCTCAAGTTATTCCACTTATTGCGCCGCGGCGCATTTGTATGATTCCGAAAAAAAAGCGGACACTAGTCCGCTCTCGACGCGCTCTATGAATGCATTATAGAGTGGATAAACTACAAAATACCACGTTGCGCGCGGCGCTGCAGCAAATATTGCGTCGCACCTAAACCAGATAGCGCCGGGCAAACCTCGTTGCCCGCGCGCCAACGCCCGCTTAATCCGCGCGGACCTTGACGTAGGCGCCCGGCGCCGCTTCCAGCGGGGTGTAGCGCTTGTTGCCGAGCTTGGCGCGGGCGGGGACATCCTTGCCGCCGTGCTCAGCCAGGAAGGCGGCCCATTCCGGCCACCAGCTGCCCTTGTGCTCGGTCGCGCCCTCGAACCACTCCTGGGCCGTCGGCAGCTTGGCCTTGCCGCGGCCTTTCGCCTTGACGTCGTTGACCCAGTAGCTGCGCTTGCCCTTGGACGCAGGATTGATCACGCCGGCGATGTGGCCGGACGCGCCCAGCACGTAACGGTTGACCTTGGCGTTGCCGGGATTGAGCAGGCCCATCGACGCGTACGAGGACGGCCACGGAACGATGTGGTCCTCGCGCGAACCGTAGATGAAGGTGGGGGCCTTGATGCTGCCCAGGTCGACCTCGGTACCGGCGATGGTCAGCTTGCCTGGCTGCTTGAGGTTGTTCTCCAGGTACATATTGCGCAGGTACCAGCAGAACATCGGGCCCGGCAGGTTGGTGCTGTCCGAGTTCCAGTACAGCAGATCGAACGGAGGCGGTTCCTTGCCTTTAAGGTAATTCGACTGCACGTAGTTCCACACCAGGTCGTTCGGACGCAGGGCCGAGAAGGTCGTCGCCAGGTCACGCCCGGGCATCAGGCCGCCCTTGGCCAGGGCCTGCTCGCGCAGCGCGACCTGGGTTTCGTCGATGAACACCTCGAGCACGCCGGTTTCCTCGAAGTCCAGCAAGGTGGTCAGCAAGGTCAGGCTGGCGGCCGGCTCGGCACCACGCGCGGCCAGCACCGCCAGCGCGCTGCTGAGCACGGTGCCGCCGACGCAGAAACCGAAGGCGTTGACCTTGTCGATGCCGGTGATGTCCTTGACCACGTCGATCGCCTTGATGGCGCCCAGTTCGACGTAATCATCCCAGGTGGTGGAAGACAGCGATTTGTCGGGGTTGCGCCAGGACACCAGGAACACGGTGTTGCCCTGTTCGACAGCGTAGCGCACGAGCGAATTTTCCGGCTGCAGATCCAGGATGTAGAACTTGTTGATGCAAGGCGGGACCATCAGCAGCGGCACTTCGTGCACCTTGGCCGTGGTCGGGGTGTACTGTATCAGCTGGAACAATTGATTCTGAAACACCACCTGGCCCGGCGTCGTGGCCACGTTGCGGCCGACCTCGAAGGCCGATTCGTCGGACAGCGATATACGGCCTTTCTGCATGTCGGCCAGCATATTGGCCAGGCCCTTGGTCAGGCTTTCGCCCTTGGTCTCGATCAGTTGCTGCTGGGCTTCCGGATTGGTCGCCAGGAAGTTGGCCGGCGACATGGCGTCCACCATCTGCTGCACGGTGAAGACGATTTTTTGATGCTCGCGCGGGGGCGCCTCGACCGCGTCGGCCATCGCCAACAAGAATTCGGCGTTGAGCAGGTATGATGCGGCATTGAAGGCGGACAGCGGATTGGCGCGCCATTCGGGCGCCGAAAAACGCCGGTCCTTCAACTCGGGGATCTTGCCGAGGATGAAATCCTGCCACAGCACGGCGGCCTTCTGCATGTAATCGTTGCGCAGGGACTCCATGGCGGCCGCGTTGATGCCGACGCCGGCGTCCTTGAGGATGTTGGCCAGCGGATTGGGATCGACCTGGGGCACGTTCAGCATTGCTTGCCATGCGGACGGGTCCGCCATTTGGGACATCCAGTGAGCGGCCATGGCTTGCGGGTCGTTCATATTCATGTGTGCGTCCATTGTTTCAACTTTAAAAAAGGAATGGTATGTGGATCGTCGCGGTTGCCTGGATCTATGTCGTCGGTTTGATGGCGATCACCGAGCCCAGTGTCGTAGCCGGAATAATGACGTTTTTAGCATATTGTGTCGTCCCCTTGTCAATTCTATATTATTTGACGGGTTCCAAGCGTCGCCGCGCTCGCCGGGCGATGCAGGAGCAGGCCGCGCAGCCGGGCAAGGACGCGTAAAACGCGCTCCTTGTATCCCGAACAGGCCCGATTCTCGCCATAGTCTTTCAACGAATCCGCAACTCAGGGCACTAGCGCAGCCACACCAGGCTGGCCTGGCGCCCCGTCACGCCGTCGCGCCGGTACGAATAGAAACGCGCGCGCTCGGCCACCGTGCAATGGGTGCCGCCCCACACCCGCGTCACGCCTTCGCGCGCCAGGAAGATCCGCGCCAGCGCGTAGATATCGGCGAAATACTTGTCTGCGCGGCCTGGCACGGGCGCGAAAGCCGCCCTCACCCGCCCCGCCTCGGCGCCGTCGCGCGCGCCCGCCACGAAGCAGTCCAGCACCTCGGCGCCGACTTCGAAATGCGCCGGTCCGATCGCCGCGCCCAGCCAGGCCGTGATGTCGCCGGCCCCTGCCGCGCGCATGGCGGCCACGGTCTGCCCCAGCACGCCGGCGGCCAGGCCGCGCCAGCCGGCGTGGGCCGCGCCCACCACCTTGCCCTCCAGGTCGGCGAACAGCACCGGCAGGCAGTCGGCCGTCATCACCGCGCACACCGCGCCGGGCGCGCTGGCGATGCTGGCGTCGGCCACCGGCGCCGCATCGCCCCGCAGGACGGCGGCGGCGTCAGCCACGGCCACGCCGTGCACCTGGCTCAGCCAGGCCGGCCCGGCCGGGAGCGCCTGCGCCAGGCGCGCGCGGTTGCGCGCCACCGTGGCCGCATCGTCGCCCACGTGGTCGCCCAGGTTGAGCCCGCCGCCACCCTGCCCGTCGTCGTAGGGCGGGCCGCTGGCCCCGCCGCCGCGGGTGCTGGCCAGCGCGCCGACCTTGGGCGGCAGGTCCGGCCAGTCCGGGGCGAGCGGGTCGAAACCCATCAAGCGGCCTCGGGCTCGGCGATGCCGGCGCGCGCGATCAGCTCGGCGAAATCGTCGGCCAACGGCACGATCCATTCACAGGCTTCCCCCGTGGCCGGGTGGGTCAGCCCCAGGCGGCGCGCCTGCAGCGCCTGGCGCGGGAACACGGGCGTCAGGTGCTGCTTGCCGTACACCGCGTCGCCCACCAGCGCGAAGCCGATCGACAGCATGTGCACGCGGATCTGGTGGGTGCGCCCGGTTTCGAGCTGGCACTGCACCAGGCTGACCGGGCGCCGGTCCAGCATGCCGCTGGCGATGCGCTGGTAGTGGGTGATGGCCGGCTTGGCCGAGAAATTGGTCGACACCGCCATCTTGACCCTGTCCTTCGGGTGGCGGCCCATGGGCGCGTCGATGGTGCTGCTCAACTGGGGCGTGCCCCACACCAGCGCGAAATACTCGCGCTTGACGGTGCGCGCCTGCAATTGGCGCACGAGGTCGGTCTGGGAGGCCAGCGTCTTGCCGATCACCATCAGGCCGCTGGTGTCCTTGTCGAGCCGGTGCACGATGCCGGCGCGCGGCACGCCCGCCAGTTGCGGGCAGTGGTGCAGCAAGCCGTTGAGCAGGGTGCCCGACCAGTTGCCCGCGCCCGGATGGACCACCAGCCCGGCCGGCTTGTTGATGACGATGATATGCTCGTCCTCGAACACGATGTTCAGCGGCAGCTCTTCCGGGGTGTAGGCGGCGTCCTCGGGCGCGCTTTGCGGGGCGATGACAACGGTTTCGTCGCCGTAGGCCGTGTCCTTGCCGCGCGCCGGCTTACCGTCGACCAGCACGTGCCCGCTGTCGAACCACAATTGCAGGCGGCTGCGAGAAAATTGCGGGACCAGGCCGGCGATGACCTTGTCCAGGCGGTGCCCGCAGGCGTCCGGCGTCAGTTCCAGGGTGATCTGCGACAGGTCGGTGCCGACGTGGACCGCGATCTCGGACGCGTCGAGCTCGTCGTCGATGTCGGCGTCGAACTCGTCGTCCAGCAAGGGGTTGATCGGGTGTTCCGCCGGCTTGGGCGCAGGAGTTAATGTCACAGCAATCCTATCGGCTATAATCAGCCTTTCGTTGAATCTCAGAATACTCTCGTGCACACACTTCAAAAAGTCATGCAAAAAAAATTATCGCTCGTTGTTGCTACCACTGCTTTGCTTGGTTTGTCAGCCTGCAGCCTTTTTCCGGACAAGGGTGACGAGACCAAAAACTGGCCAGTAACGAAATTATACGCTGAGGCGACCGACGAAATGAACGCGGGCCACTACGAGGCCGCCATCAAGATGTTCGAGAAGCTTGAAACGAACTACCCGTTCGGCAACTATGCGGCCCAGGCGCAGATGGAAATCGCCTACGGCTACTACAAGTCGAGCGACCAGGCCCAGGCGCTGGCGGCGGTCGAGCGCTTCATCAAGCTGCACCCGAACCACGCCAACGTCGACTACATGTACTACCTGCGCGGCCTGATCAACTTCAACGACCAGATCGGCTTCCTGGGCCAGCTCTACACCCAGGACCCGACCGAGCGCGACCCGAAGGCGACGCGCGAGTCGTTCGTGGCGTTCAAGGAGCTGGTCGACAAGTTCCCGGACAGCGTATATGCCCAGGATTCGATCGCCCGCATGAAGTACCTGATCAATGCGATGGCCCAGTACGAAGTGCACGTGGCGAACTACTACTACCGCCGCGGTGCCTACCTGGCCTCGCTCAATCGTGCGATGGGCGCCGTCAACGATTACCAGGACGCCCCCGCGCGCGAAGAAGCGCTGTTCCTGATGGTGCGCAACTACGACAAATTGGGCATGCTGGACCTGCGCGACGACGCCCAGCGCGTGTTCCTCAAGAACTACCCGAACAGCAAGTATCTGAAGCAGGGTTCGGGCGACGCGTCCTGGTGGAAGTTCTGGGCCAAGAAATAAGCGCCCCGCGTCAGCGCCGCGGCGCGTCCCGCCGTGAGCGCACGGGAGGACGCCAGTTTGACGCGTTCGCCGTCACGCCTTGCGCCGGAATACCCAGCTTGTGTCGGTCGAGGCGCGCTTGTCGAAGGCGTAGCCGTCTTCCTTGAAGTTCTTCAGCTTGGCCGCGTCGGTGAGCCCCTTGACGGCCGCGTAGCGCGCCATTGTGCCACGCGCCCGCTTGGCGAAGAACGAGATGATCTTGTATCTGCCGTCCTTCCACTCCTCGAACGTCGGTGTGATCACCGGCACGGTCAGCAGCTTTGGCTTGACCGACTTGAAATATTCCTCGGAGGCCAGGTTGACCAAGGTGTCGGCGCCGTTGGCGGCGATCGCCGCGTTCAGGGTGGCGCTGATGCGCTCGCCCCAGAACGCGTACAAATCCTTGCCCGCTTCGGTGGCCAGGCGGGTGCCCATTTCCAGGCGGTGCGGATGGATCAGGTCGAGCGGTCGCAGCACGCCGTACAGGCCGGACAGGATGCGCACGTGGTCCTGGGTCCAGGCCAGTTGCTTGGGCTTGAGGGTGCGCGCGGCCAAGCCGTCGTAGACGTCGCCGTTGAAGGTCATGATGGCCTGGCGCGCCTCGGCCGTGTCGCGCGTCCAACTGGCGTAGCGGCCCACGTTGAGCGCCGATAGCGCGTCCGAAATGTGCATCAGCTCGGCCAATGGCCCTGGCGCGAAGCCGCGCAGCACCTCGATCAGTTCGGCGGAGCGGTCGAGGAAATCCGGCGTGGTGGACAGCTTGGTGGTGGATGGCGTGGTGAGGTCGAGCGATTTTGCAGGCGACAAAACAATCAGCATAAGATTCCAAAAACGTTCAACAGATAAACAGACCAATCAACAGACCGATATGATACCCGCTCCCACCCGAATCGTTCTCGACACCAATGTTTGCCTGGACCTGTTCGTGTTCCACGACCCGCGCTGGGCACCGCTGCTCGCCGCCATCGAGGCCGGCGTGGTGGAGGCCGTCACCCGGGCCGATTGCCGCGACGAGTATCACGTGGTGCTGCATTACACCCACCTGCCGCTGGACGAGGCCAGCCGGCCGCTCTCGGCCGCCCACTTCGACGCCTTGATCAAGGTGGTGGCGCCCGAGCCCAAGCTGGTGCGCCTGCCGGTCTGCACCGACCGGGACGACCAGAAATTTCTCGAGGTGGCGCGCGACGCCGGCGCCGCCATCCTCATCACCAAGGACAAGGCCCTGCTCAAGCTGGCGCGCAAGACCGCCCAGGCCGGATTGTTCCGGATCATGGTGCCCGAGGCCTGGCTCAAGCTCCCCTGAGCCGGCTGCTAAAATAAACACTCCAGCAACCGTCGCGACGCGCCATGACCACGCCCTTCCTGCCCACCCGCCTGCCCGCCGTCGGCACCACGATTTTCACGCGCATGTCAGCGCTGGCCAGCGCGCATGAGGCGGTCAACCTGGGCCAGGGCTTTCCCGATTTCCCCTGCGACCCAGCCCTGCTGGACGCGGTCGACGCGGCCATGCGCGCCGGCCACAACCAGTATCCGCCCATGGCCGGCGTGGCGGCGCTGCGCGAGGCCATCGCAGCCAAGGTCGCCAGCCTGTACGGCCAGCGCTACGACCCGGCCAGCGAGATCACCGTCACCGCCGGCGCCACCCAGGCCCTGACCACCTCCATCCTGTGCTGCGTGCATCCGGGCGACGAGGTGATCGTCATCGAACCGGTGTACGACAGCTATCTGCCGGCCATCGCCCTGGCTGGCGGGGTGGCGGTGCGGGTCCAGATGCGCCTGTCCGAGCAAGGCTTCTCCGTGCCCTGGGAACGCGTGGCCGCCGCCGTCAACGGCCGCACCCGCCTCATCATCATCAACACGCCGCACAACCCGACCGGCTCGGTGCTGCGCGCGGCCGACCTGGCGGCGCTGGCCGACATCGTGCGCGGCACCGACGTGCTGCTGCTATCGGATGAGGTCTACGAGCACATGGTCTACGACGGCCAGCGCCACGAGTCGGTGTGCCGCTATCCGGAGCTGGCCGAGCGCAGCTTCGTGGTGTCGAGCTTCGGCAAGACCTACCACGTCACGGGCTGGAAAGTCGGCTACGTGGCCGCGCCCGCCGCCTTGAGCGCCGAGTTCCGCAAGGTGCACCAGTACAACGTGTTTTCCGTGAACACGCCGATGCAGGTCGCCCTGGCCGCCTACATGGCCGACCCGGCGCCCTACCTCGAGCTGCCGGCGTTCTACCAGCGCAAGCGCGACCTGTTCCGCGAGGGTTTGCGCGGCTCGCGCTTCACGTTGTTGCCAGCCGACGGAACCTATTTCCAATGCGCCAGATATGAGGCGATTTCGCCTATACTGGAGTCGGACTTCGCGCAGTGGCTGACCACGGAAATCAAGGTCGCGGCGATCCCCGTCTCGGCGTTTTATACCGACGCGACCGAGTCGGGCATCGTCCGTTTCTGCTTCGCGAAACAGGACGAAACACTACACCTGGCGCTCGCGCGTCTGGCCAGGCTGTAGGCAACGGTAGGCCGCCAAGCGGGAGGAACCATGGCAATTACCCGCATTACCCTCGCCGACCTGGTATTCGGTGAACCGCTGCGCTGGGATCTCTTCAGCGCGCCGGCCGCACCCAGCCCGGTGCTGCAGAAAGGCCAGCTGCTGGCCCCCGGCCCGCAGCTGGACGGCTGGCTGGCCGACGGCCTGTACGCCGACCAGCCGCCGCCCTCGGTCCTGCACAGCCTGAACCAGCTCAACGCTCGCCTGGAGCAAACGCTGGTGGACCTGCGCGACCAGGCCAGCGCCGACATCGCCCTGCGCGCCATCGCCGGCGAGCTGACCGCCACCGTGCGGCGCGACCCGGACATCGCCCTCGCCGCCCTGTTCCTGAACCAGATCGCCGGCCCCTACGGCGTGCGCCATTGCACCGAGACGGCCATCGTGGTGTCGCTGGTCGCCCAGGCGATGGGCAAATCGGCGCCCGAATGCCTGATCGTCACGGCCGCCGCGCTGACCATGAACGTGGGCATGGTGCGCCAGGCCGACCTGTTCCAGACCCGCGACGGCGCCTTGACCAGCGAGGAGCGCGCCCTGGTGCGGCGCCATCCGAACGTGGGCGTGGACCTGCTGCGCTGGGCCGGCGTCACCGACGAGGAATGGCTCAGTTATGTGCTGCTGCATCACGAGAACGACGACGGCAGCGGCTATCCGGAAGGCCGGCTCGGCCACGAGATCGCCCAGAACGCCAAGCTGATCGGGCTGGCCGACCGCTATTGCGCATTCGTCTCGGCACGAAATTATCGGCGCTCACTCTTACCGCCCGAGGCGCTCGCCCGGCTCGGCGCCGAGCACGCCATGCCGCTCGATCCTTCCGTGCTGGATCATTTCGCCCAGCAGATCGGCGCCTTTCCGCCCGGCACCCTGGTGCGCGTGCAAAACGGCGCCACCGGCGTCGTCGTCAGCCGCCCTGAAACCGACGGCAGCCTGCGCCTGTGCCTGCTGCGCGGCGCCGACGGCAACACGCTGGCCCAGCCCGAGCATTGCCTGACCAGCACGGATCAATTCGCGATCGCAGAAGCCTTGCATGAGGATCAAGCCCGGCTGCGCTTTACGATGAAGCAGGTATGGGGCGATATGGCCAGCCTGTAGCCGGGTGCGAGTTGCCGCGCACGTTCAGGCGCCAAGCTCGCGGCGGCGCCGTGCGGAGGCACGCGAAAACGCCCCACCGCCAGATGCGCCGGTAGGGACCGGACGCAACCGGCGGCGCGACCGGACATGGACTCAGGTCCGAATGCCTTTTGTGGTCCGTGGCCGGCTCCTGGAGCGGGAACGTCAGAACGTCGCGTTCAGGCCAATATCGAAGGACCGTCCGTAACCTGGCAATGGACGCAGCGCACCGCCGTAGGCATTCAGTCCAGAGAGATATTCGCCGCCGAGTGGATCGGCATACGTTTTGTCGAACAGGTTGCGGATCCCGGCCGAAAAGCGCAGGTTCGGCCGCACCTGGACGCCGGTACGGACGTTCATGAGGGCGTAGCCGCCGGTAACGGGTTCGATGCGCCTTAGGTCAACGTGGTCCTTGCGCGCGACCAGTTGCGCCTCGACCTGGCTTGCCCAGCGGCCCAGGCTGTGTTCCAGCGTCAGCAGGGCATTGCGCGGCATCATGTGGTACAGGTCGCCGCCATCGTTGCGCGCCCCGCGCGTGTAGGCGGCCTTGCCCGTGAACCTGAGCTCGCCAAAGGCGGCGTGCCGCATCACTGGAAGACTCCAGGAAAGGTTGACTCCGTACAGCTTCGCATCGTGATTGGCAAAGCGCAACTGTGCGCCATCGGCTGACATGAGCATGTATGGATTGAAGCTGCCAAGCAGATCCACGTCGATATAGTCCTGGACACGGCTGAAGTACGGATTGAACTTGAGGAACCAGCTCGCATCTCCATGGCCGTGCCAGTCAGCGGTGAACCCGAGCGTATAGGCGGTCTCCGGCTTGAGAGCGATGTCACCCACGTACCCATTGCCATCGCCAAACCAGTTGGTCATGCTCATGGCCATGCTTCCCCTCCCCCACGAATAGCGCTCGTACAGGTTCGGCGAGCGCGTCTTGCGCGCCAGGGCGAATTCATATGCCGCATCCGCGTCCGGCGTGAAGCGGGCGAGCGCCGACAGGTCCAGGTTGCCGTCGTGGCGGCGGCGATCGCGGGCGTTGAAGTCGGCGGCAGCGGCCACATCGGCATCGCCCGCATTCATCATGTCGCGCGTATCCATCATGTCGCCCGCATACGATTGCACGGTGCCGGTATTCATGCGCACGGATTCCCAGCGCGCGCCGAACAGGGAGGCCCAGTTAGCGCCGTGACTGCTTTCAAGTTCACCGTACACGGCAACACGGTCGCGTTGGCCACCATTCACGCTCACGTAGGTCTGAGGACCCAGCATCATGGAGTCAGTGACGGGAGGCCAAACGTCGTCGAGGCGGAAAGTGTGATATTCCTGACCCACACGCACCGTCCCGTGCTCGTACGGAATGCTCGCTTTCAGGGTATAGCCAATGTTGCGCCCATGGGTGTTCATCGGCATCATTCCCGGCCGCTCGGGCGAGAAGAAACCCATCTCGTGGTCAGTGGTCTGCCAGTAAGCACCGGCTTCCAGGTCGCCCCAAGCGAACCTGCGGGTGTAGGCCAGGTTGGCGAAGCGGCCCTGGTTGTCCGCCATGTCCATGTACTGATTCGGGAAACCCTGGTAAGGAATATGCTGCAAGCCGGCGCGCAAGACCAGTTGCTGGCCCACACCGCGAAATGCCAGGAAGGCCGACTGGTTGATGCTCTCGTACATGCTGGCGAGAACACGATCGCCCCCGCCGTCTTCGTAGCTGTGCCCGCGCGCGTAGGCCATCGTGTAGCCGATGCTCGTCGCATCGGTGGCGGCGCTGGCGGAAATGCTGGCATTGACGCCGTCGTTGACACTGCGGCCGCTGATCGCTATTTTCGCTTGCGTGCGCGTGCCTTCGCCCGGGTTGGCGAACACTGGGGACTCCGACTTGACCGTGATCGTTCCGCCGATGCTGTCGCCACCGGCGCTCACCGGGGTCACCCCAGCGACAATGCCGATGGCGCCGACCTGGCTCGGATCGACATACGACAGTGGCGCGTTCATGTGGTTAGCGCAGGCCGATGTGATTTCCATGCCGTCGATGCGGATTTTCAGGCGATCGTCGTCCAGTCCATTGACCACCGGCAGGCCAGAAACGCCACCGGCCTGGGCAACGCTGTAGCCCGGTGTACGACGCAATAGCGATATCGTATCGCTGTCGCTGGAGCGTTCGATGCGTTCACCGTCGCTGACACCGGTAACGACGACTGTGGGAACGGACGGTAAGGCTTCGCTGGTGCTGGTCTGGGCAGAAGCCGTGGAAACCGTGCCCGCCACCATGGCGAGCCAAAGTGGAATTGTTTTGTGCTTCATAATTTTCGCTGGTTGAGTCTTCATCTTCGATCGTCTTATTGCGCGCGGCGGCGTTCACGACGTGTGCGCATGCGCGATGAGCGGATACCTCGGCGGCAGCGGCCCATGCGGCATGCGAACAGGTGTGGAAAACGATCAGTCGTGGGGACGCGGCCCGCAAAGCCGCTGCCCGCATTGCAGATCAGATCAAAGCGGGAGGCCCGCGCGGCTTTGCCGCAGTCCAAGAGAAAAGCGGCGCCACCGATTGATAGAACAGTGGCGGATAGGAAGGCGATGCATCCAGTACAGCAAAAACGAACTGCGCCGCCGGCAGGGGCAGACTTAGGAAGGCATGGCTGGCACAGTATGGGCAGTGCTTAAAGAGGTGATCGGTAGAAATTGGCTTGCCGGACGAGGGGTTGGCAATGACAACGGTTTCCATGCCCGCCATCGTGCAAACCTCGACTTCCTGGCCCGACTGTACCCCGACAGCGGCCATCGCATACGATCCCGTTGGAGCCCATACGCTGAGCAAGGCCCCGAGCATGGCGATCCAGGCGTAAATCACATGTCGTTTGCCGAATTTTTGCATCGAAGATTATAGCTTGATCTTGCTCCAGTCGGAGTAGGAACTATTGTCACACCGTTATCATCACCCGTTAAGGCTTGGTGCGAAGCACATGCGCCGCGATTGTTCAGCGACCGAGGTCGGATGTCATTATTAATAGGGATGCGCGCACACCGATTCGCAAAAAGAAATTGACGCTCAGGGCAATGCCTTTCGGCATAGAGCGCTAGCGCGCAAGCTGTTGCAGCTTGCGTTCGACGAAAGCGGTCAGGTCCGGCGACAGGCTGCCGCTGGCCTTGGCGCGCTGGAAGGCTTCGCTGGCCTCGGCGTTGCGCTCTTGCGCTTGCAGGGACATCCCCAGACCCATCAGCCAGACGCCGTTGCGCGGCGCGGTGCGCAGTGCGGCCTGGTATTGTTCGGCCGCTTCACGGTGGCGCTGGGCGCGCGCGAGGGCGCCAGCCAGGAAAGCGTGGTAATCGGCCTTGCCGGCCGCGGCGGGCAAGGTGCGCTGCAGGGTGTCGATGCCGGAACCGCCACGCTCGATCTGCATGCGCGCCAGCAGCATGGCCAGCGAGGGCTGGCGCGCGTCGAGCGCCAGCGCCACCTGCAGCTGGCGCATCGCGTCCTCGGGCCGCTTGTTTTCGATCAGCAGGCCGACCAGCGTCTGGCGCGCGCCCTCGTGACGGGGATCGAGCCGCAGGGTCTGCTCCAGGCCGGCGATCGCATCGGTGACGCGGCCCTCGCCCATCGACGCCAGCGCGCGGCGGTACTCGCTTTCCGCCCTTTGCTGTGGCGTCTGGGCGCGGTCCGTCGCGGACGCGGCCGGGCCCGCTTTCACACGCGCCGGCCTTGCCGCTTTGACGGCTGCAGCCTTTTTCTTGGCCGCCAGCTTCGCTGCCTGCTTCGCGGACTTCTTGGACGCATTCGTCACTTCGTCCGCCGCATGGCGTTTGTGCTTTGCATGGACCCGCGCAGGCTCAGGGGCGGCGTCGGGCGCCGTGTCAAGCTCGGCAGGGACCGGCGCAACGGCCGCAGCTGGCGGCACAGCCGGTGCAACTCTGGCGCCAGATGGCACCGCTGGCGAGCTCACCGCAGTCAGCGCAGCCGGTGCTGCCTGCCCCATCGGCGCCGCGGTTGTCGCAGCAGGTACTGCCTGTGCCATCGGCGTCGCAGGCGCCGCAGCGGGTGCTGCCTGCGCCGTGGGCGGCGTCGCGGGTGCCGGCAGCGTCACCGGGGCGAGCTTCGCCACCACCGCTGGCGCGGGCCGCACCAGCGCGGGAAGCGGCCTGGCCACGGGTGCTTTGGGGCGTTGCAGATATCGCCAGCCGGCCGCTCCGCCCAGCGCCAGCGCGAGCGCGCCGGCCAGGCTGGCGACCACCACCGGCAGCGGCACCTGGCGATCGGATTTCGCGACCGGGCGGATCGCCGCCTGCAGTGGATCGGCGCCGCCGGAGCCGCGCGCGTCCAGGTCTTGCAGCATTTTATTTATCAGACTCATGTGCGCAATGCCCAGGTAAGACCGGCGGCGGCGGCCACGGCCAGCGCCAGCGCTGCGAGCCAGGGCCAGGCGCGGCGCCGGATGGAAACGGTGTCGCGCGCGGCGGCGTGCATGTGGCGCCCGCTCACTTGCTGCTTGCCCTGGCCGTAGCTGAGCATGAGCGCCTTGTGGGCGAGAATATTCACCAGCCGCGGAATGCCACCGCTGGCCGCGTACAGCGCGCGGACTGCGCCCCGGCTGAACAGGCGCGAGCCGGTGTAGCCGGCGATGCGCAGCCGGTGCGCGAGATAGTATTCGAGGTCGTCGCGGCTCAGGGGGCCGAGGTGGTAGTGGAAGGTGATGCGCTGGGCCAGTTGGCGGATCGAGTCGAGCGCGAGGTTGCGGTTGAGCTCAGGCTGGCCGAACAGGACGATCTGGAGCAGCTTGCGCTTTTCCGTCTCCAGGTTGGTCAGCAGGCGCAGCGCTTCCAGGCTTTCCAGCGGGATGGCCTGGGCCTCGTCCAGGCACAGCAGCACGCGCTTGCCCTGCCCGGCCAGTTCCATCAGGCGGTGCATGATGGCCTTGAGCATCTGGTGCTGGTCCACATCCTTCTCCAGGCTGATTTCGAGCTCGTCGGCCAGGGCCAGCATCAGGGTGCGCGGCTCCAGGAAGGGATTGGGAATGTAGGCGGTGACGAAATCGGGGCCCAGGGTCGTGATGAATTTGCGGCACAGCAGGGTCTTGCCGGTGCCGACCTCGCCGGTGATCTTGATGAAGCCTTCGCCGTGCTTGGCCGCCACCAGCAGCGTGTTGAGCGCCTCCTGCGAATGCGGGCTGGTGAAGAAGAAGCTGGTGTCCGGGGTGATCCCGAACGGAACTTCCCGCAGGCCGAAGTGCGCGGTGTACATGTCAGTTGCGCTCCTGGGCGCGCGGGTCGAGCTTGTCGACACGGGCCTTGGTGTCGAGCAGGTCCTGGTTCCAGGAATTGGCGCTGTCGACGATGGTCGGCTTGATCAGCACCACCAGTTCGCGCTTCTGGTTGATGTTGTTGTGGCTCTTGAACAGTTCGCCCAAGAACGGCACCTTGCCGGCGCCCGGCACTTGCGAGCCGTCGGCGGTGGAGGACTGGCGCATCAGCCCGCCGATGGCAACCACCCGGCCGTCCATGCCGCGCACCATGCTGTCGATCTCGGACGTGGACGAGGCCGCCAGCGGCAGGTTGAGGTTGCCGGCGCTGCCCAGGTTGATGCCCTTGTTGACGGTGGTGACCTGGCTGACCGACGGGTGCACGTGCAGCAGGATGTTGCCCTGGTCGTCGATCTGGGGCGTCACGTCCAGCACCACGCCCGAGAAGAAGGGCTGCAGGGTCACCGAGGGGCTGACCGTGTTGCCGGTGGCGGTGGCGTTGGTGGTGGTGGTCACGCCGGTCACGTAGAACTCGTCGGTGCCGATCTTGAGCACGGCCTTCTGGTTGTTGATGGTCGCCACGCGCGGGCTCGACAGCACGTGCACGGTGCCCTGGGATTCGAGGAAGGAAATCAGGGCGGCGAAGTTGCTGGTCTGCAGGGCCAGGCCGAACATCGACCCGGCCGCGGCGGCCGCGTTCGACAGCGAGAAGCCGGTGCTGGCCGAGAGGTTCTTGCCGTCGCCGATCACGGGCGGCTGGCCGCCGCTGAAGGGCAGCGGCTGCAGGGAGGCGCCGGGCGAGAGGAAGCCGCCCGAGACGCGGTTGTCGTGGCCGCTCTTGAACGAGGCGAACGAGGCCCAGTTGATGCCGCTCTGGTAGCTGTCGTTGAGCTCGACTTCGAGGATCTTCGCCTCGAGGATCACCTGGCGGTCCACCGACAGCTGGGTCGCCTTCAGGTACAGGTCGACGTTGCGCAACTCCTCGGGCATGGCGCGGATAACCAGCACCCCCGACTGCGGACTGATGACGACGCTGCGCCCGCCCTTTTCCGCCGGCCCGACGATGGTCTCGATGGCGGCCTTGACGTCGGCCCAGAAATCGCTGTCGGACGTGGTGCGGACGTTGGTGCTGTCGAACTGGCGATTGCCGCCGCCGTTCTGGTTGTTCTGGTTGTTGTTGTTGTTATTGTTGTTGCCGTTCTGGCCGCCGCCCTGCCCGCCGCTGGTGCTCACGCCCGCGTCCGACACCGAGGTCGAACTGACCCGCAGGTTGGACTCGCCCTTGCGCTTGCCGACCAGGTAGTTGACGTGAAACATGCGCGTCTGCATGGTCAGCGGCTTGATGGAGATGCGGTTGCCGTCGATGCGGTAATCGTAGCCGTACATCTCGCGCACGGCGTCGAGCGCCTCGACCATCGTCACGTCCTTCAGGTTGGCCGTGATGGTGCCGCTGACGTCCGGATGGACCAGCATGTTGTAGCGCGTGCCGGCCACCAGGGAATTGAAGAACTGGTGCGCCGGCACGTTGTTGAACGACACGTTGAAGCGCTCGTCGAGCGCCTGCCGGGCTTTCGGCAGCTGGCCCGCCAGGGTGGCGACCGGCGGCAGCAAGGCATCGGCCACGGCCGCGTCGACAGCCGGCGCGGCGGCCTTGGTCGGGGCCAGCTGGGCGCCGATGGCGTCGTAGGTGTCGCGCTTGGGTGCCACCGCGCAGCCTACCAGGCTCAACGCGGTCGCTGCCGTTACTAAAAGTTTTTGCATGCTGGTCTTTGTCGTGATCGCTAGTGCGTGGCCGTCGCCGGGAACAATTTTAATATCTGCCGCTGCTTGCCCTGGACCAGCACCACCTCGGTGTCGGTCATCGAGGCCAGCCGCGCGCCCTTGAACTTGTCGCCCACGCGCAGGGTCTGGCCGTCGATCACGGCCACGCGGCGCCCGCCCTCGTGCGCCGCGATCAGCACCGATTGCAGTTGCGGCGCCGCGCTGCTCGCCACCACGGCGGCGGAACCGGCCGTGGCGCCGGCCATCAGGCTGGCGGGGGGGCGGGTCGGATCGGGCAGGCCCTCGGCCCGCGCCAGGCCGGCAGCACCATACGCCGCAGCGAACGCCAATGCAAACAAGGGGGCGGCGCGGCGCCGGCTCACAGGGTCATCCATTTTTCGTCCAGGCTCAGCGTGTACAGGGTCAGGGTCAGGCGCGCGTTCGGATAGGCTTCCACTTCCAGGTTGGCCTTGCCCCAGAACAGGCGCGCGGGCATGGCTTCGAGCGCGTCCATGTAATCGACCATGTCCAGGTAGTTGCCGCGCACCGCCACCTCGACCCCGTGGCGATACAGCAGCGGCAGCTTGGCGGCCTCGGGCTTGGCCGGGGCGTTGGCGGGCGTGCCGTCGAGCAGGGTCACAGGCAGGGTCTTCAGGCCCACCATGCGCAGGCGGCCGTTGGACTTGAGAATGCTTTCGAGCAGCGGCGCGATGCGCTCGGGCGCGATCAGCCCGCCCTGCATGGCGCGCAGGCTGGCGCCCAGGGCCGCGCTGTCGGCCTGCACGGCGTTCAACTGGACGCGGTTGGCCTGGTCCGGGTCGGCCGCGTAGGCCTGCACGGCGGCCGTGATCTCGGTGTTGATGCCGGCGATAATGTTCTGCTGCTGGCTGATCTGCGCGCGCAGCACGGTCTGGCGGGCGTAGAGCGGGTTGAGCATCATCGAATACAGCAGGAACACGATGCTGGCGGCGCCGGCGCAGAACATCATCACGCGTTCGCGCAGGCTCATGGCGTCGATCTTGGCGGCGATGGCCTTGAGGCGCTGGTTCATTTGCCCTCCCCCGCGGCCTGGGCCTGCAGGCTGAAATCGATGTAAGGGGCGTCCGTCGCGACGCTGTCGGGCTTGGCGGCGTCCTTGAGCTGGGCGCGGTTGATCGAGAGGCTGCCGAAGGTCTTGCCCTGCATGACAGGTTCGCGCGTGAGGCGGGTAATATAGGCCGGCACCAGGTCCGCTTCCAGCGCCCTGCCCTGCAAGCCGATCTGCCTGCCGGCGCCGTTGATCGACACCCCGGTCAGCCACAAGGTGCCGCTGCTCTGGCGCGCCAGGGCCTTGAAGTAGCCGGCGTAGCCAGCGGTGTCGCCCAGTTCGCCGCGCTTCAAGGTCGCCTCGATGTCGTGCAGCGCCTGCAAGGTGGCGCGCGCGGCGGCGATCTGGGCTTCGATATCCTTGCTTTTCTGCTTGGGCGCGAACTCGCCCAGCACGGCCGCCTGGCGGACCTTGGCCTGGTTCAGCCGTTCCTCGCCGGCGGCGGCCTCCAGCTCCATGCGCTTCATGCTGTGGCGGGCGTAGAAGGCAATAACCAGCACCCCGGCCAGCAGCAGGCCCAGCGAACGGGCCATGGTGGCGGCGGTGAACACCGGCGTCTGCTTGAGCAGGGCCGGGTTGAACAGGTTGATCTGCTGGCTCAAGCGGCCACCTCGTCCTGGCGCAGCGCGGCGCCCAGCGCCAGGAAGAAGCGCTGCTGGGCCGGCGCGGCGGCCAGCTCGGGCACGGCCGACAGGTCGAGCACGCTGGCCAGGTCGAGCGTCTCGACCTTGGTGTAGAGGTTGCTCGACAGGTATTCGTCCAGGCCGCTCGCGCCGGTCGGCGCCAGCACCAGCTTGGACACGCTGATGAAGCTGTACTGGCGCTCGAAATGGTCCAGCGAGCGCTGCAGTTCCAGGGTGATCTTGTCGTAGCAGACGTGCTTGCGGTCGTGGTCGCTGTCGCGCAGCTGCACGACCGTGACGTCGATGCGGCGCGACAGGTACAGCTCGCCGTTGTAGGTGACCGTCAGCAGGCCGCCCTCGGCGCTGAAGGAGAGCATGGCCAGGCCGCGCCCGGCGGGCTCGAGCAGGGCCGAGATGTTGCGCTGGGCCATGTCGGGGATGTCGATCACGGACAGGGCCAGCTTGGCGCCGACAAACAGGTTCTGGCGCGTTTCGATGACGCTGTTGCGCGCCGCGATGGCGAACATGGCGTTGGCGCGCCCGGCCACGGCCTTGTCGACGGGAATGTTGAGCACGTCGACGGTGGCCTGGTCGACCGGAAAGTCCAGCATGTCCTTCAGGCGCCAGCGCACCGCCACCTTCATCTCGTCGGCCGGCACGGCGGGCGCCTCGACCGACAGCAGCTGGTATTCTCCGCTCGCGAGCAAGGCCGCGCAGCGGTACTGGCCGGCGTTGACGTCCTTGGCGAGCTTTTTCAGGGCCTCGACCGAGCGTGGCTGGGCGAAGGGCAGGAAACTGGCCAGCATCACCTGGGGCATGGCTTCGGGCGCGCGCCGCACGCTGGCGGCGCACAGGCCGTCGCCGTCGAAAGCGACTGCCAGCAAGCGTCCTGTAGTCTTCGGTTTTGAGAAAAAGCCCATGCCTGATTCTGTAAGAGTTGCAACACGCGAAGAATGCGCGGTAGCCACTTGATTATATTCAAGTTTTACGCGCCGGCCCTACAAAATTTTCTCGAAGGAACTAAAATCGTCGGATTTCCACCGCATAGATTTGCCGCATGGAAATTTAAGATGAAAAAACGTTCTTAGAACAGCTCGCGCACGTAGATCACCGGCGTCGGCTTGTACACGCCGAAGCGCAGCCGCCCCGTCGTGCTCGGCAGCCAGGTCGCGCTGCGCACGCCGCCGGCGCTCATGGTCAGGTCCGCGCTGCCGACCACGCCGGACGGATTGAGCAAGAAACTGGCGGCGCCGTTCTGCAAGGTCAGGCTGGTACCGCTGGTGTAAAGCGACGGCGCGATCGCGCTACAGGCGGCGCTGGCGCCGGCCTTGTCCTTGCACGTGCTCCAGGTGCGCAGCGCCAGGGTGACGCTGCTGATGCCGCTGTCGGCCGTGCTCGGCACCCAGCGCGCGCCGCTCCACAGCTCGGCCCACAGCTTGACCGGCATCTTGAGCACCTCCGACCCGAAGGTGTTGCCGACCCGAAGGCGCCCGTTGAAAACCCAGCTGCCGCCCTCGACCGAGGTGCCGCTGGCGCGCAGCGAGCTGGCCCCGTCGCTGTCGCTGGCGCGCAGGTACACCGTCCGCGGCGGGCTGACCGTGACCGCCGGCGTGTCGCTGGAAAACTCGACCGGCAACTGGAAGGCCGGGCTGGCGCTGGCGACGCCGTTGCTGAAGGCCGAGGCGGCAACCGTGTTTGGCCACAGGAACCCGGCCGACGTTGTCAGCGGATTGCCGCCTGCGGCGTCGAGCGCTCCCAGGGTGACCTGCTCGGCGAAGCTGCCCTGGTAGTTCTGCAAGACGGCGCCGGCGCTGTTGTAGGCGGTCACTGTCATGGCGATCGGCTGGCGCGAATAGTTCAGGCCGATGCCGGCGCAGGCCACCGAGGCCGGACAGGCGATCGTGGCGGTCACGGCGGTGTCGAAGTGGTCGGCGTAGAAGCGGCCCACGTCGACCGCGTCGCTGACGCCGACGGCGTCGCTGGTGCCCAGGTATTTCGTGCTCAGCAAGCTAGGCGTGAGCTCGATGATGCCCACCTCGCCCCAGGTGAAGCTGCCGCTGGCCACGCCAGCGCTGAAGGCGCCGAAGCTGCCGGCGATCCCAGGCAGGTTGACCATGTCGGCGCCGCCGGCCGCGGCCAGGCTCAGGGCGACGCTTTCGGGGCTGGTCTCCTTGCCAAAGTTCTGGGCGACCACGCCCTGTGAATTGAGCGCGCTGACCGAGAGCGTGAAGGCGGCGCCGGCCTTGACGTATGCGCCGGTGCTCCCGTCCAGCGTGGCCGCGCTGGCCGCCGGGCTGCTGCTCGACAACTGGAAGCTGTAGGGTTTCAGCACGAAGGTGCCGCTCCTGCTGGTGATGCTGCCGTCGGACACGGCCAGCTCGACCTGGCCCACGTCCGGATAGACGAAGGTGTAGGGGCCGGCGCTGGGCGTATTGTTGAACGGCACGGCAAGCGAGGTCCAGCCTGATCCCGCCGCCGGCAAGGCGCCGCTGGCGGTGCAGGTGGCCAGCGCCGTGGCGCTGACGCTGGCGGCCGGGGAGAAGCTGGCCGCCATTCCCGCGCTGGTGGCCGGGTTGTAGCAGCTCAAGGCGAACTGCAGGCTGGCCGCGCTGCCGCTGACGCTGACCGCCTTCTGGCTGGCGTCGAGCGCGGTCAGGTAGATGCCGGTGACGCTGTCGCCGGCGCTGCGCGTGCCCCAGCTGAAGACGCGGCAGGGTTGGCTGGGGTCGGTCAGGCTCAGGCCGCCGGTGCAGGCGCGGTCGGTGAAGGCGTAGCCGGCCGCGCTCGCCGCGCCGATGGTGATGGTGTCGGTGGCGCTGTTGTTGGCGCTGTTGTTGTCAAACAGCGCGCCGCTGACGGTGGCCACGGTGGATAGCGACGTCGGGGCCGACGCGGCGATGAAGCCGGTCAGCGCGATCTGCGGCAGCGCGGCGCCGCTGGCCAGCGCGCTGCTGCTGGAACAGGTGACGACCTGGCCGCTGGCGGCGCAGCTCCAGCCGCTCCCGCTGGCCGAGGAGTAGCTGATCGAGCTGGGCAACGTGAAACTGACGCTGACCGGCCCGGTCTCGGTGTTCGGGCCCAGGTTGCTGACGGTGGCCGTGAAGTTCACGCTTCCAGCGCGGCCCGGCGTGCCGCTGTGGCTTAGCGTCACGTCCAGGTCGGCCACGGGGACGTTCGGCACGGCGATGATCTCGGCGTTGAGCAGCACCAGGTCCTGCCCGGAGCGGTACAAGGTGGTGGCCGAAGTCTGCCCGGCGGCCATCGTGTCGCTGCCGAGCGTGTAGGCGTCGAAATCGACCCCGTAGGAGGCGGTATCGCCGTTGATGTTGCTGACCGAGTTGAACTGGTTGCCGCTGGGGTTGTAGCTGTCGGTCATCTCGACGCCATTGAAGAACAAGTCCTCGCCGCCGCCGGACAGGGTGCTGTCGCCCTCCCAGGTGATGTGGCCGATCTTGCCGGTGGCCGTACCCAGCGGTGTGGGAATCTTGAAATTGCTGAAGCTGAGCGAGGCGCTGGCGTGGCTGGTGTCGCTGCCGTAGTTGTGGATGTACTGGAAACCTTCGTACAGGTTGAGCACGCGGAAGCTCTCGCTGGGGGTCGAATACACCACCAGCAGGGAAAACCCGCCCAGCACGGCCTCGGCATCGCAATACGGGCTGCCGGTGTCGACGCTCAGCCCACTAAAGGAGTAGTTGCCGTTCCCCTTGGCCGCGACCTTGCTGGTGACGTCGGCGGCGCCGCCGAAATAATTGTAGCCGGCGTTATCGGTCGCGCTCGTGTACTGGCGCGTGGCGGTGACGGCGCCCCCCTCGAAGGTCACCGTGTGGTCCGAGGTGCTGCCCGAGCCGGCCCAGTACAGGTGGGCGCTGATAATGGTCGCGCCGGAGGGGATCCCGGACAGGGTCGCATGCAGCGGCGTCTTGCTCGACTTCACGGCGCATGGATCGCCGTGCTTACCGCTGTTGGGGCTGGTACGAATGGTTCTTTGGGTGCCGACAAAATTAATGTTGCCGGCGTAACTCTGGAACAGCGAGATCGGCGTGTCGGCACGGGCCAGGGCGCAAGCGAACAGCGCGACGAGCGCCAGCAACAGGCCCAGCGTAGAACGAAGCGTCGCACCCGGTGTCAATCGTTGCGTCCTCATCACGGCACCCCCGGCATGCTGAATTGAATTTGCACCACCCGCTGCACGTAGTCCGGCGAGGTGCTGGCATCCGGGCAGCTGGTGGCGCTGGCCAGGTTGCAGGCGGTGGCCTTGACGCTGTAGCGCGTGCTGGCGGTCGCCGCATCGTTCACGGCGCTGCACAGGACGGTGACGCTGATGCCCTTCAAGCTGGTATCGGACGGCATCGCCAGCGTCGCGCTGGAGCACGCGCCGACCGCGCGCGTCACCTGGAACACGCCCCACTCGGCGCCCGCGCGCGCGGCCAGGTAGGTGCGTGCGCCCTGCACGTCGAGCGCAGAACTGGCCTGCTGGCCGGTGGCCAGGGTCACCATCGCCACCCCGAGCACGGACAGCATCACCAGCAGGAAGATGGCCGTGACGAGGGTGGCGCCGCGCATGCGCTGGATATGTGGCGTCATGGCGTATTGTCCACGTGAATCTGCTGGAACAGGGTGATCGGGCCGTCGCTGCCGGTCGGGCGCTCCAGGGTGATCGACAGGCCGATCAGCGCGCTGCGGGTGTTGCCCACGTCGGTGTAGCTGAAGGCGCAGGAACTGACATTGCTGGCCAGCTTGGCCGAACTGGCCGACGGCGGATTTTCCACCTGGGCGGCGTTGAAGCCGTAGTTGGCGAGGCGATACAGCACGCCGCCGCTGCAACGAAAGGTCACCGGCTGGCCGGCCACCACGAAGCGGTGCATCGGATGGGCCATGCTGGGGTTTTGCCCCTCGAAAGGATTGCTGGCCAGGGTCACGCTGCTCGCGGTCAGGCTGGTCGATGCCACCACGGCCCGGTTCTGGCCGGCGCTGTCGTAGACGTCGGCCGGGGCGAAACCCGGACCGAGGTTGTTGACGACGATATAGTCGCCGGGCAGGATGGCCTGGCGCCCGACCGGCAGGCCGCCCACCACCGTGAAGCTGAGGTTGGCGGCGTTGACGAAGTCGAGCACGAGGCCGGCGGCGCCGTCCTCGGCCGCCAGGTAACGCCCGCCGGCCTTGCTCGGCATGAATTCGAGCGCGGTCCCGCTGACCCGGACCGTGTTCGGCACGGCCAGGCGGATTTCGCGCGCCATGCGCCGGATGGCGGTGTCGGCGATGTCGGTCAGCTCGGCGCGGCCGGCGCTGTCGATGTAGTTCTGCACCGGCCACTTGAGGAAGACCGCGACGATGCCGCCGATGATGCCGGTGATCACGATGACCACCAGCACCTCGATCAGGGTAAAACCCGCTTGTGCGCGCGCTGGCTTCATGGCGGGGCATTCGGTGCGTAGCGGAAGCGGAAGCCGTCCAGCTGGATCGCTTCGCCGCCGTTGTAGCTGACCGAGACGGTGATCTTGAGCAGGTCGGTGCTGGCCGGCGCGCTCGTGACCGCCCCGTTCCAGCCGGTGTAGGCCGTCACCGTCAGCCAGGCCGTGTAGCCGGTCGGATTGATGGCCTGGCCGGCGGCGTCGGTCAGCACGCCACCGCTGTCGAAGGCGCGCTCGGCCACGCCATAGCTGTGCACGTAGTCGCTCACGTTGTCGTAGGGCCGGGTCTCGCCCGCCTCCGGGCCGGCCTTTTCCGGCACGCTGCAGGCGCTGGCCGAGGTGGCGCTCTCAACCAGCGGGTCGCTCGGATCGCAGAAGGTGAAGCGGGCCAGCTGCACCTCTTCCATCAGGCCCTCGGCAATCATCAAGGCCTGCTTGCGGCGTAGTGGGTCGCTGCTCAATTTGGTCGTCAGGTTCATGGCGTTGAGGATGCCGACCACGCCGATGCCGACGATGACGATGAACAGCACCAGCTCCATCAGGCTGATGCCGCGCTGGCGCGCCGTGGCGCGGCTAGTGAACATAGCCGGTCTCCGCTTCCAC
>DIZW01000068.1:1149-34628 GCA_002428015.1 Oxalobacteraceae bacterium UBA6018 | reverse complement strand
CATAGCCGGTCTCCGCTTCCACGGTGACGCTGCGGGTGATGCCGCCGCCGGTCACGGTAACGACCAGGGGCGCGGTGAAATTGGACAACAGGTTGCCGTCGGTATCGGTGGACAGGTAGGGCTTGCCGAGCGCGTCGAAGTAGAACACGCTGCGCGCGCTGCTGTAGCTGACGTTGGCCGGCGTGCCCTCGCAGGCCCAGGTGCTGGAGCCGGCGCACTGGCTGAGGGTGTTGGTGGCGGCGCTGTTGCCCCCGCCCGGGGCCAGCACCCGGTTGGCGCTGGCGCAACTGCTGTCGCTCTGGTAGTTCAGGCACAGCGCCACGCGGGCACCGTCCATTACCACGAACACCGAGCGGTTCTGGGCGATCGCGGTCTTCTGCGCGAACCGCAGCAGCGAGCGCATCTGGTCGGTGAAGCTGGCCGCATCGTAGGTTTCCCGGTCGGCGAAGTGGGTGGACCCCACGGCCCCGAGTATGCCGATCAGCACCATCACCATGATCAGCTCGACCAGCGTGAAGCCGCGCTGGCGTTGGGGGTAGGCTGGCGGACGCATGGTGGGCGTGGGTGGGCTGAGCAAAGTGAAACGGGCCTGACGCTGCCGCCAGGCCCGTTGCGTCACACCGCTGGACAGCTTAGCAGCCGGTGGTGACGGTCGAGATGGTCGGCGGGGTGACGACCGGCGGCGTGGCCGTGGTCGCGGTGGCCTGCGAGTACTTGACGTAGCAGGTCAGGCCCTTGACGTTGCCCGTGAGGCTAGCCGGCACGAACAC
Organism: Oxalobacteraceae bacterium UBA6018; assembly: GCA_002428015.1. Lineage (GTDB taxonomy): Bacteria > Pseudomonadota > Gammaproteobacteria > Burkholderiales > Burkholderiaceae_D > Telluria_A. The sequence continues at coordinate 33,858 of DIZW01000068.1, read as the reverse complement.
GATATCGCCGGCCACCGTGGTCGGCGTACTCGTGCCGCCACCCGCACCCACTTGCATGATCCAGTCGGTCGTCGAGCCCAATCCGGCTGCGGTCGCCAGCACACTGTCGGCGGTCGGGTAGCCATCCGTCAGGTTGACGGTCAGGTTATCCATCACAATAGTGCTCGGACTAGTGCCCATCACCAAATACTTGCCGTGAGCCATGGCCGAGGTCGCTTCCAGCGCGCCGCGGGCCGCCTTGGTGGTGGCCACGCGCGCGTCGCCGCCCAGATCGGCGAATTTCGGCAGCGCGGTGGCGGCCAGAATACCCAGGATGACGATCACGACGATCAGTTCGATCAGCGTGAAACCGGTTTGTACGTTGCTCCGAACGTTGAACGGCGCTTGCATCTTCATAAGATTCTCCAGAAATTCGACTTGTTGCGGCTTGAATAGTAATTGCGCGACAGAAACGACCGTACCGTATCACAGTCAGTCGTATTTATCCATCGACTTGAATCAAGGCAATGCCGGACAGGCCCGGCGCGCTTGTTGGCTTGGCGAAATGTTGGGGCAAGCCAAGTAATTTTACCTTGTATTTCAGGGACTTCGACATCCCTGGTGGAAAACTTTTTCCATAATTTAACAAATACACCAGCACTTTTATCTTTCTGTCAAAGTACCAGTGGCCCGGACCGACCAGCTCAGGGCCCGGCGCGAAGTATTCGCCGGCGTAGGTGGACGGTTTTTGCGCCAGCCAGTCCATCGGGTTGGCGTCCGCCAGCGCCGCCACCGCGTCCTCCCGCCCGCGCACCTGCAACTGCGACTGGCGCAGCAGCAGCGCGGCGCGCATCACGCCCACCGTGCGCTGCACGTCGGCCAGTTCAGCCTGGCTTCGGTAGGCGTTCAAACGCTGCAACAGCGTGCCCGCCAGCACGGCGACCACGATGGCGACCACGGCGATCTCGAGCAGGCTGGACCCACCGGCGCGCCGCCTCGCCGCCGCTGCAGTCTGTCTCATTTATGCAAAGCGGCTTTGCCCAGGTCCCAGATCGGCAGGAAGATGCCCATCGCCAGCACCAGCACCATGGCGCCCAGGAACACGATCATGATCGGCTCGATCTGGGCGGACAGGGTCTTGAGCTCGTAGTCGACTTCGCGCTCGTACATCTGGGCGATCTCGTCCATGAGGTCGTCCAGCGAGCCGGTTTCCTCGCCCACCGCGATCATCTGCAGCACGATGGGCGTGAACACACCGGCGGCCGTGGCCGTGCGCAGGATGCTCTCGCCGCGCTCGACGCCGTCGCGCATCTGGTCCACGCGCGCGGAGAGGTAGGCGTTGTCGACCGTTTGCGACACCACCGTCAAGCCCTGCACCATCGGCACCCCGCTCTTCATGGCCAGCGCGTAGCTGCGGGCGAAGCGCGACATCGTCCCTTTCAGGATGATTTTTCCGGCAACGGGAATCTTCAGCTTGACGCGGTCCCACCACATGCGCCCGGCGCTGCTGTTGATATAGGCGCGCCAGCCGAAGACGCCCGCGACCGTGCCGACCAGCATGGCCGGCCAGTAGGCCACCATGAAGGCCGAGCTGGCGATGAGGATGCGCGTCATGAGCGGCAGCGGCGCGTTAAAGCTGGCGAACACCTTGACGAACTGGGGAATGACCCAGATGTTGACGACCACCATCGCCAGGATCATGGCGATCACCACGAAGGTCGGGTAGCGCGTCGCGGTCTTGACCCGCTCGCGCATGTCGCGGTCGAACTCCAGGTGGTCGAACAGGCGCAGGAACACTTCCTCCAGGCGGCCGGTCATCTCCCCCACCCGCACCATGGACAGGTAGAAGTTGTCGAACACATCAGGATGGCGGCGCATGGCGACCGACAGTTCGCGTCCGGAATCGAGCGACTCGCGCAAGTCCTTGATGACCTTGCCGAAGGACTTGCTGATGGCAGACTCCTGCAGCCCGGCCAGCCCGCGCATGATCGGCACGCCGGACTTGAGCAGGGTGTACAGCTGGCGGCTGAACAATTGCACATCCATCGAGGTGACTGGTTTTTCGAACAACTTGGCGTACCAGGCCTCGCCCTCGGCGCTGGCGCTGGTGCGGTTGGTGCCGGCGATCTCGATGGGCGTCACACCATTGGAAAACAGCTGGTCGGCCACGGCGCCGCTGTCGGCCCCTTCCAGCACCCCCTGCAACAGTTCGCCGCGCGCGTTGCGGCCCTTGTAGGCGAAAAACGGCACGGTTTAGTCCTCGAGCTGGTTACTGATGCGCATCGCTTCGGCCACCGTCGTGCGCCCCTGCACGGCCAGCTGGACGGCGTGGCGGCGCAGGGTCTCGCCCGCCATCTCGGCGTGGGCCGCCTTGAGGAAGTGGGCCGGGTCGTGGTGGTTGGCCGCGTCCACCACCGCCGAGGTCATCTCCAGCAGCTCGTAGACGCCGGTCCGGCCGCGATAGCCCATGCCGTTGCAATGCGAGCAGCCCTTGCCGTGGAAGAAATGGGTGGCGTCGACGCGGTCTTCCAGCTCGTAGCGCAGCCACAAGCGCTCGGTGGCGCTGAGCTCGTACGGCGAGGTGCAGCTCTCGCAGATCACCCGCACCAGGCGTTGCGCCAGCACGGCCTGCAGCGAGCTGCCCACCATGTAGCGCGGCACGCCCATGTCCATCAGGCGCAGCGGGGTGCTGGCGGCGTCGTTGGTGTGCAGGGTCGACAGCACCAGGTGGCCGGTCATGGCGGCGCGCAGGCCGATCTGGGCGGTTTCCTGGTCGCGCATCTCGCCCACGAGCACGATGTCCGGGTCCTGGCGCAGGGCCGAACGCAGCACGCGCGCGAAACTGAGCTCGATCTTGTCGTTGACCTGGACCTGGTTGATGCCGGGCAGCCGGTACTCGACCGGGTCCTCCACGGTGATCAGTTTTTTCTCGACCGAGTTCAATTCCGACAAGGCGCTGTACAGGGTGGTGGTCTTGCCGCTGCCGGTAGGGCCGGTCACCAGCACCAGGCCGTTGGGGCGCTGCACGATGGCGCGGAATTTCTCCACCAGGCGTGCCGGCATGCCGATCGCGTCCAGGCGCAGGGTGGTGCCGCCCTGGTTGAGCAGACGCATGACGACCGATTCGCCGTACTGGGTCGGCATGGTCGAGATACGCACGTCGATGCGCTGCTGCTTGACCTTGATGGCAAAACGGCCGTCCTGCGGCAGGCGCTTCTCGGAGATGTCCAGGTCCGACATCAGCTTCAGGCGCAAGGCCAGCGGCGTGGCGATCTTGATATCGGCCTCGGTCTGCAGGTGCAGCACGCCGTCGATGCGAAAGCGGATCTGCAGCCGGGTTTCCTGGGGTTCGATGTGGATGTCCGAGGCGCGCACCTGGGTGGCGTCGTCGAACACCGATTGCAGCAGCTTGACGATGGGCGCTTCTTCGAGGTTCGGATTGGCCGACATGGCGCCAAAGTCGACGAAGCTGTCGCCCAGGTCCTGCTCGAGTTCGCGCGCGAAGTCGGTGATCTCGTCGGTGCGGCGGTAGATGCGGTCGATCGCGGCCAGCACCTCGGTCTCGTTGACCACCGCCAGCTCGATGTTCTTTTTGACCAGGCGCGCGATCTCGTCGTAGGCAAACAGGTCGGTCGGGTCCGACATGCCGACCAGCAGCGCCCCTCGCCGGTCTTCCAGCGCCAGGGCGCGGAAGCGGCGCGCCTGGGTTTCCGGCAACAGCCGCACGATCTCGGGATTGGTGTTGTAGAACTTGAGGTTGATGTAGGGAATGTCGAGCTGCTTGGCGAGCGCGCCGGAAATCTGCTCCTCCGTCACGAAGCCGTTTTCGACGAACACCCGACCCAGCTTGAGGCCGGTGCGTTTCTGGTCCTGCAATGCCTGGCCTAGTTGCTCCTCGGTGAGTAGCTTTTGCTGAACGAGGATTTCCCCGAGTCGAACTTTTTCTGGCCGTGCCATGGACTACCCCGTGCGTGATTAGTTGCGTGCGGGCCATTTTATGTCAGAAACACCGATTATTTGTCGTTAGGAATGATTTAGTGCGCGGGCAAACGTGCGCCATTGTGCAATCCGTCCACAATGCGCTACAGTCTGCCCACTTCGACAGCAGCCCCGTCCATGATGAGCCCTCCCGCATTGCGCTTTCAACAGGTGACCAAACGCTACGCCGGCAAGCCGGTGTTGAACGGTGTCGATCTGGAGGTCGGCGTGGGCGAATGCGTGGGCCTGGTCGGGATCAACGGCGCAGGCAAGACCAGCCTGATCAAATGCCTGTTCGATTTCGTCGCCCTCGACGGCGGCAGCATCGAGATCGCCGGGCGCAGCCACCGCCTGGCCGCGGCGCGCCAGCCGCTGGCCTTCCTGCCCGAACGCTTCGTGCCGCCCTATTTCCTGAGCGGCGCGGGCTTCCTGCGCTACATCCTCAAGCTGCAAGGGCAGCCCTACGACGCGGCCGAGGTGGCGCGCACGGTCGACGCGCTCGGGCTCGACCAGGCCGCCTTGCGCACGCCGGTGCGACAACACTCGAAGGGCATGAGCCAGAAGCTGGGCCTGGCCGGGTGCTTCTTGTCGGGCAAGCAAACCTATGTGCTGGACGAGCCCATGAGCGGACTGGACCCGCAGGCGCGCGCCCTGTTCAAGGAGCGCCTGTGCCAGGCCATGCGCGCCGGCGCCACCGTGTTCTTCAGTTCCCACGCGCTGGCCGACGTGGAGGAACTGAGCGACCGTATGGCGATCCTGCACCAGGGACGCGTGGCCTTCAGCGGCACGCCGAGCGCCTGCCGCGCGCGCTTCGAAACCGGCACGCTGGAGCAGGCTTTCCTGCGCTGCATCCAGTAAGCCATGTACCACCAGCATTTCGGCCTCCAGCAAGCGCCCTTCGGCATCACCCCGAATCCCACCTTTTTCTACGCAGGCAATACGCGTGGCGCAATACTCGATGCCTTGCTGTACGCAGTCTTGCACGGCGAAGGCATCATCAAGGTCAGCGGCGAAGTCGGCAGCGGCAAGACCATGCTGTGCCGCATGCTCGAAAGCCGCTTGCCGCCCCGCGTGGAAGTGATCTACCTGGCCAACCCGACCTTGGCCCGCCACGAGGTGCCCTACGCGATCGCCGGCGAGCTCGGCCTGGACGTGGCCGGCAAGCGCATCGACGAGGTGATCCGCCTGTTGCAGGCCGACCTGATCGACAAGCACAGCGCCGGCAAGCAGGTGCTGCTGCTGGTCGAGGAGGCGCAAGCGATGCCGCTCGACACACTGGAAGAAATCCGCCTGTTCTCGAACCTGGAAACGGCGCGCCACAAGCTGCTGCAGATCGTGCTGTTCGGGCAACCGGAGCTGGACCAGCACCTGGACCTGCCCAGCATGCGCCAGTTGAAGGAGCGCATCACCCACAGCTTCCAGGTGCCGGCCATGCCGCCCGACGTAATCCCCGACTTCCTCGCCTTCCGCCTGCATGCGGCCGGCTACAACGGCCCGGCCTTGTTCAGCCCGGCAGCGACCCGCCACATCGCGCGCGTGTCCGAAGGCATCGTACGACGCATCAATATTTTGGCGGACAAGGCCTTGATGGCCGCCTTCGCCGACGACGCCGAACAGGTCGAGGCGCGCCACGCCAAGGCCGCCAGTGCCGACTGTTCATTTACTCGTAACAACACCTCTCCGCGGCGGCGCATAGTGCTGGGCTTGTGCGCCCTGTGCGCGGCGGTGTTGACGACCTGGCTAGTGTCGCGCAGCGTGTGGTTCCGCTGAGTGCGGCGCCATTTGCTCCCATCCCTTTTTTCCGCCATTATTGTGGCTTGGCACTGACGAGCGCATCGATGAATTTGAGAACAACGGTTACCCCGCTGAGTACGGCGATCTGCTGCGCCCTGCTCTGCGCCTGCGCCACGCCCACGCTGCCGCCCTCGCCCGGCCATGTGAGCGAACCGCCACGCGTGGCCGGCCGGATTCCGGAGCCGGTGCTGCGCGCCGCGCCCCTGCCCGCGCCGCGGCCCACGCCCAAGGCCGAAACCTATAGCGTCACGGTGCACAAGGTGCCCGCGCAAGCCGTGCTGTTCGCCCTGGCCCGCGATGCCGGCCTGAACGTTGACGTGCACCCAGGCATCGAAGGCACGGTCACCCTCAACGCCATCGACCAGACCTTGCCGCAACTGCTAGAGCGCATCGCCCGCCAGGTGGACATGCGTTACGAGCTCAACGGCGCCACCTTGACCGTCCTGCCCGACACCCCGGTGTGGCGCAATTACAAGATCGACTATGTGAACATGGCGCGCAGCACCACCAGCAGCGTCAATATCGCCACGCAGATCTCCACCACCGGCGGCGGGTCCAACTCGACCACCATCACCAATCCCAACGGCACCACCAGCGGCGGCGCGGCGTCCGGCGGCGGTTCGGGCAATAACAATTCGACCACGTCGGTGGTCAATCGTTCAGATAATAATTTCTGGGCCAGCCTGGAAAAAAATATCCGCGACATGCTGCGCGAAACCACGCTCAATGACGCGCCGACCCAGGTCACGGCCCAGCAGCCGCAGCAGGCTGCCACCCCCGGCCAGGCGCAGCAGGCCGGCCAAGGTCCGCAGCAGCCCGGACAGCAACCACAGCCGCAACAACCCCAGCAGCAAGGCGCCCAGCCCACGCCCGACAACGTGCTGGCCGCTTTCGGCGCGTCGAAGTCCGAGCGCGAGCGCAACCTGCCGTCGGTGATCGTCAACGCCGAGGCCGGCCTGCTGGCCGTGCGCGCGACGGGCCGCCAGCATGAGAAGATCCAGCAGTTCCTCGACCTGGTCCTGGGCAGCGCCAGGCGCCAGGTGCTGATCGAGGCGACCGTGATCGAGGTGCGCCTGTCCGACCAGTATCAGCAAGGCATCAACTGGAACCGCCTGCGCGGGGGACTGTCGCTGTCGCAGAAGGAAATCGGTGGCGGGCTCACCTCCGGCGTGCAGGTCGGCACCTCGCCCGGACTGTTCTCGCTCAGCTACATCAATCCCGCCTCGGCGCTGGGCAATATCAGCGCCGCGATCCAACTGCTCGAATCCTTCGGCAAGGTCAAGGTGCTCTCCAGCCCCAAGATCAGCGTACTGAACAACCAAACCGCGATGCTCAAGGTGGTCGACAACAACGTCTTCTTCAGCATCAAGGTGACCCCGGCCGTGATCGGTGTCAACGGCAACATCACCACCCCGGCGACCTACGAGTCGCGGCTCGAGACGGTGCCGGTCGGCTTCGTCATGAGCGTCACCCCGCAGATTTCCGACACCGACGAGGTGACCCTGAACGTGCGCCCGACCATCACCCGCATCGTCGGCTACGTGCAGGACCCCAATCCGGCCCTGGCCGCCGGTAATGTGGTCAGCCGCGTGCCCGTGATCCAGGCGCGGGAGATCGAGTCCATCCTCAAGGTCTACAGCGGCGATATCTCGGTGCTGGGCGGGCTGATGCAGGATTCGGTCGACAACGCCAAGGACGCCATTCCCGGCGCGGCCAAGGTGCCCTTCCTTGGCAACCTGTTCTCCAACCGTAACGAGCAAGCCAACAAGACCGAACTGGTGATTTTCATCCGGCCCGTGGTGGTCAAGAATGCCAGCATCAACGGCGACTACCGCGCTTTCCGCTACCTGCTGCCCGACGGCAGCAGCGCGCCCGCCTACGCAGAACCGGGCCAGGCCAAGGGATCGGCGCCATGAGCCTCCTGATGCAGGCGTTAAAAAAAGCCGAGCGCGCCAAGCAAAACCACGTGCACGACGAGGAACCGGGCAAGCCGTCCGAAGCCTTCGATCAGGTGCTGGAACTGGCGCCGCGCGAGAGCGCCGCCGCCGAGCCTTTAAGCCTGTCGCCGCTGGACCAGGCCGACCCGGCGCCGCCCCATGAATTCGTGGCCGACGCGGCGCCGCCCGAGCCGCCCAGGCGCGCGCGCAACCCGCCCCCACCGCCGCCTCCGCCGCGCGCACGTCCCAGGCGCGCCACGCCCTACCTGAGCGCGCGCGCGATGCGCCTGGGCGCCCTCGGCGCGGGCGTGGCCATCGTCGCCAGCGTGTTCGGCTACATCTACTGGAACGCCATGTACGGCGCCGGCTCCAGCCGCCATCTGCCGATGGTGCCGATGCCCGGCCAGAACCTGCCGCCCGCGCTTGGCCCATCCCTGTCCGGCGGGCCGCCTGCATTGACCGCGGCGCCGTCCGCCGCGCCCGTGGCGGCGGGGCCCGCTGCGGCGTCGGTCATGGCCGACGCCCCGCCGCCATCCTCGCGCGATCAAATGCCGCCCGATATGTACATGCGCGTCGCTCCGCCGCCTGCCGCGCCAACGGCGGCATCACCTGTGGCCCACGCAGCGCGCCGCGCACCGGCCGAACCGGCCACGACCCCGGCCACCTCGTCCGATAACGGCAACGTGCGCGTGGCACGCGCCACCAGGCCCGCCCAAGTCAACCCAGCGCTGCAAGGCGCCTACCTGGCTTTCGAGCGGGGCGACCTGGCCGGCGCGCGCCAGGGCTACCAGGGCGTGCTGCGGCACGAGTCCAACAACCGCGACGCGCTGCTCGGCATGGCCGCCATCGCCGTGCACGACAGCCGGCTCGACGAGGCCGGCGCCATCTACGCGCGCCTGCTCGACCTCGACCCCAACGATAACGACGCCCTGGCCGGCATGGCCAGCGTGCGCGTGGGCGACGCCGGCCAGTCCGAGAGCAGCCTGCGTCACGCGGTCGAACGCAGCCCGGAATCGGGACCGGCGCTGTTCGCGCTGGGGAACGTGTATGCGCGCCAGGGCCGCTGGCCGGAGGCGCAGCAGTACTACTTCCGCGCCTACAGCAGCACGCCCGGCAACGCCGACTACGCCTTCAACCTGGCCGTCGGCCTGGACCGCCTCAACAAGGGCGCGCTGGCCTTGACCTACTACCGGCGCGCGCTGGAACTGGCCGGCACGGGGCCGGTGGACTTCGAGCGCGCCGCCGCGAGTGCGCGCCTGCGCGAGCTGGGCGGACAGTGAGGCACATGTCCGACCCATCCAAATTCCCGCTCGGTAAACTGCTGATCCAGAAAGGCGTGATCAGCGAGGACCAGTTGCGCATCGCGCTGATCGAACAAAAGCGCGGCGGCCTGCCCAGCGGCGAACCGCTCGGCAAGCTGCTCGTGTCGCTCGGCTTCGTCACCGAGGCCACCGTGCGCGAGGCGCTGTCGGAAAACCTCAACCAGCAAAGCGCCGACCTGGGCAATCTGGTGGTCGACGCGATCGCCTTGAAGCTCATCCCCAAGGACGTGGCCAAGCGCTACCGCGTGTTCCCGATCGTGTACGAGCGCGATACCGATAACCTCATCCTGGCCATGGCCGACACCAGCAACCTGGTGGCGCTGGACCAGATCAGCGCCATGCTGGTCAAGGGCATCAGCATCACGCCGATGCTGGTCAACGAGTCCGACATCGCGCGCGCCATCGACCAGTACTACGGCTTCGAGCTGTCGATCGACGGCATCCTGCTCGAGATCGAAACGGGCGAAGTCAATTACGCCGCCATGGCCGCCACCAGCGACGAATACAGCCAGCCCATGGTGCGCCTGATGGACGCGCTGCTGGCCGACGCGGTGCAGAACGGCGCCTCCGACATCCACTTCGAACCGGAGCAGAGCTTCCTGCGCATCCGCTACCGCATCGACGGCATCCTGCGCCAGATCCGCAGCCTGCACAAATCCTACTGGCCGGCCATGGCGGTACGCCTGAAGGTGATGAGCAATATGAACATCGCCGAGTCGCGCGCGCCGCAGGATGGCCGCATCTCGATCAAGTTCTCGGGCCGCCAGATCGATTTTCGCGCCTCCTGCCAGCCCACCACCCACGGCGAGAACTTCGTGCTGCGGGTGCTCGACCGCGCCAAGGGCCTGGTGCCGCTCGACGGCCTGGGCCTGGGCGAGGACGAGCTGCACCTGCTCAAGCTGATGATCGCCCGCCCGCACGGCGTCATCCTCGTCACCGGCCCCACCGGCAGCGGCAAGACCACCACCCTGTACTCGATCCTCAACCACATCAACACCGAGGGCGTGAACATCATGACCCTGGAGGACCCGGTCGAGTACCCGATGACCATGATCCGCCAGACCTCGATCAACGAGTCGGCCAAGATGGGCTTCGCCGACGGCATCCGCTCGATGATGCGGCAGGACCCGGACGTGATCCTGGTGGGCGAGATCCGCGACCGCGAAACGGCCGAGATGGCGTTTTCGGCCGCCATGACGGGTCACCAGGTGTATTCGACCCTGCACACCAATTCGGCCATCGGCTCGGTTTCGCGCCTGCTCGACATCGGCATCCTGCCCGACATCATGGCCGGCAATATCATCGGCATTGTGGCCCAGCGCCTGGTGCGCCGCCTTTGCCCGCACTGCAAGCAAAGCGTGCTGGCCGACGCCGTCGAACGGCGCCTGCTGGGGCTGGGCGACGCCGATTCGCCGGCCACCATCTGCCGCGCCGCCGGCTGCGAGCGGTGCGCGCACCAGGGCTACAAAGGGCGCATGGCGATCATGGAGATCCTCAAGGTGTCGGCCGCCTTGGACGAGGCCATCGCGCGCCGCGCGCCGCTGCGTGAACTGAAGGACAGCGCCCGCGGCGCCGGCTTTCGTTCGCTGGTGGACGACGGCATGCGGCGCGTGCTCGAAGGCGCCACCTCGCTCGAGGAAGTGGCGCGCGTGGTCGACCTGACCGACAGGCTGGCCTGATGCCGCTGTACGCCTACCGCGCGATGGACCCCGCCGGCGCCATGGTGCCGGGCGCCATGGACGCGGCCAACAGCGCCGACCTGGAACTGCGCCTGCGCCGCATGGAGCTGGACCTGATTGACTACCGCCTGTCGACCCAGAAGGCGGTCGCCTTCGGCAAGCGGGTGGTGCGCCGCGCCGACCTGATCAACTTCTGCTTCCACATGGAGCAGCTCACCGGCGCCGGCGTGCCGATCCTGGAAGGCTTGGGCGACCTGCGCGACTCGCTCGACCACCCGCGCATGCGCGAGATCGTCACCGACCTGATCGAAAGCATCGAAGGCGGCCAGTCGTTGTCGGACGCCCTGCGCCACCACGGCGCGGTGTTCAACGAAACCTTCACCAGCCTGATCACCGCCGGCGAATCGAGCGGCCGCCTGGCCGAGGTGTTCCGCAACCTGTCGGAGAGCCTCAAGTGGCAGGACGAGCTGGCGGCCCAGACCCGGAAGATCGTCACCTATCCGATCATCGTCGCCGTGGTGGTGCTGGCCGTGACCTTCTTCCTGATGATCGTGCTGGTGCCCCAGCTGACCGCCTTCATCAAGAACATGGGCGGCACCCTGCCGCTGCACACCCGCGCGCTGATCTTCGTGTCGCGTATCTTCATCGATGAATGGTATCTGATCCTGGCGCTGCCGCTGGCCAGCTACGCCCTGCTGCGCTTCTGGCTCAAGCGCAGCGAGGGCGCGCGCCTGGCCTTCGACGGCCTCAAGCTGCGCGTGCCGCTGATCGGCCCCGTGCTGCACAAGATCATCCTGGCCCGCTTCGCCACTTTCTTCGGCCTGATGTACGGCTCGGGCATCACCATCCTCGAATGCATCCGCCTTTCCGAAGGCATCGTGGGCAACCGCATGGTGGCGGCAGGCCTGCGCCGCGCCGCCCAGCTGATCTCGGACGGCCAGAGCGTGACGATGGCCTTTCAGCATAGCGGCGTGTTCCCGCCGCTGGTGCTGCGCATGCTGCGCGTGGGCGAGTCCACCGGCGCGCTGGACGGCGCGCTGCGCAACGTCAGCTATTTCTACAATCGCGAAGTCAAGGAGATGATCGAGCGCGTGCAGGCGCTCATCGAGCCGGCCATGACGGTCACGCTTGGCCTGCTGCTCGGCTGGATCATGCTGTCCGTGCTGGGGCCGATCTACGACACCATGAGCCAGTTGAAAACCTGAGGACCGGCCGTGCTGCCCAAACTACTTTTCCACGTGACGAACGAGCACCTCGCGGCGGCCAGCTGGCAGCGCGGCCAGCTCACGCCCGGCCCGCGCCTGCGCCTCGACGCCGACGGCCTGGCGGCGTTCGGCCACTACCTCGACGCGCATCCCGGCATTCCCGCCTACCTGATCGCCGATCTGGTCGAGGAGGACTTCCAGCGCCCCCTGCTGCCGCACGTGCGCGGGCGCTCCCGCCGCAACCTGGTCGAGCGGCGCCTGGGGCAGTTGTACCGCGACACGCCGTTTCGCCACGCCGCCTTGCAGGAGCGCGACCCCGAGGGGCGGCGCGACGACCACGCCCTGTTCTCTGCGCTGACCAACCCCGCGCTGGTCCAGCCCTGGATCGCGGTGATGGAACAGCGCCAGACCGCGCTGGCAGCCGTGTATTCGGGCGCGCACCTGGCCGTGCTGCTGGCGCGCCGCCTCGCCTTGGCGCAGGAGCACCTGCTGCTCATCACCGAACAGGCGGGCGCCCTGCGGCAAAGCTATTTCCAGGGCCCCTACCTCAGGTTCAGCCGCCTGACCGCCCTCACGCCACTGGGGGACGCCGCCAGTGCCACCGCCGCGGCGATCGCCAACGAAGCGGCGCGCATGCAGCAGTTCCTCACCAGTACCCGGCTGATCTCACGCGGCGGCATGCTGCAGGTCGTCATCGTGGCGCCGGCCAGCCGCATCGCGGCACTGGAAGCGGCGTGCATGGACGGCACCGAGACCTCGTTCCACTTCATTGACATGGACAGCGCGGCGGCACGCTGCAAGCTGGCCGAGACGCCGTCCGGCGCCGAGCGCCTGCTGCTCGAACTGGTCGCGCGCGACGCGCCGCCGAGCCAGTACGCGCTACCGTCGCCACGCCGCTTCTACCGCATCTGGCAGGCCCGCGCCGCGCTCAACGCCCTTGCGGCGGCGGTCGCGCTGGTGGGCGGACTATGGCTGCTGGCCGACGCCTGGGCCAGCGTTGGCGCGGCGCGCCAGTCCAGCGCCCTGCTGGCCGCGGCCGCGCGCGACGACGCGCGCTACCAGGCGGGCATGGCCAGCCTGCCCGCCCCCGCCGTCAAGAGCGCAGACATGAAGGCGGCCGTGCTGCTCAACGAACGCCTGGCCGCCCAGGCGCCCGCGCCGGGCCAGATGGCCGCGCTGGTCAGCCGCGCGCTCGATACCGCGCCGGCGGTGCGCCTCATGAATTACGACTGGCGCGCCGGCCAGGACGCCGCCCCCGATCCCGGCGCCGTGCCCGAACTGGCCCGGATGGCCGGGCCCAGCGACCAGCTTGCGCCGATTCCCGCCAGCGTCACCGGCCTGCTTGGTGCGCCCGTGCAGACGCTGCGTATCGAAGGCGAGATCGACGCCGCCCAATCGGACTATCGCGCCATCGTCGATAGCGTCAACCAGTTCGCGGCCGCCCTGGCGCGCAATCCCGGCGTGGCCGTGGAAATCGCCGAAGCGCCGATCGACGTGCGCCAGAACGTCAAGTTGAGCGGCAAGACCAGCGTGGAGGACGGCGCCGCCAAACCGAAATTCGTCCTGAAAGTGAGCTGGAAACCATGAAATCCAAGCCACCAGCGGCGCCAACCTGGCGCGACGAACTCGCCCTGCTCTCGCCGGCTGCCGGGATGCTGGCGGGCTGCGTGGCCGCGGCCGTTGTGCTGCTGGCGCTGGCCGGCTGGTACCGCGCGCGCCAGGAAGCCGCGTTGGCGCATGCAGTGCAGGCGCGCGCCGCCAGCGCCGCGCGCATCCGCGACATCGAGACCGACCGGCAGGACCTGGCCCAGTTCGCGCCGCGCTTCGCACTTCTGCAGGCCGGCGGCATGATCGGCGACGAAAACCGCCTGGCCTGGATCGAAGCCATTAAGCGGATCCAGAACAGCCGCAAGCTCGTGTCAGCCAGCTACGAGATCGAACCGCAGCAAACCATCGCCGCCAAGGTGCCGCTCGCGCTGGGCAGCTACCAGCTGCGCGGCAGCCGCATGCACGTCGAACTGGGCATGGTGCATGAACTGGACATGTTCAACTTCCTCGACGACCTGCGTGCGGCGGGCCTGTTCACCGTGCAGGACTGCCAGATCAAGCGCAACGACATTCCCGCCGAAGCGGTCGGGCTGGCGCGCCTGAGCGCCAGCTGCACGCTCATCTGGCTGACCCTGGGCGGCGCGCCGCAGGCGGTGGCCGCCCCACTGAACAAAGGCTGGCCATGACGCGCATAAGCATCCTGCTTGTCCTCGCCGCCGCCGGCGCGCAAGCCCAGACGCCGCCGATCGGCCGCCTGTTCACGACGCCGGAAGAGCGTCACCAGCTCGACGTCGCGCGCGGTATCCTGCCCGCGCCGCCCGCCCCGCCACCGGCCGCGGCGGCGCCGCCGCCACCGGCGCCGGTCACGGTGGACGGCTTTGTGCGGCGCAGCGGCGGCAAGTCCACCGTGTGGCTCAACCAGGACGCGCAGTACGGCGGCCAGCACGGGGCCAAGGACGCACGCGTCACCGTCACACTACCGTCCGGCCAGCGCTTGCGCGTCAAGCCCGGCCAGAGCGTGGACATGAACACCGGCACCGTCAAGGACGTGGACGCCCCATGAAGCGGCACGCGCGCGGCTTCAGCCTGGTCGAGATGGCGGTGGTGCTGGTCATCGTCGGCCTGATGATCGGCGGCCTGCTCACGCCGCTGGCCATGCAGATGGAGCAGCGCCGCATCAGCGACACCCAGAAGGCGATGGACGAGACGCGCGAGGCCCTGATGGGCTTCGCCATGCGCAACGGCTACCTGCCCTGCCCGGCGGTCTCGGCCAGCAACGGCATGGAGGACCGCAGCGGCGCCACCTGCCGCGACGGCAAGCGCCAGGGCTTCCTGCCGTGGGTGACGCTGGGCGTGTCCAAGCTCGATAGCTGGGGCCACATTTACCACTACAGCGTGTCGCCCTCGTTCTCCAACAGCCAAACGATGTTCGACCTGCGCACGCTGCGCGACATCACGATCGGCACCCGCGACGTGCGCGGCAACCTGGTCGCCGCCACCGAAGTGAACGACATCCCGGCGGTGATCGTCTCGCATGGCAAAAACGGCGTGGGCGCCTTCAGCGACAGCGGCATCCGCAACGCCGGGGTGAGCACAACGAATGTCGACGAACGGACCAACGCCAGCGATGCCGGCATCGCCTTCGTCGCCCGCACGCCGTCCGACAACACCGCCGCACCCGGCGGTGAGTACGACGACCTGGTGACCTGGATCTCGCCCAACGTGCTATTCAACCGGATGGTCAGCGCCGGTACGCTGCCGCGCTAGGCCATGTTCACCGCCATCGCCACCATCGCCGTCCATACCGTGCTCGAAGCGCTGCGCAACCGGCTCGGCTGGCTGCTGGCCGCGCTCACCGCCGCGGTGCTCGGCGCAGGCGCATTCGCGGGCCAGCTCGCGATCACCGAGAGCGCCCAGGCCCAGGTGGCGCTGGTGGCCGCCTTGCTGCGGCTGTGCGCCGTGTTCGTGGTGGCCGGCTTCGTCGTCACCAGCATCGCGCGCGAAGCGGCCGACAAGGGCCAGGAACTGCTGCTGGCACTGGCGCTGCCGCGCGCCGCCTACGTGCTCGGCAAGCTGGCCGGATTTTTCCTGGTGGCGCTGATGCCGGCGCTGGTCTTCGGTGCGCTCGCGCTGGTGGCCGCCCCGCCGGTGGCCGCGCTGGTGTGGACCGCCTCGCTCGTGTGCGAGCTATGGATCGTCGCCGCCTTCGCGCTGCTGTGCGCCCTCGGCATGGCCCACGTCGTGACGGCGCTCGCTGCCAGCGCGGCGTTTTACCTGCTGGCGCGGATCGTGGGAGAGCTCGCGCTGCTGGCGCAGGCGCGCAGCGGCCACCTTATCGTGGACCTGCTGGCGGCCCTGCTGCCGCATCTTGACCAGTTCACCCGCGCCGAATGGCTGGTGTACGGTGACGCCGGCCTGGCCCAGCTGCTGCCTGTGTTGGCGCAAACGGCGCTGTACCTGCCACTGCTGGCCGCGGCGGCGCTGGTCGACCTGTACCGGAAAAACATCTGATGCGCGCCCGCCCCTGGAGCGACGTTCCGCGTTCCGCGCTGCTCGTGCTGGCGGCAGCGCTGGCCTTGCAGCTTGCGTGGCCGGGCGGGCGAGCGCGGCCCGCGCCAGCGCCGGCGCCGATACGCCCACCGCCATCGGGCGCGCTGCTGCGCGTGGCCAGCTTGGGCGAGCCGGTGGCGCTGGCCAAGGGCCTGATGCTATACCTGCAGGGCGCCGAAGGACCGGCCTCGCTCAACCAGGTGGACTATGGCGCGCTACGCGACTGGCTGGGAGCGCTCCTGGATCTCGATCCGCGCGGCCAGTATCCGCTGCTGGCCGCCAGCGAGATTTACGCCGCCGCCAGCGATCCAGCGCGGACGCGGCTGATGCTCGACTTCGTCTACCAGCGTTTCGCCGACGACCCCGACCGGCGCTGGCCGTGGCTGGCCCACGCGGCGCTGGTGGCCCGCCACCGCCTGCACGACCTGCCGCTGGCGCGCCGCTACGCCCAAGCGATCCGCACCCGCACCACCCCGGGCCGCGTGCCGGCATGGGCAGCCCAGCTCGAGATCTTCATCCTCGAGGATATGAACGAAGCCGACAGCGCGCGCGCGCTGATCGGCGCCATGCTCGCCAGCGGCCAGGTGCGCGATCCAAACGAGCTGGCGTTTCTCGCGCGCCGGCTGCAACAGTTGAGCGCGCCGCCGCGCCGGCCTGCCGATTGATGCGCTAGAATTAAACGGCATCCTCACAGAAAGAATTTCATGCAACGACAAAACGGCTTCACCCTTGTCGAAATCGCCATCGTCCTGGTGATCATCGGCCTGCTGCTGGGCGGCGTGCTCAAGGGACAAAGCCTGATCGACAGCGCCAAGGTCAAGAATATCATCCAGCAGTCGAACGCGCTGTCGGCGGCGGTCAACGCCTACCAGGACAAGTTCCGCGCCCTGCCCGGCGACGACGTCATGGCCACCACCCACGTTCCCGGCGCCACCTCGAACGGCAACGGCGACGGCCAGATCACCGAATATCTTGCCGCGCCACAACACCTCGCCCTGGCCGGCTTCATCACCGGCAGCTACAACGGCACGACCGATTTCATGACCAGTGCGCAAGGCGGCGCGGTGTATATTTACAACGACGCTGTCGGTGGCCGGTTCGGCAATGGCATCCGTTTCGACAACCTGCCCGACGCGTTCGCCCATCAGATCGACAGCAAGCTCGACGACGGCATCGCCAGCACCGGCGCCGTGCGGGCCAGCGCGCCGTACACCAACACGGGCGCCATCATTACCCGTACCGCCTTGTTTTTCTGATTCTCCCGCCCGCGAGCGGGAAACCGGACGCCGCCCTGCCACACATGCAACATCGGATCGCGCGGCCTGCCTGTGGCATCTCAGGGACGGAGCCGACATCGGACGCGGTCCCAGCCGTTGCAAGCGCGTGTCCGACTCACGCCTGCGGCTTCGATAAAAGTGCTTTGAAGAAAACTGCTGCTCGGATACCATCATTCCACTGCAGCGTTGCACTGCAACATAGGCGGAGGGGGACATAGTGGAACGGGCAACCAGGCTACCATCGATCCGGTCGAAGACGATCACGTTGGTGCTCGCCTGCGCCTTGCCGACTATCCTCGGTTTCGCCGCGCTGTCCTACGATGCCTACACACGCCAGCACGCCCATCTGGTTCATGACGCCGAACGCATGGCGCAGGCCTTGTCGCTGGCCGTCGAGCGCGACCTGTCCGCCAGCGAGATCGCGGCACGCGCGCTGGCCAGTTCGCCCAGCCTGACCAGCGGTGACCTGGCGGCATTCCGCCAGCAGGCGGCCAGCCTGCTGACGGCGGATTTTCCGGCGTTCGCCTTCGTTCTGTCGGACGCCAACGGCAAGCCTCTGCTCAACACCCGGTTCGCACCCGGCGCGCCGCTGCCGCCAAACGGCAACGCGGCCGCGATCGCCCGCGTGTTCGCCAGCGCGACCGCGTCCACGTCCGACCTGTACCAGGGCGACCCGCTGCAGCCGCAGATGGTGTCAGTCGATGTGCCGGTGACGCGCGGGGCAAAGGTGCTTTATGTGCTGTCGGCCCAACTGCGCCCCGAGCAGATCAATGCGCTGCTGGCCGACCAGCACATCCCGCCGGGCTGGATCGCGCAGGTGTTCGATGCGCACGCGGTGTTCGTGGCGCGCAGCGAGAACGCGCACCGCGTGGTGGGTCAGAGCGCCGATCCGCGCATGCTGGAGGCGATGGCGCACGACCGGGACGGCGTCATCAGCCTGAGTGCGGACCGTGGCCCAACGATACAGGCGGCCTTCCATCGCGCGCGGCGCGGTTGGTTCGTGACCGTGGCGGTGCCAGGTGACGCGGCCGACGGCGTGCTCGGGTCGACCCTGGCCGGGATGCTGATGGCGATCGGTGCGCTCTTGGCGATCGGCTTCGCGACGGCGTGGTCGATCGGCGGCGCGATCGGGCGTTCGGTGCGGGCCTTGTGCGCGCCGGCGGCGGCGCTCGGACGGGGCGAACCCTTGGTGATCGCGCCGATGAACATACGCGAGCCGGCCGAGGTGGCCGCCGCGCTCAAGCAGCTCGAGGGCGAACTGCTGCGCTACCGCAGCGGCCTGGAGGACCTGGTCGGCGCGCGCACCGCCGCGCTGGAGCGCTCCAACGCGCTGCTGGCGAACGTGTATGCCACCGCGCCGGTCGGGCTGGCGCTGCTCGACTGCGACCTGCGCGTGGTGATGGTCAACGACTACCTGGCCTCGATCAACAACGAGCCGGTGGAGGCGCATCTGGGGCGCACCCTGCCGGAGATCCTGGGCCCGCTCGGCGCCGAATACGAGCAGCCTTACCGCCAGGTGCGCGACAGCGGCCAGCCGCTGCTGGCGGTGGAAACGAGTGGCCCGACCCCTGCGGTACCGGATATCGAGCGCCACTGGATCGTCAGCTACCACCCGGTGTATGGTTCGGACCACGCGATGGTCGGCGTGAGCGCGGTGATCCTGGATGTCAGCGAACGCAAGGTGCTGTCGCAGCGCCTGCGCGACGTCAACGAACAGTTCCGGGCCTTGTACGAGAACTCGGGCGACGCCCACATGCTGGTGGCCTTCAACGCGGGCCTGGTCAGCTGCAACCAGGCGGCGGCGCGCATGTTCGGCTACACCAGCACGGCCGAGTTCCTGGCCCAGCCGCTCGATTCCATGTGGCCCGAATTCCAGCCGGACGGCTGCCGTTCCGATCAGCGGGCCGCCGAGGTCATCGCCTACGCGATGGAGAACGGCAGCCACCATTTCGAGTGGATCCACCGGCGCCGCGACGGCAGCCTGTTCGATACCGACGTGCTGCTGACCAGTTTGAACATCGGCGGCAAGGGCATCGTGCAGGCGACCGTGCGCGATATCAGCGAGCGCGTGGCGGGCGAACGTGCGCTGCGCGCCACCAGCGAGCGG
The DNA here is from genome assembly GCA_002428015.1 of Oxalobacteraceae bacterium UBA6018. Lineage (GTDB taxonomy): Bacteria > Pseudomonadota > Gammaproteobacteria > Burkholderiales > Burkholderiaceae_D > Telluria_A. Next base: position 14,482 of record DIZW01000068.1, on the reverse strand, counting down.
CTCGAGCAGAGCGAGCGCTTCATCCGCACCGTGACCGATAACGTGCCGGGCATGGTGGGCTACTGGGACGCGCAATTGCGCTGCCAGTTCGCCAACCGCCTGTACCTCGATTTCTTCGGCCTGAAGGAGGAGGATCTGCTAGGCCAGCCGATCGACGTGGTGCTGGGCGCCGACCTGCTGGCCGAGAATGCGCCCTACCTGCGCGAAGTGCTGGCCGGGCGCGCGGCGCATTTCGCGCACGAGATGCGCGATCCATCGGGCCAGATGCGCCATACCTGGGCCAATTACATCCCGGACTTCGACGAGAAGAACCAGGTGCGCGGTTTCTATGTGCTGATCTCGGACATCTCGGAACTCAAGCGCACCGAGATGCGCCTGCAGTCGCTCAACGAGCAGCTGATCCAGGCGCTCGACCGGGCCGAGATGGCAAGCAGCGCCAAGACCGAGTTCCTGGCCAACATGAGCCACGAGATCCGCACGCCGATGAACGCGATCATGGGCTTGGCGCGCCTGCTCGAGGAGGCGCCGCTGGGACGGCGCGAACGCGACTACGTGGCCAAGATGACGATGTCGACCCGCTCGCTGCTGGGCATCCTCAACGATGTGCTGGACTTCTCGAAGATCGAAGCCGGCCAGCTCAAGCTCGAGCACACCAGCTTCCCGCTCGACCAGGTCTTGCATAGCATCGCCGTGCTGGTCGCGCCCAATGCGGCCAACAAGGGCGTCGAACTGGTCTTCGACGCGGCGCCGGAGGTGCCGCTGGCGCTGACGGGCGATTCGATGCGCCTCGAACAGGTGCTGCTGAACCTGATCGGCAATGCCATCAAATTTACCGAACAGGGCGAGGTGGTGTTGACCATCCGCGTGATCGACCGTTGCGCCGACGAGATCAATCTGCGCTTTTCGGTGCGCGATACCGGCATCGGCATCGCGCCTGCCCACCAGGCCCACATGTTCGACGCCTTTTCGCAGGGCGACACCTCGACCAGCCGCAAGTACGGCGGCACCGGGCTGGGGCTGGCGATCTGCCGGCGCCTGGTGCAGCTCATGGGCGGCGCCATCTCGGTGCAGAGCGCGCTTGGCAAGGGCTCGACCTTCAGCTTCGATGTACGCCTGGGCGCGGCCGGCGACGCCGCGGTGCCGGCGATGCCGCCTCTTCCCGGCCTGGCCGGTTGCCGCTTGCTGCTGGTGGACGACAACGACAGCGCGCGCGCCGCCATCGCGCGCCAATGCCGCTCCTTCGGCTGGGAGGTCGACAGCGTGGCCAGCGGCGCGGCGGCGCTCGAGTGCTTGCGCGGCGCGCCCGCCTACGATTTCCTCATCGTCGACAGCGCCATGCCGGCGATGGATGGTATTTCGCTGCTCACCCATGCGCGCGCCGACGCGGGCACGGCGCTGCCGCGCTGCGCGATGATGGTGACCGAAAGTGCGCGCGCGCGCCTGGACGACATGGCCGCCGAGCTCCAGCTCGACGTCATCCTCAGCAAGCCGGTCACACCGGTGACGCTGCTGGGCGCCTTGCTGGAGCTGCACGGCGGCCCGCCCCAGGCCGGCGAGGCCAGCCCGCGCTCGGCGTTGGCAGGGTGCCTGCAGGGCTTGCGGGTCCTGCTGGTGGAGGATAACCAGATCAACCAGGAAGTGGCCAACTACATCCTGCTGCACGCCGGCGCGCAGGTCGACATCGCCGCCAACGGGCGCATCGCCGTGTCGATGCTGGCCGAGCAGCCCAGCCGCTACGACGCGGTGCTGATGGATATCCAGATGCCGGTCATGAACGGCTACGAGGCGGCCGAGGAGATCCGGCGCATGGGGCTAACCGATCTGCCGGTGATCGCGATGACCGCCAACGCGATGGAGGACGACCGCCGCCAGGCCCTGGAGTCGGGCATGAATGGGCACGTGCCCAAGCCGATCGATGTCGACAGACTGGTGGAGGCCCTGAACGCGGTCACCGGTGCCGGCGACGCACCCGGCGCGCGCGCTGCGGGCCGCGCCACCGCCTCGGCGCAGGCCCTGCCGGCGGCCATTCCGGGCATCGACCTGGGACCGACGCTGCTGCGCTTCGGTGGCAATTACGCCAATTTCGTCAGCGTCTTCAAACGCTTCGAAAGCTCCCAGGGCGGCACCCTGGCGCAGGTTCGCGAACTGGTACGGGCCGGGCGCCGCGACGAAGCGGTCGCCTTGATCCACCGGCTGCGCGGGGTGGCCGCCAACTTGGGCGCCGGACAGGTGGCGACGGCGGCGATCGAGGCTGAGCAGGCGCTGCGCAGCGCCGGCGAAAACGCGCTGCTCGAGCGCCTGGCGACGCTGGAGGCGGCGCTCGCGAAGGTGATGCAGGCGGCGCGCGAGCTGGCGCCGCCGCCCGCGCCGTCGAGCGCGCCGGCGCCCGGCCGGGTCGACCTGCACGGCGCGCTGGCGGACTTGCTCGCTTTGCTCCAAAATAATAACCTGAAGGCGATCGCCGCATTTGGGGCACTGCGCCCGGCGCTCGACACGGCGCTGGCACCGGCCGAAGTGGCCGCGCTGGCCGACGCGATTGCGACCCTGGCCTTCGCCAACGCGGCCGCGCTGGTGCAGGAACTGGTCAATCGACACGTTGAATCGAAAGGTAGCGCATGAGCTGGAACGACATGGCCCACCACGGCCGTATCCTGATCGTCGACGACGCAATGGAGAACATCCAGATCCTGCACCAGGCGTTGGAGGACGATCACGACGTGCTGTTCGCGATGAACGGCGAGAAGGCGCTGCAGCTGGCCCAGCACCAGTTGCCGGACCTGATCCTGCTCGACGCGATGATGCCCGACATGGACGGCTACGCGGTCTGCCGCGCGCTGCGCACCTCGCCCGTGACGCGCGACATACCGATCATTTTCGTCACCGCGCTCAAGACCCCGGAGGACGAAACGCGCGCGCTCGACGCCGGCGCCGCCGACTTCATCACCAAGCCGGTCAACGCGGCGGTGGTGCGGGCGCGCGTGCGGACCCAGCTCATCGTCAAGCGCCAGAGCGATGCGCTGCGCGAGCTGACCCTGACCGATGGCCTGACGGGCGTATCCAACCGGCGCGCCTTCGACGAGACCCTGGCCAACGAATGGCGGCGCTGCGCGCGCGCCCAGGTGCCGATGGCGCTGATCATGGTCGATATCGACCAGTTCAAGAATTTCAACGACGCTTATGGCCACCAGGCCGGTGACGGCTGCCTGCAACAGATCGCCGGCGCCATGCGGCGCGCCGCGGGACGCCCGCAGGACCTGGTGGCGCGCTACGGCGGCGAGGAGTTCGCGATCCTGCTGCCGCAAGAAGACCTGCACGGCGCGGAAGGGGTGGCGCGCAAGCTGCTCGACGAAGTGAGCCTGCTGTCGATTCCGCACGCGCACTCGATTGTCACGCCGTGGGTCAGCGTGAGCATGGGCGTGACCAGCGTGACGCCGTCCGACCGCGTCGAGTCCAGCACCCTGGTCCAGCGCGCCGACGCCCTGCTCTACCAGGCCAAGGCGGCTGGCCGCAACCGCTACCTCAGCGCCGGCGAGGCGCCCTGAGCACGCTGGTTCCGGCGAGCTAGCCCCTACGACGCAGCTTGCCGATGGGCGCCGCGCTTATTTCTTGACTGGCGCTGGCGCGTGGGCTGGCGCGGCGGCCGCAGCATCGGCTTGAGCTTGGGCTTGGGCCTGGGCGGCCTGCTGCTCGCGCGCCTTCTTCTTGCTCATGTGGTGACCCACGGCGCAGCCGGCGGCGGCGCCTACCAAGCCGTGATGGCCCGCCACGTGCCCGGCCACGCCGCCCAGCAGCGCGCCCTTCAGGCAGCCGGCGTTCGACACCCCCGCGGCGCATGAGAGCGAGAGCAACAGGGACAGCGAGATCAGTTTGGTTTTCATGGTGGTGTCCTCTTAGTATGACATTGTCCGTACTGGCGCATGCAGCCGGTAGCGTCAGCATACCCGGATTCCGCCCCGCGCTTGGTGGGGCCACGCACATAGGCGCCGATCACCGCGTGGGGGCGGCGGGCGCGAGGTGCTCGAACTTGTCGTAGCGCCGGATCAGCAGCTCAGCCACGCACACCGGCCGGCTGCAGCCCTCGCGCTCGAGCGTGACCTGCCATGCCAGCTGCAGCGCGCCATCGAGCGCGTCGAGCCGGTCCAGCACAAAGCGCGCGCGCACCCGGCTGCCGGCCGGCACCGGGGCCGGAAAGCGCACCTTGTTCAGCCCATAATTGATCACCATGCGCGCCCCGTCCAGGCGCACCGCCTTGTCGTACAGGCCGGAGAGCAGCGACAGCGTCAGGAAGCCGTGCGCGATCGGGCCGCCATAGGGCGCTCTCGCTCTTCGCGCGTTCCACGTCCACGTGGATCCATTGATGGTCGTCGGTGGCGTCGGCGAAGGTATCGATGCGCGCCTGGGTGATCTCGACCCAGTCCGACAGCGCCACCTCCTGCCCCAGCATCGCCTCCAGTTCGGCCACGTTCGCGAAACTACGCATGCCCGTCCTCCGGCCGCCGCCCGAACATGCCCATGCCTTCGATGACGCAGACCAGCTCATCGTGCTGGTTGTGGGCCTCCCAGGTCGTGAACACGACGCCGCGGTCGGGCCGCGACGCCGACGCCTTGACCGCGGTGACCAGGTAGCGCACCCGCAGCGTGTCGCCGGCGCGCACCGGCACGATCCAGCGTATCTTGTCCAGCCCCGGCGAACCCATGCTCGACGAGGCGCTGAGCAGGCCGTCGACGACGATGCGCATCATCATGCCGCAGGTGTGCCAGCCGCTGGCGATCAGGCCGTGGAAGATCGAGCCGGCCGCCGCCTCGCGGTCGATGTGGAAGGGCTGAGGATCGAACTCGGTGGCGAAGGCCAGGATTTCTTCCTCGGTCACGGTGCGGCTGCCCAGCTCCAGCGCCTGGCCGGGATGGAAGTCTTCGAAATACCAGATGGCTGGGCTCATGCGGCCTCCGCGTGGGCGAAACCCGGCTGCGCGATGAAGCGCCGCAGGTGGTGGCTGGTGTCGCCGAGCGTGAGCTCGATCATGGCCAGGCGTTTGAAGTAGTGCGAGACCGGCAGCTCGTCGGTCACGCCCATGCCGCCGTGCAGCTGCACCGCCTGCTGGCCGATGAATTTCTGAGCTTGTCCGACGCGGTACTTGGCGGCCGAGACGGCGCACCGCCGTTCGCCGGGATCGGCGCTGTCGGCCTTGGCGGCGGCCAGCAGCGCCATCGAGCGCGCCTGCTCGAGGTGGATCGCCATGTCTGCCATGCGGTGCTGCAGGGCCTGGAATTTGCCGATCGGCGCGCCGAACTGGGTGCGCGCCTTGAGGTACGCGAGCGTGGCATCGAAGACCGCCTCCATCGCTCCCAGCGCCTCCGCGCACAGGAGGGCGGCGCCATGGTCGGCACCGGCGTCGAGCAGCTCCCAGGCCGCGCCGGGCGCGCACACGAGCGCCGTGGCGGGCAGCCGCACCTGGTCGAAGGCGATGTTGGCAGCGCGCTGTCCGTCCAGGGTGCGGTAGCCGGTCACGCTCACGCCGGGCGCGTCCAGCGGCACCACCACCAGGCTGATGCCGGCGCGCTCGCGCTGGCGCCCAGCGCTGCGCGCCGACACCACGACGGCGCCGGCCTGCGCCCCGTGCGCCACCGCGACCTTGGCACCGTCGAGCAGATAGTCGCCGCCCTGGGCCGTGAGGCTGGTGGCGATGTCGGCCAGGTCGTAGCGCGACTGGCGCTCCGTCAGCGCCACGGCCAGGGTCAGGCCGCCGGCCCCGACCTGTTCGAGCAGGCCGCCATGGCGCCCGCCAAGCTTGAGCAGATGCACCGCCAGCACGGTGGCGAAATACGGCTCGACCACGAGGCCGTGCCCGAGCTCGCGCATGACGATGAACAGGTCGAGCGCGCTGCCGTCGAAGCCGCCCTGTTCCTGCGGCAGCGGCAAGGCGAGCATGCCCAGCTCGGCCAGGGCCTGCCAGGCCGCGGCGGATACGCCCTCGGCCGAGGCGACGATGCGGGCGCGCTCCTCGAAGCCGTAGTCGCGCCCGACCCAGCGCTTGAGCGAATCGGCCATCTGCCGCTGCTCTTGGGTGAAATTGAAGTCCATGCGCGCTTTCCTCACAGGCCCAGGATCATCTGGGCGATGATGTTTCGTTGAATTTCGTTGGCGCCGCCGTAGATCGAGGTCTTGCGCAGATTGAAGTAGTAGCCAGCCAGCGGCGCGGCCGCGTCGTCGCCCCCGCTGCTGTGCTCGCGCTGGCCGTCGAGATACGCGGGGTCGAACGCCAGCGCCATCGGGCCGGCCGCCTCCAGCATCAATTCACTCAAGCCCTGCTGGATGTCGGTGCCGCGCACCTTCAGCATCGACGCTTCCGGCCCCGGCGCCTGGCACTCTTGTGCCAGCACGCGCAGCGCCGTCATTTCAAGGGCCATCAGTTCGATCTCGAGCTGCGCGACCTTGGCGGCGAACAGCGGCTCGTCCAATAGCGAGGCGTCGCCGGCGCGCTGCGCGAGCGCGTAGCGCTTGAGGAAGGCCAGCTCGCGCTTGGAGCGCCCGACCGCCGCGATGCCGGTGCGCTCGTGACCGAGCAGGTATTTGGCGTAGGTCCAGCCGCGGTTTTCCTCGCCCACCAGGTTGGCCACGGGAACCCTGACGTTGTCGAAGAAGACTTCGTTGACTTCGTGCTCCAGGTCGAGCATGCGGATCGGGCGCACCGTCACGCCGGGGCTGTGCATGTCGATCAGCAGGAAGGAGATGCCCTCCTGCTTGCGCACGCCGCTATCGGTGCGCACCAGGCAGAAGATCATGTCGGCGTACTGGGCCAGCGTGGTCCAGGTCTTCTGGCCGTTGACCACGTACACCTCGCCCTCGCGCGTGGCGCTGGTCTTGAGCGCGGCCAGATCCGATCCGGCGCCGGGCTCCGAATAACCCTGGCACCACCAATCGTCGCAGTTGAGGATGCGCGGCAGGTAGTAGGCTTTCTGCGCCTCGTTCCCGAACGCCATCAGCACCGGCGCCACCATGTTGACGCCGAAAGGCAGGACAGGCGGGGCGCCGGCACGCGCACATTCTTCCTCGAACAGATGGCGCTGCACCGGCGTCCAGCCCGGCCCGCCGTACTGGACCGGCCAGCCCGGCGCGGCCCAGCCTTGCGCGGCGAGAATCCGATGCCAGCGCACGTAGTCGTCTTTCACCAGCCGCAGATGGCCGCTCACCTTGCGCTGCAGCGCGCTCGGCAGCTGCGCGTCGAGAAACGCGCGTACGCTGTCGCGAAACGCCAGCTCCTCGCGCGAATAGTTCAGATCCATGCGTTCTCCTTGGGGACGGGCACCTCTCGCGTGAGCACAAAAAAGCACGATCGTTCATAAGAATTGTACATGAAAAATGCCTGACCGCGCACCAACAAGAGGCACGCGACAGGCGTAAAAAAACCGGCCTGCCTTGTGGGCGAGCCGGTTTGCACGGTAGCGCGGCGCGTCGCCGCGCGCCCGCCTTACTTTTCGGCGCGGCGCCGAATGATGACTGCGCTGCCGAGCAGGCCGGCCAGCAGCAGCATGTTGGAGGAAGGTTCCGGCACGTTGCTGGACGGCGCCTGGTCCGGGAGCGCCAATGGCGCCCGCAGATCCGACTTCATCATGACCTGCACCAGTTGCTGCCCGCCGGCGGTCCCGCCTGCGGCCAGGTCGCTCGACGCGCCGGCCGCCGCGGCGACGCTCGCAGCGTCGGATAGTCCGCCATCGACACCGCCCTGCCCGGAGAGCGGCCCACCGGCGGTCCCGCCCATGGCCAGGTCGCTCGCCCCGTCGGATGCCGGAGCGCTGGATTGTCCGCCATCGACACCGCCCGGCCTGGCGGCCCCACCATCGGCCGTCGCTTGGCTACCGCTGCGGGCGGATCCGCCTCCGGCCACGTCATGCTTCATCATGTTCGGCACCGCCAGCGGATCGGACGCGCCGCCGGTGCTCACGCCATGCGGCAAGGACGACGGATTGGCCGGACCGTTTCCGTCCGGACCGACCGGCTTGCCCATCGGCGCCGCCGAACCGACCTGCCCAGCATCGATGCCGTGCGGGCCGCTACTGCCGGCGCTGGTGGCGTTGGGGGCGTTGGTGGCGTTGGTGGCGCTGGCATACAGCGGAACACCGGCTGCCAGCGCTGGCGCGGCAGGGGCCGCGACGCCGCGCACGCCAGCGTGCGCTGTCGGCGAGTACAGCAAGGCTTCGCCATGTTCACCTGCCATCGTCGTGTGCAAATTCCAATGGGTGCCGCCCAGCCCCCGGGACAGCATCAACTGTTTGTAGTCGAGCTCGCCGACGACGTCGACCGAACCACGTTCCAGCGTCCAGCCCGCGACCACGCCGCCGGTCGATGCCGGCGTCGCGTGCGCCACCGACGCGCCGGCAACCATGCCGGCGATGATAACGTTACGAATAGCCATGAATCCCCTCCGAATTTATTGTGAGCATTATGTTTTCAACAACGCATGAGTCATCGTAGCATTAGTAAAAAAATAGCAACGCTCGATTGACACATGGGCGTGCGGCGCCACGCATCGTGTGGAAAAACCAAGATAAGTCACTGAATCGACGGGATAATTTCGCTTTCTCGGCGCGGACGAAAAAAGGGCCCGTCTCCGGGCCCTTTGTTTCTTAAAAGTAAATTGTGGGTCTCGCCACCCAACGAAGTTACTCAGTTGCCAGCGTCCTTGGTCGGCGGCATGTATGGCATGACGCGCGACGCCATGCGCGTGTCGGTCTTGAGCATGCTGACCTCGTCGGCCAGCACGTGGGCCGCCTCGTTGAGCATCACGTCCTTGGCGTCCTTGGCGGCCTTCTCGGCGGCCAGCTCGGCCGTGAGGTTGCGTTCATCGGCCTGCAGGCCGTCGTCGGTGCGCAGCGCGCCCTTGAGCGCCGCCACCACCGGCTTGCCCGGCTTGGCCATGGCCGGCACTTTGCTGCGCGCCTCCTTGCTGTCGATCGCCGCACCGGGCGCCGCGGCGTCGCTGGCCGGGGTCCGGTTGACCAGCAGGCGCGCCTCGCGCAGCTTGGCCCGCGCTTCCTCGGCGTCGCGCTCCTTGCGACGCACCGCCTCGTTGAGCGAGATGGCGTTTTCCTTGCGCAGCTTCCGGGCCTGGGCGATGTCTTCCTCGAGATACTGGAAGTCCTTGTCCTTGGCGATGCGCGCCTCATGGCGCTTCTGCAGCGGTGCGAACAGCTCCTTGAGGTCGCCCGCCGGCACGTAGACGGCCGGCTTGATCGACACCCACGGCAAGGCGTTGTCGTAGCTCGACTCGCCGAAGTTCTCGGTATCGGACGTGACCGGCATCTTGATGTCCGGGGTCACGCCGCGTAGCTGGGTGGTGCCGCCGTTAATGCGGAAAAACTGCGCGATCGTCATCTTCAGTTCGCCCAGGCGCGCCTTCTCGTTCGGCGAGAAGCGGTCCAGGTTGACCAGGGTCTGCACGGTGCCCTTGCCGAAGCTCGGTTCGCCGATGATCACGCCGCGGCCGTAATCCTGGATCGCGGCGGCGAAGATCTCCGACGCCGAGGCCGAGCCGCGGTTGATCAGCACGCCCATGGGGCCGTCCCATACCAGCCCGGGATTGTTGTCGCTTTCGACCTCGACCTTGGTATCGGCCGTGCGCTGCTGCACCACCGGGCCCTTGTCGATGAACAGGCCGGTCAATTCGACCGCCTCGTTGAGCGAGCCGCCGCCGTTGTTGCGCAAGTCAATCAGCACGTTGTCGACCTTCTCCTTCTTCAGCTCGGCGAGGATGCGCGCAACGTCGCGCGTGGCGCTCTTGAAATCCTTGTCGCCCTTGCGGCGCGCCTCGAAATCCTGGTAGAAGGTCGGCAGCGAGATCACGCCCACGCGGCGCTTGATGTTGCCGTCCTTGACCTCGATGACCGATTTCTTGGCCGATTGCTCCTCCATGCTGATCTTCTTGCGCACCAGCGCGACCGTGACATGCTTGGCGTCGGTGCTGGCGTCGGCCGGCAGAATGTCGAGGCGCACCGTCGAATCCTTGGGACCGCGGATGAGCTGCACCACGTCGTCGATGCGCCAGCCCAGCACCTCGGTGAAGCCGGGCGCGTCGCTCTGGGCCACGCCGACGATGCGGTCGCCCACCTTGAGCTTGCCGGACAGGCCAGCCGGGCTGCCCGGCACGATTTCACGGATGACCGTGTACTCGTCGCGCGTTTGCAGCACCGCGCCGATGCCTTCGAGCGAGAGGCGCATGGCGATGTCGAAATTGTCCGCCGAACGGGGACCGAGGTAGTTGGTGTGCGGCTCGATCGCGGTGGCGTAGGCGTTCATGAACATCTGGAACACGTCTTCGTTGTTGAGCTTACGCACACGGCTCTGGTAGTTTTCGTAACGCTTGTCCAGCGTCTCGCGAATGCCCTTGTCGTCCTTGCCGGCCAGCTTCAGGCGCAGCCAGTCGTTCTTGACGCGCTTGCGCCACAGGTCGCGCGCTTCGTCTTCGGTCTTCGGCCAGGGCGCTTTCTCGCGGTCGACCTGGAAGGTTTCGTCGACGGTGAAGTCGAACTTGGTCTTGAGCAGCTCACGCGCGTAGGCGATGCGCTCGTTGAAGCGCTGCTGGTAGACCCCGTAGATGGCGAACGGGACGGTCAGGTTCTCGTTGTTGATCGCATCGTCGAGCTTGGTGCGCACGCCGTCGAACTGGTCGATGTCGGACTGCACGAAGAACAATTTCTCGGCGTCGAGGGCCTTGAAATAACGGTCGAAGATCTTTTCCGACAGCGCGTCGTCAAGCGGCATGGCCTTGTAGTGATAGCGCGCCAGCAGGCGCGACGCCCACAGCGCCGCCTGCGTCTGCGCGGCGACCGGCTTGAGCTGCATAGCCGCCGTCTTGTCCAACTGAGGCACGGCGGCCTGGGCGCTGGCGGCCAGCGCCAATACGACTATCAACATCTGCTTCTTCATTCGTAATCTCTCCGGGCTTGAATCTGGGTGGTATCGGCGGGGGGCGCAAGCGGCATATGCGCGGACCGCGCGGCTACCAGGCGGTCACCGATTTTAACAGGATAGGCCCCGCACGCAGAGCCAGCTTACGCGTTTATGGCTTAAGCCAAGCTTATGGCGGGCCAAACGTGCCGTGCACCTGTTTTACAAACTGAAACAATCGCCTACCAGCGCCATGCCAACCAGCCAAGGACGGCGATGATCACCAGATAAGGCCATGAGCGGGCGGCGATGCGCCAGTCGGCCAGCGAGGGCCAGAACGACAGGAATTGCGGCGCCAGCAGGAAGGCGATCAGCAGGTCGAGCCACTGGAAATGCCACCCTGGCCCGGTGCGCCACCACGCCACCGCGAACGGCAGCAGCACGATCGCCAGCGGCGCCAGCGCGGCCGGGGCGGCGTTGTACCAGCGCACCCGGCTCAAGGTCACCGAGCCCAGCTCCCAATGGCGCCCCTTGCGGCGCGGGATCACCGTCAGCGCCGTCGGCTGGGCCCCGGTGACCAGGCCGGCGCAGAAATGCGCCAGCTCGTGGCAGATGGTCCCGGCCACGGTGAAGATGAAAAACACGGGATGGGTGGCGGCCAGGACCCGCAGCAGCAGCGCCAGCGCGATCGACGGCAGCAGGTAGAGCAGCATGTCGCTGTGCTGGAACAGCAAGGGCGGCGTCAGCGCGCGCAAGGCGGCGTGCAGGCTCATCGGGAGGGGAAGCCGGTCAGCCGGCGTAGAAGCAGCGCCCGCAGGCTTGGCGGTAGCGGTCGTTGCCGCCGATACTGACCTGCTCGCCTTCGCGCAGACGCCGGCCGTGCTCGTCCACGCGCACGTTCATCGTCGCCTTCTTGCCGCAACTGCAGATGTTCTTGAGTTCCTCGATGTCGTCGGCCAGCGCCAGCAAGTAGGCCGAGCCGGGAAATGGCTCGCCGCGAAAGTCGCTGCGCAAGCCGTAGCAGATCACCGGCACACCCCTGACCTGGGCCAGCTGGTGCAACTGCTGCACCTGCGCCGTGCTCAGGAACTGCGCCTCGTCGATCAGCACGCAGGCCACCGCTTGCACCTCGGCCAGGAAATCGGTGTCGCCGTCGAAGATGGCGACCTTGCGCTGCGGCCCCAGGCGCGAAGTGATCTGGCCCACCCCGTAGCGGTCGTCGATGGCCGCCGTGTACAGCATGACCTGCTGGCCCTGCTCCTCGTAGTTGTGCGCCACCTGCAGCAAGGCCGTCGACTTACCGGCGTTCATTGCCGAATACCTGAAATATAGTTTTGCCACCACTATTCCCGAACCGAAGTATTGCCCAACTGAAGCACTCGATTATAGCAAGCACGACGGCTGGATCAGCCGCCCAGCGCCGCCAATTGTTCCTTCAGTGTCGCATTCTCGGCGCTCAAGGCGTCGACCGCCTCGCGCAGCATGGCCACCTGGGCGCGCGCCTGGCGCAGTTCCGCCTCCGGATCGTCCGCGTTCTCCTTGGGCGGGCGGCTGGCCGCCTTCTGCTCGCGCACCTGGCGCGCGGCCTGCTGCAACTCCTTGCGCCCGCCCGCCACGGCGGCGATCTGCGCCTCCTGCGGCAAGGACGCCACGTTGGCCGCCGCGTTGATCGAGATCGTGCCCGAGCGCACCGCCTCGACCAGTTCCGGCGTGGCCGCTTTCTGGATGCGCTCGATCTGGCTGATGGTGTTGCTCGACACCCGAGCCGCCTTGGCCACGTCCTCGCGGGTATTCCACGGCGGCGGCTCGGGCGCCTTGGCGGCGCTGGACGGTTCGACCGCGGCGTCGCCCTCGGCCGGGCGCTGGGCCACGCGCGCCGACACGATGTCTTTCTTGCGCAGGGCCAGCACGCCGCGCTGGAAGTCCGACACGCTGCGGCGCGCCAGGTGGTTGTCGATCACCCACAGCATGACGTCCTCGATGCTGCTGAAGTTCGGGTTCTGCACCGTCTTGAACGGGATATTGTGGCGCTGGCAGATGGCGTAGCGATTATGGCCGTCGATGAGCACCTCGCCCCACAGCACCAGCGCGTCGCGGCAACCCTCGGCCAGCAGGCTGCGCTCGAGGGCCGCGTGTTCGTTGGCGGTGAGCGGGTCGATGAAGGAACGCAGTTCCTCGTTAATGGTGATGTTCAATTGCTATCCCTCGGTGAACGGTCGCGCTCGTCGGCAAGCCCGAGCCGCATGCTACACCATCCGGCCCGCTGTGGGAAAGTGGCCGAAATTGCCACTGGCTGTGCTAGAATCTCGCGCGCTGCCCGGATGGTGAAACTGGTAGACACCCGAGACTTAAAATCTCCTTTGTCAAGTCTTTTTCTCATCGGGGATGTCGGCGCAGAGCTTGAAATGGCGCGGGTTTCCTGGGCTTTAGTGCAAATGGCACCAACAG
>DIZW01000068.1:0-1039 GCA_002428015.1 Oxalobacteraceae bacterium UBA6018 | reverse complement strand
GGCTGCTAGGTGTCATGTAGGGGTCAGTAGAGGTGTACAGTTGAAACAAGCCTGGCGTAGCTAGGCGAAACATCGGTTCGGAAACGAACCAAGCTAGCCCGAGTGGTGAAATCGGTAGACACAAGGGACTTAAAGTAATTTGAGCCCTCCAGGGGAAACCTCGGAGGTGAAGCCCGTCAAATTCGGCGAAAGCCCTGGATGCTGTAAGCATCCGAGCCAACACCGAGCCAAGCCTCGATCCGAAAGGTTCGATGGAAGGTGTAGAGAGCAGACGGCGGGCACCTACGGTCGCAAGACTATGGTGAAGGCGTGCTCCAGACCACGAACAGCGTTTACGCTGGCGGCGAAAGTCGAAGTGGTAAGAAAATCCCTCGACCTCACGGTCGTGCCGGTTCAATTCCGGCCTCGGGCACCAATTTTGAGAGCCGTCCTTGTTCAACCAGGGGCGGCTTTTTCATTTCTTTGCGTAGCGGCGTTACGCGGTAACGCTGCTCGCTTAAACCCTCGATCTCGCGCCATGAACGCGTCGAGCATGTGCGGAATCAACGTCGCGGCATCAATTGGCTCGCCGTAGGTCTTCGCATGCAACTCCGCATATCGGTCAAGCTCTGCCTTGAGCGCGGTCGTGCAGGCGAAAGTGACCTTGATGGTCGCGGTCTTGGGCAGCGGCCCCAGCCGAAGCTTGCTGGTGGATATGCTCATTGCGACGATCCCCTCTGGAAGAACAGTGGCTGATACGGCCGCAGGATCAGATCCTTGTTCACCATGACCCGCATCGGGAAGCCGGGCCGGATAGTGAGCGTCGGCTGGATGCTCACGTTGCGCTTGGTGATCTCCTGACCGGTCTGGTTAACGGTGTCCTGCGCGCTCTGTCGAACAGCGACGGTGATGCCTCCGTTGCTGCCACTGTTGTTTGGTGCTGCCAGTTCAGCACCCACGCCGAGCAGCGTGGACAACGCAGCACCAGCGAGGATGCGATCCCAATGCCAATCGACGCCATCTTCCAGTCCGGCATAACCCGCCGGGTCGATGCCGGGCA
>DIZW01000107.1:51470-65822 GCA_002428015.1 Oxalobacteraceae bacterium UBA6018 | reverse complement strand
CAGCGTCAGATGTGTATAAGAGACAGGCCTTGTGCTCGGTCCTTGACGGTGATGATGTGCTTGCCCTTGGTCTTGTAGAAGTGCGCGGCACCCTTCAAGGCCAGGTTGTTGCTCTCGGTCGCGCCGGAGGTCCAGATGATTTCGCGCGGGTCGGCGCCGACCAGCGCCGCGACCTGGGCGCGCGCTTCCTCGACGGCCGCCTCGGCGGTCCAGCCGTACAGGTGGCTGCGCGAAGCCGGATTGCCGAACTGCTCGCGCAGGTAGGGAATCATTTTGTCGGCCACGCGGGGATCGATCGGCGTCGTGGCCGAGTAATCCATGTAGATCGGGAAATGCGGCGCAGTCACGAAAGACTGCTCGATGTTTTTGTCCAAAGGCGCGTTCATTCAATCACTCCAGTACTCTTAATTTTGCCCAACCGCGGCGTGGTTGCGGTGCATCACCACAACGGCTTGTTCCGAATTCTTTTGCTTTTGCTGGTCCACCAGGTCTTGCAGCGACACCGAGTCCAGGTAGTCGACCATTTTTTCGTTCAAGGTGGCCCACAGTTCGTGGGTCATGCAACGCACCCCGGTGGCCGCGTCGGCGCCGTGGCAATTTTCCTTGCCGCCGCACTGGGTAGCGTCGAGCGGCTCATCGACGGCGATGATGATGTCGGCCACGGTGACCTTGTCGGCCCGCCGCGCCAGGCTGTAGCCGCCGCCCGGCCCACGGATCGATTCGACGATCTCGTGGCGGCGCAGCTTGCCGAACAGCTGCTCCAGGTACGACAACGAGATCGCCTGACGCTGGCTGATGCCCGACAGCGTGACGGGGCCCTTGCCCTGGCGCAGGGCAAGATCGATCATCGCGGTAACAGCAAAACGGCCTTTAGTGGTCAAACGCATCACAACCCCGGTCACAGTGGTAAAATGTTGCTTTCGCTCAAAGAAAACAGCTGATGCACTAGCATCAAAGCCCGTATTAGTTGAACGATTTAGTCAAGTATAGCAAATTACACAGGCTTTGTCTTGGCGCCCCTCCGCCGGCATGGTCAGTGCTCCGGACAGGCGCGCAGCAAGTGCAGCGGGCCGAACAGCTCCTGCATTTGCGCGTGTTCGATAAAGCTCAGGTTGTATGGATGCTCGGAAACGACTTGCGGAAAGCGCTCCGTTTCGGGCAGGCGCCTGAGCTGCTCGGCAATCTTCCCCCACAAAATCAAGGTCGGCACCGGCCGCACCGCGGCTAGCGCGCCCAGCACGGTGCGCAGGAATGGCAGCCAGGCGCGTGCCTCGACGGGCGGCGCCACGTGAGGACGGAACACCAGCGCTGCGTTGAGCAGCAGGAAGCCGTGCCGCATCAGGTTGCGCTGCAGCTCGGCGAGCGTGCGGACCAGGCCGTCCTGGTCCACGCGCGCCGCCACTTTGGCCACGGCGCTGCCGCCGGTGTCGCCAGCGTCGAGCCGGCCGTCTGCCACCAGCAGCATTTTCATGAAGTTGCGCAGTGACGTGGCCTTGTTGACCGGCTTGGCCAGGCCGCCCTCGCACCACAGGTCGCCCACGGCCCCATCCATGAAGCATACGCCGGTCGCGCTGTCGGCGCGCGGATACGGCCCCTCGCCCACCAGCACGTATTTCACCTCCGACAGCGGTTGGGTGAAGGCGGCGAACAGGCGCTGCTCAGTGGGCAAGTAGTGTTCGGCCGCCAAGGTCGGCAGATAATCGGGCTGGACGCTGGCGACCGCTTCCAGGCCGGCGCGCAAAGCGATCTGCCATGAAGGATGGGCGCGCGCCAGCGCGTCGAGGATAGGAGCGGGTATCGGAGGGGATGGCATGGAGGGCATGAAGCGGGGAAAGGCGAAATTGTAGCGTACCGACCGCCATGCGCGGCGGGCCCAGGCGGCAATGTCATTTCAACCATGCGCGGGCAATGTCGAAATCCGTGCATGATGGTGCGGCCTGATTGGAAGGACGTCGTTCCACGGCGTCGCATTGCACAATCCCACACTTTGGAGTTACCCCGAATGCAAACGATTCAAGACGTGATGACCCGCGACGTACAGCAAATTTCGCCGGAAGACAGCGTGCGCCGCGCGGCGCAGATGATGGATGAATTCAACATCGGTTCTATCCCTGTGGTCGACGGTAACAAGCTGGTCGGCATGATCACCGACCGCGACATTACGGTTCGTTCGACGGCCGCCGGCCAAGCGCCGGAAAGCACCCGCGTCGGCGACGTGATGAGCACGGATGTGCGCACCTGCTATTCCAGCCAGACCGTGGACGAGGTGCTGGACCAGATGGGCGACGTGCAGATTCGCCGCGTGCCCGTGGTCGACCAGGCGTCGCACAGCCTGGTGGGTATCGTGTCGCTGGGCGACATGGCCACCAAGCATTCGGCCGGCATCGATCACGCGCTGCAGGAAATTTCCACCCCATCCGAACCGGACCGGCCGCAAGCGCACTAATCGCGGCAGCCGGCTTGCGCTTTGCCCTTGCCTGCCCGCGTGGGCCGGGCAAGGCAGGGCTGCCGGGCACGGGATGATGTGGGCATGCGCGGGGCAAGGCCGCCGGGCACAACATGACGCGGGCACGCGCCGGACCAGGCCAGAATGTCCGCGTGCCTGTCCCGTTCGCCGCGGTCTCGTGCTTACACTGGCGGCACCGAGTCGCTTGTTTCACGGCCAAGCCGGCCCGGCGTCCGCGCCTGCACGTCGCGCTGGCCAACAGCCGCGCGGCATGGCGCGGCCTGTCTGCTATTCAGCGTCGGGCTGGCGCGCAGGATGCGCGTCGACAAACGCCGGCAGTTGCGTGCATTCAGCGTCGATGCGAACGATAGTCGGATAAGGCGTCAAGTCGACATTAAATCGGCGCACGTTAAATAGCTGCGGTATAAGGCAGCAATCGGCGATCGTCGGGATATCCCCGTGACAGAAACGACCTGTGGCCGGGTTGCCGGCCAATTCGGCCTCCAACACCGGGAGCGCCTGCTGCAGCCAGTGAACGTACCAGGCGTTCTTCGCCTCCTCGTCCACGCCCAGCGTACCGACCAGATAGCGTAGAACCCGCAAGTTGTTGAGCGGGTGGACGTCGCACGCGATCGTCTGGGCCAGCGCGCGTACGCGCGCACGACCGAGCGGGTCCGAAGGCAACAACGGCGGCGTCGGATGCGTCTCGTCAAGATACTCCATGATCGCCAGCGACTGCGTCAGGATGGCACCGTCGTCATCGAGTACCGGCACCATCCGAGCAGGATTGATTTGGCGATATTGCTCATCCAGGTGCTCACCGCCGTGCTTGAGCAAGTGCACAGGCACCGTTTCCCAAGGGATTCCCTTGAGATTGAGCGCGATGCGCACGCGATAAGCGGCGGAGCTGCGAAAATAGCTATAAAGTTTCATGCGTCATCCTTGCAGTATGCTCGAACGGGTTTATCGGCGGACCGACATTCTGCTGCGCGCATCTTCTGCGCGCACCAACTCACACATTGAGAGCGCATCCGCGAAACCGCTCGAAGCGCGCCCAAAGTGCGCGCTCGCCGCTATGTCGCACATGCGTAACGCAGCCGCCATCCCGATGTCACCGACACGGCGCAAGTGACGGTCCCCACGATGAGCTTGTCGTTGCGTCCGCGGGGCTTTAGCGCGGCAATTTCATCCTGGGTCAGGCGCGTGCATCCAGGCTGCATGCTTGGGCGCCTTGCGGGTGCGCGACCACTCCTCAAGCATATCCCATTTGACGGCATCAAGTCGTTGCAGCATATCGGGGGTGCCGGTATTGACCGCCAGCTCAAGCCGGTGCCCGTTAGGATCGAAGAAATAGATGGACTTGAAAATGGTGTGGTTGGTCGGACCGATCACGTCGATGCCATCCGCCTCGAGACGCGTCTTGGTAGCGAGCAGGTCCTCCATCGATCCCACTTCCAGCGCCAGGTGCTGCACCCATGCCGGGGTGTTTTCGTCACGGCCCATCGGCGCCTGATTCGGCAGTTCGAAGAACGCCAGGATGTTGCCCATGCCGGCGTCGAGAAACACATGCATATACGGATCGGGAGCGCCGGTAGAGGGAACCTGATCCTCGGCGATGGCGAGCACGAAGTCCATATTCAGGTACTTGACGTACCACTCGACCGTTTGCTTGGCGTCCTTGCAGCGGTACGCTACGTGGTGAATTCGTTTGATCTGCATGCCGTCCTCCGAGGACACCCCGCCACTGACTACAAAACGAAGTATCGTTAAAAAACTAGAGTTCCAATGCCAGCCAAGCTGCCAAGCTCTCGAATAAATCCGTCAGGCACTCGTATCGATCCGGCAAGTGACCCGTATCAATCCATCAGGCTCTCGTATCAGTTTGTCAGGATCTCGTATCAATCCTACCTTGCCGGCAGCATGAAGTCACGCCGGATACAGCGGTGCTGTGCTTGCCAGGGCTGGCGAGCTTCCCGCGCTGGCGCTACGCCCTGGCGAACCTCCACCGGGGCGGCCTCCCGCCGTGGTGATGGCCAGTCACGCAACGATCAGCGTCGCGACGGTGCGGCTGACGTGCTTGAAGGCCGATATCAGGCAAACACCTCGACGCCTTCGCGCTTGAAACAATTCGTCACCATGGCGCAGTTTGCAAATGCATCGCCACCGATATAATTGCTGGCGGCGGCACAATAATTGTTTCGCGCGTATTCGCTCCATTGCTTAGCGCCGTTTCACCCATGCGCTCGTCACTTTTCGCTTGTTCTGCCGCCTTCGGAAAACCTGCTTATGTCACTCAATACCATCACGATCAACCAGCGCATGGACAAATTCGACGCCCATCACAGCGTGTGGCTGTTCGGTTACGGTTCGCTCATCTTCAAGGCTGACTTTCCTTACATCGAGCGGCGCCCCGCCAGCATCGCGAACTGGGCGCGCCGATTCTGGCAGGGCTCGCACGACCACCGCGGCACCGAGGCGGCACCGGGACGCGTCGTCACGCTGGTGCCCGCGCCGGGCGCACTATGCGCGGGCATGGCTTACCTGATCACACCCGAAGTGTTCGCCCATCTCGACCACCGCGAAAAGAACGGCTACCTGCGTCTTGCAACCGACATCCGCTTCGACGACGGCGACACCGTCGAAGGCCTGGTGTACATCGCGACCGAAGACAATGCAGCTTTCCTCGGCGCCGCCACCGAGCGCGATATTGCGCGCCAGATCGCCAGCGCCAGCGGGCCTAGCGGACGCAATCGCGACTACCTGCTCGATCTCGCGCACGCCCTGCGCGAACTGGGCCAGGACGACGCCCACGTGTTCGCGATCGAGCGGCATCTTGCGGACTTCGCCAAGTAGGCACCGTATCGACTGCAGAACGTCCCGCCTTCTTTTCCCCTGTGCGCCAGGTCGTACTGGCCTCGTCTGCTACACCCATGGCGGTGCTCCTCTCCCCTGCCCCACCCTCATTTAGGAAAACAAATCCAGCTGCCCGGTCGCGTTGCCACATTGTTTGGTCGGCGACGGCGGCACGACGGTGGGCCGCTTGAAACGCGACGTATCCAACTCGGCAAAGCGCCCGCTAGCCAGGTTCATGCCGAGCCGGTCCGCCGCCTTGACGAAGCGCTGGCGAATCAGGTCGGCCCAGACGCCTTCGCCGTGCATCCTGGTGCTGAAGTCGCTATCGTAATCCTTACCTCCGCGCATTTCGCGGACCCGGTTCATGACTCGCTGCGCCCGCTCGGGAAAGTGGGCCTCCAGCCATTGTTGGAACAGCGGGTTGACTTCCCACGGCAGGCGCAGCACGACATAGTGGGCGCTGACCGCGCCGGCATCGCGCGCCGCTTCCAGCACTCTTTCGAGCTCAGGCTCGGTGACGAAGGGGATCACGGGCGCCACGCTGACGCGCACGGGGATGCCGGCGTCGGTGAGCGCGCGGATCGTGCGCAGGCGCCGGGCGGGCGCCGCCGCGCGCGGCTCCAGCGTGCGCGAAATGGAAGCGTCGAGCGTGGTGAGCGTGATGGCGGCGATCGCTTGCCGCTTGGCGGCCATGGGTGCGATCAGGTCGACGTCGCGCTCGATGAGGGAAGACTTGGAAATGAGCGCCACCGGGTGTTCGCAGTCGTGCAGCACTTCAAGCACACGCCGCGTGATCCTGCGCTCCCGCTCGCACGGCTGGTAGGCATCGGTGTTGACACCCACGGCGATCGGCTGGGGAACGTAGGAAACGCGCGCCAGCTCGCGCCGCAGGAGGTCGGGCGCGTTGACCTTGGCGAACAGGCGGCTTTCGAAATCGAGCCCTGGCGACAGTCCAAGATAGCTATGCGTGGGCCGCGCGAAACAGTAGATGCAGCCATGTTCGCAGCCGCGGTAGGGGTTGAGCGAGACGTTAAACGGAATGTCCGGAGAACTGTTGCGGCTGAGGATAGTTTTAGCGTACTCGTCCATGACCTGGGTCTTGAACGGCGCCAGCTCCTCGTCGTCCTCGCCGGCCTGCTCCCAGCCATCGTCGAAGCCCTCCCGGCCATGCACCTCGTAACGCCCCTGCAAATTGCTGACGGCGCCCCGTCCCTTGCGCGCGGCCAGCGGACGTGGCGCCAGCATGACGCGCTCGTCGAATTCCTTGTCAGAACAGCCCATGGCGTCCTCTCGATACTGTACAAACATACAGTATATTACGCCGACCGCCGCCGGCGATCAAGCGCTGTTCGCGGTCGCCTCGCTATTCCGGCCAGCCTGCTGATGCCGCTCAATCATGTCAACAAACGCATCGAAGGCCGCGAGCACAGGCTGGAATTTTTCGCTCGCACCTTCGATCTGGGCCAGCGCGTAGCAACTCGCTTCCAGGGTCGACAGCTGATCCGGCGCATGGGCCTTGCGCACCCGGTAGTGCGAGGGCGGCACGGCGCGCAAGGGCAGGCGCGGCAACGCTTGCAGTACGGGATTGAGGTACAACATCTTGCGGCTTTTGCGCCAGGTTCCGTCCAACACGACGAGGCGCAGCGTTGCCGGATGTTCCAGCAAGCCAGGCGGTAATGACGGCGGCAACGGCAGCCCGAGCGCGGCGTGATCCGGCGTGTCGGGGTACAACAACACCGGCGTGCGCGCGCCAGCGTGCAGCAACGCCGAGAGGTCTGCTTGATCGAAACGCTCCCCGCCCAGCATCTCGCTGCCGTCCACGCACAGGTGCAGCAGCCGCGCGCTGCCTTTCGCATTGCTCACTTCAAGCGGATGCTGTAACACGACGAGGGCCACGTCGCTCTGGACCGGCGTGACCAAGCGGCACAGGCAGGCCGACGCCGGCCGCAAACAGGCGGCACAGGCCAGGCGGCGGCGTGGCGCCTCGGATGCCGGGAGTGGGCGCATGGGAGCGGAAAAATAAGGGACCGGGCGCGCATTTTAACCGACCAGGGCACCGGCCGACGCGGGTCAGGGGGCCACCGCCGCCACGCTGTCGGCGCGATGCGCGCGCAAGCCCTGCAGCGCGCCGCTCCACGCAACGAGCTGGTCGAGCATCGCGCTGACGGCTTTTTCGTGGTGCGGGGCGGGCTTGAACGTGGCGTAGTTCTCGAAGTCGGTGAACAGTGACAGCATGACTTGCGAGCGGACGTCGGCAATCATCAGCTCGCCCATGACCAGCCGCAGGCTCTCCACAGCGCGCGCCGCACCGGCACTGCCGTAGCCGACAAAGCCAGCGGCCTTGTTGTTCCATTCAGCGAACAGGAAATCGATGGCGTTCTTGAGCGCGGCCGAGGTGCCGTGGTTGTATTCGGGCGTGACGAACACGAAACCGTCGGCCGCGCAGATCTTCGCGGCCCAGGCCTTGGTGTGGTCTTTCTTGTATTGCCCCATCGATGGGGGGACGTCTTCGTCCAGCAGCGGCAGCTTGAAGTCGGCGATATCGACCAGCTCGAAGACGGCGTCGTTGCGCGACACGGCGATCCGGTGCACCCACTTCGCCACCTCCAGCGCCTTGCGCCCTGGCCGCGTGCTTCCAACGATCACTGCAATGTTGATCATGGCGTTCTCCTTTTGCCGGCTCGGCATTGGACGACGGCCTCGTCCGGAAGTCGCCCGCCGGCCCTGGCTTCCCGCAAATTGTAGGAGATCGCCCGCGCATGGCGCGCCACTTTGCCCCCAGTCATTGACGCCTTGCCAAGCGAATAGTGCGACAAATATTTTTATTTGATGGAAACCCTCACGAAATTAGCATTCGTGTATTGCCGAGGAAAATTGTCGTGCTTAGAATCATTCTATTCCTGTCGGCAATCTCCTCACCGGGAGCCCATCATCGCTACCGCTCTGTCCCATGCCCGCGCCCATGCGCGCGCCCTCGCCTCCACCATCGTCGTCTGTCTGGCGCTGCTGCCGGCGTTAGCTGTTGAACAAGAGTTGCCCGTCGATTTCCGTCTCAACGAGCAAGTGCTGATGGTGCCGGCCGGCGTCCATTACCGGGCGCGGCTGGAGACTACGGTGTTCCGTCCAAACGGACCGGGGCCGTTCCCGCTGCTGGTGATCAACCACGGCAAGGACGCCGGTGAACCGCACGCCCAGGCGCGCGACCGCTTCATCTACATGGCCACCGCCTTCGTCAAACGCGGCTACGCGGTGATGGTGCCGATGCGCCAGGGCTTCGCGGAATCGACCGGAAAATACGCCGACCACGGCTGCGACATGACCGCCAACGGCTATGCCCAGGCCAACGACGTGCTCGACACCATCGAATACGCGCGCACACAACCGTGGGTGGACGCCAGCCGCATCATCGTGGCCGGCCAGTCCTACGGCGGCCTGGCCACCATCGCGCTGGGCACCCAGGCCGTGCCCGGCGTGCGCGGCCTGATCAATTTCGCCGGCGGCCTGCGCGACGACGGCAACCATTGCGACTGGCGTGGCGAGCTGATGCAGGCGTTCGCGTCCTACGGCGCCAACAACCGCATCGCCAGCCTGTGGATGTACGGCGCCAACGATTCGCTGTTCGGCCCCGATTTGGCCACCCGCATGCATGCGGCGTTCACCAAGGCCGGCGGCCACGCGCGGCTGGTCGAGTACGGCGCTTTCAAGCGCGACGCGCACGGCATGCTGGCCAGCCGCGACGGCGAAAAAGTATGGTGGACCGAGGTCGAACGCTTCCTCAAGCAGGTCGACATGCCGACCGCTGAAGTGGTGGCCGTCGCCAGCGCGCCGATCATCCCGAAAACCAATTTCGCGCGCCTGGACGACGTCGGCGCCGTGCCTTTTCTCGGCGAGCACGGCCGCGCCGCCTACCGCGAGTATCTCGACAAGATGACCCCGCGCGCATTCGCCGTTTCGTCCAGCGGCGCCTGGTGCTGGGCCGAGGAAGGCGAAGATCCGGACGCGCGCGCGCTGGCCACCTGCGCCAGCAAGAGCGACCAGCCATGCCAGCTGTACTCGGTCGACGACGGCGTGGTGTGGAAAGGCGACACGCTGGCCGACGCCAAGACAGGCGACAGCGCCGGCGCCAAGGCCGCCCCGGGCGCGGCCGCGCCGCAACGAACGGCCGATTCCAGCAACACCAGCGCGGTCGGTAGTAATGCCGCAACAGCAATGTATTGAGCGCGCGCGCCATCTCATCGAAACCTAGCGTGCTTCAAAACGCGGCCCCGGATTGTGAGGCACAATAATGCAATTATTGCAACCGGGGTCACCTCATGCCGCCACGCTTCCGCTTCAAACCGGCGCTCGCCGCCGCCGTCCTGGCCTGCTGCCACAGCGCGCACGCCGCCAATAACTATCCGATCGTGCTGGTGCACGGTTTCCTCGGTTTCGGACCGGACCAGTACGCCGAGACCGGCTTCAAATACTGGGGCGGGTTCGACGATATCGTCGGCCACATGCGCGCCGGCGGCAAGCATCCGGTGTGGGCCTCGTCGGTCGGCCCGGTCAGTTCCAGCTGGGACCGCGCCGCCGAACTGTTCTACCAGATCAAGGGCGGCTGCGTCGACTACGGCGCGATCCACAGCGCCCGTTTCGCCCGCTTCGGCGCGGTGCGCCAGCCGGAAGGCAAATGCTGGGCCGCCGACCCGGCCGACAATCCGCACAACTATCCGCTCGCCCTGTACCCGCAATGGGACGCCCAGCACCCCATCCACCTGCTCTCGCACAGCCAGGGCGGGCAAACCGTGCGCGCCCTGATCGAGCTGCTGGAAAACGGCTCGCCCGAGGGCGATGAAGGCGGCGGCGCGCTCTACACCGGCGGCAAGGTCGGCTGGGTGATCAGCGCCACCACCCTGGCCGCGCCCCACGACGGCACCAGTCTGCGCGACGCCGTCGGCGACTTCGCGCCCAAGATCGCCGAACTGGCCAGCGGGGTGGCGGCCATGGCCAAGGCCAGCCGCCCGAGCGCGCCCACCTACGAACTCGGCCTGGAGCAGTTCGGCATCGCGCCCAAGCCGGCCGAAGGCGCCTTGAGCTTTCACGAGCGCGCGCTGGCCGCGCCGTTCTGGAACCTGGAGAATTTCGACTCGGCGCAGTACGAGATGAGCCCGGACGGGGCCCAGGAATTCAATGCCTGGGTCCACACCTCGCCATCCGTGCATTACTTCTCGGTCGCCAACGTGGCCACGGAAGCGGGGGCGATCTGCTGCAACAACACCGACCGCCTGATCGCGCCCATCCAGCAGCATGCCTACCAGTACCCGCGGCGCGACATGGCGCCGCTGACCAAGCCCTACGCCGGCGAGTGGATCGTGCCCTCGCTCGGACGGCGCGGACTGGGCTCCTACACCCAGTCGGCGCCGGGCCGGGTCAAGGTCGACAGCAGCTGGTTTCCCAACGATGGCGTGGTCAACACCGTCAGCATGCGCTCGCCGCGCGGCCAGCCCGTGCGCGGCACCTGGAACTTCCTCGGTACCTACCGCACCTTCGATCACTTCGACCTGATCGGCTGGCCCAAATCCGGGCCGCGTGTATATCCGCTGTACGACCGCATCGCGGCCCTGCTGTACGCGTTGTAGCCGAGCGGCACATGTCGTTATGAAGCTGCCTTTACAAACTGTCTACTAGCTATCAATACTCATCCGGCAGCATAAAAATCCAATTTGAATTAGCGTGAACGCGAGCCTATAAAGGAAGTCCGCGCCGATAAATAAAACAAGGCAAGAGATCACAAAATGGATATGCCGGACATGCCGCAGCGGCCCGAACGCCGCCGCGAGGAGAATCGTGGCCAGTCGATCCTGGTCGACCTCGGGGTCACGTATCGCCGCACACTGGGCGACAGCGTGGCCTGGGCTTTCTTCACCGCGAACGACATCACGCCCGCAGTGGCGAACCGGGTCATGGCGCAAGACGGCCAGCGCCGCCTAACCGACTGGGAACGCCATACGATGCGCATGGCGCAACTGCACCCACAAGCGCGCCAAACTGACCCGGCCATGTGACGGTGGGCCGAACCAAGCCGTTGCCGCACACCGGCCGACGGTCGTGCCGCGCCTGTTCCTGCCCCGGCGCATGGCGCGCCTGAGCACATCATCAACTTCCGCGCTGTTCGTTCCGCACGATGGCCGCATCGAACACAGGCTGGTGCCACCACATTCTGCACGATACGCGAAGTTGCTTTATTTTCGCCAATGTATTGCGGAAATTACGGATGAAGTCCTACGTCGCAACGGAGAGCCTTCTTACATTGCCTGGGAAATGTGTCCGATATTGCGCACTCGGCAATGAGGCCATGATGAGGCCTCCTGATCGACGCACTCACCACCGGGGGCATCGACAGTTAAACCGCAAGTCAACCTGTTAAGGAGATCATCATGGCAAGCAACGACAAATCAGGCAAGAGCACGCAAGGCGGCACCCCAGAGCAACACGCAGAAGCCGGCCGTCAAAGCCACAAGAACGACGCCAACTCGGACAGCCGCCAGTCGGGCTCGCAAGGCTCGGGTTCGGGCTCGGGTTCCGGTTCGGGCACCCGCGGCGGCACGCCGGAGCAGCATGCCGAGGCCGGCCGTCAGAGCCATAAGAACGACAACAAGCGTTAAGCGCCACCCGTGACGCGGGCCGGCATTGACCGGCGTGCCGAGCGAATGCTCCCTTCACGTTCAATACAGTGCGTTCAGCCTCGGCTGGCATGCGGTGCGAAACGTGAAGGGAGCTTTTTTCGTTAACCTGCACCTAGCCTGAAACAGCGGTCAAAAACAGCGACAATGAATTCGGATCGAATCGCATCCGGCAGCGCGTTCGGGACCTTGTTCGCCGCTGCCGCCATGTTTGGGCGGATGACGCGTCCCGAGTAAAGGTTGGGGCAGCAGATCGCCGCGGCGGCGAGGTGCCATGGGAAATTGCGCGGGCGCGGGGGGCCCTCTATTAATTGATCGGCCGTGCGTTATTACAGGCAGCCAAGATTGTATCGCGGAGCCAGCGATGGGCCGAGTCAGCATGGTGGCGTGGATGCCAAATAGCAGATATTTTTATTCGAGGAGTTTGTACAGGTAGCTCGAAGTGCTCAAGCCCTACATCGGTAGCGTAGGCGCTCCTTGACGCACTGCCGAGCCCTGAATGCGGGATAAGCCCGAGTAGATCGGAGTGACGCACGATATGCACGGCATTAGCGAAGGTGGGAACTACCATGACGATGGTTCTACGCAAGCCCAACTGGTCCAAGGCGGCGTCCACTGGCCCGGAGAATTGGCGTTTGCGCGACACGACCACATGCTGGTAGCTGGCATAACGCTGCGCAGTCACTCCCGGCCTTGTTAAAAGTGGGTGGCCAGTTCGGCAAATGCCAACGAACCGATCGTGAAAAAGCAAGCGTGTCTTCAGTTCCGGTGCTGCGCTTCCAATCACACCGATCTCCAAGTCGATCATGCCCTCCCGTAGCGCTTGTGCATCCTTGTCGGGCTTCGATATGAACCGGATACGGACACGGGGAGCGGCTTGGGTGATCGCTGCCATCAATGAGGCCCCGATCAGATCGACGAAGCCGTCATTGGCCCGAATCGTGAACGTCCGTTCCAGCTTGGAAACATCCAAGGCGCTGCTGATTGGCTGAAGCACGGCCCGGGCGTTGCGGGCGAGGTCATGGACATGCTCGCCGAGCCGCTCGGCGTACGGGGTGGGAACCAGCGTTCTGCCAGCTTGCACGAGCAGTTGGTCTCCCGTAGCCACTCGCAGCCTGGAAAGCGTCCTGCTCATGGCCGAGGGACTCAAGCCAAGTCGGCGCGCTGCCTTTGTCACGCTGCGCTCGGAGAGCAATACGTCCAGTGCGGTAAGAAGGTTCAAGTCCACGGGTTGCATGGGAAGTCGTCCACCCACTGATTATTGATTGCGTTTCATGCACTCAATTATTGCACGGCACGCGTCTGGCGCAAACGATGATCTGCTACCAGAATAACGTTAGTCCATCTCTAGAAAGGGTTTCACTGATGACGCATCCCATTGCTCCAGAACCTCGCCGTACCATTCTGTTGATCGGTGCTTCGCGTGGCATCGGCCACGCCATGGTCGCCGAGCTTTTGAAAAAAGGATGGAACATCGTAGGCACGGCGCGTCCGTGCGAAGGCCGAACTCAACTGCACGACCTCGCCGACGAGAACCAAGGCCGCGTCGAGATCGAGAGCGTCGACATCTGCGAACAGGAGCAGATCGCAGCACTGCGCGCCCGCTTGTCGGGCCGGGTGTTCGACATCCTATTCGTGAATGCCGGCACCGCCAATGCGAATCCGAATGACACCATCGGTGAAGTGTCCACCGAGGAGTTCATCCGCGTGATGGTCACGAATGCACTTGGCCCTATGCGTACCGTCGAGGCGCTGCAGGATCTTGTCCCCCCCGACGGCCTCATTGGCGTCATGTCGTCGGGACAGGCCAGTATCGCCAGCAATACACACGGTGGGTTTGAACTCTATCGCGGGAGCAAGTCGGCTCTGAACCAATACATGCGAAGCTACGCCGCCCGACATGCCGGACAGTCGCGCGCCCTATTGCTGCTGGCTCCGGGCTGGATTCGTACCGCGCTAGGCGGGCCGGACGCGCCGTTCGGCCTTGAGGAAACCATACCAGACATCGTGAACACGCTGCTTTCGAAGCGGGCAAAGCCTGGCCTGGAGTATCTCGACCGAATGAGCCGCACTGTCCCGTGGTAAGTGGAGGTACAGCTGAGATCGTCGAACGCGTGCAAGCATTCCTGCAGGGCCCCATCGAGGGCGATTGGCCCTATCTGTGGATCGATGCCACTTACGTCAAAACCCGGCAGGTAGGAAATTGGCAAACTAGAGGAGTTTCCTTCCTTGGCGCCGGGCGCTGGAGATCGGGAGCACCATTGAAAAAGGGCTTGCGTTCGCACGCAAGCCCTTGTTTCTTCAATAATTCTGGCTCCCCGACCTGGACTCGAACCAGGGACCTGCGGATTAACAGTCCGTCGCTCTACCAACTGAGCTATCAGGGAAAAG
>DIZW01000107.1:49428-51360 GCA_002428015.1 Oxalobacteraceae bacterium UBA6018 | reverse complement strand
CAGGGAAAAGAGGCCGCATTATAGCCAATAGCGCCAAGGTTGGCGAGCGCGAACGCGATTTATTTTCGCGCGCCGCCAGACCAGCTTAGAAGTAGTCGTTGGCGAACAGGCCGATATGCAGGCGGCCAAATCAAACTGAAGCCAGTCTTTCAAATAATTTGAACGGACTGCGCGTCGGACTTCGAATGCGCAGACAAGAAAACCACGTCGCTTGCGGCTTCACGGCGCCCCGCATTTTCCTTGCATTACCAGACTGCACGCCGCCTCTTGCCCTTCTGGTCTGTGATCCGGCCACGCCAGAACCATGTGACAACGCTATTGCTCAACGATACGGGCAGCTCGTTTAAGCTGCGCCCTCCGGGTCACCCGGGGCAGTCGCCCGCCTCCGGGTCCCGCACAACAGCGCGCGCGGGCTTCCCGCACCTCACGGTTCCTCCGGATCCAGGGCATAACGGCGCGCGATTACAGCGCACACCATCAGCTGGATCTGGTGGAACAACATCAGCGGCAAGACCATCGCGCCGACGCCGGCTGCCGAAAACAGCACCTTGGCCATCGGTGCACCGCTGGCCAAGCTTTTCTTCGAACCACAGAACAGGATCGCGATCTCGTCTTCGCGGTTGAAACCCAAAGTCCGCGCGGCCAGCCGTGTCGTCAGCAGCGCAGCCGCCAGCAATACCACGCACACCACGGTCAGGCCCGCCAGCGAACGCAGCGGAATTTGCTGCCATAGCCCTTCGCGCACCGCTTCGCCGAACGCGCCGTACACCACCATGAGGATCGAGCCCTGGTCCACCAGCTTGATACCGGCCGGATGCGCGGCGATCCAGCCCCCGATCCAGCGCCGCGCAATCTGCCCGGCGATAAAGGGCGCCAGCAGCTGCGTGCCGATATGGCCGATCGCTTGCCATGGCACGACGCCGGCATCGCGCTGCGCGACGAGCAAGCCGACCAGCAGCGGCGTGAGGAAAATTCCCGCCAGGCTGGACGCGGTGGCGCTGCACACCGCGGCCGGCACATTGCCGCGCGCGATGGACACGAAGGCGATCGACGATTGTACGGTCGATGGCAGCGCGCACACGAACAGGATACCGACGTACAGCTGCGGTGTGACCAGCGGCGCAAGCAGCGGGCGCAAGGCCAGTCCAAGCAAGGGAAACATGCAGAACGTCGACAGCATCACGACCAGGTGCAGGCGCCAGTGTACCGCGCCCGCGCGCACTGCCGCCGACGACAGCTTGGCGCCATGCAGGAAGAACAATGCGGCAACGGCCACATTGGTCGCGCGATCGAGCAGCAGCGCGGCGCCACCGGTGCAAGGCAGCAGCGAGCCTGCCAGAACGGTCACGCACAGCGCCACCGTGAAGCGGTCGACGACGGAGAAGATGGCGGCCAGCGCCGCACGCACCCTCATGCGCCCGCCGCCGTGCCCACGCGCAGCGCAGCCACGCGCGCTACGGCCGGCAACCGTCGCGGCGCCCGCTCCAGCCGGAACACGCTCACCGCCCGGGCTAAGGACACCGCCTGGGCGCGCATGGCCTCGGCCGCCGCTGCCGCTTCCTCGACCAAGGCCGCGTTTTGCTGCGTCACCTGGTCCATCTGAGCCAGCGACCGGCCAACTTGTTCAATGCCGTCGCCCTGCTCCTGGCTGGCCGCGGCGATATCGCGCATGATGGCGGTCACCTTGCCCACGCTCGCGACGATTTCATTCATCGTCTCCCCTGCGCGGCCTACCAGGGCGCTACCGGCGTCGACCTTCTCGACTGAATTATTGATCAATACTTTGATTTCGCGCGCCGCCGCGGCCGAACGCTGCGCCAGGTTTCTCACTTCGGACGCGACCACGGCGAACCCCCTTCCCTGCTCGCCGGCGCGCGCCGCCTCGACGGCGGCGTTGAGCGCCAGAATATTGGTCTGGAAGGCGATGCCGTC
>DIZW01000107.1:591-49346 GCA_002428015.1 Oxalobacteraceae bacterium UBA6018 | reverse complement strand
ATATTGGTCTGGAAGGCGATGCCGTCGATAACGGCGATGATGTCGACGATCTTGCAGGCCGACGCGCTGATCGCGCCCATGGTCTCGACCACCTCGGCCACCACGGCGCCTCCGCGCGAGGCCGTGCTCGACGCCGACAGCGCCAGGTTGTTGGCCAGTACCGCGTTGTCTTTATTCATGCGCACCATTGAAGTCAGTTCCTCCATCGACGACGCCGTCTCTTCCAGCGCCGCCGCCTGCTGTTCGGTGCGGGCCGACAAATCCTGGTTGCCCGAGGCTATCTCGCTGGCCGCCGTCGCGATCGTATCGGTAGCGCCGCGCACCTGGCCCACGATGGCGGTCAGGCTGGCATTCATGTCACTCAGCGCCGCCAGCAACCGGCCCGTTTCGTTCTGCGCGCCGATCTCGACCGTTTGGGTCAGGTCGCCTGCCGCCACGCGCTGCGCCAGCGCCACGGCCTGCCCCAGCGGGCCCGTGATGGCGCGCACCAGCGTCAGCCCGAGCACCAGCGCGAGCGCGATGCCGCACAAGGTGGCGCCAATCAGCAGCGCGCGCACGACGACGAATGTCTGTTGCGAGTGCTCGTACTGTTGGTTGCCGGCGTCGGTGATGTACTTGAGCAGTGCGTTGATGCCCGCGCTCACCGGCACGATCAGCGTCATCAGCTGCCCGTGTACGATCTCGGTCGCCTTGAACTGGTCCTGGGCGCGTACCGCGGCCATGCCCGGCTTGAGGCCATCGTTGATAAATCGTGTGCGGGCCGCCTCGAAGCGGTCGCCCAGCGCGCGTTCTTCGGCGCTCATCGGCCCGCTGCGGTAGGCGCCCCACAACTGATTGACGCGCGCGATGTTGCGTTCCACGCCATCCATCTCGGCGCTGGCGGCTGCCGGGTCGCCTGTCAAGCCGAGCGTGACTTCGAGCTGGCTGCGGGTCATCAGCCGCGTTGCGGTATCGAGCTGGCCAAGCGGCACGACGCGCTGGAAATACAGGTCGCGCAACGCCTCGTTGGCCTTGTACAGGTGGTACAGCCCTAGCCCGCCCACGCCCAGCAGCAGCAGGGACAGGAAGCCAATCAGTATGGTCAGTTGGGTACGGATGCGAATGTGCTTGAACATGGTTCCTCGGTCATTGAATCGAACATCGGATGAACAGCGCGCGGCCTGCTGAAGATGTCGTCCGCATCTGGTCGCAGCCGCGCTTGGCGCATCGCGCGCGCCCAGCCCGCACGCGCCCGACACGGCAGCCTGGTCCGGCTTCAGCCTGCGCTTGCCAGCCCCGTTTCGGCGCGCGAGCGCGTGCAGGTGTCGATGATCGAGTAGATCACGGCGCGGCATGCGCCCGTCAGGTCGGGAATATGGCTCACGCCCATCCCGCCCAACCCTTCCGAAAATTCGGCCGGCATGTCCTTGTCGCCGATCCAGGGGTAGCCGATCCGCACCAGCGGCAAGCCCAGCTTGGCGATGGCCGCCGCATCGGTCTGCCCGCTCATGTGCGGCGCGCCCGGGTAAGGCTTGCCGCCATGGCCTTCCTGCCACGCGCGCAAGGCGCTCTGCACGATCCAGCTGCCAGGATCGGTACGCGAACCCGGCACGGCGGCCGTCATTTCCCACTCGGCGTCGATGCCGGGATGGCGCGCGAGGATGGCGCGCATGGCCGTGTCGAATTCGGCCTGCACCGCGCCACTGGTTTGTCCCGGGTTGGTGCGCATGTCCAGGTACAGCTCGGTGGCGGCCGAGGGAAAGGCAGGCCGCTCCGGCCAACCCGAACGCAGCGCCGAGATCCAGCCCTCCGGCGCGATCTGCTCGCTGGTGTGGCGCGCCGTATAATCGATCAGCCACTGCTCCAGCTCCAGGATGACGGTGGCGGCCGGCACCACCGAGCTGCGAAAGCCCGGCGTGCCGCGCGGGATGCCGGCATAGCCCATCGTGCCCTTGACGGTGACCTTGAACCAGCACATGCCGGGATGCTCGTAGTAGACCTCGTCCCACGGTTTCATGATGATGCCGTAGTCGGCAGTCACCCCATTGAGCAGCATATGGGTGACGCCGCTCGATAGTCCCGCGTAGTGGCGGCCGGGGACGACCACCGGCATGCCGCCGCCGGCAAAGGCCAGCAGAACGTCGCCTTTCAAGGGGATGCCCGCTTCGACGATGCAGTTGACCGCTTCGGTCAAGGTGGCGATCATGCCCTTGGGATTGGACGCGCCCAGGCCGATGACGGTGTCGCCGCGTTCCTGGGCCCGCGGCAGCATGTCCGCGCGCAGTTCCGGGCCGGCCCATGGCAAGTCGTGCGCGGGATCGGCTTCGAGGTGGGTGTCGATCGGCGCATACAACAGCAAGGCGGGACCGCCGCCGCTGCCCTTGATGCGCCCGACGGCATTGCCGGACAGCGGATTGAGCTCCTGGTAATTGGCCGAGATGCCCATCTTGAGCATATGCTCGACCATGTGCAGGCTGGCCGCGCGCTCGGCGCCGGTCGGGCTGTGGATATCGGTCAGGTCCATGTTCAGGCGCTTCATGCGCGCTGTGCTGATGTGCGCGCAGGCGCGCTCGAACCATTGCTGCTGCTGGGCCGAGAAGGGCAGCGGGGTTGTCGTGATCGTCATGGTCTCATCCTTTTTCAAGCATTCGCGCCCGCGACAGCGGGGCTGTGATTTTGCATCCACATGGCGTAGCCGATCAGCGCGTCGTCGGCGCCGTGCGCTCCCACCACCTGCGCGCCCAGCGGCAGCCCGGCCGGGCCGGCGCCGATCGGATAGCTCACGCAAGGCACGTGCAGCATGGTCCAGATGCGGTTGAACAGCGGGTCGCCAGTCTTGCCCAGGCCGCCCGGCGCTTCGCCGATGCTGGCAGGGGTAAGCAGCACGTCGACCTCGCCCAGGATGGTGCCCAGCTCGAGGCGGCATTTGGCGGCCAGCGCCTGCGCGACCAACTCGTCCTGCGCCGTGTAGCGCCGCCCTTCCTCGATCAAGGCTTGTAGCTCAGCACTGAGCGCGGCGCGGTGGTCGCGCCATTCGGTGGCCAGGCCGCGCACCGCCTCGGCCGCGAACACCAGGATTTGCGCGGACACGAGCTGGCTGAACGAAGGCGGCAGGCTGATCTCGACCACTTCGGCGCCGGCCTTGGCCAAGGACTGCGCGCTTGCCTCGAGCGCGGCGTGCATGGCGGCGTCGCCCCGCTTCCACTGCGCGGTGCGGCAAAAGCCGATGCGCGGCTTGCGTGCGGCCGGGGCCTGCGGCACCGCCCTGGGCGCGAGCACCCGGCGCAGCGGCGCCAGGTCGGCCAAGTCGCGCACGAACAGGCCGAGCGTGTCGAGCGAAGGGGCGAGCGGATGCAGGCCCCGGTAGTCGAAGGCGTCGAAGCTGGGCTTGTAGCCGATGGTGCCGCAAAAGCTGGCCGGCCGGATGATCGAGCCGGCCGTTTGGGTGCCCAGCGCGCACGGCACCTGGAAGTCGGCGACGGCCGCGGCCGAACCGCTGGACGAGCCGCCCGGCGTGTGGCCGGGGTGGTGCGGATTGGCCGTGCGACCCGGGTGGTAGGTCGCGAATTCGGCGGTGACGGTCTTGCCCAGGATGACCGCGCCGGCCGCGCGCAACAGCTCGACGCAGCGCGCCGCGTGGGCCGGCCGGTAGCCGCGATAGATCGGCGAGCCATATTCGGTGGGCATGTCGGCCGTGTCGATAATGTCTTTCAAGCCGATCGGCACCCCGTGCAGGGGGCCGAGCGGCGCCTGGCGGTCGCGCAGGCGCGCCTCGGCCAGCGCCTGTTCGGCGTCCAGGTAGGCCCATGCGCCGACGGCCGGGTCGCGCTCGGCGATGCGTGCCAGGCAGGCCTGCACCAGCGCTTCGGAGCTCAAGGTCCCGGCGGCGATCGCGCGCGCCGCCTCATGCAGGGACAGCTTTGCCAATTCGTTCATCTACATCCACTCCCGATAGAAAATCCAACAAAGGCCGGCGCGCGCTGGCGCCGGCCGGCCCGGCCTATTCGGCGAGGAACTTCATCACTTCGCGGTCGTGCTCTTCCGGGCGCTCCCACTGCGGCCAGTGCGCCGCGCCGTCGACGATGTAGACGCGCGAATCCTCGATCACCTCCGCCATCGCGTAGGCCGCCTCGGGCCCGGCAATCGGGTTCTTTTCGGTCCACAACAGCAGCGTCTTGGCCTTGATGCGGGCCAGGTCGTCGAGCGTGAACAGATACTCTTCGCACTCGGGCGCGAACAGGTGCTCGTAGTAGGCGGTGAGCGACTGGCGTGTCTCCTGGGGCGACCACAGGGCCATGCGCAGGTCGATCAACTCCTCGGTGACGCCGCCCAGTGGCATGAGCCACTCGAGGCGTTTGCGGATCAGCTCGCGGGTGGGATTGTTGAGCGCATTGAGCGAGGTTTCGCGCAGGCTGCTCAAGTCCTCCTTCTTGTCCGAACCCAGGTTCATGCCCCAGGCCGTGTTGAGGATCAGCTTTTCCACCCGGTCCGGGTGGTTGATGCCCATGTCCATGGCGATCCAGCCGCCCAGCGATTCGCCCTCGAACACGGCCTTGTCGATCTCCAGGTGGTCCATCAATTCCAGGATCTGGTCGGTGAACTGCGCCAGCCAGTTGCCTTCCCTGAAGGCAGGCTTGGACGACAGGCCGTGCCAGATGAAGTCCGGCGCGATCGGACGGCACGCGCTGGCCAGGCGCGTCATGTTGCGCGCATAGGTCTCGGCATGGCCGCCACCGCCGTGGAACATGAACAGCGGCGTCCCCTTGCCCGCCTCGATCACGCGGGTGCGGTAGTTGTCGGTGGTGTAGTAGCGGGTCTCGGTTCCCAGCAAATCGATGTGGATGGAGCTCATTGTTTGATCTTTCAGTGTCAGGAAATATGTCTGCCCGGCTCAGGAAAACACCGGTGCTCGCTCGATACAATTCGATTTTGATTGATTATGAATTGAAAGTCAATCGACTTTAGGTGCATAATTGCATTGCGATTCCGCACACCGATTTACCACAGGAGGAAAGATGGCAATCCATGATGACCAGGCCCGCCACTATGGCGACGAGCTATTCCAGGCGCTGGGCGGCGCCCGCACCGTCGTCCCGCTCAGCGAGCGCGAGCCGGGGCTGACGATCGACGACGCCTACCGCATCCAGCAGCAGCTGATGGCGCTGCGCTGCGCGGCCGGCGAGCGCATCGTCGGCAAGAAAATCGGCGTCACCAGCGCCGCCGTGATGCAGATGCTGGGAGTAGGCCAGCCCGACTTCGGCTACCTCACCGACACGATGGTCTACCCGGACGGCGCGGCGATCCCGATGGCCGGCCTGATCCAGCCCAAGGCCGAGGGCGAAATCGCCTTCGTGCTCAAGAAGGATTTAATGGGTCCGGGCGTGAGCGCGGCGGACGTGCTGGCCGCCACCGAAGGGGTCATGGCCTGCTTCGAGATTGTCGATTCGCGCATCCGTGACTGGAAGATCACGATCACCGACACCGTGGCCGACAACGCCTCCTGCGGCGCCTATGTGCTGGGCGACCGGATGGTCGACCCGCGCGCGCTCGACTTGCGCACCTGCGGCATGGTGCTGGAAAAAAATGGCGAAGTGACCGTCACCGGCGCCGGCGCCGCCACCATGGGCTCGCCCGTGAACGCGGTGGCCTGGCTGGCCAACACCCTGGGCCGGCGCGGTATTGCGCTCAAGGCCGGCGAAGTGATCCTGTCCGGCGCGCTGGGCGCGATGGTGCCGGTCAAGGCCGGCGACAACCTGCGCGTGGCCATCGCCGGCCTGGGCGGCTGCGCGGTACGCTTCGTTTGACTCACCCCCCTTTAAGAGAAAGCGCTTCATGAAAAAGATTAAGTGTGCCCTCATCGGGCCCGGCAATATCGGCACCGACTTGCTGTACAAGCTGCAGCGCAGCCCCGTCCTCGAACCGGTCTGGATGGTGGGCATCGATCCCGCCTCCGAGGGCTTGCAGCGCGCCGCGCAGATGGGCCTGAAAACGACCGCCGGCGGCGTCGACGGCTTGCTGCCCCACGTGCTGGCCGACGGCATCCAGATCGCGTTCGACGCGACCTCGGCCTACGTGCACGCGGAAAACGCGCGCAAACTCAATGCGCTGGGCGTGCTGATGATCGACCTGACGCCCGCCGCCATCGGCCCCTATTGCGTACCACCGGTGAACCTGGCCGCGCAGCTGGGCCAGGGAACCATGAACGTCAACATGGTCACCTGCGGCGGCCAGGCCACGATCCCGATGGTCGCCGCCGTGGCGCGCGTGCAAAGCGTCGCTTACGGCGAGATCGTCGCCACCGTCTCCTCGCGCTCGGTCGGCCCGGGTACCCGCAAGAACATCGACGAATTCACCCGCACCACGGCCGGCGCGGTCGAGCTGGTGGGCGGCGCGCGCAAGGGCAAGGCGATCATCATCATCAACCCGGCCGAGCCGGCCCTGATCATGCGCGACACCATCCACTGCCTGACCGACGACGAGCCGGACCGCGACGCCATCACCGCCTCGGTGCACGCGATGGTCGCAGAAGTGCAGCGCTACGTGCCCGGCTACAAGCTGGTCAACGGCCCCGTATTCGACGGCAAGCGCGTTTCCATCTTCATGGAAGTCGAAGGCCTGGGCGACTACCTCCCCAAATATGCCGGCAACCTGGACATCATGACGGCCGCCGCCGCCCGCACCGCGGAACTGTTCGCCGAACAGATCCTGGCAGGAAATCTCACACTTGAAGCGCTGGTCGCATAAGGACACCCCAATGAGCACCAAGAAAATCACCCTGCACGACATGACCTTGCGCGACGGGATGCACCCCAAGCGCCACCTGATGACGCTCGAGCAGATGACGACCATCGCGCGCGGCCTGGACGCGGCCGGCGTGCCGCTGATCGAGGTGACCCACGGCGACGGCCTGGGCGGCTCGTCCCTCAACTACGGCTTGCCCGCCCACACGGACGAGGAGTACCTGGGCGCCGTGATCCCGCTGATGAAGCAAGCCAAGATCTCGGCCCTGCTGCTGCCCGGCATCGGCACCGTCGACCACCTGCAAATGGCGCACGGCCTGGGCGTGCATACGATCCGCGTCGCCACCCACTGCACCGAGGCCGACGTGTCGGAGCAGCACATCGGCATGGCGCGCAAGCTGGGCATGGACACGGTGGGCTTCCTGATGATGAGCCACATGGCCACGCCCGAGAAGATCCTCGAGCAGGCCAGGCTGATGGAAAGCTATGGCGCCAACTGCATCTATTGCACCGACTCGGCCGGCTACATGCTGCCCGAGCACGTCAAGGCGCGCATCGGCCTGCTGCGCGACAAACTCAAGCCGGAGACGGAGCTGGGTTTCCATGGCCACCACAACCTGGCCATGGGCGTGGCCAATTCCCTCGCCGCCGTCGAGTATGGCGCCAACCGCATCGATGCCGCCGCCGCCGGGCTGGGCGCGGGCGCGGGCAACACGCCGATGGAAGTGTTCGTCGCCGTCTGCGCGCGCATGGGCATCGCGACCGGGGTGGACCTGTTCAAGATCCAGGACGTGGCGGAGGACCTGGTGGTGCCGATGATGGATCACCCGATCCGGGTCGACCGCGATTCGCTCACGCTCGGCTACGCGGGCGTGTACTCGTCCTTCCTGCTGTTTGCCAAACGGGCCGAGGCGAAGTACAAGGTGCCGGCGCGTGAACTGCTGATCGAACTGGGCCGGCGCGGCATGGTGGGCGGCCAGGAAGACATGATCGAGGACACGGCAATGACGATGGCGCGCCTGCGCGCGGCATGATGCGCAAGGCGGGGCTGCGCGCCCCGCCTTGTGCTTCGTGCTTAGGGCTTCGTGCTTAGTGCGGAATGCGCAGCACCAGCTTGCCGCGCACGTGGCCGGCCTTGCTGCGTGCGTGCGCGAGCGCGGCTTGGTGCAAAGCCAGTTCCTCGACGGGTGGTGCGACGATCTGTCCGGTGGCGAGCAAATTGGCCACCTGCCGCAACTGGGCCGGATTGGCGCCGACGACGATGCGCTCGGCGGATACGCCCAGTTCGCGCGCAAGCTCGGCGTCGGGCGCGCCGGCGATCGCCACCAGGCGCCCGCCGCGGCGCGCCAGGCGCGGACCCAGCGTCAGGTAGGCCCCGCCGACGCAGTCGAACACCAGGTCGACGCCGCCGGGCGCGAGCTGCCGCACGGCCGCTTCCAGCGCGCCGCCATCGTAGTCGATTGCGGCGTCGGCGCCCAGCGCGGCGAGCAGCGCGTGGTTGCCCTCGCTGGCGGTGGCGAACACGCACGCGCCGGCGTGGCGCGCGAGCTGAATGGCCAGCGTGCCCACGCCGCCGGCGCCACCGAGGATGAGCACGGTTTCGGCGCGCCGCAAGGCGCCCGCGTCGAACAAGCCCTGCCAGGCGGTCAGCGCGGCGGCGGGAATGGCGGCGGCCTGCGCCGCGCTCAAATTAGGCGGCGCCGGCACCGCCAGCGCGGCCGGCAGCGCGATGTATTGCGCATACGTGCCGTGCTGGGCCGGGGCGCCGAACTGCCGGCAGTAGGCGAACACAGCCTGGCCGATGCAGCCCCGGTCCACGCCCGCCCCCACCTGCACGATGGCGCCGCTGGCGTCCCAGCCCAGCGTGAGCGGAAAATGGTGGGGAAAGACCTTGGCCATCATGCCTTCGCGCAGCTTCCAGTCGATGGGGTTGACCCCGGCGTAGTCTATGCGCACCAGCACTTCGCCCGCCTGCGGCACCGGTTCAGGGATGTCGCGCAAGGCCATGTGTTCGGGTCCGCCGAACGCGTCGATGACGATCGCCTGCATGATCAGTACTTCCCGGACAACAGCTCGCCGCCCTGGGGCACCTGCGCATGCAGGCCGAGCGATTTGAGCATGCGGTAAGCCGTGCAGACGGCGGCCGACACCACCGGCAGGCCGCAGCGCTGCTGCACCTGTTCGATCGCGGCGAAGGACGGCATTTGCACGCAGGCCGACAGCACGATGGCGTCGGCCCCGGCGCTGTGCAGCTGGCGCGATATCTCGAGCAGGGCCAGCGGGTCGCGCGCGCCGACGGCGAGGTTGTCGGCGATTTCGAGCGAGACGCTGTCCTGTACGGCGATGCCTTCGGATTCGATGTAGTCGACCACCAGGTCCGTCAGCGGACGCAGGTAAGGCGTGATGATGGCGACCTTCTTGGCGCCCAGCACATGCAAGCCTTCAACCAGCGCGCCGGCGCTGCTGACGATGGGCGTGGGGAAGCCGTTGGCGACGGTGACCCGGTGCAGGCGCTGCTCGGACTGGCGGTGGTAGCCGCGGCCCTGGCTCATGATCGCCACCAGGCACGCGTAGCCCATGATGTCGACGTGGGCGTCGGACAGCTCGAGCGCGCAGCGGTCCGAGTCGCTGTCCATATCGGCCAGCGCTTCCTTGGTCACATGCTTGAGCCGCATGCGGCTCGAATGAAAGGTGAAGCGTTCGGGGGCGATGGCCTCGCGCGCGCGCAGCATGGCGGGGATCTCGGTTTCCATCGTGGTGTTTGAACTGGGCACGATCTGCCCGATCCGGATTGCTCGGTTTTGCATGGGTTTCATTCCTGAAAAAAAAGCCGGAAGGCCAGGCGGCCCTCCGGCTGGACTGGCTTAGCGGCCGGCCGCTTGCAGCTCTTGCAACGTGACGTTCTTGGACGTGATGCCGGCCGGATTGGTGCTCCAGGTGCTCGTGTCAGGGAAGAACGCGGTCGCATGGTTGCGCTTCAAGTCGATCGTCATGCCAGCCGTGGTGCGGATGTCATGGAAGCCGTCGACGCCCTTGCCGGGATAGGAATGGAAGTCGAAGATCTTCCAC
This sequence comes from Oxalobacteraceae bacterium UBA6018, assembly GCA_002428015.1. Lineage (GTDB taxonomy): Bacteria > Pseudomonadota > Gammaproteobacteria > Burkholderiales > Burkholderiaceae_D > Telluria_A. The sequence continues at coordinate 39,558 of DIZW01000107.1, read as the reverse complement.
AGCTCGCCCTTGCGGTCATAGGCCTCGCCGTAGTACAGGCGCGGGTACTTGACGTCCATGTAGACCACCTTCTTGCTGTACGGGTGCTCGGGCGGCGTGATCGCTTCGATGACATAGACTTCGCGCGGCTCGTAGCGGTCGTTGTTCAGGTTCCAGAACGGCGCGGCCGACACGTCCAGCAAGGGGTAGCGCTCGGCGACGGTCTTGCCGTTCACCTTCCAGGCCGGGTTGGTCGCGTGGGCCGCGGCCAGGATCCAGCGCTTGCCCAGCAGCTTGTAGCCCTTGTACCAGGACGGCTGGGCGTTGAACACTTCGATGTCGTCTTGCAGCTGGTCGGTGCCGCCGATCGGGTCCATCCAGGCGCCGCCGGAGAGCCGGCGGATGCGGCGCACGGCCGGGATGTAGGCCCAGACGTCTTCCATTTGCGCGCTGTCGTGGCGGATCGTGAAGGTGCCCAGGCCTTTCAGGTCGGTCGGCTTTTGCGCCACGAAAATCGTGCGGCTCAATTCCTTGCCCGCGCCTTCGACTTCCTTGTTCGCGCCCAGCTTGCCCTTCATGCTGTAGCGGGTGAAGCCCCAGGTCTGCTCCTGCTCGACGCCCTTCTCGCCCGAGATGAGGACGTACTGGACGTTCGGCACGGCCATGATGTCGCCGCGCGGCTGGCCGTAATACCAGTTCCAGATCAGCTTCTCGGCCACTTGCGGATCGCTCTCTTTCACGTCCGGGAAGGGCATGCCCGCTTCCCAGCCTTCGACCTGGCGGGTGGCGGCGTTGAGCGTGGCCTTGCCCACATTGCGGCGCGATGCTTCCAGGTATTTCGGATCCATCGTGATCTCTTTCGCCGCGACCAGGGGCAAGCGCAAGCCCTGCTTGCGGATGCGCATTTCCATCGAGTCGGTCAGCAGCTTGGCGATGGTCTGGCCGCCAAACGTGTCGTTCTTGATCCTGTCCAGGTTGGCCGCCGAGATGACGGTGCCTTCCGGCAGTTCGGCCGCGCCGGCCATGCAGGCCCAGGCCAGCGCGAGCGCCGTGGCCAGGCAGGTAGTCGTTGTCTTCATCACATGCTCCACGTTTTAAAATTGATAGGTCAGGCTGGTGTACAGCTGGTTGTTATGGGCGAAGTAGCCGAACAGGGCGCCGTCGCGCTCGGTCGCGCCATTGGCCGGGGTGCGCGCGCCGCGGTGCCAGAACAGGTCCAGCTCGGTCTTGAGGCGCCAGTGGTTGCCGATCTCGTAGGACAGGCTGGGCACGACGAAGCCGCCGCCGTAGCTCAGGTCGGTCCCGCCGACCAGCTCGGGCTTGAGCTTGCCGTTGCTGAAGCTGGTCGACAGGATCGCCGTCAACAAGGTCGAGTGCGCCTTGCGGGCCTGGCCGAAGCCGACCAGGTTGACGATCTCCTCGCTCGCCTGGTAGTTCTGGATCCAGGTGTCGAACAACTGCACCGAGAAGAAGGCGGGCTTTTCCGCGCCGATCAGGCTGCCGAAGCCAGCCAGGTTCTTGTCCATGCGCAGCGTGGTGCGCACGACATTCTTCTGGCGGATGCCCGAAAAGCCCGCCGTGCCCGTCGCCGAACCGGACAGGAAGCCGTAGCCGTTGGTGTAGCCGTAGTTGAAGGCGTAGTCCTTCAGGTAGGCCAGTTCGACGTTGACGACGGCGTCGGCCGGCGCGAGGTAGCCGCTGGCGGTCAAGCCGTACACGTCGATGGTCGGGAACACCAGGTCGCCCAGGCCGGCCTTGACGGCCGTTCCCTTCCACGGCGCGAAGGCCGGATTGACGACCGGGTCCGGATTGTAGGTCTTCAGGTAGGACACGGAGTAGTTGACGCTGCCGGCCAGGGCGCTCCAGCGCAAGCCGCCCGTGGTTTTCTTGACCTCGCCCTGCGGGTTATGCAGGTTGTAGCCGAAGCCGTTGGCGAAGAAATCCAGGCCCTTGTTGGGCTGGTTGGCCCAGCGTCCGCCGAACAGGTCGTAGGTGTTGCCGATGTCTTTGGCGCGGTCGACGCCGGGGCGCACCAGCACCTGCAGGGCGCCGTCGAGCTCGGGCACGGCGACGTTGACGTTGGCCATGACGAGCGGCTTGCGCAGCTCTTCATTGGCCGGCTCGAGGAAGCTGCGCCAGGTGTAGTCGAAACCGTGGACCAGGTCGTTGCCGGCGAAGAAATCGGTCTCGCCCCAGGCCACTTGCTGCTTACCCAAGCGCACCTTGACGCGTTCGCCCAGCGGAAAGTCGACATACCATTCGCGCAACTCGGCCTCGTTGTAGACCTTGGCCAGGTCGCCGCCGTCGTGCGCGGCCGCGCCGCCCACGGTCGGGGCGGGGAAGCGGATCGCCTCCAGGTTCTTCAGGTAGTCGGTGTTGACCTCGCGCGAGAAGCGTCCCTTGACGGCGAAGGTCACCGGACCGGTGTTCGCTTCCAGGTTCAGGCGCAGCGTGGTGCGCGCCATCGAGATCTTGCCGCTGTCCTTGGCCGCCGTTTCGATCGGGTCTTGCAGGTTGACGGACACGCCCTCGCGCAAGTAACCGTCCACCTTGATGCCGTCCTCGGCTTGCGCCGGCAGCGCCAGTGCCGTTGCCAGCACCGCCAGACCGGACAGGGCGCGGCTGGCCCCAGCTTTTTCACCTTTTAATGTCTTACCCACGTTCTGTTCTCCATATGTTATCGATGTTGTTTGAACTGCTGTGCTGCGCGAATCTGATTGGCGCTCTCCTTGGCTATCTCTAGCAGCCTGTCGGACCTGGGCTCGTCGGCTCGCTTCGCCTCCCCAAGTCCGACTGGCTGCTAGGCGACGGAAGCCGTCGACGGTAATGAAACCGGCTGCGCCGATGCCTTGGCGCGGCCGAAGATGAATTCGGGACGGAACACGTAGATAATCGACGGCATCACGAACAAGGCCGACATGGCCGACACGCCCAGCCACATCGCCATCAGCAAGCCCATCTCGGCCTGGAAGCGCAGCGAGGAAGCCCACCACAGCAGGGTCGACAGGATCAGCACGCCGGCCGTGACCAGCACGCCCAGGCCCGCCGAATGCAGGGCCGTGGCGATCGCCGCTTCGGGCGTCGCGCCGATCGCCAGCTCCTCCTTGATGCGGTCGGCGATGTAGAACGCGTAGTCGACGCCCAGGCCAATGCCCAGCGCGGCCACCGGCACCGTGTTGATGCTCATGCCGATGCCCTTCCAGGCCATGAAGCTGAAGGTGAGCGTGTTCGAGATAATCACCGGCACCATGAACAGCATGCCCGCCACCGTCGAGCGGTAGACAACGGTGCAGATGATCACCAGCACCAGCAGCGCCAGCGCCACCGCCTCGATCTGCGACGACAGGATCACTTCATTGGTCGCCGCCATCACGCCGATCAGGCCGCCAGCGAGCAGGTACTGGCCGTCCGCCAGCGGATGGGCGGCGACGAACTCCTTGATGCGGGCCACCGCGGTGCGGATGGTTTCGCCCTGGCGGTCGCGGAACATCAGCGTCACGGCGGCGTTGGCGTTTTGCGCGTCGACGAAGCGGTCCATGTCGCCCGGCTCGGACACCGATTCGAGCGTGGCCATGATGTTGCCGTTGACCGCCTGCGATTCGCCCAGCTCCTGGTAGCGCGGATTGCCTTCGCGCAGGGTGCGGTTGACGACAGGCAGCACGTCGGCGATCGACACCGAACCGCCGATTTCGGGCTGGGCTTCCATGAAGCGCTGGAAGCTGTTCATCGAGGCCAGGACCTCGGTCCGCTTGGCGAAGTCGCGCGTGCCGCCGCCGCCGAGCACGACGAACATCCGGTCCGCGCCCTGGAATTTCTGGTTGATCGCGGCCGAATCCCGGTTGTAGGCCGAGTCCGGCCACAGGATGGGCGAGCCGGGGTTGGCGTCGCCGATCTTGAGCTTGAAAGCGTAGGCGCCGGAGACGGCCATGACCACGGCGCTGCAGGCGAGCACCAGGAAGCGCAGGCGGCTGGTGGCGACAAAGCTGGCGAAGTCGAGCAGGCGGTGCAGGAAAGGAATCACGTCGACCCGGTGCGCGTAGCCACGCGGCGAGCGGATCCACGACAGCAGCAGCGGCGTGAGGATCACGGCGCTGACCGTCAGCGTGCAGACCCAGACCACCGACAGCACGGTGAGCTTTTGCAGCATCGGGATCGGGCTCATGGCCACCACCGCCATGCAGCCGGCGTCGGCGACGATGCCGAGCATGCCTGGCCGGAACAGGTCCATCAGCGCGACGCGGGCGGCGTCGGCGGCCGTCTCGGCGCCGTCCTCGATGGCGCCCAGCTCGTCGTCAAAACGGTTGACGATCTGCACCGAGTGCGACACGGCGCGCGAGGTGATCAGCATTGCCACCACGATCACCAGCGGCTCGAAATGGATGCCCAGCAGCTTGCTGATGCCCAGCGCCCAGATCGCGCTGACCAGGCCGGCCAGGAAGGGCAGCAGCATGCCGCGCCAGGTGCGCAGCAGCAGGAACAGCAAGGCCAGGGTGACGGCCAGCGCCAGCGCCACCAGATGCACCGTTTCGGACAGGTAGTAATTGACCCAGCCATAGAGAATGGGATCGCCGACCACCCGGATGCGCACCGCGTGGTCCTGGTTCACCTGGCGCACCAGCGCGTTGATCTCCTTGAACACGGTGCTGTAGTCGACCTGGCGGTCGATGAAGTCGACGGTCACGAGGGTGGCCTTCAAGTCCTTCGACACATAGGGACCGTAGACCAGCGGATTGCGCAGCACGGCGTCGCGCAGCGCGTCCAGGCCGGCGCGGTCGGTCGGCAGGTCGGGCCACATCAGCGCGTGCGTTTCGATGCCGTCGGTCGAGGCGCGTACTTCCTTGAGCTTTTTCGAGGCCAGCGACACGATCTGGAAGGCGTTCACGGCCGACACCTTGCGCAGCTCCAGCGTCAGGGTGCGCACTTTTTCCAGCACGGCCGGCTGGAACACGTCGCCCTGGTCGACTTCGAGCATGATGGTGACCATGTTCGAACCGCCGAAAGTGTCCTTGAATTTTTCATGCACCTTCACGTACGGGTGGGCCGAGGGCAGCATGTCCTCGAACACGGTGCGCACTTCGACGTGCACGGCGAAGTAGGACAGCAACAGCGTCAGCAGGCCGATCGTGCTGACGACCCAGAGGCGGCGCCGGATACAGAATTCGGTAAATGTTTTGATCATGATGTCGTCTTCAAAGGAATTATTTGGTGCCGGAACCGTGGCGGCGACCCCAGTCGGGCAGGTTCTCCTCGGCCGCGGGTGCGCGCGTGACGCCGGTGAGCAGTTGCCAGGCTTGGCCGTCGAAGGCGCCTACGTTGGCGCCGGCAAAATAGACCTTTCCTTCGGCGACCACGGCCTTGGTGTGCCATGCCAGGTCGCGCGCATCGAGCCGGCCCGCTTGCCAGCTGGCGCCATCGGCGCTGCCGCGCACCCACACGCCTTGGTTGCCGGCGGCGATCCAGGCCGACTTGGCGCCGTCCCAGGCGACCGCGAACAGGTGTTCGGAGGTGCCGCTCTTGATCTGCTGCCAGCTCGCGCCGCCATCGTGGGTGGCCAGGATGGCGCCTTCGAGGCCGACGGCGATGCCGTTGCTGGCGTCGCGGAAGGCCACCCCCATCAGGCTGCTCGCGACGGGGGCTTGCACCGGCAGCCAGCTTGCGCCGCCGTCATTGGTGCGCAGGATGCGGCCGAACTCGCCCACCACCCAACCGTTGCGCTCGTCGATGAAGGCGATGTCGTTCCAGCCCACGTCCTCCTCGGCGCGCTTGCGCTCCCAGTGCTTGCCGAACTCGCTGCCCTGCAGCAGCGCACCCATTTCGCCCACCGCCCAGGCCTGGCCTTGCGCCAGCGTGATGACGCGGGTGAGCTTGTTGGCGACACTGGACTTGGGCGCCTCGGCCAGCTGCCAGCTCACGCCTGCGTCGGCGGTGACGGCGACCAGCCCCTGGTTGCCGACCACGATGGCGTGGCGCAGGTCCCAGGCGGCGATGTCCTGCCAGTTCACCTGCGCCGGGCTGGACTGGCGCGCCCAGTGGCGCCCCCCATCCAGGCTGCGCACGATCTTGCCGTTCGAACCGGCCAGCCACAGCACGCCCGGGGCCGGCGCGGCCATGCCGTAAAAAAAATCGCGCCGTTCGAGCGCCGAGGGCGTCACCGTGGCCCCGGTGGCCTGGGGCTTGATGAACAGCCCGGCCCACAGCAAGCCGCCGATGATCAGCCATGGCGCCGTCGAGGTCGCGACCTTGAGCACCCGGGGCAGCGCGCCGCGCGGCCGCTGGGGCGCAGCCGGCGCCTCGTCCAATGCCTTGGTGGGCAGTCGTTCCATACGCATTACCACTCTCCTTCTCCTGCAATCGATCAGAAAAAAATGCCAAAGGATGCACTGCCGGCACCCTTACCCCAGGTAAATATCACTAAATTTATTTTCATTTGTTTTAAATTGAAAGTCAATTTATTTTAAATGTAATATCAATAAGACTATCCTCGCAGCCGGAGCCCGTGCCCAATTTTCCGAACAGCAAGTCGCAATACGCGCACAAGCCATCAATCTAACTCATTGATTTCATTGATTCCTTATCCCCCGCTGGCATCACTCCCCCCATGCAAGCGAATCGGCGGCAAGCGCGCTTGCGTGTCGCAATCTGTTCCTTAATGATGGCCACGCAACACCAGAACAGACAACTTTATTGAAGTTTGCGTTGACTATCAATTGAAAATCAACTTAAACTTTACAATGACAACCACCCCATGAGGACCAGCATGAACGACAACCCTGAAATTGCCTCCCGCATCACGCTCGGCGGCACCACCACCAACTATCACGACCACGGCGAGGGCCATGCGGTCGTGCTGCTGCACGGCTCGGGCGCGGGCGTGACAGCCTGGGCCAACTGGCGCAACACCATCCCTGTGCTCAGCGCAAAGCATCGCGTCATCGCGCCCGACCTGGTCGGCTTCGGCTACACCGAGGCGCCTGCCGACCTCGCCTACCGCTTCATGGACACCTGGGTGGAACAAGTCATCGCCCTGCTCGACGCGCTCGACATCGAGCGCACCGACCTGGTCGGCAATTCCTTCGGCGGCTCGCTCAGCCTGGCGCTGGCGGTGCGCCACCCGCAACGCGTGCGCCGCATGGTGCTGATGGGCAGCGGCGGCCAGCCCTTCCCCGTGACGCCGGAGCTGGAGGCGTTGTGGGGCTACACGCCATCGATCGAGAACATGAAGAAGATCATGGACATCATGGCGTTCGACCGTTCGCTGGTCACCGACGAACTGGCCGCGATGCGCTACCGCGCCACCGCCCGTCCCGGCGTGCAGGAACGCTTCGAGCGGGTCTTCCCGCCGCCGCGCCAGCGCTGGTCCGACGCCCAGGTCGTCAGCGACGACGAGCTGGCCGCGCTGGCGCATGAGATGCTGATCATCCACGGGCGCGACGACCGCGTGGTGCCACTGTCGGTATCGCTGCAACTGGCGCAAAAGATCGCGCGCGCGCAATTGCATGTGTACGGCCGCTGCGGCCACTGGACCCAGATCGAACACGGCGCCCGCTTCAACCGGCTGGTGTCCGATTTCCTCGACGAAGCATAATCATCGACTGGAAGGAAGCACCATGATCCCCACCATCACCATCAGCGACAGTGCGCTCGCCCATTGCCGCGGCATGCTGGAACGTCAGCCCGGCGACGGCGTGCAGTTGCGCATCTACGTGCTGCAGCCGGGCACCTCGCTGGGCCATTGCGGCGTCGCTTACTGGCGTGCGCAGGCGGCGACCGGCGAAGACGCCTGGCTCGACTTCGACGGCGTGCGCCTGTATTACGCCAGCGCGCAGGCGGCCTACCTGGACGGTGCCAGCATCGATTACCGCAAGGCCTTCGCCGGCCACGCGCTGTCGCTGCAGGCGCCGAAATGCAAGCAGGTGCAGCCGGTCGACGCCGACAGCCCGCTGGCCCAGCGCATTACCCATGCGCTCGAGGTGCACGTCAATCCCTACCTGTCCGAGCACAGCGGCACGGTGATGCTGGGCGAGATCCTGGACGACGGTACCGTCACGCTCAAGTTCGGCGGTGGCTGCCACGGCTGCGGCCACGCCGAGCTGACCTTGCGCGATACGGTCGAGAAGACCCTGCGTGAGCACTGCCCGGAGATTCGCGGCGTGGTCGACGCCACCGCGCACGATGAAGGCCTGGCCCCCTACTCGCCCCGCGTCAGCGACGCCGCGTAAACAAGCGGCCATAGCACCGCTCTGTGCAGCGGCGCTATGGCCGCGACCTCGCCGCGCCCCCCGCGCGGGCGGGGATCCATCGCGCCCTGGTCAGATTCCGATAAACAGCTGGGGCGTCAACGGCCCCGCCTGGTGCGGTGTTGAATGAAGGGCGGAAAATCCGGTTGCCGACGCCTGAGATGCGGGACAAATCCGCAGACCCTCAAGTCTTGGCGGTGAGCTCGCCAAAGCGAAGGCCCGCACGGCCAGGTAAGGGCGTGCGGGTGAACATCGGTAGCCTACGCGGCGTGTAGCTAGCGCGGCACCAGGTTGTGCCCCCAGATCTTGGGGGCGTTATAGAACTTCACTTCCCAATCGCTGTCGTCGATTTCCCGGCCGCCATAGCCGTACTCGATGGCGAAGCCGGCCGGCGTGATCATGTAGAACGAGGTCATCTGGTCATTGGTGTGCTTGCCCAAGGTCAGGATCAGGGGAATGCCCAGTTGCTGCACCAGGTCATAGCCGCGTCCGACATCGTCGATCGATTTCGCTTGCACCATGAAGTGATTCAACTCGCCAGGTCCGCTGCCGAAGCAGGGGTTCATGAGCGCCAGGCTGTGGTGGCGCGCATTGCAATGCAGGAAGGTTGCCTGTGCATCGTCCCAATGGATGTAGTCGCTCAGGCGAAAGCCCAGGTTGTCGCGGTAGAAGGCGATGCTCGCCTCCGGATTGGCCGCCGCCAGCAGCACGTGGCCCAACCCCTGCTCGCCGGTGCGGTAGCCGGAGATGGCGCGGCTGGGGCGAAACGGCGCGTTGTCTTCCACGCCGCCGAAAAAAACTTCCTGTCGCGCGCCGTCCGGATCGAGGAATTGCATCAGCTCCATGACGGCACGCTCGCGCCGCGTCGCCCCATCGGCCAGCACGACGTTCACGCCGTTGCGCTTGAGCTGATCGTACAGCGCGAAGAAATCGTCGCGCGTGTCGACTTCCCAACCGACGTAGGCGAGCGAATCGGTCTTGCCGGGATAGAGGGTGAAACGGTGGTGGCGCTCGTCCATGCGCAATTGCAGCGGCGCGCCGGGCGCGCGCGCGCGTGCTTCGAGCCCGAGCACCTGGAACAGGATGGGCTCCCAGGCCGCCAGGTCGATGACGTTCAGGCCGATGTAGCCGAGTCGGGTAACGCTTGCCATATTCCCTCCCTATTGCGCGCTGGCGCTAAAGTGTTCCGCATAAATATTTTCGCGCTTGACACCCAGGCTTTCGAGGTGGTTGCGCGCCGCTTCGATCATCGCGGGCGGGCCGCACAGGTAGGCCACCGCTTCAGGATCGGTCACATCTCCGGCGCCGAGCACGCTCACCGGATTGCCGACCAGGCCCTGATAGCCGGCTTGGGGCGAGGACACGGATACGCGGTTCTGGAGGGTCGGCATCCACGCCGAGCGCACCTCGAGCTCGTCGAGGCAGAACAGGTTGTCTTCGGTCGCGCAACCGAAACTGAGCAAGACCTTGGGCTTCCTGCCCGGCTGCGCGCGAATCTCGTCGAGCATGGCGAGCATGGGCGCGAGGCCAGTGCCGCCGGCCACCATGATGTGCTGGGCCTTCGACGCGCGCCAGAAGAAGCTGCCGAACGCCCCTTCCAACTCCATCGCCGCGCCCACCGCGCAGCTGCCGCGCAGGTAGTTGGACATGGCGCCGTCGTCGAGCACGCGCAGCAGCAAATCCACGCGCGGTAGGTCGGCGGCCGTGCTGGCCATCGAGTAGGAGCGCCAGGCGTCGCTGCCGGGCACGCGCAGGCGCACGTACTGGCCGCTACGGAAGTCGAAGCCGTCCGCGTCGGCCACTTGCAGCGACAGCCTGACGACATTGCTGGCCACCCATTCCATGGCGGACACCGTGCTGGCGTATTTTTGCGGCTGGGCTTCGTCCAGCAAGGTGCTGGCGTAGTCGAGCGCGAGCACGGCATCGGTCTCGGCGCAGGAGGTGCAGGTCAGGCGCAAGCCTTCCGCATGCTCGCTAGGCAGCAGCGAGGTGCCGCGCGAGGAATCCATGCGCACCGTGCCGCTCACCGTCTTGGCCACGCAGGTGCCGCAGCTTCCCGTCAGGCACTGGTGCACCAGGCGCACGCCGGCCTGCTTGGCCGCGTCCAGGATCGTCTGGCCGGGCGCGGCGCGCAGCTGCTTTTCGACCCCGTCCTGGAAACGCAGTGTGACGGCCACGCCGGCATCCGCACTGGCCGCATCGGCGCAGGTGAAGGCGCCATCTTTCATCAACATATTCATTCTCGTCTCCATGCCGGGCCCGTTTCTTCGCGGGCCCGGCTGCTTGGCTTAGTTGGCCTTGTCGCGCATGGCGCCAGGCTGGTCGCCGCGGATTTCCGCCAGCACGTTGCTGGCGCCCTTGACGACGCCGGCCACGCCGCGCGGCACCTTTGCGATACCGCGGTTGTAACGCGATGCCACCTTGCGCCAGGTGATGATGGAATAGTCCATGTCGCCCAGTTGCTCGTCTTCCCAGCCGCTGCCGTCGGCGTAGAAATTCTGCATCGCGTCGCGCGCGAACAGGTCGCAGTCGTTGAAGCCGTGCAGGGCCATCGGCTCATAGAAGTTCTTGAAGCGATACTCGAAGTCCTTGCGTTCTTGTTCGGTGTCGCAGATCTTGACCAGCACTTCCCAGTATTCGTAGGTGTCGTCGGTGATGGCCACATACCATTCGTACTGGACGACATTTTCTTCTGGCCAGTTCTCGACCATCAGTACGCCCGGCACGAACATCGACGTGCGGAAGTACTTGGGTACGCTGCCGGCAGCCTTGACGTTGAGGCGCTTGTTTTCCAGCACCGGCTCGTAGTGCTCGGTAAAGTACATATTGATGAAGCCCTTGGGGCCGTCCTCGTCTTCGATCAACTGGGTCGCCTCGTTCGACAGCGGCTTGATACCGAGCGGCACCGCCCAGTCCTTCGCCAGCACGATCGCGTTGTCCTTGTGGATCAGCAGGTGGCCGGCATCGAAGCCGTTTTCGCAGGCCAGGCGCCAGTTGGCGTAGCCGGTGCGGTGGATGCCCAGGCAGACCGCGTTCTTGTCCATCACGCTGGGCGTATCGGGCCAGAACTGGTGAGGGAAGCGCTCATTGTTGTCGGGGAAGCGGATCGGCAAGTCATTTTTCAGCGGCGGGATCGCGTCGTCGTAGTCGTCCGATTTGACGAACACGAAAATCATGCCGTTCACTTCCTCGACCGGGTAGGTCGGGATGCCGGTGGTGCCGATGATCTCGTCGTCGGGCGCGGCCACGATCGACACCAGCTCGCCCGATTCAAGCGAGAAGGTGAAGCCGTGGTACCAGCAGGTAATCGTGTCTTCGGTCAGGCACATTGGCTTGGCCGAGAGCTTGACGCCGCGGTGCAGGCACTGGTCCTTGAGCGCATACACCTTGCCCTTGGAGCGCCGCAGCACCAGCGGCACGCCACACACCTGGGCGCCCAGCACGGCGCCTTCGGCGATCTCATTGCTGAACTTGACGGGGTACCAATGATTAATGAAACCCCATTTTGCTTCGGCATAGGGCGCGTACAGGCGCTTCGCCATCGCATCGTTCGACTTCTTCACCGTTCTCTTCATATCCATGTCTTCATCCTCTTGATAGTCATCTGCGCACCCATCCCCGCACGGGGTGGACGGCCGGGCGCGATCTCCACAGGCCTGATGAGAATATCGTATATTATCAATTGAAAGTCAATTGATATTTGACTCAAAGTCTCTTGAACTGGGCCGTGACGCGCCGGGAACGGACGTGCCAATGCACAACGCCCGCATGAGCGGGCGCTGGCAGGCACAACAAAGGGAGGAAAACCTACTCGGCGGCGCCGTTCTTTTCCGTCACCGGGCTGTAGGTGGCGGAGATACGCGACGCTTCGTCGTACAGACCGGTCAGCAGGCTGATCAGCTTGGCCGCTTCGTACAGCTTGCGGTCGATGTCTTCGATATTGGCGGTCTGCTCGGTGAGCACCAGTTGACGGATGTGGGCATACTGATTGACCAGCGCGCGCCCCTTCTTCGTCACGTCGTAGGTGTAGATCTTGCCGGTGCCTTCCTTGATCTTGACGATGAACTTGTAGCTCGCCAGCTTGCGCAGGCTGTACTGGATGTTATTGATGGCGTCGCTGTTGAGCTGGCGCGCGATCAGGGCCGCCGTCTTGGGGCGCTCCTGCATGCCGATCACGTGCAACAAGATCAGCTCGGAGAAGGACAACTCGACCAGGCCGCTGATATGGCCGACCTGGAGGCAGAAGCGCTCGAACGCCTGCTGGAAACGCAAGATCGACCATTCGAATTCGGTCGTCATGGCTTCGTGGTGACTGCTGCCGAGGTGCCAGCCGCGGTACACGGCCGGGTCGAGGCGCTCGGGCGACTTGTCGTTTTCAGACATTCTGGCTTCCTATCATTGCAAACACAGCATTCTAATCAATCGGGCGGCGGGGCGCGCGATTTTCACGGCGCTCCACTATATACCAGGTGCGCCAGCCCTTGCCCACCTAACTTGGGTATAGCTCGCCCGGCAAGGATGTGCGGCCCGCTTCATTGCACATGGCCGTCATCAGGCTTACCACGCGCGCCGCCTCCATCAGGCGCGGCGTATTGTTCTCGACGCCTGCGAGCTGCTCGATCAGCAGGCGCCGGCGCAGCGCCGCCACGTCGTCGCTCAGGCGCCGCCCGCGGTCCGTCACGGCCAGGTTAAACCCCTTGCCGACGCCGTCGCGCACCTTCTTGACGCACTTTTGCGCGATCAGCTTACGCAGGCTGTACTGGATGTTCTGGATATCGTCGCGATTAAGCAGGCCGGCGATCATCGCCGCCGACTTGGGGCGGTCTTGCATACGGATCGCATGCAGGATCATGACCTCTTGCGTGCTCAGACCAGACTGGTCCAGGCGGTTCATCATTTCGCAATGGTAGCGCTCGAAGGCCTGCCCCCAGCGCAACATGGCCCACTCGAGTTCGGTAGTTGCTGCCTCGAGCGGGGTGGTGGCCAGGTGCCAGGCACTGCTCAACCCGGATTGTTCGAGAAATGTGTTCTTGCTACCCATATGTTTACTAAGTTCGTGAAAGAAGTGACCGTGCGTCTGCAGGCGTCCAAATCATGGTCCCTGTCGATGAAAAGCACGTAGCCGAGTCGGCGCGTCCTGCGCGCCCCATGCCATGAAGATGTATTGATTTTACATCAAAAATCAATTCAACATGCACCGGCCCGTTAGACAGGATGTAGACGGTGCCAGTCCAGGCGATCCCGGCCCTCATTCGCAAACCAAGCACCCCGAGTTGAGGTCTATTGCGTGGCGTCAGCGCGGTACTACCTTGATACGATAATCCGCGCCAACGCCAGCGCTTATTCCTTTCTCAAGCCGCGTTTCTGCGCGCCAGTGCAAGCGCCTCGCCCACCAGTACATCGGCTTGCTCATTGTATTTGTCGCCGCTATGGCCTTTGATCCAACGGGTCACAACGGTGCGGGCGTCCGCGACTTGGTAGAGCCGTTTCCATAACTCCAGATTGGCAACCAACTCCTTCTTGGAATTGCGCATGCCGTTGCGCTCCCAGCCCTTGCGCCACTCGGTCAAGCCTTTGAGCACGTACTGGCTATCGGACACCAGTTCCGCCCTGGCTCCCTCAGGGATCAGCGAAAGGCCTTCGATCGCCGCAGTCAGCTCGGCAATTTGATTGGTGCCATGCCCAATATAGCCTTTGTGATGCGAGATGATTTTGTCGGGCGTAATAATGACCACTCCCCACGCTGCGGGGCCTGGGTTGGACGGAGCCGCGCCGCCATCAGTATAGGCAATCCAACTCATTCAAATTTCCTTTATATTTCTTCGAGCAATGCCGGGATGGATTGTTGGGAGCACCGAGAAGATCGGCCTTTTATCAGCGATCAATCGTGTGAATTGCGCTGGATCGGCTCCAAAACGAAAAAGGGGCTACGCTTTCACGTAGCCCCTACAAATTCTTTGGCTCCCCGACCTGGACTCGAACCAGGGACCTGCGGATTAACAGTCCGTCGCTCTACCAACTGAGCTATCAGGGAAAAGAGGCAACATTATGGACGTCTCGTTTTACGCTGTCAAGATTCGACTCTGTACACCGCAAGCTGCTTCGCCATCTGCTGTCACCTGTCGAACCGCGCTGTTCACGCGATCCGAAGAAGCAAGATTTTAGAGCACTTTCGCGATTGCGTCAATCACGCGGTCAATATTTTTCGAGTTCAAGGCGGCCACGCAGATGCGACCCGTGTCGACCGCGTAGATCGAGTGCTCGGTGCGCAGACGGTCGACTTGCTGCTTGGTCAGGCCGGAGTACGAGAACATGCCGACCTGCTCGCGCACGAAGTCGAAGTTGTGGCCGGGGGCCTTTTCCTTGAGCTTGGCGACGAACTGGTTACGCATTTCCTTGATCCGCACGCGCATACCGGCCAGCTCTTCTTCCCACAGCTGACGCAGTTCGGGCGTGGTCAGCACGGTCGCGACGACCTTGCCGCCGTGTACAGGCGGGTTGGAGTAGTTGGTGCGCACGACGCGCTTGAGTTGCGACAGCAGACGCGCCGCCTCTTCCGCGCTCGCGGCCACCACCGACAGCGCGCCCACGCGCTCGCCGTACAGCGAGAACGACTTGGAGAAGGAGTTCGAGATCAGCAGCGGCACGCCGGCCGCAGCGAAGCGGGCCACCACGGCGCCGTCGTCGGCGATGCCGGAGCCGAAGCCCTGGTAGGCCATGTCGAGGAAAGGAATCAGGCCGCCAGCGACCACGGCCGCGATAACCTGGCCCCACTGGTCGGCGCTGATGTCGGCGCCGGTCGGGTTGTGGCAGCACGCGTGCAGCAGCACGATAGAACCCTTGGGCATTTTGTGCAGGTCGGCCAGCATGCCGTCGAAATTCACGCCGCGGGTTTGCGCGTCGTAGTAACGGTAGGTGTTGACGGTGAAGCCGGCGCTTTCGAACAGCGCGCGGTGGTTCTCCCAGCTTGGGTCGCTGATGTAGACCTGGGCGCCAGGGGCAAAGCGCTGCAGGAAGTCGGCGCCGATTTTCAGCGCGCCGGTGCCGCCGATGGCTTGCACTGTAACCGCACGCTTGTCTTGAATAATCTGGCTGCCGGCACCAAATACGAGTTCTTGCACGGCCTTGTCGTACGCTGCCAGGCCTTCGATCGGCAGGTAGGTGCGCGGGGCCAGTTGCTGCATCAGGATTTCCTCTGCCTTGCGCACGCATTCAAGCAGCGGCACTTTGCCGTTGTCGTCATAATAGACACCCACGCCCAGGTTGATCTTGTCCGGGTTGGTGTCGGCGTTGAACGCCTCGGTAATGCCCAGGATTGGGTCGCGCGGGGCCATGTCGATGGCGCTGAAAATGCTGGCGGAAGCTGGTGAAGTCATCGTGATAAACTTGTCGGTTTGCTGAGTTGTATAGACAGCGGCCCATTGTGGCGGGGTCGCAAGCGGACTCCCATTTTAACAAAGGTCTGATCGTATGGCTGAATTATCCGTTGCAAACGAGCCGGCGACGAGCGTCGTCACCTTCCCCAATTCGCCCTTCAAACTGCACCAGCCGTTCCCCCCAGCGGGCGACCAGCCGACCGCCATCGCCGGCCTCATCGAGGGCATCGACGACGGCCTGTCGTACCAGACGCTGCTGGGCGTGACGGGCTCCGGAAAAACCTACACGATGGCGAACGTGATCGCGCGCGCGGGCCGGCCGGCGATCGTGTTCGCGCCAAACAAGACCCTGGCGGCCCAGCTGTATTCCGAGTTCCGCGAGTTCTTCCCGGAGAACGCAGTCGAGTATTTCGTCAGCTACTATGATTACTACCAGCCGGAAGCCTACGTGCCCCAGCGCGACCTGTTCATCGAGAAGGACTCGTCGATCAACGAGCATATCGAGCAGATGCGCCTGTCGTGCACCAAGTCGCTGATGGAGCGGCGCGACGTGGTCATCGTGGCCACCGTGTCGGCGATCTACGGTATCGGCAACCCCAGCGAATACCACCAGATGATCCTGACCTTGCGCGCCAAGGACAAGCTCGCGCAGCGCGACGTGATCGCGCGCCTGATCCAGATGCAGTACACCCGCAACGAGGTGGACTTCGGGCGCGGCACCTTCCGCGTGCGCGGCGACACCATCGACATCTTCCCCGCCGAGCACGCGGAGCTGGCGATCCGGGTCGAGATGTTCGACGACGAGATCGAGTCGCTGCAGCTGTTCGATCCGCTCACCGGGCGCGTGCGCCAAAAGATCCCGCGCTTCACCGTCTACCCGGGCTCGCACTACGTCACCCCGCGCAGCACGGTGCTGCGGGCGATCGAGACGATCAAGCTGGAGCTGCGCGAGCGCCTGGAGTTCTTCCGCAAGGAGAACAAGCTGATCGAAGAACAGCGGCTGGAGCAGCGCACCCGCTTCGACCTCGAGATGATGGCCGAAATCGGCTTCACCAAGGGCATTGAGAACTACTCGCGCCACCTGTCGGGCGCGATGCCGGGCGAGCCGCCGCCGACCCTGGTGGACTACCTGCCCAAGGACGCCATCATGTTCCTGGACGAGTCGCACGTGCTGGTCGGGCAGCTGTCGGCCATGTACAACGGCGACCGTTCGCGCAAGACCAACCTGGTGGACTACGGCTTCCGGCTGCCGTCCGCGCTGGACAACCGGCCGCTCAAGTTCGAGGAGTTCGAGGGCAAGATGCGCCAGACGATCTTCGTCTCGGCCACCCCGGCCGACTACGAGAAGACCCACGCCGACAACGTCGTCGAGCAGGTGGTGCGCCCGACCGGCCTGGTGGACCCTCAGGTGATCGTCAAGCCGGCCCGCACCCAGGTGGACGACCTGATGTCGGAGATCCAGGACCGGGTGCGCAAGAACGAGCGGGTGCTGGTGACCACGCTGACCAAGCGCATGGCCGAGCAGCTGACCGAATACCTGAGCGACCATGGCATCAAGGTGCGCTACCTGCACAGCGATATCGAGACGGTGGAGCGGGTCGAGATCCTGCGCGATCTGCGCCTGGGCACCTTCGACGTGCTGGTGGGGATCAACCTGCTGCGCGAGGGCCTGGACCTGCCCGAGGTGTCGCTGGTGGCGATCCTGGACGCGGACAAGGAAGGCTTCCTGCGCTCGGAGCGCAGCCTGATCCAGACCATCGGGCGCGCCGCGCGCAACCTGAACGGCGTGGCGATCCTGTACGCCGACCACATGACCGATTCGATGACGCGGGCGATCGGTGAAACCGAGAGGCGCCGCGCCAAGCAGGTGGCCTTCAACACGGCCAACGGCATCACGCCGGTCGGCATCAAGAAGCAGATCAAGGAGCTCATCGACGGCGTCTACAGCCCGCAGCAGGCGCGCGAGGCGATGGACGCGGAGAAGGAGACCGCCAAGATCGAATCGATGAGCGAGAAGCAGATCGGCAAGGAGATCAAGCGTCTCGAAAAGCTGATGGTGGACCACGCCAAGAATCTCGAATTCGAGAAGGCGGCGCAGGTGCGCGACCAGCTGCACTTGCTCAAGCAGCAGGCCTTCGGCGCACCCGGCACGGACAACGTGGTGTCCATCCTGGGCAAGTAAGGGCGGCACAAGCGGCGGCACAAGCGGCGGCACGACGGGCCGCACAAAGGGGCGCCGTTGGAGCGGGCTGCCATCGGTGTGGCCGCAGCTCCAAGCGCGATCGCGCCCCCGGGACGGCCACCGTGCGCCAAAGGCGTCCGGCGCGTGGCGCCGGACGCGGCTTACTGCTGCTGCGGCGCCGACTGGCTGGCGATCAGGCTGCGCTGGACCCAGCCGCCCGCGACGTTTTCCCCATCGATCTTGACGAAGCCGTCGCGCTCCTCGCCGGTCGCGATCGCTTCCTCCGAGCGCTTCAAGGCCCCCAGCACCTTGCTGGTGGTGCGCGGCTCGCTGAACACGCGCACGCTAGCCAGGCGCGCCGAGACGATGGCGCCGGCCCCCACCGGGGTGCCGGCCTGGGTCGAGGCGTGGGCGTTGGTCTCGCTGGCCACGCTGCCGGTGCGTACCAGGCTGGCCTGGTTGCGCACGGTCATGACGATCTTGTTGTAGTTGTCGAGCAGGCTGGCGGCCACCATCTTGCCTTCGGGCGTGTTGGTGTAGCCGCCCAGACTGGTGTAGCCGGCCCCGCCCCAGTTCCAGCCAGACACGCCGAAATCGGTCTTCTTGGCCACGCCTTCGGCCGCCGCCACCTGGATGCCGGAGCGCACGTCGGCGATCAGCAGGCTGGTCTGCGCTTCCTTGAACTTGACGTTGCCGGCCAGGCCGCCGATCACGCCACCCAGCCCGCCCAAGAAGTGCGAGCCCAGGCTGGTCAGCGAGCCGTTCAGGCCACCGGTGTTGCCGGCGGCGAACTGCACGCCCGGCGTCATCACGAAGTCGGCCGCCTGCAACTGGCCCTTGCCGATGTTCGAGCCGGCCTTGGTGTCGCCGTTGGCGGCCAGGGCGCGCTCCTCCTGCAGGTTTTGCATCGCCACGCCACGTTCGAGCACCGTGAAGCAGTTGGACTGCTGGATCATGATGCGCAGCAGCGACACCGGCGATCCCAGGCCATAGCTCTGCAATTGCGCCTGGCTGGCACCCTGGTTTTCGCTGACGGCGATGGTACCGAGCGGGCGTTCGCATTTCTCCACGGTAGAGCTGGTGTCCTCGGCGTGAACGTTCACGCTACCGGCAACGAGCGCGGCAATGAAGGAGACTCGGAAAAGTTTCATGAAGTTTCGAAGAATAAATAATCGGGACGCATATTCTAGCAATTACTGCAACAATATAGCGACAGTCAATTAAATAAATATCAAGACAACTACTCCGCCGCCGTGCTAGATCGACTTGATGAATTCGCGTATGCCGGCCAGGAACATCTCCACCGCCATGGCCGACAGCACCAGCCCCATCAGGCGCTCGAAGGCCGTCATCACCTGCGGCCCGAGCCGGTTCTGCAGGCGCTCGGCGCTGAGGAACACGGCCAGCCAGACCATGGCCACGGCGGTCAGGGCGCCGACGTGGACCAGGATCTCAGCCGCGCTGTCGGAGGTGAACAGCAACACCGTCGCCAGCGCCGAGGGCCCGGCGATGGCCGGGATCGCCAGCGGCACGATGAAGGGTTCGCCGCCCTTGCCGCCCTCGCCGAACGGCCCGCCCGGCTGGGGGAACACCATGCGCAAGGCGATCAGGAACAGGATCACGCCGCCGCCGATGCGCAGCGAGATTTCGGACAGTTGCATGGCCGCCAGCAGATGGCGGCCGAAGAACATGAACAGCAGCAGCACCGCGAAGGCGATCGCGCATTCGCGCACCACCACCTTCCAGCGGCGCGCCGGCGCGACCTGGGCCAGGGCGCTGACGAACAGGGGGACGTTACCGAAGGGATCGGTAACGAGGATGAGCAGGATGAAGGTCTGGATGAAGGTCTGGGTCATGCGCCTATCATAGCCCGGGGCCCGGCGGCCTGGCAAAGGAAGCGGGCCAGGCCATGACCGCAGCCCCCTAACCGTACAGCCGGCGCAGCAGGGGGTGGGCGTCGAGCGTGGCGGCGTCGCGCTCGTCGACGGCCACGCGCGCGCCGCGCGCGGCGAACAGGTAGCGCCTGCCGCTGACGCCGCCCACCACGCTGAGCGCGGCCAGGCCGTCATACACGAAGGCGACGGCCAGCACGCCGGGGCCGGCCGGCGCGCGCGGCCCGGCCACCGGGACGGCCGATGGGGCCGCGTTGGCGACGGCGCCGGCGGCGCGCCGCTTGCTTCCACAACAAGACATGTCAGTTCTCCTCAGGCCGGCCGGTCGCCCGTTCCAGCAAAATGGCCGCGGCCGACAGCGCCGGCCACAGCAGGAATTGTTCGGACGGCGCCGCCCCCAGCAGCCACGCGAACGGCAGCGCCACCCACAAGCTCAGGCAATAGAAGCAGTCCATGGCGCGCCCCAGCACGCCCGCGCCGGCCCACAGGCGCAGGCGCACCACCAGGTCCCACGGCCCGTCCTCGGCGTGCAGCAGGTGGGTGATGCGCCACACGGCAAGGACGGCCAGCACCAAAGTCAGTTCGCGCCCCATCGCCCTGCCCCGCCCTCAATCGGCGCAGACGTCGGGGCAGAGCTCCTTGCGCAGCACCGTGAAGGCGACCTCGAACTCGTTGTAGTGCACGAAGCGCGGATCGGCGCAGCCGTTGGTGGTGCGCTTCCACGCGCGCAGCCTGAGCACGTAGGCGCAGCAGGCCGGGAAGTCGGCCCCGCGCAGCTTGACCTTGTAGTCGCCGCCGTACCAGTGCGGCCGCGGCGCGCCCTGGGCCAGCGCCTGGGCGTACTCGGGGCCGACCACGAAGGTCGGATCGGCCTCGAACACGCCGGCCACGCCGGTACCGATCGGGAAGTAGGCCGACACGCCATACTCGGCGCGCAGGGTGTAGCCGCCCAGGTGGCCGTCCTCGGCGGTCGGGGGACAGGTGGCGCTGAAGTGGATGGTGACGCTGTCGCTGGCCACCAGGCGCACGATGTCGCAGGCCGAGATGCAGTATTCGCCCGGGGTGCCTTCGTTGACGCAGATGCGGCGGATATAGCAGTCCGGCTCGTTGGTGCAGGTGTGGATGGTGCCCGGGCCGCAGGGATGCAGGGCGGTGCTCGCCGGGTGGATCATGGCCTGGTTGTCGACCCGCACGTAGACCGATTCGTCGCGCCGCACGCCGCAGGTGGGCAGGATGCGCGCGCTGCCGGGGATCAGGTTGTCGGCCGCGTCGGCCGCATAGCCGACCACGCGCAGCTGGTACAGGCCGTCCGGGGTCAGCCCGGCCTCGGTATTGAAGTAGAACAGGGTGTCGTAATCGAACCAGACCACGGCGCCGCCGAAGGTAGGCAGCGCGTGCAGCTCCTCGTAGTGGTGGCGCGTGATCATCACCGTCTCGCCGCTCTTGAGCTGGGGCGTGAAGCTGACCGGCACCGAGCCCGGCGCCCAGTAGCTGCGGGTGAAGCCGCCGAAGGCCGGCAGCGCCAGGTCGGTCCAGGGGCCGCCGTTGCGCGCCACCTGGACCTTGAAGTAGTCGATGTCGTTGCCGATCGCGCCGCGGATCTGCAGCGCGCCGAAGAACGGCCGGTCTTCCATGGTGGCCGTGCGCGCGTAGCCGCGCAGGTCGAGCGGCGCGGCGCTGGTGCCGATCTGGTCGGTCGGGGTGCAGCCGACCCAGGTCAGCTTGAGGCAGCCGGGCACTCGGGATCGCGGCAGGTGGGGATGCAGCAGGCGTCGCCGTTGGCCAGCAGGGTCACGCTGAGCGAGGTCGGGATGTCCCAGCGGGTCTGGGCGTTGGTCTCGCTGTGGATCACGCGCACCTGGTGGTTGTCGCCGCAGGGCTGGGTCACGCGGAAGACCACGTCGGGCGCGCAGTCGTTGCCCTCCCACCAGGGCCACACGCGCAGCGCCGCCAGGTCAGGCGCGGCCGGCAACACGCCCAGCAGCGCCTCGGCCGACAGCGCGTCTTCCACCACGCCGGGGGCGGCCAGCAGGCGGCGCTTGGGCGCCAGGCTCGCTTCGGCGGCCAGCTGCTGCAGGAACAGGGGATCGGGGTCGGGCCCGGGCATCGGCGGCATGCTGATGCCGGCCGTGGCGAGCAGTTCCTGGACGCGCGAGAACAGCACGGGATCGATGGCCCAGTTCTTGACCAGCCACGGACGCCAGTTGATGCAGCACCAGCGGAAGGTGATCACGAAATTGCCGTTGATATCGGTCAGGGCCGATTGGATCAGGTCGCGCCGGAACCAGAAGAACAGGCGGTCGACATCGTAGGCTTCGACGGTGGCGCCGGGGACCGGCTCGTCGCAAAACCGGTAGATGCGGGCCGCCGGGTCGTAGCGCCAGTGACGGCACACCACGCGCCCGCGGATGGTGTAGCTGCGGCAGCAGAAGATCCAGCAGTAGTACAGCGCCTCGGTGGCCTTGAGCACGCCGACCGCGACCTGGTAGTCGTCGCGCGCGCCGGGCTGCTCGTGGGCGTCGGCGGCGGCGGCGCCGGCGTGGCGGGTCAGGTCGACGTCGACGTTCAGGGTGTCGATGCTGAGCAGGTCGGCGTCGCGCACGTCGGGGCCGATCACCAGCCGGACCAGGCATGGCAGCTCCTGCGCCCCGCCCGGAAACGGGGCGCTGAACTGCACGGCGAAGCGTACCGGCTCCTTGCGTTTACCTTGCTTGAGCTCGGTCGAGCCGAGCACACTGCCGTCATACACGACCGCCACGCGCAGGTTGACGGAGGGGTCGAACAAGTCTTCGGGGATTTCGGCAAGGTCGAGTGCACCGGTAATCGTGCTCATGGTCAGCTCCATGTGAAGGGGGTGTCCTCAGACGATACGGAGCTTCGGATGAGATTGCTAGCGTCAGGCAGCAGGGTTTTTGTGGGCAATCATGCGTACGTCATTACGGGCGATCGGGCCGCAACAGCAGAGCTCGTTGTCTGTCAAAACGATAAAAAAAGGCCAGTCAAGATCATTGGTTTTTCGGCAATTCGACCGTCCTTTCGGCGCCGGCGCGAAGCTCGCCGTCCGGCCGCGCACCGACACTGCTAGTTGCTGGGCCACACGTACCGACAGGAGCGGACTTGCTGTGGCTAATTGCCGACAGGTGCCCGCCGATGCCGGCCGTAAGGTCGTTTCAGACAGGCTGGAGAACGCGCCAGCGGCCGGGCTAGTGTATAGTCGGAGTTCTAACAAGCAATTTTAATTGCAATTATTTATGATTTCCATGCTAAGCCGCGCGCGCGCCCTGCCGCTTGTGCTGACGCTGCTGGCATTGACGTCGCCCCTTCCCGCGCGCGCCGCGCCGGCCGCCGAGCCGTGGTCGGCCCTGGCCCACACCGCGTTCACCCATCAGGTCACGCCGGCCCTCGGCGGCGGCAACAGCTTCGCCCAGGACCGCAGCGGCTTTCTATGGATGGGGACCCAGACCGGGCTGATCCGCTGGGACGGCTACCGCCTGCGCCGCTACGGCGCCGACGCCACCCGCGCCGACGCCCTGCACGACGGCTACGTCATCACCCTGCTGGTGGACCGCGGCGGCGTCCTGTGGATCGGCACCAGTTCCGGCGGCTTGGCGCGCTACGACCGCGCCCACGATAATTTCGTCACCATCGGCAGCGGCCCGGGCGGCCTGGCGCACGCACGCGTGTCGGCGCTGGCCGACGACGGCGCCGGCGGCGTGTGGGTCGGCACCGGCGCCGGGCTCGAGCAGGTCGGCGCCGACGGCACGGTCCATCCGGCCACCAGCGGCGCGCCGCGCATCGGTCCCGCCGCGCTGCCCGAGGGCGGCATCGAGAAGCTGCTGCGCGACCGCGCCGGCGCCTTATGGATCGGCACCCGCCACGGGCTGTGGCGACGCGCCGCGGCCGGGGCGCCGCTGCAGGCCATCGCGCTGGGCGCCGACCGCGCGCACGAGCCGGCCATCAACGCCCTGTACCAGGACAGCGCCGGGCGGGTGTGGATCGGCACGCGCGCCACCGGCGCCTACGTCATCGACGCCGGCGCCACCGAAGCGCGGCCCGTGCGCGAGAGCGGCGACGACCAGCCACTGCTGGGCGAACGGGTGTATTCGATCATCGAGACCGTACCGGGCACCATGTGGCTCAGTACCGAAGGCGGCGGCATCATCGAGGTCGACGTCAGGCACGGCCAGACCCGCCGCATCCGGCACCAGCCCGACGCGCCCGACAGCCTGCACGACGATGACGTCGCGGCCATGTTCCGCGAACGCGGCGGCCAGGTCTTCGTGGCCACCGCCCAGGCCATGAGCGTGCACGACCCGCGCCCGAGCGCCTTCGTCACGCTGCGCGCGCTCAGCCGCACCGGCGGCGGCAAGCTGAGCGTGCCCAGCATCCTGATGCGGCCCGACGGGCGGGTGTGGATGGCGGTCGACGGCGGCGCCATCGACATCGTCGATCCGCAGGCAGGACGCGTCGCCACCATCGCCGCGCGGGCCGACGGCGGCCAGGGCGGCCTGCCCAAGGGACGCGTGCTGGCCATGGTCAACGGCGCGGGCGGCGCGGTGTACATCGGCACCCAGCAAGGGCTGTACCGCAGCGACGACAATGGCGCCCACGTGCGGCGCTTGAGCGTGCCGGGGCGCGCCGCCGATAGCTCGGTGTGGGCGCTGGCGTTTCGCGCCGGGGTGCTGTGGGTCGGCGGCCTGGACGGCCTGTGGGCGCTCGCGCCGCAGGGCTCGCCGGCGGTGCTGCGCCACGAAGACACGCGCCTCGGCGACACCCGCGTGACCGCGATCCTGCCAGCTGCCGATGGCGCGGTGTGGATCGGCACGCGCGCCGGGCTGGTGCGGCTCGCGCCCGACGGCACGGTCGAACGCGTGGCCGCCGACGCGAAGGACGCCACCCGCATTCCGCCCGGGTACGTCTCGGCGCTGCTGTTCGACCATGCCGGCCGGCTGTGGGTGTCCACCTTCTCATCGGGGATCGTGCTGCTCGAACGCACCGACGCGGCCGGGCGGCGCTGGTTCCACCACATCGGCATGGCCGACGGCTTGCCGGACGACGGCGTGGACACGATGGTGCTCGACCATGAGGGCGCCATCTGGGCCAGCACCGACGACGGCCTGGCGCGCATCACACCAAGCACGCTGGCGGTGCGCAAGTTCGGCGCCCCGGACGGCGTGCAGGTGCCGACCTACTGGACCAATTCCGGCGTCAGCGGCGCCAACGGCGAACTGCTGTTCGGCGGCCTTTCCGGCGTGACCGTGATCCACCCGGAGCGGGTCGCGCCGCGCCACTACAACGCGCCGCTGGTGGTCACCCGGATCACGCTGGGCGGGCGCGACACCCCGAGCGCGCCTTACAACGCGGGCGCGGACGCAGGCGCGGCCCCCGTGACGCTCACGCCGGCCGACCGCGAACGCGGCTTCGCGCTGGAGTTCGCGGCGCTCGACTACGCCGCGCCCGAACGCAGCCGCTACGCCTACCGCCTGGCCGGCTTCGACCGCGCCTGGATCGACGTCGACGCGGCGCTGCGCCGGGTCAGCTACAACAACCTGCCGCCGGGCGACTACACCCTGCAGCTGCGCGCCAGCAGCTACGACGCCGACGCGCCGTCCGAGCTGGCGGTGCCGGTGCGGGTGCTGCCGGCCTGGCACCAGCAGGGCTGGGTGCATGCGCTGGCCGCGCTGGCGCTGCTGGCGCTGGCGGCGGCGCTGATGCAGGCGCGCACCGCGCTGCTGCGGCGGCGCCAGCGCGAGCTCGAGGCGATGGTGGCCGAACGCACCGCCGAACTGCGCGCCACCCAGAGCCGGCTCGAAACGCTGGCCTATTCCGATCCGCTGACCGGCCTGCCGAACCGGCGGATGTTCAACGACGACATGCGGCGCATGGCGGCGCGGGCCGCGCGCGACGGCGAGCCGTTCACGCTGCTGCTGATCGACCTGGACCACTTCAAGTCCGTCAACGACGCGCTCGGGCACGACGCCGGCGACGCGCTGCTGGTGGAGGCGGCCAAGCGGCTGCGCGTGGCGGTGCGCGCCACGGACCAGGTGGCGCGCCTGGGCGGCGATGAATTCGCGGTGCTGCTCGCGCCCGGCTGCGAGGCCGCCACCGCCGGCGCCATCTGCCAGCGCATCGTGGACGGCATGACCGAGCCGGTCGCGCACGGCCATGCGCACATGCGCGTGAGCGCCAGCGTGGGCGCGGCCCAGTTCGCGCCTGGCCAGGGCGGCGTGGACGGCCTGTACAAGGCGGCCGACCTGGCGCTGTACCGCGCCAAGGAGGCCGGGCGCGGCACCTGGCGCTGGTCCAGCCAGGAAGGCCGGCACGCGGAATAAAAAAAACGGCGGAGAGGTCGCTTGACCGCTCCACCGTTTTTTGTGCCAACCTCGCCGTCGGTCCTGCCCGGCTACTCCTCGTATTTCTTCATCCAGGCCGCCAGCTGGTGCGGGCGCAGGCCGTCGTAGTCTTCGAACGGCTGGTGTATCCACGGGTTGTGCGGCAGCTCTTCCATGAAGAAGTCGGGCCGGTAGGCGGAGGCGCCCTTGACCCAGATGACCGCCGACTTCACCTCGGTCACGCCGCTGAAATGGGCGCTCAGGTGGCGCGTCACCCGATCCAGCGTGACGCCGGAGTCGGCCAGGTCGTCGACCAGCAGCACCCGGCCGGCCAGCGGCCCACGCGTCATCGTCATGTACTTGGCGATGTCGAGCTCGCCGCGCACGGTGCCGGCCTCCTCGCGGTAGGAGCTGGTCGAGAGGATCGCCAGCGGCACGTCGAAGATGCGCGAGAACACGTCGCCGGGGCGCACCCCGCCGCGCGCCAGGCACAGCACCTGGTCGAACTTCCAGCCCGATTCGTACACCTTCAGCGCCAGCCGCTCGACCAGGCGATGGTACTGGTCCCATGATACCCACAGGTCCTTCTCGGTCGACGCTGGCGTTGGCATGCGTGGCTCCTTGGTGCTGTCGCGCTGGTGGTTGCGGCCGTGCTTACTCGAACGGGTGGCGCAGGACGATGGTCTCTTCGCGGTCAGGACCGGTGGAGACCATGTCGACCGGTACCCCGACCAGTTCTTCGATGCGCTTGATGTAGGCGCGCGCGGTGGCCGGCAGGTCGGCCAGCGACTTGGCGCCGACGGTGCTCTCCTTCCAGCCCGGCATCTCTTCGTACACCGGCACGCAGCGCGCCGCGTCCTCGGCGCCGACCGGGAAGATGTCGACGTCGCGGCCATCGAGCTTGTAGCCGGTGCACAGCTTGAGCGACTCGATCCCGTCCAGCACGTCGAGTTTGGTCAGGCACATGCCGGAGACACCGTTGATCTGCACCGAGCGGCGCAGCAGCGCGGCGTCGAACCAGCCGCAGCGGCGCGCGCGGCCGGTGACGGTGCCGAACTCGTGGCCCACGGACGACAGGTGCTGGCCCACCCCGGCGTCGGTCGGCAGCTCGGATGGGAACGGGCCGGAGCCGACCCGGGTCGTGTAGGCCTTGGTGATGCCCAGGATGTAGTGCAGCATGTTCGGGCCGACCCCGGAACCGGCGGCGGCGTTGCCGGCCACGCAGTTCGAGGAGGTGACGAACGGATAGGTGCCGTGGTCGACGTCGAGCAGCGAGCCCTGGGCGCCTTCGAACAGCAGGTTGCCGCCGGCCTTGTGCGCCGCGTACAGCGCGGAGGACACGTCGGCCACCATCGGCTTCAGGCGCGGCACGAGGGCCATGGCGTCGTCGAAGGTCTTCTGGAAGTCGACCGACTCGGCCTTGAGGTAATTGGTCAGCACGAAGTTGTGGTAGTCGAGGTTCTCGCGCAGCTTCTCGCCGAAACGCTCTTCGTTGAGCATGTCGGCGATGCGGATCGCGCGCCGCGCCACCTTGTCTTCGTAGGTCGGGCCGATGCCCTTGCCGGTGGTGCCGATCTTGGCGGCGCCGCGCGCCACTTCGCGCGCGACGTCGATGGCCACGTGATACGGCAGGATGGCCGGCGAGGCCTCCGAGATCTTCAGGCGCGACACCACTTCGACGCCGGCGTTTTGCAGCTTGTCGATCTCGCGCATGACGTCCGGGACCGAGACCACCACGCCGTTGCCGATGTAGCAGGCCACGCCTTCGCGCATGATCCCCGACGGGATCAGCTGGAGCGCGGTCTTCTGGCCCTTGATCACCAGGGTATGCCCGGCGTTATGGCCGCCCTGGAAGCGCACCACGCCTTGCGCGTGATCGGTCAGCCAGTCGACGATTTTACCTTTGCCCTCATCGCCCCACTGGGTACCGATGACAACCACGTTCTTTGCCACGTTTTTCTTTGACATCACACTTAGCCTAAGTTTTTGAGAATCCAGTTACTGTCTTCGAGGACGAGTACGCGATCGCACTCGAACTCGTCCTGCTCGTTGTCGTGACCCGGCAGAGACTGGATCACCACTTCGCCGGCCTTGCGCAGGGCGGCGATCTTGTCGCGCAGCTCGGGGGCGTTGCCCCAGGGCGCGCGGATCGAATGTTTGCGCTCGGCGCTGGGCAGCAGCCGCGCCAGTTCGCGCAGGTCGAGCGAGAAGCCGGTGGCGGGACGGGCCCGCCCGAACGCTTCGCCGACATGGTCGTAGCGCCCGCCGCGCGCGACCGCGTTGGGCAGGCCGGTCACGTACAGCGCGAACATGGCGCCGCTTTCGTACTGGTAGCCGCGCAGGTCGGCCAGGTCGACCGCGATCTCGGCGCGTCCGAGCGCGGAGGCGGCCAGCGCGGCCAGTTCGGCCAGGGCCGCCGTCACGCCCGGGTAGGCCGGCAGCACGGCGCGCGCCGTGGCCAGCACGTCGATGTCGCCGTACAGGTTGGGCAGCGCCAGCAGGGCGGCGCGGGTGGCCGCGTCGTAGCCGCCGCTGATCGCTTCCAGGCCCGGCGTGTCCTTGGCGCGCAGCAGCGCGTACAGGGCCGCCTGGTCGCGCTGGGCGACGCTGTCGTGCGCCAGGATGGCGCGCAGCACGCCCACGTGGGACAGGTCCAGGCGCACATCGGCGAATCCGGCCAGCGCCAGCGAGGACAGCGCCAGCTCCTGGATCTCGGCGTCCGCTTCCAGGCCGGCGTGGCCGTAGATCTCGGCCCCGATCTGGAGCGGCTCGCGGGTGGCGTGCAGGCCGCTGGGGCGGGTGTGGAGCACGCTGCCGGCGTAGCACAGGCGGGTGACCGAGTCGCGGTTGAGCAGGTGGGCGTCGATGCGCGCCACCTGGGTGGTCATGTCGGCGCGCAGGCCGAGCATGCGGCCCGAGATCTGGTCGACCAGCTTGAAGGTGCGCAGGTCGGTGTCGGGGCCGGCGCCGGTCAACAGCGAATCGACGTACTCCAGCAGCGGCGGCATCACCAGCTCGTAGCCGTACAGGCGGAAGTTGTCGAGCATCTGGCGGCGCAAATCCTCGATCTTGCGCGCTTCGGACGGCAGGACATCGGCGATATTTTCAGGCAGGAGCCAATTCGGCATGGGCAGAAAGCGGTAACGGAGGTTATTAGAAAACAGGCAACGGGACGCACGCGGGACACGTCAAATGTCGCGCCGAACCATCGATTTTACCCGAAAACCGCTGGCCGGCGCCAAGAAATGTGCTTGAGGAAGTTGTGAAGACGTCACTAAAGATGGGATAGCAGCAAACTCGCCGCCCAAAGCGCCGCCGCGCGCGCGGCGCATGGCGGCGAACGGGGCGCGCCGCGCCCTACTTCTTGCCGGCCGGGGCGGCGCCGCCCGCGCCGGGAGCGCGGAAGTACTTGAAGAAGTCCGAGCCGGAATCGAGCACCATCACGTCGCCGTGGTTCTTGAAGGTGGCGCGGTAGGCTTCGAGCGAGCGGTAGAACTTGTAGAACTCGGGGTTCTTGCCGAAGGCCTGGGCGTAGATCTGGGATGCCTTGGCGTCGCCCTCGCCCTTGATGCGCTCGGCGTCGCGGAAGGCTTCGGCCAGGATCACACTGCGCTGGCGGTCGGCGTCGGCGCGGATCTTCTCGGATTCGGCCGAGCCGGTCGAACGCAGTTCGTTGGCCGCGCGCGCGCGCTCGGCCTTCATGCGATCGTACACGGCGTTGTTGATCTGCTCGAGATAATCGACGCGCTGCAGGCGCACGTCGACGATGGCCACGCCGACCTTGGCCGCCTCGGCCACCAGCCGGGCGCGCACGTCGCCCAGCAGCTTGGCGCGCTCGCCGGAGACCACGTCATGCACGCTGCGCTTGACGATGTCGTCGCTGAGCGCCTGGTTGACGATGCGCGCCAGGCTGTCGCGGGCGCGGTTCTCGTCGGCGCCGAAGCTGGTGTAGTAGCGCTTGGGATCGACGATCTGGAACTTCACCAGCGGGTCGACCAGGATGGTCTTCTTCTCCAAGGTGGTGAAGTGGGCCGCGTCGGGCGTCTCGAGGGTGAGGATGCGCTTGTCGAGCAGGACCACGTTCTCGAACGGCGGCGGCAGCTTGACATGCAGGCCGGGCGTGGCGATCACGTCGCCCACCATGCGCCCGAACGCGAACTTGAGCGCGAAATGGCGCTGGTCCACCACGAACACGGTCGAGGACAGCAGCATCACGGCGAGGAACAGCGCCACGAGGGCGGTGACGATGCGGTTCATCAGCGGCTCTCCCGGTCGCGTGAGGATTCGCGCGCGCGGTCGTCGCGCCGGCGGGCCTGGTCTAGTGGTTGCATGATCTCGGCCGCGGGCGGCGTGGCGGTGGTGGTCGTGGCGGCGCCGGCGGCCGGCGGCACCACCGGCCCGGACTTGGCGCCGATGGTGGCGTCGTGGGCGGCGTTCTGCGCCATCAGCTTATCGAGCGGCAGGTAGACGGTGTTGTTGGACGACTTGGCGTCGAGCAGGACCTTGCTGGCGTTGGTGAATATCTCCTGCATGGTGTCGAGGTACATGCGGTCGCGCGTGACACCCGGGGCCTTCTGGTATTCGGCCACCACCTCGTTGAAGCGGGCCGCGTTGCCGGTGGCCGTCTCGACGACGGTGGCGCGGTAGGCTTCGGCGTCCTGGACGACGCGGAAGGCGTCGCCGCGCGCGCGCGGCAGCACGTCGTCGGCGTAGCCCTGCCCTTCGCTCCTGGCGCGCTCGCGGTCCTGGAGCGCCTTGGTGGCGTCGTCGAAGGCGGCCTGCACCTGCTCGGGCGGGCGCACCGCCTGCAGGGTGACCTTGTCGATATGCGCGCCGAGCCGGTACTGGTCGGCCATGGCCTGCATCTGGGCGTGGGCGTCGGCGGCCACCTTCTCGCGTCCGGTGTACAGCACGACGTCGGTCTTGTTGCGGCCGACCACTTCGCGCATGGCCGCCTCGGCGATCTGGCGCACCACGTCGCCCTGGTCGCGGTTGTTGAACAGCCAGGCCTTGGGGTCGCTGATGCTGTATTCGACGGCGAACTGCACGTCGACCAGGTTCTCGTCGTCGGTGGGCATCTGGGCTTCGTGGGCGTTGCGGTTACTCACCGAGCCGCGGTAGCCGATTTCCTCGGTGCGCGGCTGGCCCACGTTGACGATCTCGTGCGACTGGATCGGCGCCGGCCAGCGCCAGTTAAAGCCCGGCTCGGCCAGCTCGGTGGGGGCGCCGAAGGTCGACACCACGGCCTTCTGGCCGTCCTGCACGATGAAGGCGCCGCTGGCGAGCCAGATCAGCAGCGCGATGACGGCCACCGCACCGAGCGCGGCGCCGATGCCCTTGTTGCCGGGGCGGTAGCCGCCACCGCCGCCCTCGCCGCGGGGGCCGAACAGGCGGTTCAGGCGGGCGTTGAAGTCGCGCCACATCTGGTCCAGGTCGGGCGGGCCTTCGCCCGGTTTGCGCCCTTCCTGGGCCTTGTGGTCGCCCTGCGGCTTACGGCCCCAGCGCGGGTCGTTGAGCGACAAGGACAGGCCGGTCCGTTTCAATAAAGATGCAAGCATGCTAGCGTGGTCCGACGGTGGTGGAGGTTGGAATTTCGGCCGGGTCGGCGTCATGCGCGAGTACCGGGTCGGCATCGTCCTGCTCTTGGAAAAGGTGGGTCAGAGCGGGGGCCGCCTTGGCCGCTTCGACGACCGCCGCGCGCAGCAAGTCCAGGCCGGCGCCGGTGTGGGCGC
The DNA here is from genome assembly GCA_002428015.1 of Oxalobacteraceae bacterium UBA6018. GTDB lineage: Bacteria > Pseudomonadota > Gammaproteobacteria > Burkholderiales > Burkholderiaceae_D > Telluria_A. The sequence continues at coordinate 7,828 of DIZW01000107.1, read as the reverse complement.
TGATGAACACGCGCGCGACATTGCCGTTCTCGTCGCGCTCGACGGCCGGCTCGAGGCCGGCCGCGTCGATCTTGTTCCACACCAGGATCTGGGGAATATGGTCGGCGCCGATTTCCTTGAGCACGAGGTTGACCTGTTCGATCTGCTCCATGCGCACCGGGCTGGCGCCGTCGACGACGTGCAGCAGCAGGTCGGCGTGGATGGTCTCCTCGAGCGTGGCGCGGAAGGCCGCCACCAGCTGGTGCGGCAGCTCGCGCACGAAGCCGACCGTGTCGGAGACGACCACGTTGCCCACGCCCTCGCCCAGGTAGACCCGGCGCGAGGTGGTGTCGAGGGTGGCGAACAGCTGGTTGGCCACGTACACGCCGGCCTTGGTGAGGGCGTTGAACAGGGTCGACTTGCCGGCGTTGGTGTAGCCGACCAGGGACACGGAAAAGGTGCTGGTGCGTCCGCGCGCGCGGCGCTGGGTCTCATGCTGCTTGCGCAGCTTGGCCAGGCGCGCGCGCAAGGCCTTGACGCGCTCGCCGATGAGGCGGCGGTCGGTCTCGAGCTGGGTTTCGCCGGGACCGCGCAGGCCGATACCGCCCTTTTGCCGCTCCAGGTGGGTCCAGCCGCGGATGAGGCGGGTGGCCAGGTGCTGCAGCTGGGCCAGTTCGACTTGCAGCTTGCCCTCGTGGCTCTTGGCGCGCTGGGCGAAGATGTCGAGGATCAGGCTGGTGCGGTCAAGCACCCGGATGTTCAGGCGCTTTTCCAGGTTGCGCTGCTGGGCCGGCGAGAGCGCATGGTTGAAGATGACGATCTCGATGTTGTCGGCCACGCAGGCGGCGGCGATCTCGTCGGCCTTGCCGCTACCGACGAAATAGGCCGCGTCCGGGGCGCCACGCCGGGCGGTGATGGTGGTGATGGGTTCCGCGCCCGCCGAACGGGCGAGCAGGGACAATTCCTCGACGCTGGCGGTGAAATCGCCCGCGCCGAAGTCGATGCCGACTAATGCTGCGCGCATACGCCTCCCGCCGGTGGCGACGGGGCGCGGGCCGTGACGCGCACGGCCTTACTCAGCGTCTGGCTCAAGATTGAGATTGACCGCGCGCGCAGGCACGACGGTGGAGATGGCGTGCTTGTAGACCATCTGGGTAACCGTGTTACGCAGCAGGACGACGTACTGGTCGAACGACTCGATGTGGCCCTGCAGTTTGATCCCGTTGACCAGGTAGATCGAGACGGGGACGTGTTCCTTGCGCAAGGCATTGAGGAATGGGTCTTGTAACAGTTGCCCTTTGTTGCTCATAACAGCTCCGTGATGTTGTTGTAGTTAAGAATTGGAGGCGACGCGCAAATTTTCAAGTGTCCGTGCCACCATTCTATAAAAAGGCGAATGATGTCGCTAAGCTACTGTAACCTGTTTTACATTTTCCTGTCGTACGGCCCGCTTATTTCGACGATCTGGCGAACGGGTTTTTGCCCATTCGTAGCTCGATGCGCAGCGGCGTGCCGACCAGGTTGAAGGTGTCGCGGAAATGCTTCTCCAGGTAGCGTTTGTACGGTTCGCCGATGGCGTCCAAGGCATTGCCGTGGATGACGATGATCGGCGGGTTCTGGCCACCCTGGTGAGCATAACGCATTTTCGGGCGGATCGACCCTTTGCGCCGCGGTTCCTGCTTCTCCACCGCCTCGATCAGGGCGCGGGTCAGGCGCGGGGTCGACAGGTCGGCGGTGGCGGCGGCGTAGGCCGCGTCGACCGACTTCATCAGCGGGCCGATGCCGGTGGCCTTGAGCGCCGAGATGAAATGGGTCTTGGCGAACGAGAGGAAGTCGAGCTTGCGGTCGATGTCGATCTTGATCTCGTCGCGCTCGTCCGACTGCAGGCCGTCCCACTTGTTGACCGCGACCACCAGGGCGCGCCCCGATTCGAGGATGAAGCCGGCGATGTGGGCGTCCTGCTCGGAGATGTCCTGCTGGGCGTCGAGCAGCAGGATAACCACGTGGGCCTCGGAGATCGATTGCAGCGTCTTGACGACCGAGAACTTCTCGATCGCCTCGAACACCTTGCCGCGGCGGCGGATGCCGGCCGTGTCGATCAGGGTGTAGTTCTTGCCGTCGCGCTCGAACGGGATCTCGATCGAGTCGCGCGTGGTGCCCGGCATGTCGAAGGCGATCACGCGCTGCTCGCCGATGAGGGTGTTGACCAGGGTCGACTTGCCCACGTTGGGGCGGCCGACGATGGCGATCTTGACCCCGCGCGCGGCCGGTTCGAGCTCCTCGGCGTCGGCCGGGCGCTGGGCGAAGGCCTCGTTGAGCGCCTCCTCGACCAGGTCGGTCACGCCGTCGCCGTGGGCGGCCGAGATGACGTAAGGGTCGCCCAGGCCGAGCTCATAGAAGTCAGCCACGACCGAGGTGTACTTCATGCCCTCACCCTTGTTGACCACCAACATGACCTTGCGGCCCGACTTGCGCAGGAAGTCGGTGATGGTCTTGTCGTGCGGGGTCAGGCCCTGGCGGCCGTCGACGATGAACACGACCACGTCGGCCTCGGCCACGGCCTGCTTGGTCTGCAAGGCCATCTGGAACATGATGCCTTCCTTGGCGACCGGCTCGAAGCCGCCCGTGTCGATGACGAGGAAGGGACGCTCGCCAACCCGGCCCTCGCCGTAGTGGCGGTCGCGGGTCAGGCCAGGCAGGTCGGCCACCAGCGCATCGCGCGAGCGGGTGAGGCGATTAAATAAGGTCGATTTCCCGACGTTCGGGCGGCCTACGAGTGCGATTACCGGCTTCATTGTTTATTCGACCGCGATGGCGGTCACAGTCCCTGCTTGCGTTTGAAAAATCAGATTCGCCCCGGCCACCAGCGGAGGCGACGTGATGGCGCTCCCGTCGGTGGCGGCGCGGGCTAAAAAGGCCCCGTCTTCGCGCGAGAGGAAGTGCACGAAGCCCTGGTAGTCGCCGACGGCGACGGCGCGCCCGTACGAGACCGGGGTCGACAGTTGGCGGTAGCTGAGCTTGTCGTTCTTCCAGGCGCTGGCGCCGGTCTCGCGGTTGAAGGCCGAGACGGCGCCCTTGTCGTCCACGGCGAACACGAAGCGCTGGTCGACCGAGACGCCCACGTCCGACGAGAGCGCCTTGGTCCAGCGCGCCGCGCCGGTAGCCACGTCGAAGCAGCCGACCCGGCCCTGGTAGGAGGCGGCGCAGACGTCGTTCTCGAACACCACGGGGGTGCCGCCGATGTCGGTGACGCGTTCGAGCTCGGTGGCGCCGCGCGCCTCGCCGACCGCCACTTCCCAGCGCGGCGCGCCGGTGGCCAGCACCAGCGCGAGCAGCTTGCCGCCCGGCTGGGCCACGATCACGTCCTTGCCGACCACCACCATGCCCGGCGCGTCGCGCAGGGTCAGCGGCGGCGAGACGCGCTGCACGGTCCACTTCTTGGCGCCGGTCTTGGCGTCCAGGCCGACGATGCGGTTGTCGAGCGAACGCACCACCACGATTCCCTCGCCGATGACGGGGGCGCTGAGCACCTCGCTGGAGGCCTGGGCGCGCCACAGGGGCTTGCCGTCCATGTCGTAGGCCAGCACGACGCCCTTGTTGCCGCCGACAACGATCATGTTGCCGTCCGAGCCGACGCCGGCCGTGAGCGGGGTGTCGGCCTTGATGCGCCATTGCTGGCGCCCGCTGGCCGCGTCCACGCGCGCGATGGCGCCGTCGGCGCCGGCCACCACCAGGGTGTTGCCCACCAGGGCGGGCGTGAACACGTAGTTCATGGCCTTGCCGATGTCGAGTTTCCACGCGGTCCGCACGGCCATCGTGCCCTTGAGTTCGACGAGGGGCGCGGGCTGGTTGCCCTTGGGCTTGGAAGCGAAGGGGTTGAGCGAACTGATCGTGGAGCAGCCGGCCATCAGGGCCATCATGCTGACACCGACGAGCTTTTGGGAAATACGCATGTCGTTTTACCTTGTTCTGAGACGGAAGTGGGTGGCGGCGCGGGGCCGCGCGCGCAGGCGCGCCGCGGCCGGGGCCGGCCGGGAGCTTAGGCCGCGGCCGCCTTGGCCGGCGGCACCGTGCCGCCGATGGCTTCAAGCTTGAGCTGGACCAGCTGGCGGCCCGGGTTCTTCTCGTTCATCGCCGCCAGCGCCGCCTCGTAGGCCTTGCGCGCCTCGGCCAGCTTGTTCTGCGCCACCAGCACGTCGCCCTTGCGGTCGGCCACGGCGCCGGCGAACTGGGGCAGGAACTCAGTGCCCAGCAGCTTCATGGCCTCGTCGAAGGCTTTTTCGTCCAGCAGCACGCCGGACAGGCGCAGCTTGGCCACCGACTTGTACTCGTCGTTGCCGTGGTCGACGGCCCATTGCAGCTGGGCCTTGGCGGTCTTGAGGTCGTTGGCGTCGAAGGCGCCCTTGGCCGCGGCCAGGGCGCTCATCTGGGCGTAGGTGGACGAGGCGTACTTGCTCTCGATGTCGCCGGCGATGCGCTGGACCATGGTGTTGTCCTTCTCGGCCAGGCTCTTTTGCAGCTTGTCGTACAGGCCGGAGGCTTCGGCCGCCTGGGTGCGCTGGTGCTGGTTCCAGAAGTTGTAGCCGGCGTAGGCGGCCAGCACGACGATCAGCGCCCAGCTGATCAGGTTGCCGTACTGCTTCCAGAACGCCTTGAGCGTATCGAGTTGTTCTTGTTCTTCGAGATCGTATGCCATGGTTGTCGTAATATCGTTATCAGTGGTGGTTAATGACTACAGGACGGTGGCGTGGGCACCGGCCAAACGCTTAGTGGTGATAGTGCACGTGGTCGTGGTCATGGTCGTGGCCGACGATCTGGTCGACCACGTAGTCGACGACCGCGTCGAAGGCCACGCTGGCCTGCTGGGCTTCGCCCTCGGCCGCGCGCATGGCCTTGACGGTGGCGCTGTGCTTGGCCAGCTCGTCCTCGCCCAGGATCACCGCGAACGCCGCGCCGCTGGCGTCGGCCTTCTTCATCTGGCTCTTGAAGCTGCCGGCACCGCCCGCAGCGGCGCAATGTAGCACAACATCGAGGCCGGCATCACGAATCCGTTCGGCCAGCACGAAAGCTTGCAGCTGGGCCTGCTCGCCCTGGTGCACCATGTAGACGTCGCACTGGTTGGGCGCGGCCGGCTCGCCGGCCAGCTTCATGAGCTCGATCAGGCGCTCGATGCCCATCGCGAAACCGACCGCCGGGGTCGGCTTGCCGCCGAAGCTTTCGATCAGGGGATCGTAGCGCCCGCCCGCGCACACGGTGCCCTGGGAGCCGAGCGCGTCGGTGACCCATTCGAACACGGTGCGGTTGTAGTAGTCCAGCCCGCGCACCAGGCGCGGGTTGATGGTGTACGGGATGTTGTTGTGGTCGAGGATGCGCTTGACGCCCTCGAAGTGGGCCACCGACTCGCCTTCAAGGTAGTCGAGCAGCATGGGGGCCTGGTTGACCAGGTCCTGCATGGCCGGGTTCTTGGTGTCGAGGATGCGCAGCGGGTTGGCGTGCAGGCGGCGCTTGGCCTCGGCGTCGAGCTGGTCGATGTTGGCCTCGAAATAGGCGATCAGGTCGGCGCGGTGGCGCGCGCGCTCGCCCGCGTCGCCGATGGAATTGATTTCCAGGCGAATCTTGTCCAGGCCCAGGTCGTCCCACAGGCGGCGGCACAGCATGATCAGCTCGGCGTCGATGTCGGGCCCGGCGAAGCCCACCGCCTCGGCGCCGATCTGGAAGAACTGGCGGTAGCGCCCGCGCTGGGGCCGCTCGTGGCGGAACATGGGGCCCTTGTACCACAGGCGGCGCGGGCCGTCGTAGACCAGGTTGTGCTCGATGACGGCGCGCACCACCCCGGCCGTGCCTTCCGGGCGCAGGGTCAGGGCGTCGCCGTTCATGGCGTCCTCGAAGGAATACATTTCCTTCTCGACGATGTCGGTGACGGCGCCGATGGCGCGCTTGAACAGCGCCGTGTCTTCCACGATCGGGGTGACGATCTTCTGGAAGCCGTAGCTCTGCAGCACCGACTGCACGGTGTTTTCAAACAGCTCCCACAACGGCGCGTCGCTCGGCAGGATGTCGTTCATGCCTTTGACGGCGACGATCTTTTCAGCTTTCTTGTTTTCAGACATTTTCTTAGACTTCGACGGTGTGTTGGCCGTAGTGGCTCTGGACGTATTGGAGGACGATGGCCTGGAACTGCTCGACGATGTGCTCGCCGCGCAGGGTGACGCTCTTTTGGCCGTCGACGAACACCGGCGCGGCCGGCGACTCGCCGGTGCCGGGCAGGCTGATGCCGATGTTGGCGTGCTTGGATTCGCCGGGACCGTTGACGATACAGCCCATCACGGCCACGTTCATGGCTTCCACGCCGGGGTAGGTCTTCTTCCACTCCGGCATCTGCTCGCGCAGATAGGTCTGGATGTTGTCGGCCAGCTCCTGGAAGGTGGTCGAGGTGGTGCGCCCGCAGCCCGGGCAGGCGATCACCATGGGCGCGAACTTGCGCAGGCCCATGGTCTGCAGGATCTCCTGCGCGACGATCACCTCGCGCGTGCGGTCGCCGCCCGGCTCGGGGGTGAGCGAGATGCGGATGGTGTCGCCGATGCCCTCCTGCAGCAGCACCGACAGGGCCGCGGTCGAGGCCACGATGCCCTTGCTGCCCATGCCGGCCTCGGTCAGGCCCAGGTGCAGCGGATAGTCGCAGCGCTGGGCCAGCGCGCGGTAGACGGCGATCAGGTCCTGCACGCCGGAGACCTTGCACGACAGGATGATCTGGTCGCGGCCCAGGCCGATCTCCTCGGCGCGCACGGCGTTCTCGATGGCCGAGGTGACCAGCGCCTCGTACATGACGGCCTGGGCGCTCCACGGCTGCTCACGGGCCGCGTTCTGGTCCATGATGCGGGCCAGCAGCGCCTGGTCCAGGCTGCCCCAGTTGACGCCGATGCGCACCGGCTTGCCGTACTCGATGGCGGCCTCGATCATCTGGGCGAACTGGGTGTCGCGCTTGGCCCCCTGCCCCACGTTGCCGGGATTGATGCGGTACTTCGACAGCGCGCGCGCGCAGTCGGGATAGTCGCGCAGCAGGGTATGGCCGTTGTAATGGAAGTCGCCCACCAGCGGCACGTCGATGCCCATCTTGTCGAGCTGGTCGCGGATCAGGGGCACGGCCGCGGCCGCCTCGGGATTGTTGACCGTGATGCGCACCATTTCCGAACCGGCGCGCGCCAGTTCCTTGACCTGGATCGCGGTGCCGATCACGTCGGCCGTGTCGGTGTTGGTC
>DIZW01000107.1:0-505 GCA_002428015.1 Oxalobacteraceae bacterium UBA6018 | reverse complement strand
TCGACTGCACCACCACGGGCGCGTCGCCGCCGACCCAGATCTTGCGCTCACCATGGGCCACGAGCACGCGCCGGCTGACGCGGCGCGCCAGCGGCCCGGAGGGAATCGCGAAATTCGAAGAAGACATGAACAAGAACCTATTGCTGGTGTGATTTACTGGACCGCGACGCGGGCCACCCGGCCGCCGGCCACGGCCGGCAGCGGCAGCGCCTTGCCGCGCAGGGTCGCGTCGACCGCGCTGGGCTTGCCGACGATCAGGGTGACCGGGCCGGTCACCTCGACCGTCTCGGTGCTGCCGGCGTGGGCCAGCTTGGACAGCAGCGGCTTGCCCTTGGCCGGGCGCACCTCGACCCATGAGTCTTCCTTGACGGTCAGCACGAGCGCGTTGCCGGCGGCCGCGGGCGCGCCGGCGGCGGGCGCAGGCGCAGCAGGCGGCAGCGCGGCCGCGCCGGGCCCGCTGGCGGCCGACGGCGGCGGCACCGAAATGAGCGGCACCGACGGCGTG
>DIZW01000121.1:39671-77242 GCA_002428015.1 Oxalobacteraceae bacterium UBA6018 | reverse complement strand
CCACTCAAAACGACATTGGGCCGCTGGGAGGACTCCTGCCTCAAAGCAAGGTGGCGTTGACCGATATCCCGTATTTCGACCTCGCCGTCGACCGCGTGAAAAGCATCGGTGCCATCCCATTGCTGCAATTGCCAATCAATCTCGCGCCCGCCGATATCCCGGTATGGGTCGCGCATTTCAAGGACAAGGGGATCACTTACTGGAGCATCGGAAATGAACCTGAGCCCACGAGCAATATTTACGCCTGGTACACAGGCACCTCGGCGACGCCAGGCGGCACGGTTGTCCGGCAGTTCGGCAACACGTACGCCGAGTTCCGCGACAAATTCGTCAACATTGCGCTCGCGGTGAAGCAGGCTGATCCAAACGCCATCGTCATCGGTCCGGATTTCCACCAATTCTACGGCACCAAGCTGTCGACCGATCCCCTGATGAGTTACTACCCGGCTTTCATTGCCGACGTCGGTTCGCTGACGGTGGGGGACGCGCCGCTGCTCGACGTTTTCACTCTGCACTACTACGGCTTCAATACCCAGCAGGAATCCGAAAAACGCTTCAACGTCTTGCAGAGCTACATCGACAACGTCAACACCAAGCGCACGCGCCCGCTGCGGTTGGCGGTGGGCGAAATCAATGCCTGGACCAGCACCAATCTCAGCATTAATCCGATGCTGATTTTTCCTTGGGACTTCGAGGCGGGGCAATTCCTCGCCAGTGTCTTTAAGATCGCCGTGGCCAAGCAAGGCGCCTTTGTCGCACCTTGGTCCATCTCCGAAAGCAGCGGCAACAAGGGCAAGACCGACTTATCCACGTTTAACGCCAACGGCACACCGCGCTCGACGATGGTGCACCTGTCCTTGCTGGCGAAATACCGTCGGGCGACCATGATGGAAGGGAATATGACTGGGTCCGACAGTAATTCCGCCGTCTATTTTGGCATGACCGATGGCGGCGGGTCGACCGTGATGCTGATGAACACCACGACGACGGACCGGACCTATTCCGTGCGCCTGGACGGCCGCTATTCGGACGCGTCGGTGAACACGCGCCTTCTATTCACCAGTGCTAACCTGAACCCGGTGGAATGGGTGGGCACGCTCCCTGCCAAGACGACCTTGATGTTCGCCGTCGACGGGAATGGCAAGCGCCTCGCCAAGATCGAATACAACAAGGCGATCGCCAATGCCGCCTGGACCGATACCGCATCGGTGCCGCTGGTGAGCGACCTCACGGTAAACGGCACCGTCACCGGCAATTCAGGCAGCGTGCAGATGAGCGCCAAGCTGCCCCAGGGTGTGACGCGCACGCGGGCTGATTTCTACGTGGACGGCCAGTTCGTGGGCAGCAGCACCTTGGCGCCGTTCTCAGTCCAGGTCGATTCGACGGCGCTGGCGAATGGCGCGCATCAGTTGCAACTCGCGGCCTATGACGCGGACGGCAATGTCGACCGCTCCGACCCGCTGCCTTTTACCGTGGCCAACCCGATCGACGTGACCGCCCAGGTCGCGACGTCCAGCACAGGCCTCGTGCTCAATCGTACGACCCAGGCCTTCAACGGCTACATCACCCTCACCAATCGGGGTAGCACGGCACTGGCCGGTCCGCTGCAGCTGCAGTTGGCCGAGCTTCCGGCCGGCGTCACCCTGAGCAACGCCAGCGGAACGCATGCCGGCCAGCCCTACGTGACGATCGCCGGCGGTCTGGCCCCGGGCGCATCGGTCACGGCGCAGCTGAGCTTTGCCGATCCTTCCCACGTCGCCGTGCACTACGTCCCGCTCGTCTTTTCGGGCAATTTCTGATCAGGAGAAACCAATGACTACCCATCTTTGTCAAGTTGCGCGGCACTGGATCGCCGCGGCCGCGTTGTGCCTGGTGGCGGGCGCGTCCACTGCCGCGCCGCATTACCACCTAAGCCTGCAGACCGATGGCTACGCAGGCACCGGCTGGCTCGACCTGCAATTCAATCCCGGATTTGATGCGGCACCCGCGACCGCGGTCTTGTCGAACTTCAGCGGCATGCTGGGGAGCGAGCCGGCCCAGGAGGAAGGGGGCGTGTCGGGCGCGCTGCCGGGCACCTTGGCCTTCGTCAACAGCACGCCGTTCAATGACGTGTTCCAGTCCATACAACTCGGCGGCGTTTTCGAATTCGACCTGGACTTGACGGGAAGCTCGTCGGTCTTTTCGGTGGGTTTGTATGGGGCCGATATGATGACGGCTCTCGGCAATCCGGATCCGTTCACCAACAGTCTGGCCGTGTTCAACCTCGGGCAGGATAATGAGATCGCCGACCCGCAGCGGGTGTCCGTCGCCAGTCGGTCGGACGTGCCCGAGCCGGCGTCGCCATGGCTGCTGGCGGTGGCGCTTGGCGCGCTGGGATGCGTGCGCCGGCGGTGCTAGGAAGTGCTGGCGGGCGGGCCGATCGTCCGAGCCAGAAGGCGATCGGTGCCGCTACAACCATGGCCTCGGACGCCTTCTTCCACCACGGATGGACATGAGCCGGGTGCGTTGCCTCCAGCGCCGTGTCGGTTCATCGAAGCCGCGTTGCTTGAAGCGACTGCGCATGTATTGTCGCCCTCGTCATAAAAAGGCGCCAAATGCCGTTAAAAATCCGCGCTGGACGGATGACCTCTCGTTATGATACCGGTATCAAAAAAACGACGAAAATGCGTCCGGAATGGCTGTTTGCGCGGCCAAATTATTGACCCACCAAAAAGATACCGGTATCATAAAATTGTTGTTGCCTGATTTGCAGGGCGGTAGCAGGAAAAAAAATAGCCGAATCCAAGGAGACCCTTTTGAACAAGTTTAGAAAAACCGCGATTGCCGTCGGCGTAGCCCAACTGGCATTGCTTTATGGTGGGGTTGCTGTCGCGCAGACCACGACCTCGGAAAAGGTCGACAAGACCGGGACGCAAGTCGTGGTGGTGACCGCCCAGCGCGCCGCGTTGCAGTCCGCCCAGAAGATCAAGCAAGACGCCGACGAAGTCGTCGATTCGATCGTCGCCGTGGACATCGGCAAGCTGCCGGACCAGTCGGTCACCGAGGTGCTGAGCCGTGTGGTCGGCGTGACCATGGACCGCAGCAATTCCAGCGACCCGCAGCACTACGCGGTGGAAGGGTCGGGCATCGTGATCCGCGGCTTGCCCTACGTCGGCTCGGAGCTGAACGGCCGCGAGTCGTTTTCGGCCGGCAGCGGCCACGCGCTCAGCTTTTCCGACGTGCCGCCCGAGCTGATGGCCGGCGTGGACGTGTACAAGAATCCGTCCGCCGAGCAGATCGAAGGCGGTATCTCGGGCCTGGTGAACCTGCGCACCGCCTTGCCATTCGACTTCAAGGGCTTCAAGGGGACGCTCACTGGCTCGGAAGCGTACTCCAAGCTGCGCAAGGGCAAGGCCGCCCCCAGCTCGTCCCTGCTGCTGTCGAACCGCTGGACGACCCGCCTGGGCGAATTCGGCGTTCTGGTCGACATCGCCAAGTCCAAGAGCAAGGTGCGCAACGACGAGATGTTCGTCGATCCCTACTACCCGCACGTGAACGACATCGTCCCGGGCCGCACCATGTGGGTGCCGAAGGGGGCGGAATGGCGCCAGCAGGCCTACGACCGCGACCGCAAGGGCGATTACGCCGCCTTCCAGTGGCGCCCGAACCGCAACCTGACCGCGTCGCTGACCTACTTCCGCTCGCGCTACACCGAGGACTGGTCGGAAAGGGCCATCATCTCGCAGGCGGCCAAGCCATACGACATGAAGGTGGCGGACGGAACGTGGGACGAGAACGGCGCCTTCCTCGCCGGCACGCTCAGCAATCCGAAGAATAACGGCATCACCTTCGGCTCCGACCACCGTGCGTCGGTACGGCACTCGAGCACCCAGGACATTTCGCTGAACGTGCAGTGGCGTGTGAACCCGGCCTGGACCGTCGTCAACGACTTCCAGCGCATGCTCTCGCACACCGACGGCATCGACTCCGACGTCTCGACCCAAGTCGCGCTCCCGTCCGAAACCGTCGACCTGACCGGCCGCCAGCCGAGTTTCACCTTCGCCCCGGGCGTCGCCCAGCTGCTGGCCGACCCCGCGAATTACTACTGGGCCTATACCCAGGAACACATGGATCGCAAGCGCGCCGACAGCAAGGCCTGGAAAACCGACGTCAAGTACGCGTTCGACGATCCGGTGCTGCGCGACGTCCGTTTCGGCGTGCGCATGATGAACCGCCGGGGCGAGAACCAGAACACCAACCCGAGCTATAACTGGCAGGGTATCACCGAGCCGTATTGGGTTGGCTCGCAGCTCTCGCATCTGGCCTATCTGAACGACCCGCGCTTCTCCAGCGGCGCCCAGCTGACGCCGTTCCCGAACTTCTTCAACGGCGACGTGCAGATTCCGTCCCTGATCTACCCGACCGAAGCGGTGGTCCGTGGCTTTCCGGACAGCTATACGACGCTGCACAGCTACCACGACATCCTGTGCGCCGAATTGCAGGCGACCAAAAAAGGCGTCACCTGCAGCCCGTGGACGGCGGCCAGCTTCAAGGACGATCCGGCCAGCGTGAACCGCCAGGGCGAGCACACCCGGTCCGCCTACGCCCAGCTGCGCTTCGGCTTCGACAACCTGAAGTATCCGGTGGACGGCAACATCGGCCTGCGCTATGTGAAGACCAGCGTCAACGCCGCCGGCTTCACGGTGTTCAAGCCGAAGCCATCGAACTACCCATCGGGCGCCAATGTGATCGGCGCGGACATGATCCCGGATATCCCCGGCTTCGTTGCGCCGATCGACTACAAGAATAGCTACCACAACTTGCTGCCGAGCCTGAACCTGCGCATGAAGGCCGGCGACAAGCTGCAGTTCCGCTTTGCGGCGGCCAAGTCGATGTCGCGTCCGGACTTCAACCAGCTGCAGGGCTATACCTCGCTGTACGAAACGGTCAACAGCAGCACCACCGGTGGCGGCAACACGGGCCTGCCGACGACGGTGACCGTCAACGGCGTCTCCCTGACCGGTTCCGGCAGCGGCAATCCGAGGCTGCGCCCGATCGCCGGCGTCTCGGAAGACTTGACGGCCGAATGGTATTTCGCCAAGGCCAGCTCGCTGACCTTGGCGGTCTTTAACAAGAGCCTGAAGGACATCATCGTCAACGAGGCGTACCGATACCCCACCACGGACGTGACCGGCGCCCCCCAGACCTTCATCGTCACCGGTCCGGTCAACGGGGCGTACGGTTATGCGCGCGGCGTCGAGATCGCCTACCATCAGTTCTACGACTTCGTGCCCGAATGGCTGCGCGGCATCGGCACCCAGGCCAGCCTGACGCTGGTCAATAGCAAGCGACTGCTGGACGATCCCTCGTACCAGAAATGGTGTTCGGGCGGCGACGGCGCGTCCAACCTGAACCTGGCGATCAACGGCTGCGACACCAACATGCAGACGTTCGGCAATCTGCCACTGCAGGGCGTGTCGAAGAAGACCATCAACTTGGCGGTCATGTACGAGCACGGCCCTCTTCAGGCACGGCTGGCTTACAACTGGCGTTCGCGCTTCCTGCTGGGCGTGAATAACTGGGGCACGCGTGGCACAGACGCGCTGGACTTGAATCCGGACAGCCCGACATACGGCACGTACAAGGGGAAGAACAACCAGGCTTACGGCCTGCCGCTGTGGCAGGAGAGCTACGGCCAGCTTGACGGCTCGATCTTCTTTAAGCTGACGCCGAAGTTCCGCATCGGCCTGAGCGCACAGAACCTGAACAGCGCGATGGTCAAGCAGACAATGGTCCAGCACGTGGGTACCTTGGGCCACGCATGGTTCGTGACCGGCCCGCGTTACAGTATGCAGGCTTCCTACGACTTCTGAGGGGCCTGCCGTCATGCGCCGCTTGCGACTCCGGGTGTACCGGGGCCGCAAGCGGCTTTTTGGCTTGGAGCATAAAGAAATTGACGTGCTAACGTTGATTGAATCTGCCGCCGGTGTCGACGATTCGCAGTCCAGGGTGTCGCCTGGCCGTTTGCTGCAACATTTGCGTACCGGTCAACTTAGGCGACCTTGGCATTGGTGATCGACGGCCCCTCGAGAACTGCTGGGCTGGCACCTTTCGCGTAGCGGAAAGGCCTGTACGGCATCAAGCGAGCTGGAACACGCTCTGATTGCTCGCTTCGGTACATTGGGTCGTGTGCCGGCGCCGGTCATGCCAGCCGCGTGGAGTATCTGCGAAATCAAGTTATGTCACGAAATTTCTGCGAGCTGAGTCGTGAGTCAATGACGAATTGGGTACACGAAGCAGCGACAGTCAATCCCCGGTATCACGACTACGATGTAGCCTACTACGAGTGCGTGTACGTCCTTTTGGAACACGAAAACGAGTTTTTGAAAAATTTGTTCAAGAATGCCAATCAAAAATGACCACGGTGGATCGGGGTACAGCCGCGTGGCCTTTCCGTCCGAACCCGTCAATGAGGATGACCTTGGCCCGAGGCCGGTGGCATATCAGGCTGGTGCGCTTGGCTGCATCGAGGGGCAGCCCTCATCCAGTAGCGGGACGGCAGTAAGGCACTTTGCCGTTTACTTGATCGACATGCGTAGCCGCCAGACTCCCAAGCTCTACAAATTGCCGAGCATGTTCGGTGCATGCAAGGGCGTGAGAATGGATAGCAACGGGAACCTGTTGTTCGACGACGTTGAATATCGCTACCCGCATGACGGAGACACGCCAAGCGGGGTTATTTTCGTTGAGCAACGCGTGCATGGTGGTAAATTCCAGCGAACCGGGCGAACTCAGCAAGCCGGGCTTGTTGAAGAGGAAAATATGTGGAAGTTTGTATTGGAGTAGGCGTCTGAATTGCTGGAAAATATCCTCCAAACGGGAGGCGTCCATATCGCCGCCGATACGCGGTGCACAGAAAAAAGGCCGCGTTCCCACGCGGCCTTCCAGCTTCACGCTACCCAGTCATCCGGTCTACCAATTGATCGAGTCGACGTAGACAGTGCCGGTCCACGCCGCTCCCGTCGTCAGTTTCAAGCCGAGCCGCTGCAGCGGCGTGATGGCCGTCGTCGGCACCGTGAGCGTGATCGTATTCCAGGCGCCAGCGGTGAAGCTGGTGTATGGGGTCGAGGCCCAGGCCCAGTTGTAGTCCTGGAGATAGGGCTCGATCGTGGTGACCTGGCTGCCGACCGGGATCCAGACGTGGAAGGTGATCGTCGCGCCAGCGGGCACGACTACACCGCTCAAGTCGACCGACGAGGTGCCCGCGGCCGCGCCGCCGAAGTTCACCGCCAGCGACTGATTGCCCGCAAAGTGCTGTGCCGTCGACGTGGCGATTCCGCTGATTTGCGCCCCATTGGGCGACCACAGCTGGGTATCGGTCTCGAAGTTGAACTTCGTCGGGTCCGGGTTGACGCCGGGCGTGCTCGCGTGCGCCTCGGTCGAGAATCCGGACGGCCCGCCGCTGTTCACGGCCACCACCCGGTAGTAGTAGGTGGTGCCGGGGTTGAGGCCGGTATCGGTGTACGCCGTGCTCGTGATGCCGCTGACGGACGGCGTGGCGGGTTCGTTGCCGGATTCGGCCGTGCGGTAGATCCGGTAGCTGGTGGCGCCGGCGACGGCATTCCAGGACAACGATACCTGACCCGCGCCGGCTGTCGCGGCAAGGCCGGTTACCGCGTACGGGGCACCGTTCGGCGGCGGCGGCGCCACTCCGCCGGCCAGGACCTTGACAAGATCCGGGTTGGTGATCGCCCCCGTGGTGTAGTCGAACGGCGCGTTCGGGGTACTCCAGTAGAACGGGCTGAGACCGTGGGCCTGGGCAGATTCGCCCACGAACTTGTTCCAGTAGAGCGTGGAAGCGGTGTTCCAGCTCAGTTCGGCGCCGGTCAGGCCCGGTGTTCCGCCAGCCTGGAACTCGCCCACCATCACGGGGACGCCCTTGTCGACGAATTGTTCCTTCAACTGCTGGAATCCCGCGTCGATGGCGCCTTCTTCCCCGAACGTGGCGTTGCGGGTCGGATCGGCGGCATAGTGGTAGGCCGGACCCCAGAAGTAAATCGCCGTGCCCCACGATTGATCGGTATGGATGATCGTGAACAGGGACGGCGTGTAGTTATGGAATTCGACCATCAGGCGGCCCGGGGTCGAGTCCGTGGGCATGGTGGTGAACCACGACGTATCGCCGCCGCCCTGCAGCACGAGCCAGCGGTTGGTGTTGCTGCCGCCGGCACTGCGCACCGTGTTGACGAAGGTCTGGTAGTACGCCATCAGCGTCTTCATCTGGGTTGGGCTCTTGACATCCGGTTCGTTTGCGGCCGCGAACAGCAGGTGGTTGTCATAGCCGGCGAACGTGGTCGCGATCTGCGTCCAGTAGCTGCGCACCTTCGCGTCGATGGCCGGATCGACCGTGTCTCCGATGTGGCTGTCGAACCATCCGCCATCCCAGTGAACGTTGATGACGGCATACATGCCGGCAGCGATGCTGTAGTCGACCGCCTGTTTGACCTTGGCCATGTAGTCCGCGTTGATCACATGCGTCACCGGATCGGCATTGCTGTCCCAGGCGCAGGGAATGCGAACGGAATTGAACCCGGCGTTGGCGGCGGAGGTGTACACCGGCTGGCCCGGGATCGAATACCCCCAGATGGCCTCGAGCGAATTGCCAAGGTTGAAACCGCGGGTGGGAACCGGCAGCGGCGTTGTGAGAGGCGGCGGGTTCGTGTCCTGCACGGCGACCGAACCGGTGTACACCGTCGTGCCGCCCGCCTTGTCCTTGACCGTGATGGTTTTCATGCCGGCGGTGCCGCCTGGCGTGCATCGGAAGCGTGCATCGGTGGCGCTGATCGAGATCGTCGTCATGCCGGCACAGTCGGTCACGTCCAGTGCCAGGGTGCTGGTCAACTTCGAGCCCGTGACCTGGAAATAGGCCTGCTGGTTCACGTGGAGCGTGGCCAGCGCCGTGAATGTCGCATTGGTCGAGTTCACGGCGCTGACGGTGGCGGTCACCGGCTTTCCTACCGCCGCACTGGACGCGAGCTCAGTGGTGCTCATTACGCTACCACTGCCACTGCTACTACTGCCACCGCAGCCTGCCAGTAACACGGCAGCAGTCAGCGTAGCCAAAACAAGATTTCTACTCATACGTTTCCTCCTTAAGAGTTTACGACGGACGGGTAGTCATCATTGGCAATCACGCGGACGAATTCAATTTCGTTTTCCCGTAACCGCGCCTCTAAAACCATTAATTCGGGGGAGTTACCCGAATCAGGTAAAGGACCGTCAGTCCAACTGACGGGCCCTCGCCGCATGCGGGATTTTGCTGGACAGCGCCGGACCGGTGCGGAATCGCGTTTTCGCTTTGGCGCAAGGGGCGGACGTTCAGGGATGCGGCTTCAGAAACGTTCGCTCGCGTTTCGGGACGGCCATTCATGGCGAGGGAAAAATTGACGCCAACTCGCCCGGATTGCGTTGCTTAGAATCGAATCGTCTTCCCGAACTCTGCGCTTTTCTTTGCAGCGTCCAGAATTTTCGTCACGATCATCTTCGGATAGTCCTGCGGCTGCAGGTGCTGGGTGATTGCGGTCACCGGTGTGGGGCGCCATCCGTGCATCAGGTAAGTCATCAGATTGACGCCATAGCAGCCGAAGTCCGTCAACGCGCCGCAATGTCGCCCAGTTTTTCCCGCACCAACAGCCAATGCACGTGGGGGTGGGGCAGGCCGACGACACCGATGCGCAAGGGTGAGGAGGCGATAAAGCGGCAGCCGGGCCGACGGCGCAGGTTTGGCGCACATGCGCCCGCCGGCATGGCGCAGCGCTGCGATCGCGGAGCCACGGCCTGAGGCGGGACGGACCTTAGAGTGAGGACGGCAGCATGCGCTTCAACGTGTCCTCGTTCCGCATAAAGTGGTGATACAGCGCGGCGGCCACGTGCAAGCCAACTAGCACCAGCAGCGCCCACATGGCCAGCATGTGGATGTCGCCCGCGACCAGCGCCCAATGCGCTCTCGGCGCGGCAATCGCCGGCAATTCGACGATGCCGAACAGGCTGACCGCCAGCCTGTGCGCCGACGCCGACGCCCACCCCAGCACCGGCGACACCAGCAAAATCAGGTAGATGAGGCGGTGGGTGGTCATGGCGAGCAGGCGTTCCCACGGTCGCGCAGCGGACGCTTCGAGGGGAACCGGATAGAGCAGACCGTGCACGAAGCGGATCGCCATCACGGCCAGGATCACCACGCCGAAGGAAAAGTGCAGGTCGATTACGGTGCTTGGGGGCGTCCTGGGGCCGATGTCGGGCATCAAGAACGCTGTCGCGAACTGGACGACGATCAACGCGACGACTGTCCAGTGCAGCGCTTTCGCTGTGGGACTGTAGACCCGGACGGAAGAAGTGCTCATTTGTGGCCTATTGTTCGTTGCAGGGCGTCTACGACTTTCTTGTGCATCGACACGGTCTTGTACGATGCGACGGCGAATTTCTTAACGTTCAGTTTGCCCATGTCGATCTCCTTAAAGTTGGGGTTTCAACAATAGCACGGGGGGAACTATTAGGCGTCACGATGCATTGACGTGCGGGGACGACGCGCATGTGCACCCGCCATTGAAATGGTGAGACCAAACGCCGTTCCGATGTTGTCAAGCATAGCATTTTGCTCGGAACAAAGGCCAACTGCAACCAGGAAGATGATCGCAGGACACTAAACAGGGATGGACAGCACGAACGGTCAAGCTATTTTTTGACGTGGCCTAAGCCACCAGGTGCACCGCATCGGCCCCGCGATACTGTTCCGCCGCGGCGAGCAGCCATGTCTCGAAAATGTTCAAGAGCGGCGAACCCTGCTTCGCTTCCGGGTACACCAGGTAGTAGCCGCTCTCGCTGCGCAAGGGAATATCGCAGGGGATGACCAGTTCGCCGTTGCGTAATTCATTGAGCACGAAGAAGCGCGGCACCAATGCCACGCCCAATCCCGCACGTGCCGCTTCCACCAGCATCGAGAATAATTCATAGCGCTGGCCGCGCATGCAGTCGGCGCTGTGCACGCCCGCCTGCGCGAACCAGTGCCGCCATGCTTGCGCGCGTGCCGACTGATGCAGGAGCGTGAATTGGGCCAGGTCCGCCGGCGCCAGCCCTGCGCGATTGCCGAGCATGCGCCGGCTGCACACCGGCGTCATTTCTTCGCCCAGCAAATGACGCGCCATCGCGCCCGGCCATGCAGGGTTTCCGAAATGAATGGCGGCATCGAAGGGCGTGTCGGCGAACATGAACGGTTCGGCGCGGGTAGTGAGGTTTAGCGTGATGTTGGCATGCCGGGCATAGAACTGCGGCAGGCGAGGGATCAGCCATCGCGTGGCGAAGGTCGGTATCACCGCCAGTTCCAGTATGCCGCCGGCACCCTTGTGCGCCATCGCGGCCAGCGTGTCGCGTTCGATGCGCTCCAGATGCTCGCGCACCTGTTTCGCATAGGCACGCCCCACGTCGGTCAGGACCAGACGCTTCTTCACGCGATTGAACAAGGGCACGCCGACAAAGTCTTCCAGGCCGGCGATCTGCCTTCCCACCGCGCTTTGCGTCAGCGCCAGTTCATCGGCGCTGCGGGTGAAACTTTCATGCCGTGCTGCCGCTTCGAAGGCGATCAGGGCCTCCATGCTAGGGATCTTTCTTCTCAAGTTCATTCCTCAAACGCACATGGTGCCGAAATTTTATCGTTTGTGAGCTAGCGGGGTTCGGCGCAACACTGTAGTCCATTCAGTGCGGCCAAGTAATGAACGGAATATAGCGTCTTTCTTGCCCGCCATTGCCGTCGATCGTGGCGAAGTTTGCGAAATGTCAAACCGCCGGTCCCGGAAAGGAATTTCAACTGACCATGGAAGGAAGCACGATGAGTCTCGTAAATAATGACGCCAATGCACCGCTGCCGAGCAAGTTCAAACCCTATACCCGGCAGACGATTCATCAGGCGCCGCAATGGGCGCGCATGTCGGAGGAGCTGCGCGAAGCGGTGCTAGTCATTTCGCATGTCCTACCGTTTCGCACCAACGAATACGTCATGAACGAACTGATCGATTGGGACAATATCCCGGACGATCCGATCTACCGCCTCACCTTTCCCCATCGCGACATGTTGGCGGCCGACGAATACGCACTGCTGCGCGACCTGGTCTTGTCCGGTGCGGACGAGCAGGCGATCAACAAGGAAGTGATGCAGATCCGCATGCGCATGAATCCGCACCCGGCCGGGCAGATGACGCACAACGTGCCGATGCTCGACGGCGTGCCGCTGCGCGGCCTGCAGCACAAGTACAAGCAGACGGTGCTGTTCTTCCCCAGCGCCGGCCAGACCTGTCACGCCTACTGCACCTTCTGTTTCCGCTGGCCTCAGTTCGTCGGCATGGACGATTTGAAGTTCGACGCGAAGGAATCATCCGAGCTGGTGGCCTACCTCAAGCAGCACCACGAAGTGACCGACGTGCTGATCACGGGCGGCGATCCGCTCATCATGAGCACGCGCGCGCTGGCAGGCTACCTCGAGCCGCTGCTGGTGCCTGAGCTGTCCCACATCCAGAACATCCGCATCGGCACCAAGTCGGTATCGTACTGGCCGCAGCGTTTCGTGACCGACAAGGATGCCGACGACCTGATCCGATTGTTCGAGAAGGTCGTCGCCGCAGGCAAGAACCTGGCGATCATGGGACATTACAACCATCCGGTCGAGTTGCGCCAGGAGATAGCCCAGAAGGCGGTCAAGCGCATCGTCGGCTCCGGTGCCACGCTGCGCATGCAGGCGCCCTTGATCCGCCACATCAATGAAGACCCGAAAGGCTGGGCGGAGTTGTGGACCACGGGCGTGCGCCTGGGCGCGATTCCGTATTACATGTTCGTCGAGCGCGACACCGGGCCGAAGAACTATTTCGCGCTGCCGCTGGCGAAGGCTTACGAGACTTTCCAGGCGGCATACCAGCTGGTGTCTGGCCTGTCACGCACGGTGCGCGGCCCGTCGATGAGCGCCTTCCCCGGCAAGGTGGCGGTGGACGGCATCGTTACGATCGGGGGAGAAAAGGTGTTTGCGCTGCAGTTCCTGCAAGCGCGCAATCCGGACTGGGTACGCAAGCCTTTCTACGCGAAGTTCGACCCGGAAGCGACCTGGCTGGATGACTTGGTGCCGGCCTTCGGCGAGAAGCGATTCTTCTTCGAGACCGAACAGGACGAGGTGGAGGAGCACAAGCACGGGCACAAGGTGGTGCACATGCTGGAACGCCACGATGCCCGTATCGCGCCGGCCGTGGCGCACGGCGCGCCGGACGGCCGCACCGTCGTGGGGGGAAGGGCATGACGTATCTATTGCATAGGCAGATTAATCACGACTATCCGCTGGCCGTCGCGGGCCAGCGGGAATATCTGTTCGACGCGGACGGCAAGCGTTATATCGACGCCAGCGGCGGCGCCGCCGTTTCCTGTCTCGGCCACCAGCATCCGGAGGTCATCGCCGCGATGCAGAAGCAGATGGCAACGCTGTGCTATGCGCACACCGGCTTCTTCACGACAGCCGTCGCGGAAGAGCTGGGCGAGGAGCTGATCCGGCATGCGCCGCACGGACTTTCGCATGTCTATCTGGTCTCGGGCGGCTCGGAAGCGGTGGAGGCGGCCCTGAAGCTGGCGCGGCAATACTTCGTCGAGCGCGGCGAAACCCAGCGCAGGCGGTTCATCGCCAGGCGCCAGAGCTACCACGGCAATACCCTGGGCGCGCTCGGCGTCGGTGGCAATGCCTTGCGTCGGGCACAGTTTGCGCCGCTGCTGACGGAAAGCCACTACATCGACCCCTGCTACGAGTACCGTTACCGGGAGCCCGGCGAGACGCCGGAGCAATATGGACAGCGCGCCGCCGACCAGCTCGAAGCGAAGCTGATCGAGCTGGGGCCGGAAAGCGTGATCGGCTTCGTCGCCGAGCCGGTGGTGGGGGCGACGCTGGGCGCGGTACCTCCGGCGCCGGGATATTTCCGGCGCATTCGCGAGATCTGCGATCGCTACGGCATCTTGCTGATCCTCGATGAAGTCATGTGCGGCATGGGGCGCACCGGCTCCCTGCATGCGTGCGAGCAGGAGGGGATCGCACCGGACCTGATGACGGTGGCGAAGGGCTTGGGCGGCGGCTACGCGCCGGTCGGCGCGACCTTCGTGGGGGCGAACATCTACGACACCATCGCCAAAGGATCGCGGGTGTTTCAGCACGGCCACACCTACATTGGCCATCCGCTTGCCTGCGCCGCCGCGTTGACGGTGCAACGCATCGTCCGCCGCGACAATCTGCTCGACAACGTACGTGAGCGCGGTGCGCAGCTGATGCAGCGCTTGCAGGCGCGCTTCGCAGACCATCCGCATGTGGGCGATATCCGCGGACGCGGGCTGTTCCAGGGCATCGAGCTGGTGGCCGACCGTGAACAGAAGCTGCCGTTCGAGGCGAAGTGGAAGATCCATGCCAGCATTAAGACCGAGGCGCTGGCGCGCGGCCTGATCGTGTATCCGATGGGCGGCACGCTGGACGGCAGCATCGGCGACCATGTGTTGCTGGCGCCGCCGTTCATTGCAGGCGCAGACACCATCGATGCCATCGTGGAGCGCCTGGGAGAAGCTGTCGATGCGGCCATCGCCGCTGCCGGACAGGCCAAGGCGGCGCCGTCGGCATCCGTGCCCGCGATCCTGGCTAATGCATAACAAGGAGAAAAACATGCCTCGCATTCCCTATCAACCATCGGACCTCACCGAGCCCAAGGCGATCGTCGACGCCGTTCGCGCCCGGCGCGGCGGCACGCTGCTCAACCTCGACCGCATGCTGCTGCACAGTCCGGCTTTCGCGAGAGGATGGAACGCTTTCCTCGGCGACGTGAGGACCAACCTCGAACTACGGGCCCGGCTGCGCGAGCTGGCGATCTGCCAGGTCGCGCTGTTGAATGGGGCGCACTACGAGTTCCATCACCACGCGCCCGAATTCCTCAAGGCCGGCGGCACGCAGGCGCAGCTCGACGCCTTGCACGGCGCTGCCAGCGATAGCGCCGCCTTCGATAGCGGTGAACGCGCGATCCTTGCGCTGGTCCGCGCGATCACTGTTGATGTGAACGTCAGCGACGCAGTATTCGATGCCGCGCGCGCCGCCCTGAAAAGCGACCAGTTGACGGTCGAACTGGTTGGCGTCGTGGCGACCTACAATATGGTGTCGCGTATGCTCGTTGCGCTCGGCATCCGTCCGGAGGAGGAAACATGACCTTCGTCGTCACGGAAAACTGTATCCGCTGCAAGCACACCGATTGCGTCGAGGTTTGCCCTGCAGACGCCTTTCGCGAAGGTCCGAACTTCCTCGCCATTTCGCCGGACGACTGCATCGACTGCGCGCTCTGCGTGCCGGCCTGCCCGGTGAAGGCGATTTACCAGGAAGAGGATGTGCCGGAAGACCAGCGTGCGTTTATCGTGCTCAATCGC
Source organism: Oxalobacteraceae bacterium UBA6018 (assembly GCA_002428015.1). Classification (GTDB taxonomy): domain Bacteria; phylum Pseudomonadota; class Gammaproteobacteria; order Burkholderiales; family Burkholderiaceae_D; genus Telluria_A. Next base: position 61,789 of record DIZW01000121.1, on the reverse strand, counting down.
GAGCTCGCTGCCGTATGGGAGCCGATCTACGACCGCAAGGATGCGCCGGCGGATGCGCCTCATTGGTCCCATGTGAAGGGCAAGCTGGAACAGCTGGCGAGATAGCGCTGGCTGGAGCGCTTTGCTGGCGCATGCATGGACCGAAAAAATGGCCCTGTCACGCGCCGCAAAGCGCTCCATTTCGCGAGATCCGGGGCTGGCGCCTGCTTGCTTGGGGCGCGAGGAGGCGCAGGTTGAACTTACTCGCCCGCCCAGTGCTGCGCACAGGGGTGGCAAGGCACCGTTAAGCCGAGGTCCCCGCGAACGTAAAGTTGCGCAAGCGTACGCTGCCTTCGCCGGCGCAGTAGATCCCGATCTTCAAACTGATGAAGCCGCCGAAGACGTTGTGGTGCATGCCCGACACTTCCATGCGCAGCCCGTTGAGCTGCCAGGTGCGGCCTTCGTCGAAGGAGTAATGGTAGGTGATGACGTTCTCGTCGTTGCTCACGCGGATGCGTACGCTCGACGCGTTCACCGCCACGCGCATCCATTGCTGCTCCTGCGAAAACTCGTAGGTCTTCATGGTCGTGGCGGTGAAGCCGACGCCGACGAAGGCCTTGTGGTTGTAGAACATCAGCAGGCCGGCCTCGGCGCCGCCGCTGAGGTCGAGGCTCACCTCGGCCACGTAGGAGCGTTCGCCCACGGCGCAGGTCAGCGGCGCGCTGTCGGCCGGCGAGCTACCCTTGGCCTGCAGCACGAGCGCCTTGCCGTCGTAGCGCACGCGCTGCATGTCGCTGGGCGCAGGATCGTGGAAACTCCACTGGACGCCGAACTTGTTGGTCGAGAAATCGTCAGACAGGGCGAAGCCGGCGCGGCTGGGTTTTCCGCCGCGCGGTTTGCGCAGCGGCTTGGACAGGTCGCCGCCCAGGGCGCGGAACCAGCCGTCGCTGGTCCATTCGATCGGTTCGAGCAGGGTCTGGCGGCCCAGCGTCCGGAACCCGTTTTCATAGCCGTGATAGACCATCCACCAGTCGCCGGCGGGGCCTTCGACCAGGGTCGCGTGGCCGCGCGACCACCACGGCTCGGCGGCGCTGCGCGTGCGCACGAGCGGGTTGCTGGGGCAGTGCTCCCACGGCCCGTGGATGGAGTGCGAACGGGCGGCGATGACCATGTGGCCGGTGGGTGGGCCGGAGGTGCCGCCGACCGCGGTGACGAGGTAGAACCACTCGCCGCGGCGCAGCAGCTTGGGGCCTTCGGGGGCGAAGTTCTCGACCACCCAGTCGGCCGGATAGCGCCATGGCTGGTAGGCCGCTTCCACCGGGCCGTCGGCGCGCAGGCCGTCGTCGGTCAGCCTGACCTTGCGGATGCCGTTGACGAACAGGTAGCGCTTGCCGTCCTCGCCGACGATGTGGCCGGGGTCGATGCAGCCGCGGATCTGGGTGTCGATCGGCTCGCTCCAGGGGCCTTCGATGTGGTCGGCCCAGACCACGTAGATCGACCAGCCCTGTTCGTTCGGGTTGGCGGGAATGTAGAGGTAGTAGCGGCCCTGGTGCTTGCACAGGTCGACGGCCCAGATGGTGCCGAGCGCCTTGGTCAGGGCGGGGCCGATCGGGGCCCAGTTGACCAGGTCGGTCGAGTGCCAGATGACCAGTCCCGGGTACGAAAAAAACGAGGAGAACGTCATGTAGTAATCATCGCCGTCCTTGAGGATGGTCGGGTCCGGATGGTCGCCGGCGATGATGGGATTGAGGTAGGTCCCATTGCCCAGGTCGGCCTTGCGCTGGCCTTCGATGCCCTTGGCCCAGGCGCTGCGATGGCTGGGGTGGCGTTCGCCCGGGCTGCTGGCCTGCAGCGCGGCGGCAGGGGCGGCGGCGGCACCGGCGACCAGGGTTTTGATGAGGGTGCGACGGGATGGATTGTTCATGTCTCGCTAACGCGCAGGGGCCGCCACGATGGGCGAATCGCTCATTCTGGATAGATCGGGGGCGCGCTGCAATTGCGAAATCTGCCAAGCATCATGCGATTTTGATTCCGATCTTGATTCCGCAGCGGCCGCGTTTGTTCCCTGTTTATTCCCCCGATTGTTCCCCATTGATCAAGCGTTCATTGCGCGTCTTTTCCTCGCTCATTTCAGCCGTCCTTCGCCGCTCGCTTACCGTAGCGGCGGCGCTGTCAGCCCGGATCGGCCACGTCGCTCGTCGCCGGCGGGCTGATGATCAGCTCGGGCGCCACGTAGCGCACCGGCATCCAGGCCTCGATCTCGCCCAAGCCGATGCGCGCGGCCGGCGCGAAGCTCGGCGACGCCATGTAGTCGAGCACGGACTTGCGCAGCGAGGCGGCGCCCGGCTGGGTGGCCTCAAGCCTGCCGGACAGGTCGAAGGAGCTGACCATCAGCCGGCCGTCGCCGACCGCGCACTCGAACAGCATGGCCAGGCGCAGGTTGCGGTTCCAGTCGTCGATCGGCAGCACCACCGGCTGCAGCACGTGCGGAAGGGAGTCGATGTTCATCGCCGTGGTGTTGTCCAGCAGCTCGGTCCATTGCCAGTCGCAGTGGGCCTCGGTGGGAAAGCCCCGCAGCGCGGCGTGGCGCTGGTCGCACCACAGGCCCAGCATCCAGGTGCGCTTGGGGTTCATGAGGCGATTCCAGAAGATCGGCGTCTTGGTGAGGGCGAGGTCGGGCACCGGTTTGGCCGGGGCGCCCGACAGGAACAGCACCTTGCCGCCGCCGGCGAGCGCGGCCTTGGCCTCGTCCCAGGACGCGGTCACCAGCACGCCGGGGGCGCTGGCCGATGCCGCGGGTGGATAGAGCCAGAAGTTCCACTGGTTGCGGACCGCGCTGCCGGCAAGTTCAAGAACAAGCGCGTAGGCGGCCGGCGCGGGCAGGCTGGACAGGTCGGCCGTGATCGTGCCGAGCGCGTGGTTCTTGCCGCGCGGGATGTCGCGTACCGCCAGCGCGCCGGACAGCACCGTCTTGCCGGTGCCGTCGACGACGCGCCAGGCCGGCCGGGCCGCGGCCAGGGGCTTGGCGCCGAAGTGCATCAGCTCGGCGTCGGCGCTGAGGGTCTGGCCGCGGGTGAACAGGCGCTGCTTAAGGCGCACCAGGGGCACGGTGGGGTTGGTGAACTGGCGCACTTCTTCCGGTCCCACGTAACCCTTGCTCTCCCAGAAGGCGTCGAGCAGGCCGATCAGGGCGCCGCCCTGGCCGAGGTAGTCGTGCAGGTCGAGCAGCTGGTAGCCGGAGTAGGACGGGGTGCGCAGGTTCGCTTCGAGTTCTTCCTTGTAGCAGGCGACCTGGAAGCGCCCGGAGGCGTGGGCGAATTCCTTGTTACGCGCCAGCAGGCCGTGGGCCTGGGCGGAGTCGCGCATGATGATGTAATTCCCCGGATGCATGTAGGCGACCTTGCCGCTGCCGATGCCGTCGGGGAAGGCCGCGTAGCTGGCCTGTTTGCCGCTGAACTTGGCGATGACGTCGAAGTCGGGGTAGGCGCAGTACTGGCCGATCTCGTGGCCGATGCAGGGCACGCTGCTGCCGGCGCGCACCTTGGTGAGAGCGGCCTCGTAGTCGCCGCCGAACCAGCCGTGCGAGCCGCGCGCGGGGCTGCCGGTGACGAGGTAGTCGGCCGCGAAGGGCGTGCCGGGACCGCCGGGCGGCGCCGAGAAGCGGCCCACGCCGTCGCAGTAGAGGCGGCGCGGGTCGGCCGCGCGCCATTGCTGGTCCCACTGCGGCAGTTGCTTGTGGTATTGGCCGGCCGGCTCGTTGGTGGCGCCTAGCATGAGCAGGGAAGGGTGGTTGCCGTAGGCTTTGAGCAGGCGCGCGGTCTCGTCGTTGAGCAGCGCGAGCATGGTGCCGGCGGTGTCGAAGGCGTTCCACATGCCGCATTCGGCCTGGAAGTAGAAGCCCAGTTCGTCGGCGGCCACGAAGGCCGCTTCCGGCGGGCACCAGGAGTGAAAGCGCATGCCGTTCAGGCCCCACTGCTGGCAGATGCCGATGATTTTCTTCCAGGTCGCCACGTCCATCGCCGGGTAGCCGGTGAGCGGGAAGCCGCCGCCATCGTGGGTGGAACGCAGGTGGAATTGTTCGCCGTTGAGCAGGATCTGGTTGCCCTCGGTTTTCACCTCGCGCATGCCGAAGCGCAGGGCGCGGCTGTCGTCGGCGTCCTTGCCCTTGAGCGTGAGCGTGAGCTGTTGCAGCGCCGGGGAAAATTCGGACCAGGCGGTGGCCTTGGGCAGGGGCACGGTCAGGGTCGCGCTGCCGCCGTCCGCGTTCCAGCGCACCGGCACGCTGACGCCGCCGGCGGCCAGGCGCCCGGCGCCGCTCTTGCCGGTCAGGTTGCCCAGCTTGACGCGGATCTGCGCCGACCTGGCGGCCAGCATTGGATAGACCTGGGCATCGTCTATCCACACGGGCGAGGTGGCGGCAAGTTCAATGCGTCCGACGATGCCGTTCCAGGTGGACCCTTCGCCGTCGGACACGCCGTGGCCGTCCGGGCGGTAGGCCGGTTGCAGCATGCGGTTGTCGACCCGGATCGAGAGGCGGTGCTTGCCCGGGCTCAGGATGCCGAGGTCGACGTCGTGGGGGGCGACCAGCGAGCGGTTGCTGCCGATCAGCTTGTCGTCGAGGTAGACGTCGCTCTGCCAGCGCGCCCGTTCCAGCGTCAGGGCGACGCGCTTGCCGCGCCAGGCCGGCGGCACGTCGATCTCGCGCTGGTACCAGGCCACGCCGAGGTAGTGGCGCACCGGCTGCGACAGGTAGGGCACCTGGACGTTGCCGGGCCGGGTGTAGGCCTTGTACTGCGGCAGCAGGTACCAGCGCATGTCGCGCGGCAGGGCGGCCACGAACTGGGTCCTGGCCGTGACCTCGTCGCCGAAGCCCTGGGTTTGCAGGATGCCGGGCAGGTCGATGTGGGTGTCCGCGGGCAGGGCCTGGGCGTACCACCGTTCGCTGGCGCCGCGGTCGTCGCGGTCGAGGGCGAAGCGCCACTGGCCGGCCAGCGAGTGGGCGCCGGCGCGCGCGGCCACGGCCGGGAGCGGCTTGGCGTGCAGCACGGTGGTGGCGGCGCTGGCCAGGCCGAGGGCGAGAAAGGAGCGGCGGGTGAGGTAGGGGGAAGCCATGGACACTTTCGGTAGTGATGGCCGCGCTGGACCAGGCGGCGTGCGTCGAGTATCGATTTGGGGCGCCCGGCTAGTCAACCGGGCAAGCGCCGCGGGCGCGAAAGAATCATCGAATTGAGCGGGACGTGAGCGCGGGCCGTCGCACGCGCCGGCGCCGGACGAAAAAAAGGCCGGGAAGCCCCGGCCTTTTCTCATCCCGCGAGGAAAGTGCTTACCACCAGACGGTGTACACGGTCACCAGCACGGCGGCGATGACGGCGGTGCCGATCGCAAAACCGCGGTCGACCTTGAACATGCTGGTGTCGACGATCATGGTCTTGCGATCCTTGACGGCGTCCGGCGCGGCCAGGCTGATCAGGATCATGCCGATGATGACGAACACAAACACCATGAACATGCGGTCGAGGAAGGGAATCTCGAACACGCCGCTGCCGTTGTCTTTCGAGAAGCCGAACGGCGCCAGGAAGGACAGGTCCATCATGCCCGGCAGGAATTTCAGCACCAGCGAGGCGATGAAGCCGCCGATGGTCGCGAACATCGCGGCCTTGGCCGTGGCGCGCTTCCAGAAGAAGCCCATCAGGAACATGGCGAAGATGCCTGGGGAGACGAAGCCGGTGTATTCCTGGATGTACTGGAAGCCACCTTTTTTGTCGATGCCCATGAACGGCGCGATCACCACGGCCAGGACCATCGCGACGACCACGACGATGCGGCCGACGCTGACCATCTTCGCTTCCGAGGCGTCGACGTTGAAGCGCTTCTTGTACAGGTCGAGCGTGAAGATGGTGGCGATACTGTTGGCCTTACCGGCCAGCGAGGCGACCACGGCGGCGGTCAGGGCGGCGAAGGCGACGCCTTTCAGGCCGGTCGGCAGCAGGTTCAGCAGGACAGGGTAGGCGCGGTCCGGGTTCAGCTCGCCGCCCTGCATCATGCCATTGCCGAGGATGTGGTCCGAATTGAGGACGAACGCGGCGATACCTGGCAGCACCACGATGACAGGCATCAAGAGCTTCAGGAAGGCGGCGAACAGCAGGCCCTTGCGTGCGGTCGGCAGGTCGGCGCCCAGGGCGCGCTGGGTGATGTACTGGTTGCAGCCCCAGTAGTTCAGGTTCACGATCCACATGCCGCCCAACAGGATCGACAGGCCGGGCAAGTCCATGTAGTTCGGGTTGCTGCGCTCGAACACCATCTTGAAGTGGTCGCTCGCCTTCACGGTCAGCACGTTGAAGCCGTGGCTGATGCCGCTGCCGCCGTTGCTGGTCGAGACCAGGTCCAGCGCCAGCCAGGTGGTGACCAGGCCGCCCATGACCAGGAAGAACACCTGGATCACGTCGGTGTAGCCGATCACTTTCATGCCGCCCAGGGTGATGATCACGGCAAACAGTGCCAGCGCGATCATGCAGGGGAACAGGCCCAGACCGCCGATGCTGGAGATCGCCAGGGCGCCCAGGTAAAGGATGGAGGTCAGGTTGACGACGACGTACAGCAGCAGCCAGAACACGGCCATGATGGTGGCCACCTGCTTGCTGTAACGCTGCTCCAGGAACTGGGGCATCGTGTAGATATGGTTCTTCAGGTACACCGGCATGAAGAACACGGCGACGATGATCAGGGTGGCCGCGGCCATCAGTTCGTAGACGCCGATGGCCATGCCCATCTTGAAGCCGGAGCCGCTCATGCCGATGAACTGCTCGGCCGAGATGTTGGAGGCGATCAGCGAGGCGCCGATGGCCCACCAGGTCAGCGAGCCTTCGGCCAGGAAGTAGTCGTGCGATGCCGAGCCGGAGCCTTTCTGCTTGCGCTTGTAGACCCAGATACCGTAGCTGGCGACGATGACGAAATAAGTAAAGAAGACGACGAGGTCAAGTGTGGTGAATTTATTCATAGGTCATTTGCAGGATGATCTGTTTATCGGAGCGCCATGCAGCCCGCGCCGCGCCAGGTGATTCTTCTGGGCATCTCCATTAGGCGGTGCATAGTGTAATGCACGAATACTATTAATTGGTCACCGATTTTTGCTAACTGCGCCAAATAAACCCGAAAGCAGGTAGTTTTTTATGTTGCAATTTCCAGCGGGTATGTTTCGCCGGGCTAGCCATATCAAAGCTGATTGTCTGCTATTCCGAATCCGTATTGTTGGAGTGCCATGTGTCCACGCGGGAATGCCGGGCCAAGATCGCGATGCTTTAAGCGCGCCCAATAATTTTCCACGTGGAAAATCTATACTTGCCGTATAGCTTGCGTAAAGGCGATCCTGGCAGCGCGCGGCGCCGTTATGGCATATCCTTCAATCATCGCGTCGAGAGGAACCGCAATGAAGCACGACTTTCATCTGCTCGTGATCGATCCGCAGAACGATTTTTGCGACCTGCCGGCGGACTACCTGCCGCCGCGCCAGGCTGCGCGGCCGGCGCTGCCGGTGCCCGGCGCCCACGCCGACATGCGCAACGTGGCCGACCTGGTGCTGCGCGGCGCGGCCGGGCTGACGGCCATCAGCGCCACGCTGGACTCCCACCACCGGCTCGACATCGCCCACCCGACCTTCTGGATCGACGCCGATGGCGAGGCCGTGACAGCGTTCACCGAGATCACGGCGGCCGACGTGCGCGCCGGGCGCTACCGCCCGCGCGAGGCGCTCGCCCTGGCGCGCGGGCTGGCCTACCTGGACACCCTGGAGGCGGCCGGACGTTACCAGTTGATGGTGTGGCCCGTCCATTGCGAGATGGGCAGCTGGGGCCACCAGGTGCACGAGGACGTGCAGGCGGCCTTCGGCGGCTGGGAACGGCGCGCCCGGGCCCGCGTCAACACGGTGACCAAGGGCACCAACCCCTGGACCGAGCATTACTCGGCCATCCAGGCCGAGGTGCCGGACGCCGAGGACGCCAGCACCCAGCGCAATGGCGCCTTGCTCAGCTTGCTGGCGGCCAGCGACCGGGTGTTCATCGCCGGCGAGGCGGGCAGCCACTGCGTGAAGGCCACCACCGAGCACGTCGTGGCCAACCTGGACCCGGCCCAGCGCGCCAGGCTGGTGCTGCTGACCGATTGCATGAGCCCGGTCACCGGCTACGCCTGCCAGCACCAGGCCTTCCTGGACCAGATGGCGAGCCAGGGCGTGCAGCACGCCAGGGCCGCCGACGTGCTGCCCGAGATCGTCGCCAACGCCAGGCGCTAAGGCGCGCCGCGCTGGCATCCACCGAAACACTACGCAAAGCCCGCCCATGACGCCGATCGTCCGCAGCCTGCTCGAAACCGACCTGTACAAATTCACCATGTGGCAGGCGCTGCTGCATCGCCACCCGTCCGCGCAGGCCGAGTACGCCTTCCTGTGCCGCAACGCGCCAGCCTACCCGCTGGCCGAACTGAAGCGGGAGGTCGAGCGCGAACTGGACCACCTGTGCGCCCTGCGTTTCAGCGACGACGAGATCGCCTACCTGCGCGGCCTGCGCTACATCAAGAGCGATTTCGCCGATTTTCTCACCGTGTTCCAGTTCCAGCGCAAGTTCATCCGGGTCGAGGCCGAGGGCGACGCGCTGGTGATCCGCGCCAGCGGGCCGATCGTGCACGTGATGGGCTTTGAGATCTACGTGCTGTACATCGTCAACGAGCTGTATTTCCGCCGCTTCGACCAGCACGCGGCCCTGGCCGAGGCGCGCCGGCGCCTGGCCGCCAAGCTGGCGCTGCTGCGCGCGCACCGCGACGACACGCCCGGGCGCAACCCGTTCGAGTTCTTCGACTTCGGGGTGCGCCGGCGTTTCTCCGGCGCCTGGCAGGAGGAGGTGGTGGCCACCCTGGCCGGGTCGGTCCCGGGGCTGTTCAAGGGCACCTCGAACGTCTACCTGGCCAAGCGCTACGACCTGGTTCCGATCGGCACCATGGCCCACGAGTACCTGCAGGCCTTCCAGGCCTTCGGCGTGCGCCTGCGCGACTTCCAGAAGGCGGCCCTGGAAGACTGGGTGCAGGAATACCGGGGCGACCTGGGCACGGCGCTCACCGACGTGGTCGGCATGGACGCCTTCCTGGCCGACTTCGACCTTTACTTCGCCAAGCTGTTCGACGGCCTGCGCCACGACTCGGGCGACCCGGTGGCCTGGGGCGAGAAGGCGCTGGCGCATTACGCGCGCCTGCGCATCGACGCGCGCACGAAGCGCCTGGTGTTTTCCGACAGTCTCGATGTCCCGACCGCGCTGTCGCTGCACCGGCATTTCGCGGACCGCACCATGACCGGCTTCGGCATCGGCACCAACCTGTCCAACGACACCGGCATCGCGCCGCTCAACATCGTGATGAAACTGGTGCGCTGCAACGGCCAGCCGGTGGCCAAGCTGTCCGACTCGCCCGGCAAGACCATGTGCGACGACGCGACCTTCCTGGCCTACCTGAGCCAGGTGTTCCAGCGCCCGCCGCCCTGATTCAGGCGCGCGCCAGCATGCCCGCCAGCGGCAGGTGGCGCCCCGGCGCCAGGCTGCCGTCGGCCAGCATCGACTGGTAGCGCAGGCAGGACACCCGCAGGAAGGAGGTGAAATTGTCGATCCGGCCGCGGTAGGCCACCAGCTCGTCGTACAGCTTGGTGATGAGCTGGTTGGTGCTCATGGCGTCGCGTTCGGCGATGTCCTCCAGCACCTGCCAGAACATGTTTTCCAGCCGGATCGAGGTCACGGCGCCGTGCAGGCGGATCGAGTGGGCGCGCGACTGGTACAGCGCTGGATCGGCTTTGACGAACAGTTCACACATGGTTTTCCTTCGTGCGCACGGGGCGCGGCCCCGTGCAAGATTGCGGGGAAGTTAACACACGTCTTTATAGCACGATTTTCGTGCCGAGCAAGGCCAGGAACTGGCCGATCCAGGCCGGGTGGGCCGGCCAGGCCGGGGCGGTGACGAAATTGCGGTAGGTGACCGCTTCGTCGACGCCGATCTCGGCGTAGTGGCCGCCGGCCAGTTCGACTTCCGGGCGGCAGGCCGCGTAGGCCGAGCAGCGCACCCCTTCGAGCACGCGCGCGGCCGCCAGCAGCTGGGCGCCGTGGCAGATCGAGGCGATCGGCTTGTCGGCCTCGGCAAAATGCTGGATCAGTGCCAGCACCTTGGGGTCCAGGCGCAGGTATTCGGGCGCGCGTCCGCCCGGCAGCACCAGGGCGTCGTAGGCGCTCGGGTCGACCTGGTCGAAAGCGTGGTTCAGGGTGAAGCGGTGGCCCGGCTTTTCGGTGTAGGTCTGGTGGCCTTCGAAATCGTGGATCGCGGTCATGATGTAGTCGCCCGCGGCCTTGCCGGGGCAGACCGCGTGCACCTGGTGGCCGACGGCCAGCAGGGCCTGGAAGGGCACCATGATTTCATAGTCTTCGCCGAAGTCGCCGACGAGCATCAGGATTTTTTTCGCAGCCATAGGTGTCTCCTTGGTGGGTGGGGTAGCACGATTATTTGCCGCTTCGGCCAGGCGCGGGTAGTCGCCCGGTACTACATCGGCGCGTGCCCGGCATGGCCGCGCACGTTTGTAATCGATTACAAGCGGTATTTCGATAACTCTGATAAAATTTCTCAAAGTCGAGAACCCCGCCACATCCCCGCTGGTTTTCCGTCGTACTTGTCGTGCCCGCTCCCCGCATGATCGACAGGCAATACACGACCCTTCCCCTGACACGTTTCGCCTGACGCCCCCGGCATCGCCGGCTGCGTCATGACGCGGATCGCACGATGAGATTGATGATGGCAACTCTACATTCTGAAACAGCGCACGAGGCGTCGCGCCAGGAAGCGCTGCGCAGGCTCGACCTGCTCGACAGCTCGCCCAGCGAGGCCTTGGACCGGATCACGCGCATGGCCGCGCAACTGTTCGCCTTGCCGATCGCGGCCGTCTCGCTGACCGATAGCGACCGCCAGTGGTTCAAGTCGCGCGTTGGCGTCGAGCGCGACAGCATCGCGCGCATGAAGGCGCCGTGCGCCATGGTGACCGCCAGCGCGGATGTGCTGATCATTCCCGACCTGCACCAGGACGCCTGCTTTCGCGACAGCCCCCTGGCCGATAGCGGCGTGCGCTTCTACGCCGGCGCGCCCCTGACGACGCACGACGGCTTTTGCCTGGGCGCCATGTGCGTGCTGGGCACGGCGCCGCGGGCGTTCACGCCAGCCGAGACGGCGGCGCTTCAGGATCTGGCGGCAATGGTGATGGCGCAGATCGAATTGCAGCACGCGCTGGGGCGGGTCGATCCGGTCAGCGGCCTGCCCAACCGGATGCAGTTCATCGACGACTTCGACGACCTGGACATGCATTTCAGCCTGGGCGAGCCGGGCTTGGCGGCCCTGGTCAGCCTGGCCAAGCCTGAACAGATCAGCAACGCCTTGCGGGTAATGGGCTCGACCTACCTGGACGAGATGGTGGGCGAGGCGGCGCGCATGCTGCGCAGCGTCGTCGGCGCCGAGCGCAAGGTCTACCACGTGGGAGCGACCCAGTTCATCTTCCTGGCGCCGCGCGGCATGGAGCAGGCCGTATTCTGCGCGCTGCTCGAGCGCTGGCTCGGCGAGCGCAACCGCGCCGTCACGTCGCGCTTCGTCACCACCGCCAGCGTCGGCGTGGCGCCTTTCGTGGTGGGCCAGACTGTCTGCCACGACGTGCTGCGCAACGGCCACAGCGCGGCCCAGGACGCGGTCGAATCGCTGTCGCGGGTGTGCATGTATTCCGCCGAGCACGACGCCGCCTACCGCCGCAGATTCACGCTGATCAACGAGTTCGGCCGGGCGCTCGAGCGCACCGACCAGCTGCGCCTGGTGTTCCAGCCCAAGCTGCTGATGGCCAGCGGCGCCTGCATCGGCGCCGAAGCCTTGTTGCGCTGGAATCACCCGACCCTGGGCGAGGTGTCCCCCGGCGAATTCATTCCCGTGATTGAACACACCTCGATGGCGCGCGCCACCACCGCCTGGGTGCTGGAGGCGGCCATGCGCCAGCTGGCCGAGTGGCGCGCCGCCGGCATCGAACTGCAGATGGCGGTGAACGTGTCGGCCACCAACCTGCTCGAACCGGATTTTTGCGCTCGCCTGGCCAAGGCGCTGGCGCGGCATGGCTTGCAGCCGTCCAGCCTGTCGCTGGAGGTGACGGAAAGCGCGATCATGGAGAACCCCATGGTGGCCGAGGCCACCCTGGACGCGCTGGCGCACGCCGGCGTGCACCTGGCCGTGGACGACTTCGGTACCGGCTACAGCAGCCTGTCCTACCTGCAGCGCTTGCCGGTGACGGTGGTCAAGATCGACCAGTCATTCATGCGCGGCATCGAGCATGACGACCGCAAGCGCACCCTGGTGGCGACCATGATCGGCCTGTCGCACGACCTGGGCTACCGGGTGGTGGCCGAGGGCGTGGAAACGCCGGCCGCCGCCGCCGTGCTGGAAGGCCAGGGCTGCGACGAGGCCCAGGGCTACCTGTTTGCCCGCCCGCTCAGTCCGGCGGCGTTCAGCGCCTGGTTCGAGCAGCGCCGCCAGGCCCTGCGTAGCGGCGACGGGCCGCTGGCGAATCTTGCGCTGACGATTTAGTTTCGCTTGTACAATCCGCGCAGCGACCTTTCGAAAGGGCAAGCGATGCGGATTTCACAGCGGATGGGGGCGGCGCGGCCGCTCGCGACCACGGCCATGCATGGGCGGGTCGAGGCGCTCAAGTCGCAGGGCGAGGAGCTGATCGACTTTTCCATCGCCATTTCCCATTTTCCGGCGCCGGCCGTGGTGCGCGAGCGCGTGGCCCAGGCCCTCTTGATGCCGGCCTTGCCGTACACGGCCGTCGGCGGGGCGCTCGCGCTGCGCCAGACCCTGGCCGCCAAGGTCGGCGCCGACAACCGCATCGACGCCTCCGCCGATGAAATCATCGTCACCAACGGCGCCAAGCAGGCCCTGTACGAGGCGCTATACGCGCTCACCGACCCGGGCGACACGGTCATCGTGTTGCGCCCGTACTGGCCGGCCTACCTGGCCACTGCCGAGTTGCTGAAGCTGAAAGTGGTGCTGGTCGACCTGCCGGCACGCCTGGACGCGGCCTTCGTCGCCGGCCTGCCCGACGCCAGGATACTGATCGTCAACAACCCCCATAACCCCACCGGGCAGGTGTTGCAGCGCGCCGAGCTGGCCCGCCTGTGCGCCTGGATGGGCGCGCGCGGCTGCCAGGCGATCGTCGACGAGAGCTACGAGAAGTTGCTGTTCCAGGGCGAGCACGTGAGCATGGCCGCCTGCGCCGACTGGCGCGCGCTCGGCATCGTGACCCTGTTCTCGGCCTCGCAGAGCTACGCGATGATGGGCTGGCGCTGCGGCTTCGCGGTGGCGCCGGCCACTGTGGTGCAGGCCATGGAAACGCTGCAGGGGCCCATCACGGCGGCGGCGTCGGCGCTGTCCCAGGTGGCCACCGAGGCCGCGTTCGCCTCGGGCGAGCCGCGCGCCATGCTGGAGGACTACCGGCGCCGGCGCGACCTGGTGCTGGACTGGTTCGGCCCAGTGCCGTGGATGCGCATGGCCAGGCCCGACTCCGGGCCCTACCTGTGGGGCGACGTGTCCGCGCTCGGGGTGGATACGGTGGCCTTCGCCGAACAGTTGTTGAACGAGTGGCGGGTGGCCGTCATGCCGGGCGAGGCCCTGGGCGTGCCCGGACATATCCGGATCGGCTACATCAGCGACGACCTGGCCACGCTGGAGCGGGGCGTGCGCGCCATCATCGCGTTCGGCAACGCGCTGGCACGGCGCGCATGAGCCGGTTTGGTCCGATGTGGCCGCCTTGGCTGGCATCGCCGGGCGCCGGTGTTTCGAAAGCGCAACTTTAAAATTGCCAGGCGAGCTAGTCCGCCCCAGCACGGGCCCGCCTGTCGTAAGATAGTATCCCAGCCAAATCGAAAGGTGCCGGTCCATGGTCGCTTCCGACCCGCCGCGACAGTCCCGTCCCGCCGTGTTCCAGTTCAGCAGCTTGCGCCGTCGCCTGCTGCTGCTCGTGGCATTGGCGATGGCGCCGATGGTGGCCATGACGGTGGCCACCGGCATGCGCGAGCGCAGCCACGCGATCGAAGCGGCGCGCGAGAACCTGCAGCGCCTGGCCAACCTGGCCGCGGCCAACGAGGCCAAGTCGATCGACGGCGCCATGCAGATCCTGCGCGACCTGTCGAGCGTGCCGATGGTGTTCCAGGGCGGCGCCGGCTGCTCCCAGCTGATGGCCGATATCCTGTCGAAGAACTCGGACTACGTCAATTTCGGCGTGATCGAGATGGACGGCGACGTCAGTTGCAGCGCGGTGCCGTCCACGGCGCCAGTGAACCTGGGCGACCGCGCCCATTTCAAGCGCGCCGTGGCCGAGCGCCGCTTCATCGCCGGCAACTACGTGTTCGGCCGGGTGGTGCGCAAGCACACCATCAACCTGACCTATCCGGTGCTGCGCGGCGGCGCCGTGGCGGCGGTGCTGTTCGCCGCGATTGACCTGTCCGAGCTGGACAAGTTCGTGGCCGACATCGAGTTACCCGGCGGCTCGATCCTGTGGACGGGCGACGCCGAGGGCACGGTCATCTCGCGCCGCCCGGGCGCCGCCTCCTGGCTCGGCAAGCCCATCCCCGGCGCCCTGTGGCGGACGGCGGCGGCGCGCCCGCGCCCGGCCGTGCTCACCGACAGCGACGGCATCGAGCGCATCTACGCGTTCGCGCGCGTGGGCGGGCCGACCTTGACCGACTACACGGTGATGATCGGGGTGCCCCAGGACGCGGTGGTGGCGCGTGCCCAAAGCGACCAGATGCTGGCCGCCGTGGGCCTGTGCGCCACCATGGTGTTCGCCCTGCTGGCGGCATGGTTCGGCGGCGACATGCTCATCGCGCGGCGCGTGCGCACCCTGGCCGCGACGGCCAACCGGATCGCCTCCGGCTCGCTCGGCACGCGCACCGGCATGCGCTACGGGAACGAGGAGATCAGCGAACTGGCCCGTTCGCTCGACGAGATGGCCGCCGCGCTCGAGAAGAAGGAGAGCGAGCGCGACGGCGCCGAAGCCCTGCTGCTGGCGGCCGACAAGCGCAAGGACGAATTCCTGGCGATGCTGGCGCACGAGCTGCGTAACCCGCTCGCGCCGATCAGCGCCGGCGCCCAGATCCTCAAGCAGCTGCACGCCCAGGACCCGGTGGTGGCGCGCACCGCCAACGTCATCGTGCGCCAGACCGCCCACATGACGCGCCTGGTCGACGACCTGCTGGACGTGTCGCGGGTGACGCGCGGGCTGGTCGAGCTGAGCCGGGAGAAGGTCGACTTCGGCCGCATCGTCAACGACGCGCTCGAACAGGTCGGGCCGCTCATCGCCAGCAAGCAGCAGCAACTGGCGGTCGAGCTGCCGACACAAAGCTTTTGCGTCGACGGCGACTACAAGCGCCTGGTGCAGGTGGTGGCCAACCTGCTCAATAACGCGGCCAAGTACACGCCGGAGCACGGGCGCATCCGCACCCGGCTGGCCGCGACAGGCGCGCGCCTGGTCTTGACGGTGGCCGACGACGGCATCGGCATGGCCCCGGAACTCATCACCCGCGTGTTCGACCTGTTCACCCAGGCCGAGCGCACCTCGGACCGTTCGCAGGGCGGGCTGGGCCTGGGCCTGGCGCTGGTGCGCACCCTCGTCCAGCTGCACGGCGGCTCGGTCCACGCCAGCAGCCCGGGGCTGGGGCTGGGCAGCGTGTTCACGGTCGAGCTGCCGTGCGTGTCCAGCGGCGCCGTCAGCGTGCCCGAACGCCCGGCCGGTGCCGCTGGCGACGACGGCGGCGCGCGCCTGCGCTGCCTGGTGGTCGACGACAACGAGGACGCGGCCCAGATGCTGTCGATGTATCTGCAGGCGGCCGGGCATGAGGTGGTCGTCGCGCATGGCGCGGCCGAAGGGCTGTTGATGGCGCGCGCGCTGGCGCCGCAGCTGTGCTTGCTCGATATCGGTTTGCCTGACTACGACGGCAACGAGCTGGTCGCACGCCTGCGCAAGTTGCCGGAAACGGCAGGCGCGACCATGGTGGCGGTCAGCGGCTACGGGCGGCAGGAGGACAAGGAGGTGTCGCTGGCGGCCGGCTTCGACGCGTATTTCGTCAAGCCGGTGGACACCTCTGTGTTGCTGGCCCTGCTGAACCGCCTGGCAAGCATGCGCGCGGCGCGCGAGATCGACGCTGGCGCGCGCCAAGACGCGCCGGCGACCTGAGTACCACGACGCGTTGCCTGGCGTGCGCTACGACGCTCCGGCAACGTGAACGTCACGACGCGCCGCCTGACGCGCATCACGACGTGCCGGCTACCTGAACGTCACGACCCGTCGCCTATCTGAGCCCCACGACGCGTTGGCTGGTGGAGCGCCGCGCGCGCCGGCCATCGGGGGGGCGCCGCCGCTTGCGGTATGCTTCGGGACGGCAAGTTTTCGCCTGCCGCCTAAGCCGGCGCCCGCTACGGGCAGCCGCCCGACTACTTCAAGGGATCATTTTCATGCGAAATTCGTTCTTTCATTTGTTGCGCGCGGACAGCAGCGTCGCGCGCCGGCGCGTGCTGCTGGCCGGCGCCCTGCTGGCGGCCAGCATTGCCTTGCCGATGGCGCCGGCGCTGGCGCGCGACGCGGGCCAGCGCGCCAGCGCCCACTGGGTCGGCACCTGGGGCACGGCGCCGGCCGACGCGCCCACCGGCGCGCAGCGCCTGAGCTTCAGCGACCAGACCCTGCGCCTGATCGTGCACACCAGCGTTGGCGGCACACAAGTGCGGGTCCGCCTTTCGAACGAGCTTGGTACCACGCCGCTGCAAATCGGCGCCGTCCACGTGGCGTTGCGCAAGAGCGGGGCGGGCATCGTGGCCGGAACCGACCGCGCACTGACCTTCAGCGGGGCCGGCGCGATTACCCTCCCAGCCGGCGCGCCTGTGCTCAGCGATCCGGTGGACCTGGACGTGCCGGCCGCGGCGGACTTGGCGGTCAGCGTCCACCTGCCGGGCCAGGTGGAGGCCAGCACCGTCCACAACTCGGCCTTCCAGACCAACTACGTGTCCGCGCAAGGCGACTTCAGCGGCGCGGCCGAATTCCCGGTCAAGAGCACGCTTACCTCCTGGCCCTTCCTGACCGAGGTCGACGTCAGCAGCGCGCAATCTGAGGCGGCGGTCGTTGCGTTCGGCGACTCGATCACTGACGGTTCCAACACCTCGGCCGACACCAACCGCCGCTGGCCGGACCTGCTGGCGTTGCGCACCCAGGTGGTGGCGGGCAAGCCTGCGGGCAAGGCCCACGGCGCCGGCATCCGTCTGGCTATCGTCAACCGCGGTATCGGTGGCAATCGCCTGCTGCGTGATCCGGGTAGTTGGCCGCCGTTCGGCAAGGCGGCGCTGGCGCGCTTCGACCGCGATGTGCTCGCCACGACCGGTGCCCAATATGTGATTGTGCTGATCGGCATTAACGACATCGGCCATCCAGGCTCCAATAGCGCGGCCGGCGAGCCGCTGGTCACGCCGGAGCAGCTCATCGCAGGCTATCGCCAGCTGATCGCACGGGCCCATGCAAAGGGGCTGGCGATCTTCGGCGCCACCTTGACGCCTTTCGAAGGCACGGTTTTCCCCGGCTACTACTCCGAGGAAAAGGAGGCGCTGCGTGCTGCCGTCAATCAATGGATACGCAGCGGCAAGGAGTTCGATGCGGTGATCGATTTCGACCGTGCCGTACGCGACCCTAGCCATCCGATCCGTATGCTGCCCGCTTTCGACAGCGGCGACCATTTGCACCCGAACGACCAGGGGATGCAGGCGATGGCCAACGCCGTTCCGCTGGCGCTGTTTCATGCCCGTGCGGTGACGCAGGCGAGGGCGACGTCGCATCAGTAGAGAGGGCCGCGTCAAGAACCGGGCGCTGGTGTGGCCCGGTTTTTTTCGTTCTTCCGCGGCCCGGCTCATTTTAAAACTGTGCCGTCATCTGCAGACGCAGCAGCGCACGAGCATCCGCTCATTATCGGTGCTGCATCGACGCAACACCGTGCGATCACCGGCTGCAACGCCGTAGCATCAACGAGCATCAACGTAGCGTCACTGTCGCATCACCGGCGCCCGCGGCCCACCACCGATGCGGTGGCGATGTCGCACTGACCATCACCGGCACAGCACCGACTCACCACCGATGCAGTAGCGTTACAGCACCGATCATCACCGGCGCAGTACCGACCCACCACCGATGCAGTAGCGATGCCGCACCGGCCATCACACCGAAGCACCGGCCCACCGGCGATGCATCAGCGATGCATTGCCGCTTCGTTACCGACGCAGTACCGGCACATCACCCAGCGCCGTAGCATAACGTAGCGCCACTGTCGCGGCACCGACGCCGCATGGTGGGAGCACCTGCGAACAACCGCAGCATCACCTGGCCGGCACTGCCGGCGGCAATGCCGCAATGCCGGCCCACCGCCGCGGCCGCGTAATGCCTTCAGGCGCAATCTGCAGTTTCTGGCGCCACCGCATCGCCGCGTGCCTCATGGCTGACGCAGGATTCGCTGCGGGGACGTCCCAAGGCGCCCAGCTCACGGTCGAACTCCGTCGGCGTTGGCGATCACGAGAGCTGCCGCATACAGGTCGGGGACGATGCTCGCTGGCACGCGGTACGGTCCCAGGCGCCAGTCTGTTTCGTTGCCGTTGTCGACGAGCAGGCTGCGGCATCCGGCGCGGTTTCCGGCTTCGACATCATGCAGGGCGTCACCGATCATCCAGGACTGGCCCAGGTCGATAGCGTGCTCGCTTGCCGCCTGCAGCAGCATGCCCGGCTGGGGCTTACGGCAAGTGCAGCTGCTGGTATAAGCGGGCGCGGCACCGTCCGGCTGGTGCGGACAAAAGTAGAACCCGTCAAGCTGGACCTGCTCGCGAAATAGAAGATCGCCGACACGATCTCGCACCTGCTCGATTGCCGATTCGGGAACGATGCCGGGCCCAGCGCCGCGTCCAGTGCCGGGTCCAATGCCGTCCTCATTGCTGACGACGAACAGGCGGTAGTCGAGGCGTGCCAGCAGGCGCAAGGCGGCGCCCGCACCGCTGCACAGAGTGATGCTGCGCAGGCCAGTGTGGTAAGGAATGTCGTCGGTCAGGGTGCCGTTCTTGTCGAGAAAAATGGCTTTCATCATCACGGCCACGACGACTCGTGCATCGGCAATACCGTGATCTCGGCAATCACGCTTTCGTCCGGCATCAGCAAGACGGACCGGATCGCTTGTGCGACCGTGGCCGGGTCTTGCAGGGCATTGCTGTCGCTGTCGGGAAAACGCTCACGATAAAACGGCGTGCGCATGCCGCCCGCGATCACGGCGGTCACCTTGATGCCTGACGCGCGCAGCTCGGCGTGCAGGGCGTGCGACAGGCCAAGCAGGCCCCATTTGCTGGCGTGGTAGGCGCTCGCGTTCGGCCAGGCACGCTTGGCGGCCGTCGAGGCCACGTTAATGATGTGGCCGTGGCCAGCCGCCGTCATCACCGACGCGGCCGCCCTGGACAGGAAAAACGGCCCGTTCAGGTTGGTGCCGATCACGCGCAGCCATTGCTCCGGCGCGATGGCGGAAACGGGCGCCGCGATGTCGGTGCCCGCGTTATTGACCAGCACGTCAAGGCGCCCGAACACGTCGATCGCTTCCGCGACGGCGCGCTCGGCGGAGGCCGGGTCCGCCACGTCGATCCCGATGGCGTGTGCGAGCGCGCCGTGCTCAGTGAGCGTGGCGGCAACGCCGCGTGCCTGTTCGTAGCGCAGATCGCCGACGAGGATGTGCGCGCCGGCACGGGCCAGCAAGTCCCCGAGCGCGGCGCCGAGCCCGCCAGCCGCGCCGGTGATGAAGACGACCTTGTCGCACAAGGTTGGGCCGTCGTCCTGGGCGATGGTGACTGTGGTTGCCCGGCGCTCGATCGGGCGGAGCCGGTAGTTGTTTGAATGGGCGATCACGGCTTTTTCCTCGTCTTTGCATGTGTTGACATTGTGGTTCGAACGTATGGTCTGGCGTCGCGTTAATGGGTTTGGTGAACATGCCTGGTCTTGCCTCGGGCGCCCACCGGTGCATGGACGGTTTGGTCAATCCGATCGACATGGATCGCTGTCCGGGCGGTTCATGCGCCCGGCCGGGGTGGCCATTGCCGTTGCCGCGTTCGTCGCCTTGGCGTAGATCGCCGCCGCTTTCTGCGCCACCGATCGCCATGTGTAGTGCTGGTAGGCGCGCCGCAAACCTTCGTCGCCCATGCTGCGGGCCAGCGCCGGATTGGCCCGCAGTACGGCCAGGCGCTCCGTCACGGCGGCGGCATCGCGCGGCGGGACCAGGAAGCCGCTCTCGCCGTCGACCACGGTGCTTTTGATGCCACCGACTTCGGCGCCGATCACCGGGCGCGCACATGCCATCGCCTCGACCGGCGTGATGCCGAAAGGCTCGTACCAGGGCGTTGTGACGAACACGTCCGCCGCGCTGTAGTAGTAGCGCAGCTCGCAGCGATCCTTGCGGCCGGTGAATACGACGTGATCCTGCACCCCCAAGCGGTGGGCCACGGCGCGCAGGCGCGCCACTTCGGGCGTGTCGCTGCCCAGGCGCGGGGCGACGTCACCGCCGACGATTAAGAGCTCGGCGTCGATCCCGTGCTGTGCCCGGAGTAAGGCGATGCTCTCGATAACGGTATCGATGCCCTTGCGCGGCACGATACGCCCGAGATGCAGGACGATGAATTTGCCTTGCGCTAGCCCGAGCTTGTGGCGCGCCAGCCTCGCCGGAACCGGCCAGAGCTCTTGCGGGTCGAAGCCACAAGGTGCGATGTCGATACGGCTGGCGGCGGCGCCGTACAGGTATTCCATGTCCTGCCGATCCTGCGGACAGGCGGCGATGATGCGGTCGGCCTGGCGCATCAGGCTGTCTTCGATGCGCACCCGAGCTGGCGGAAAAGCGTCGGCACTGCCCTCGGCGAGCCGGCGCACGTGTCCCAGCGCGTGAAAGCTGATGACATAAGGTATGCCGAGAACTTGCTTGAGATGCTGGGCGATCATTCCGGACATGAAAAAATTGGCATGCGAGATGTCGTACGGGCACGCTTGCCGGCGGGCGAAGCGGGTGACGAAACGGGCGAACCCTTCGATGAATGGCAGCAACTGCTCTCGCGGCACGAAGTGGGGCGGTCCGGCGGGCACATGGATGACGCGGATGTTTTCGCGCCAATGCACCAGTTGCTGTTGCCCCATCGTGTCGCGGCGGGTGAAGATGTCGACCAAATGTCCCGCCAGGGCAAGTTCGCGCGCGAGGTTGGCGACGTAGACATTTTGCCCGCCGCAATCAAGGCTTCCCGGCCGGGCAAGCGGCGACGCGTGATCGCTGATCAGCGCGACACGCCGAATATCAGGTTGCACCACGCGTTCCAGCACCTGCTTTTGATCGAATAGCATGGCCGTTCCTCGCTTGCTGTTTTTGATGCCGCCCTATTGCCAATTGCCGTTGCCGATTGCCGACTCGCCGAATGGGATAGCGGTAGCCTGCTGGCGCTTGACGACATCGGGACGTGCGCGCATGGCTGTGCCTGGCGAGCCATCGCGGCGGCGGTGCGGATGCCGACCCTGAACCGACGCGGTCGAAAGTCCTCGCCGACGATGGCCTTGCTGTTGTGCTCTCATGTTGGGGCTTCATGCTGGATTGGACAGCGCCGCCCGCGCTTATGTCCTCAGCAGTTTTATGTGATGGGTCAAACACCCAGCGGTATTTTCGGGGAACCCGTTAGACGGTCACGACTGAGCCAGACGAAGGCGAACGCTCGCGCCTGCCGCCAGCCTACCTTTGCGCCACCTTGATGCGGCCCCGTCGCTTCGGACGAAGGCGTCGATTGCTTCCCGGCGTGGGCGCGAGCGAACGCAGGGGGATGACGCGGGCATATTGGAGAAGTGAAATAGTGGCCGGGGTTGACGGTCCATGCGAGCGCGGCGGCTGAATCTCTGCAGCCTCATCCGGACAAAGTTAGGCGCATCCGTCTATGTTCCAAATAAAAATGGGGTCGGAGGCGACATTCGGACACGAGCTCATCTTGATGACGGATGAGCTCGTGTCCGAATG
>DIZW01000121.1:13103-39515 GCA_002428015.1 Oxalobacteraceae bacterium UBA6018 | reverse complement strand
GTCCGAATGTCGCCTCCGACCCTAATCTTGTTATCTTTTCGCAGGGCTTTGTCGAACAAAAAATTTGACATTGGAGAAATTATCGAACAAAAATTGGTCGGCCGCGCCATCCAATCGTTAGCCCGCCTATTCGATGGATGAGTTCGTGTCCGATTGCCGCCTCCGACCCGCCGCTATTTCCGACGTGGCCGCGGGCGCCGCGGTGCCGCCGACCGCGCTGGGGACGCTAGTCGGGCGTCATGTCGCTGCGTCGCCCGACGTTGCTCTGGCGTTCTTGTTTGCTGCCGTCGTCGAGATCGACCGATTGCCAGTTGCCGCGGTCCGACAGGCCGGTGTCGTCATCCATCTTCTCGTCGGCGGCCAGGTGGTTGGCGCCGCCCGGACTGCGCGGATAGCCGCCGCTGGCGTCGTTCGATTCGTGGACGCCGGGCCCTGCGTTCCGGGGGCTGTCGGCGTGCGACCCGGTGTGGTCGACTTCCGGTTGCTGCGTTCGCGAGTCGGCGGCGCCTTGCGGCCCGGTCTGCGAGCCCTTGCGGTCGGTACTTTGCTGCCCCATCCGGGAACCGGCGCCCGCATCAGTCTGCTGATTGACGGGAGCGGCGCTGTTGAGTGTGCCCGAGCCGCCGCTGGCTGGATCGAGATTGTCCTTCTCGACCGTGCCGCCGCGCGACGATGAGACGGATTTCTCGTTGCCGCCGTTGCTGGACTGGTTGTTCCCTTGACTGCGCTGGTTGGAGTTCATGCTGTTCCTTTCGAAGTGTCTGGCGGGGCCGGCAACGGCGCGGCGGAGGGACATCGGCTGTCCAGTCCTGCACTGCCCGCAAGCGCGTTGCCGGACTTGCCATCATGCGCCGCGCGCGTCGCGAGGTCATCGGAGCAGGGAGCGCGGCGCTGTAGGACATGGCCGCCAGCGCAGCGATGCACAGAGACGTCGCATTGTCGCGCTGTTCAAGATCATGTCAGTGTTTGTCCTACAAATCTGCCTGATGCTGTCCTATAGCCGTGGCCCGTACACCTGCCTAAGATGGTTTTTCCCGAGCGCTCATCGGCGTACGCTGGTGCGATCGGGGAGGTTTTAGTTCAAGGAGATGACCATGGCTACATCAAACCAGGGCAATAAGCAGGGTGGCAGCAAGCAGGGTGGTAGCAAGCAGAGCGGCGGACAGGCGGCGGGCACGAGCAATCGCGGCTTCGCCTCGATGGATCCGGAACGTCAGCGCGAGATCGCCAGCGAAGGCGGCAAGGCCGCCCACGAGAAGGGAACCGCGCACGAATTCACGTCGGAGGAGGCGCGCCGTGCCGGCAGCATGAGCCACGGCAACCGCCAATCTGAGCAGTCGAGCTCGCAGTCGGGCGGCGCCGCCAAGGAGAGCGGTAACAAGTCCGGCGGGTCGGACAAGTCGCGCTAGGAGTCTGCGCGGTAGACGTGTTGGAGACCAAAACGGTCGAAAACCGAGGAGCGTTTGGCGATATGGGCAAGCCAATGGCTGGTCTATTGGCGCCGACCGTCACGCCAAACGCAGCCGGTTTCTCGGCGGTTAGGGCCCGACATCTTCTACCGCGCAGTCTCCTGGGCCAGTTCCACATGGCCGGGACGATCGACGGGGGGCGCGAGCTCCCCGTTTTCGCGTCCTTTTCATGCATTTGGGATTGACGATGGGGTAGAATCGACGCGCCGTTTTCATTCTCTTAAGGATTCACCCGTGAAACAAGCCGTCGTCCGCCAAGTCAATTCCATGCACATGCATTGCGATGCCGTTGGAAATGTGTTGTTGGCCAAGCTGGCGTGCCAGGATGCCAGCGACTGCCTGGTGATCTTCCCAGCCGAAGTCGTGTTCTGGATGCTCAAGAATCTGCCGCCTTACCGCGGCCCCGCGCTCACCCGGCCCACCAATCTGCCGACCATCGTGCAGGAGGACTGGAACACGTCGGTGCCGCGCGTGCTGAGTGTCCAGTGCGTGATTTCGCACGATGGCTTTCGCATGACCATGAATCTCGATGCCAAGAAGAACCTGACCGCCGTGATGAGCGCGGCGACCCTCGAATTGATGCGCCAGCTCATGTTCGCCTATCACGAGGATCTGTTCGATCCGAGCGTATAGTTCGAGCATGAGATCGACCGTGATCGCCGTCGCCAGCGCACCGACAAGGACCCAGCATGCCCATTAAAATCAGCCAACATTTCGATTCCGGTGCCATCGAGGTGGTGCAGGCCGAGCACCCGCGCCAGATCGATGTGAACCTGCGCAGGGATTCCAACGCCGACATTTACCAGTGGTTCCATTTCCGGCTCCAGGGCGCGCGCGGGCAGGCTTGCACGATGCGTTTCCTCAATGCTGGCCAGGCCACGTATCCAAACGGCTTCAGGAATTACCAGGTGGCGGCCAGCTACGACACGGAAAACTGGTTCCGCGTGCCGACCACCTTCGACGGCCAGGTCATGACGGTGAGCCACACCCCGGAACTCGACAGCGTCTACTACGCCTATTTCGAGCCGTACTCGTTCGAGCGTCATCTGCGCCTGTTGGGCGAGGTGGCCGACAATCCGCTCGCGCGCGTGCATGACCTGGGCACCACGGTGGACGGACGCGATATGAACCTGGTGGTGATCGGCAATCCTGCCGCGGCGAAGAAGGTCTGGGTCATCGCGCGCCAGCATCCGGGCGAAACCATGGCGTCCTGGTTTGTCGAGGGCATGATCGACGCCTTGCTGGACGGTAGCAGCGCGGTTGCGCGCAAGCTGCTGCAGCGGGCCGCGTTCTATATCGTGCCGAACATGAATCCGGACGGTGGCGTGCGCGGCAACCTGCGCACCAACGCGGCCGGCGCCAATCTGAACCGCGAATGGATGAACCCGTCCGCCGAACGCAGCCCCGAAGTGCTGTGCGTGAGGAACAAGATCCATGAGGTCGGCTGCGACATGTTCTTCGACATCCACGGCGACGAGGCGCTGCCTTACAACTTCGTTGCCGGCAACGAGATGCTGTCCGACTTCTCGCCCGAGCAAGCCGCGCTGCAGGCGCAGTTCGTGGCGCAGTTCATGGCCGCCAGCCCGGACTTCCAGAACGTGCACGGCTACGCCGCCAGCAAGTACCGCGAGGACGTGCTGACCCTGGCCTCGAAATACATCGGCCACACCTTCAAGTGCCTGTCGCTGACCTTGGAGATGCCGTTCAAGGACAACGCCAACCTGCCTGACCCGGTCACGGGCTGGAACGGGGCGCGCAGCGCGGCCTTGGGCGCGGCCATCCTGCAACCGATCCTGCATGCGCTGGGGTAGCCATGGGCGTCGAAATCGAACGGAAGTTTTTACTGTGCGGTGAACAATGGCGAGACTTGGGCGAGCCGGTGCTGCTGCGCCAGGGCTACCTGTGCTCGCATCCGGACCGGGTGGTGCGGGTGCGCATCGAGGGCATCGCCGCGACCCTCACCATCAAGGGCCGTAATACGGGCGCCACCCGCGGCGAATGGGAGTATCCGATTCCGCTGGCCGACGCCAACGAGTTGCTCGACAAGTTGTGCGAGCAGCCGCTGATCGAGAAATTCCGGCGCCGCATTCCGTTCGCGGGCAATGTGTGGGAGGTCGACGAGTTCCTGGGCGCCAATGACGGCCTGGCGTTTGCGGAGATCGAACTGGGGTCGGAAGACCAGGCGTTCGAGAAGCCCACCTGGATAGGCGCCGAAGTGACGCACGACAAGCGCTATTACAACTCGAGCCTGATCCGCTTTCCGTTTTCCCAGTGGTAGCCGGCCGCTGAGCGGCGCGGGGTTCGCCTGGCGGCGCGCCCCGCGGCCAACGGACTGGCTTAGTGAAAGTGCTCGTTGCCGGCCGGCGCGTCTTCCGGCATCTCGGCATGCACCAGCTCGCCGCTGGGATCGGCGAACAGGGGCGCACCGCAATCGTCGCAGTACTCGGCCACGTAGCGCTCGTTGATGCGCTTGATGTGGCTGATGCCGGCTTCGTTCAGGCAAGCGATGATGTCGTCCAGCGGCGTCTTCGGCTCTTCCATGCCGGGGATGCCGGCGCCGGCCAGCCCTTCAGCCGGGGTGCCATCCTCATCTTCCTGCCCGTACAGCGGCCACACGATGCCGTAGATTACCTCGTTGGTTTGGCGCACCGTGAAGCCCACCCGGTATTCGTCGATCTGGCCGTCGGCCGACTCCTCGCCGAAAGCGGCGATCACGGCGCGCAGGTCCGACGCTTCCACCGCCAGGGTGTTGGTCAGGTAGTGCACGGCGGCGCGGATCGACACCGGACGGATCTGCTTGTCCGCCTCGCGGCATGCCACGTAATAAGCTTCCGGCAGCAGCATCTCGATGCCGCAGCCGGGCAGCAGGCGCGCGATGGTCGGGTCGGCCTGTATGCGCCATTGCTCGAGCGCGTTGGCGCGTTCGGCCGCGAAGTTGATGTGGTGTTGCGGCTCCTGCCAGCGGAACAGGGGCGCGCCCTGGGGCGCCACCAGCGCCACCAGCAGGTAGCGCGTGTCGGCCAGGAAGGGCGCCGTCTCAGGCGCCTTGGCGACCGGCTTGATGGCCGTGCCCTTGTGCGCGGCCTGGGCCAGCTTGTGGGTCGTGGCGTAGGTCTCGGCATGGGTGCGCGGCAGCTGGTCGATCGCGAACAGGGTCGGCGCCATCGCCATCTGCACGCCGCCGGCCAGCAGGTGGGCCGAGAAATGCGCGGACAAGGTCGACAGCATGTCCGGGGCGATCGCGCCGGAGGCGATCGAGAAGCGGGTCCAGGCCAGGATGGGCGCCGCCACCAGCAGGGCCTGGTAGGTGACCTCCGCCCCGTCGTGCTGCTCGACCATGACGGACGATTCGCTGACCGCCTCGACCGCTTCCATCAGCGTGTCGTAGGCGTTCAGGTCTTCCTTGAACAGGACGTTGAGGGTGGTGTCGATCGTGTCCTGGTGGCTGGTTTTCAGCAGTTTTTGAAGTTGCGTATCCAGGTGGTGTTCCCAGGTCCGTTCCTCGATGCGGCTGGCCGCCTGTACGACGGCTTGGCTGATGCTGACCAGGCGCTGGCTTTCGGCCGACAGTTTGTGGGATGAATCTTTGGATGGACGACGCATAGCGGAATAAGAGTCTTTAAGTGAATGAATGGATCGGTATCGATTGGAACAATGATAAACCCTTATGGGCGTATTGTAGTTGATTCGGCTGGCGACGATGAACACGGCGCAATGCGACCGCGAGAAGGGCGGCGAAAAGCGTGGACCCAAAAAAAACGCCGGACGAAGCCGGCGTTGTGCGGGCGCTGCCGGGGCAGCGCCGAATGGGACGGAATGAGACGTTTACGCTGCCAGCAGCTGGCGCAGCACGAACGGCAGGATGCCGCCATGCTTGTAGTAGTCGACTTCGATCGGGGTATCGATGCGCAGCAGCACCTTGACTTCCTGGGTGTCGCCGTTGGCGCGGTGGATCACCAAGGTCGCCAGTTGCTGCGGCTTGATGTCGCCTTCCAGGCCCTTCAGGTCGTAGGTTTCCTCGCCGGTGATGCCCAGGCTCTGCACGCTGTCGTCGCCGATGAATTGCAGCGGCAGCACGCCCATGCCGACCAGGTTGGAGCGGTGGATGCGCTCGAACGAGCGGCAGATCACGGCCTTCACGCCCAGCAGCTGGGTGCCCTTGGCGGCCCAGTCGCGCGACGAGCCGGTGCCGTATTCCTCGCCGCCGAAGATCATGGTCGGCACGCCGTCGCCCACGTACTGCATGGCCGCGTCGTAGATCGACATCTGCTGGCCGCTCGGCTGGTGGATCGTGATGCCGCCCTCGACCGCGGAACCGTCGGCCTTGGCCGGGATCATGCGGTTCTTGATGCGCACGTTGGCGAAGGTGCCGCGCATCATGATCTCGTGGTTGCCGCGGCGCGAGCCGTAGGAGTTGAAGTCCGCCTTCTGCACGCCATGGGCCAGCAGCCACTTGCCGGCCGGGCCGCTTTCCTGGATCGAGCCGGCCGGGGAGATGTGGTCGGTGGTGATCGAGTCGCCGAACACGCCCAGCGCGCGCGCGCCGGTGATGCCGGTGGCGGCCGCTTTCGGGGTCATCTCGAAGCCGTCGAAGAACGGCGGCTCGGCGATGTAGGTCGAGTCAGGCCAGTTGTAGACCTGGCCCTTGACCGTGGTCACGTGCTCCCACAGCTTGCCCGGCGCGCCCTTGACGTCGGCGTAGTTGCTCTTGAAGGTGTCGGCGTTCATCGCGAACTTCATGACGGCGGCGATTTCCTTCGAGCTCGGCCAGATGTCGCCCAGGTACACGTCGCGCCCGTTGGTGCCCTTACCGACCGGCTCGGTCATCAGGTCGCGCGTCATGTTGCCGGCGATCGCGTAGGCCACCACGAGCGGTGGCGAGGCCAGGAAGTTCGAGCGGATGTTCGGGTGAATGCGCGCTTCGAAGTTGCGGTTACCGGACAGCACGGCCGAGGCCACGATGTCGTGCTCGCTGATGGCGGCGTTCAGTTCCGGGGTCAGGTCGCCGGCGTTGCCGATGCAGGTCGTGCAGCCGTAGGCGGCCACGCCGAAGCCCAGCTTTTCCAGGTAGGGCAGCAGGCCGGCGGCGGTCAGGTACTCGGTCACCACGCGCGAGCCGGGGGCCAGCGAGGTCTTGATGTGGGGCGCCACCGTCAGGCCCGCTTCCACGGCCTTCTTGGCCAGGATGCCGGCGGCCAGGATCACGTTCGGGTTGGAGGTGTTGGTGCACGAGGTGATCGCGGCGATCAGCACGTCGCCGTTCTTGACGTGCACGCCATTGCTGGTCTGGTACACATTGGTCAGGTCGGAGGCGTTCTTGTTGAAGCCGTTCTCGGTGGTCGGCTTGGAGAACAGCTCGGCGAAGTTGGACTTGACCAGGCCCAGCTCGATACGGTCCTGGGGACGCTTGGGGCCGGCCAGGGACGGGGTCACGCTGGCCAGGTCGAGCGAGACCACGCGGGTGTAGTCGATGTCGCCGGCTTTCGGCACGCCGTACAGGTTCTGGGCCTTGAAGTAGTTCTGGAAGGCGTTGATTTCGTCCTTGGTGCGGCCGGTGCCCTCGAAGTACTCGATGGTGGCGTCGTCGACCGGGAAGAAGCCCATCGTGGCGCCGTATTCGGGGGCCATGTTGGCGATCGTGGCGCGGTCCGGCAGCGACAGCGTCTCGGTGCCGGCGCCGAAGAATTCGACGAATTTGCCGACGACTTTTTCCTTGCGCAGCATTTCGGTGATGGTCAGCACCAGGTCGGTCGCGGTGCAGCCTTCGCGCAGGGCGCCGGTCAGGTTCACGCCGATCACGTCCGGGGTCAGGAAGTACACCGGCTGGCCCAGCATGCCGGCCTCGGCTTCGATGCCGCCCACGCCCCAGCCGACCACGCCGATGCCGTTGATCATGGTGGTGTGCGAGTCGGTGCCGACCAGGGTGTCAGGGTAGTAGGTGTCGCCGGCCTTGTGCACGCCGCGCGCCAGGTATTCCAGGTTGACCTGGTGGACGATGCCGAAGCCGGGCGGGACTACGCCGAAGGTGTCGAAGGCTTGCATGCCCCACTTCATGAACTGGTAGCGCTCGTTGTTGCGCGAGAATTCCAGCTTCATGTTCAGGTCCAGCGCCTTCGGCTCGCGGTAGTGGTCGATGGTGACCGAGTGGTCCACCACCAGGTCCACCGGCACCAGCGGCTCGATGTTCTTGGGGTTCATGCCCATCTTGCTGGCCACGCTGCGCATGGCGGCCAGGTCGGCCAGCAGCGGCACGCCGGTGAAGTCCTGCAGCACCACGCGCGCCACGACGAAAGGAATCTCGTCGGTGCGTTCGCCGGTCGGGTTCCAGTTCGCCAATTGCTTGACGTGTTCTTCAGTGACCTTCTTGCCGTCGCAGTTGCGCAGCACGGACTCGAGAACGATACGGATCGACACCGGCAGGCGCGATACATTCACGCCCAGGCTTTTCTCCAGTGCGGGCAGCGAGTAGAACTTGCCTTTCTGGCCGGCCGACAGTTTGAAATCCTTGAGCGTGTTCAGAGTGTTGCGGGACATGACCTCTCCTTCAGTGGGTGTTGTTGTTGTTGCTTGGCGCTTGCGGGGCCATGGCCGGCGCCGGCGCGAGCTGTTCGGCATCTTTGCATTCGTTGGCGAGCTGGCGGTTCTGCTTGGAGTCGAGCAGCATCGCCTTGGACGGAATGCCGATCCAGATCAGGCCGAACACGGCGTTCTCGAAGCGCTGGGCGCCGGTGGTGGTGCCCACGCGGGTGAGGCGGTGCAGGCGCTTTTTCCAGCGGATCGCGATGTGCTCCGCGTCCTTGTCATTGTGGTAGATCGTCACTTTGTTCCCGAGTTCGCAGTTGTACTCGGTCGGGGCGCTGTCGGTGACGTCAGGCTCGTCCTCGTGCGGCTCGGCCGCGACCACCGAGGTGGCCTTCGGGTGGGTCGTCTTGACCGATTTCTTGTGGGTGGCGGCGCTGGCCGGGGCGGCGCACAGGGCGCTTGCCGCGAAGGCGAAGGCGGTCGCGGCCAGGAGGTTCTTGAGCAGGGTAGGCATCAGGTCGATTCCGGTTGTGGGGCAGGGTTGAGCAGAGCGCTGGCGGCCTCCGGCAGGGTCAGCCCGGCCAGTTTGGCGCGCTGCAGCACCGTCCAATAATAGCGATAGCTGGCGCGGTCGTGCAAACGGCCATGCTGCGAGGTCGGACCCCAGTTGGCGGCGATGGCGTCGGTCAGCACCGTGGTCGCCTCGTTCACTTCCGACAGGCGCGGGGTGAAGGCCTTGATGATCGGCTTGATCTGGTCCGGGTGGATGCTCCACATGCGCGTGAAGCCGAATTCGGCCGCGGCGCGCTGGGCGTCGTTGGCCACCACGGCGGTGTCCTTGATCTCGGTGGTCACGTTGTGCGAAGGCACCTTGCCGTGGGCGTGGCAGGCCGCGGCCACCTCGAGCTTGGCGCGCACCACCAGCGGGTGGGTGAACTGGCCCGGGGTGCGCATGGCGTTGGCGGGAACGGCGCCGTAGTGGGCCGAGACGAAGTCCATGATGCCGAACGACAGGCACTCGACCTGGGGCAGGGCGGCGATGGCGTCGGCCTCGCGCAGGGCGCCGTGGGTTTCGATCAGCACGTGCACCGGCAGCGGCGTCACGCGCCCGGCGCGCAGGGCGTGCACGTTGATCTGCTCGATCGCGCGCGCCACCTCGGCGGCGCTGTCGGCCTTGGGCAGCACCAGGTAGGCCAGGCGCTGGGCGGCGCCGCCGACGATCACTGCCAGGTCGCCGTCGAAGAAGGCGCTGGCGCTGTCGTGCACGCGCACGCCGATGCGGTTGTGGCGGTTGGCCTCGTCGTTGAGCAGGCGCACCACCAGCTGGGCGTGGGCCGGCTCCTGGCCGGCCGAGGCGCCGTCCTCGCAGTCGAAGGTGATGTCGAACAGGGGGCCAAGCTCTTGTTGCAGGGCCATCGATTTCAGCATGAGCTTCTCCGAGCCGGCGTAGTGATCGCAGGCCGGGAGCAGCAGCGGCTGGCGCTTGCCCTGGAATAAAACCTCGGAAGGATGCATGTTGGTGTTTTCGGAAACGGCAGGCGCCGTGCCGCTCGGGGCGGCACGGCGCGTGCGGCGAACTGCGGGGGGCTTGATGGGCTCCACGAGGCGCGCCGCGGGGGGGCTTATTTCAGCAGGTGCGCAACGCCTTCGCGCTCTTCGGTCAGTTCCTTGAGCGTCAGGTTGATGCGCTCTTGGGAGAAGGCGTCGATCGGCAGGCCCTGGACGATGGTGTACTCGCCGTTTTCCACGGTGACGGGGAAGCCGAACATGGTGCCTTCAGGGATGCCGTACGAACCGTCCGAGGCGATGCCCATGGTGGTCCACTTGCCGCCCGTGCCCAGGTGCCAGTCGTGCATGTGGTCGATCGCCGCGTTGGCCGCCGACGCCGCCGACGACAGGCCGCGCGCCTCGATGATCGCCGCGCCGCGCTTGCCCACGGTCGGCAGGAACACGTCGCGGTTCCAGACGTCGTCGTTGATCATGTCCTTGACCGATTGCCCGTCGACCTGCGCGAAGCGGTAGTCGGCGTACATGGTCGGCGAGTGGTTGCCCCACACGCACATTTTCTCGATCGAGGCGACCGGCTTGCCGACCTTGGCCGCGACCTGCGACAGCGCGCGGTTGTGGTCCAGGCGCAGCATGGCGGTGAAGTTCTTGCGCGGCAGCGAAGGGGCCGAGTTCATGGCGATGTAAGCGTTGGTGTTGGCAGGGTTACCCACCACCAGCACGCGCACGTTGCGCGAGGCGACCGCGTCGAGCGCCTTGCCCTGCACCGTGAAGATCTGGGCGTTCGCTTCGAGCAGGTCCTTGCGTTCCATGCCTGGGCCGCGTGGACGCGCGCCCACCAGCAGGGCGTAGTCGACATCCTTGAATGCGGTCATCGGATCGCTGTGCGCGGTCATGCCGGCCAGCAACGGGAATGCGCAGTCGTCGATTTCCATCATCACGCCCTTGAGCGCCTTCTGTGCCTTCTCGTCCGGGATTTCCAGCAGTTGCAAGATGACGGGCTGGTCCTTGCCCAGCATGTCGCCGTTGGCGATGCGGAACAGCAGGGAATAGCCGATCTGGCCGGCCGCGCCGGTGACGGCAACGCGCAATGGGGTTTTTGCCATGGTGAATCTCCAAAGTGGGAAAGAAATCGGTCGAAGCTGCGGATAGCTGTTCGGTAAAACACTAATGATACCAAAACCGGCACACCGCGGCCTAGGCAAAAAGGCCACACGCGGCGCGCCGGACGTGACGCGTACAAGCCGGATCGACCGCGAGTGTAGGCGCGCCTAATGAATCTGTCAATTCATATCTTATGTCTTATATAAGACACATGATAGTAGATGATTATTACTGGACTGCATCAGTGATTTGTGGTGAAATCGTGGTCTATGAATCCAGCTTCGTCCAATCCGAACAACAATGGTACACCCGCCGGCGGCAGTGGTGGCGCGGGAGCTGGATCGGCCGGCGTGCAAGGCGCCGGCAGCTCGCCCACCTTCAGCCCCCTGTACCAGCAGATCAAGGCCTTGATCACCCAGAGCCTGCAGTCGGGCGAGTGGAAGCCGGGCGAACTGATCCCCAGCGAAGTCGAGCTGGCGGCCCGCTTCAAGGTCAGCCAGGGCACGGTGCGCAAGGCGATCGACGAGCTGGCGGCCGAGAACCTGGTGCTGCGGCGCCAGGGCAAGGGCACCTTCGTGTCCACCCACCACGAAGCGCGCGCCCATTTCCGCTTCCTGCGCCTGGTGCCCGACGAGGGCCTGCCGCACCAGCCCGAATCGCGCATCCTCGAAGTCAAGCGCGCGCGCGCCTCGGCCGAGGTGGCGCGCCTGCTCGAGATGAAGTCCGGCGACGCCGTGGTCTACATCCGGCGCGTGCTCGCTTTCGACGCGGTGCCCACCATCCTGGAAGAAATGTGGCTGCCGGGCCTGTTGTTTAAAGGGCTGACGGCAGAACGACTGGTTGAGTACAAGGGTCCAATGTATGGCCTGTTCGAGTCCGAGTTCGGCACGCGCATGATCCGCGCCAGCGAAAAGATCCGCGCCGTGGCGGCCGACGCCGGCGCCGCCGAGTACCTGCGCGTGCCCGAGGGCGCCCCGCTGCTGTGCGCCGAGCGCGTCTCGTACACCTATGGCGACAAGGCGGTGGAGCTGCGCCGCGGCCTGTATCTGACCGCCCAGCACCATTACCAGATCGATTTGTCGTAGCGCGGGGCGGGCGGACACTACGGCTGTGGCCGGCAGAAACTATGCATACGGATTAAAATGACAGCCGATCTTGAGAAAGCACGACAAAAACACGATACGTTTGTTTTTTCTCAATGCCGATTTTGATATTGGCCGGGAGCAAAGAAATGGGCGAAAATTGCGGGTTCTATATTAAGTTAGTCTAAGGGAGGTCTTGTATGTCCGAAGCCGTGAAAGAGGTAGCAAGAAAAGAGCGGCCAGAGTTCCGGAATATTCACATTACGGAATTGCCAAACTACCGTCTGCCGCCGGCGGGCTGGGTGTCTATCCTGCACCGCGTCAGCGGCGCCGGCATGTTCCTGCTGCTGCCGTTTGTGCTCTACCTGTTCGAGCTGAGCGTGCGCTCGGAAATGTCGTTCGACTACTTCCGCGGCATCCTGACCCATCCCCTGGCCAAGCTGGTCCTGCTCGGGCTGATCTGGGCCTACTTTCAGCATTTCTGCGCCGGCGTGCGCCACCTGTTCATGGATGTGCACGTGGCGATCGAAAAAGATTCCTCGCGCCGCACCGCGGTCACGGTCCTGACGGTGAGCCTGCTGTTGACGGCGGTGACCGGTCTCAAATTGTTTGGAGTATTCTGATGGCAAAAAATAACGTCGGACCGAAGCGCCTGGTCGTCGGTGCCCACTATGGCCTGCGCGACTGGATGGCGCAGCGCGTCACCGCGATCCTCATGGCGGTCTACACCCTGGTGCTGCTGGTATCCTTCCTCAGCGGCAGCAACTTCACCTACGAAGGCTGGGCCGGCATGTTCGCCAAGCAGTGGTTCAAGCTGTTCAGCCTGGTCACCTTCCTCGGCCTCTATTACCACGCCTGGGTCGGCATGCGCGACATCTGGATGGACTACGTCAAGCCGGCCGGCACCCGCCTCGTCCTGCAGTTCCTCACCATTTTCTGGCTGATCGGCTGTGCCGCCTGGACCGTTCAAATTCTCTGGAGTGTGTAATCGTGGCCGCTATTAAAACTGCAATCCCTACCCGCCGCTTCGACGCGGTCATCGTCGGCGCCGGCGGTTCCGGCATGCGTGCCTCGCTGCAGCTGGCCGAGGCCGGCCTGAACGTGGCGGTCCTGTCGAAAGTGTTCCCGACCCGCTCCCACACCGTCGCGGCCCAAGGCGGCATCGGCGCCTCGCTGGGCAACATGAGCGAGGACGACTGGTACTGGCACATGTTCGACACCGTCAAGGGTGGCGACTACCTGGGCGACCAGGACGCGATCGAATTCATGTGCCGCGAAGCGCCCAAGGTCGTCTACGAGCTCGAGCACTTCGGCATGCCGTTCGACCGCAATCCCGACGGCACCATCTACCAGCGTCCGTTCGGCGGGCACACCGCCAACTTCGGCGAGAAGCCGGTCCAGCGCGCCTGCGCGGCGGCCGACCGCACCGGCCACGCCCTGCTGCACACCCTGTACCAGCGCAACGTGCGCGCGCGCACCCACTTCTTCGTCGAGTGGATGGCCATCGACCTGATCCGTGACGCCGAAGGCGACGTGGTCGGCGTGGTCGCGCTGGAAATGGAAACGGGCGAATGCATGATCCTGGAAGCGAAGACCACCATCTTCGCCACGGGCGGTGCCGGGCGCATCTTCGCCGCCTCCACCAACGCCTTCATCAACACCGGCGACGGCATGGGCATGGCCGCGCGCGCCGGCCTGCCGCTGCAGGACATGGAGTTCTGGCAGTTCCACCCGACCGGCGTGGCCGGCGCGGGCGTGCTCATCACCGAGGGCGTGCGCGGCGAGGGCGGCATCCTCATCAACAGCAACGGCGAACGCTTCATGGAGCGTTACGCGCCGACCCTGAAAGACCTGGCGCCGCGTGACTTCGTGTCGCGCTCGATGGACCAGGAGATCAAGGAAGGCCGCGGCTGCGGTCCGAACAAGGACCACGTGCTGCTCGACCTGCGCCACATCGGCTCGGAGACGATCGAGAAGCGCCTGCCGTCGATCCTCGAGATCGGCCACAAGTTCGCCAACGTCGACGCCACCAAGGAACCGATCCCCGTGGTGCCGACCATCCACTACCAGATGGGCGGCATTCCGACCAACATCCACGGCCAGGTGGTCGCGCCCAAGAACGGCAACCCGGTGGCCGTGGTGGGCGGCCTGTACGCGATCGGCGAATGCGCCTGCGTGTCGGTGCACGGCGCCAACCGCCTGGGCACCAACTCGCTGCTCGACCTGCTCGTGTTCGGCCGCGCGGCCGGCAACCACGTGGTCGCGAGCAACCTCAAGCAGAAGGAAAACAAGCCGCTGCCGAAGGACGCCGCCGACTTCGCCATGGGCCGCCTGGCGCGCCTGGAAAGCTCCACCGGCACCGAGAAAGTGCAGGGCGTCGCCAACGACATCCGCGCCACGATGCAGAAGTACTGCGGCGTGTTCCGCACCGACGCGCTGCTCGAGCAGGGCGTCAAGGAAATCATGGTCCTCGACGAGCGCCGCAAGCACGTCGCCTACAAGGACAAGTCGAAGGTCTTCAACACCGCGCGCGTGGAAGCGCTGGAGCTGGACAACCTGATCGAAACGGCCAAGGCCACCATCGTCTCGGCGGTGGCGCGCAAGGAATCGCGCGGCGCCCACGCGCAGAGCGACTATCCGACGCGCGACGACGATAACTGGATGAAGCACACCTTGTGGTTCTCCGAGGGCAACCGCCTCGACTACAAGCCCGTGATCACCAAGCCGTTGACGGTCGACACCTTCAAGCCGAAACCACGTACTTTCTAAGGTCAGAACATGCCACGCACTGTAAAACTGAAAATCTACCGTTACGATCCCGATCGTGACGCGAAGCCATACATGCAAGACGTGACGGTGGAACTGCAGGACACCGACAAGATGCTGCTCGACGCGCTGCAGCGCATCAAGTCCGACGTCGACGACACCCTGTCGCTGCGCCGTTCCTGCCGCGAAGGTGTCTGCGGTTCGGACGCCATGAACATCAACGGCAAGAACGGCCTGGCCTGCACCACCAACCTCAACGAGCTGACCCAGCCGATCGTGCTGCGTCCGCTGGCGGGCCTGCCGGTGATCCGCGACCTGATCGTCGACATGACGCAGTTCTTCAAGCAATACGACTCGATCAAGCCCTACCTGGTGAACGATTTTATCCCGCCTGAGAAAGAGCGCCTGCAGACCCCGACCGAGCGCGAAGAGCTCGACGGCCTGTACGAGTGCATCCTGTGCGCCTGCTGCTCGACCTCGTGCCCGTCGTTCTGGTGGAATCCGGACAAGTTCGTCGGCCCGGCCGGCCTGCTGCAAGCCTACCGCTTCATCGCCGACAGCCGCGACGAAGCCACCGGCGCGCGCCTGGACAACCTGGAAGACCCGTACCGCCTGTTCCGCTGCCACTCGATCATGAACTGCGTCGACGTTTGTCCGAAGGGCTTGAACCCGAACAAGGCCATCGGCAAGATCAAGGAATTGATGGTAAGGCGCGCCATCTAAGGCCGCCGAGGGCCGGGCTGGCGCTGGTGCGCCGCCCGGCTCCGTTTTTCAGCAGGTTTCTCAACGGCCGCCAATGGGGGCCGTGCGAAGGCTACCGTAAAAGTACCGTACTGCCTTATTCAGGCAGCCGGAGTATAGTGAACAACCAACGACGGACTCTAGTGTGACGACGCATCAATCCGACCCAGCCAACCGCGCCCGCCTGCGCTGGCGCAGCCGCCGCGGTCTGCTCGAAAATGATTTGGTGCTCACGCGCTTTCTCGACGCCCACGAGGAATCGCTCACCGACGAGGAAGTCGACGCCCTGACCCGCTTGCTCGACCTGGCGGACAATCCGCTGATGGACCTGATTCTAGGCCGCGGCGAGCCCGAGGGTGAAGTCGATCTGCCGCACGTGCGCGCCTTGCTCGCACGCCTGCGCCAGGCATAGCGGCAGCGGCCGCGCAAGTTTCGCAATTTTCCCAGTTTCGCAGTTTAATTTAGCAATCAATTTATAGACCTCACCTCCCAAAGAAGGAAGTGCCATGAATACCTCTGATACCAAAGCCACGTTGTCGTTCTCCGATGGCAGCCCATCGATCGACATGCCGATCTACAAGGGCACCGTCGGCCCGGACGTCATCGACATCCGCAAGCTGTACGCCCAGACCGGCAAGTTCACCTACGACCCTGGCTTCATGTCGACCGCAGCCTGCAACTCGTCGATCACCTACATCGACGGCGACAAGGGCGAGCTGCTGTACCGCGGCTATCCGATCGAACAATTGGCGGTCAATTGCGACTTCCTGGAAACCTGCTACCTGCTGCTCAACGGCGACCTGCCGAACGCCGCCGACAAGCAAAAATTCGTCAAGACCGTGACCCAGCACACGATGGTCCACGAGCAGATGCAATTCTTCTTCCGCGGCTTCCGCCGTGACGCCCACCCGATGTCGGTGCTGGTCGGCACCGTCGGCGCGCTGGCCTCGTTCTACCACGACTCGCTTGACATCAACGACCCGCATCACCGCGAAGTGTCGGCCATCCGCCTGATCGCCAAGATGCCGACCCTGGTCGCCATGTCGTACAAATACTCGATCGGCCAGCCGTTCGTGTATCCACGCAACGACCTGTCGTACAGCGCCAACTTCATGCGCATGATGTTCGGCAATCCGTGCGAAGAATACAAGGTCAACGACGTGCTGGTGCGCGCCCTCGACCGCATCCTGATCCTGCACGCGGACCACGAGCAGAACGCGTCGACCTCGACGGTCCGCCTGTCCGGTTCCTCGGGCGCGAACCCGTTCGCATGTATCGCCGCCGGTATCGCCTGCCTGTGGGGCCCTGCCCACGGCGGCGCCAACGAAGCGGCCCTGAACATGCTCAAGGAAATCGGCTCGGTCGACAAGATCCCCGAGTTCATCGCCAAGGTCAAGGACAAGAACAGCGGCGTCAAGCTGATGGGCTTCGGTCACCGCGTGTACAAGAACTTCGACCCGCGCGCCAAGCTGATGCGTGAAACCTGCTACGAAGTGCTCAACGAACTGGGCCTGCAGGACGATCCGCTGTTCAAGCTGGCCATGGCGCTGGAAAAAATCGCCCTGGAAGACGAATACTTCGTGTCGCGCAAGCTGTACCCGAACGTCGACTTCTACTCCGGCATCGTGCAGTCCGCGCTGGGCATCCCGGTCTCGCTGTTCACCGGTATCTTCGCGATGGCCCGCACCATCGGCTGGATCGCCCAGTGGAACGAGATGATCTCGGACCCGGAGCAGAAGATCGGCCGTCCACGCCAGCTGTTCATCGGCTCGCCAACGCGCGACGTGCCACCGATGGACCAGCGCGGCTAAGCTGGGCCCCGGCGCCCGCGCGGCGCCTCGACAAAAAAGCGAGCCTGGTGCTCGCTTTTTTTATCCCCGGGCTAGTTGCATTTGCCGCGCAGCTTGGCCACGAGCACGAAGGGCAGCCTCAACAGGCCGCCCAGCTGGAAGATGCCGTAGCCGGTCGGCTGGCGCTTCAGGCCGTCGGAATGCAGGCAGTCCGGCACGCGCGCCTCGTCGAAGTCGTTGCCGAACTGGGTGTAGCGGTCGGCGCGCAGCGTGTCCTGCTCGTGGCGGCGATCCGGCTCGGCCTTCGTGTCCTTCATGTCCGCGTCGATGGTATCGCGCACGGCGGTCTTGATCGCGTCTGGACTGGGCGTGGCCGGCCTGGCGGCCTTGTCGGCCCAGTCAGGCGGAATCACTGGCGCCTCCGCGACTGGCTCTGCGGGCTGCGTCACAGCTGGCTCTGCGGGTTGTTTCACAAGCGGCGCGACGGGTTGCTTCGTAGCTGGCGCTGTGGCTTGCTTCCCAGGTGGCACCGCGGGCTGCATCACGGGTGCCACAGAAGGCGCAACAGTGCTCTGCGCGGCTGCCTGCAATTGGACCAACAACACCAACACCACCGCCATCGATCGCATCACGTCTCCGTTACCGCCGCCACATTCACGCACGCATTCGCCTGTCACGTCAGTTGCACTTTCCGCGCGCCAGCGCCACCAGGATGAAGGGCAGGGCGAGGATGCCGAACAAGCCGAACGTGGGCTGCCGGCTGAGGCCGTTTGGGCGCAGGCAGCCAGGCACCTGGGCCTCGCTGAATTCCTTGGCGAAGTGGCCGTATCGGTCGCCGCTCAAGGCGTCTTGCGAATGGCGCCGCGCGGGCTCGCTGCTGGCTTCCTCGGCCAGCGTCTCGCGCACGGCTTTCTTGATCGCCTGCTTCGACGGCAGCGGACCGGGCGTGTCCTCCGGTTTCGCTGACGACAGCGTCGCCTTGTCCTCCTGCCTCGGCGGCGCCGGTGCAGGCCTGTCCGGGTGCTCGGCCCAGTCTGGATCGACTGGCAGAACCGGCGTGGACGCTTCCTGCGCGGCGGCAGTGAGCTGCGCGGTCAAACACATGGTCGCTATCGCTGTTCGCATCGAGGTCTCCCAGTTCTTACGTGTTGTTCAAGCAGCTCGTCGCACGCCAAGCCACTGTCCATACACTCTACCGCAAGCATTGTGTTTTTGGCAGGATGCCACATTTACTTACATTTCACCAATGTTTCCCTCGATATATGTATATCCACCAGTGCGGGAACGCGATTGGAGCGTGTAAAATCATTCTCCGCTCCCAGCTGGCATGACCGACGTGCA
The DNA here is from genome assembly GCA_002428015.1 of Oxalobacteraceae bacterium UBA6018. Lineage (GTDB taxonomy): Bacteria > Pseudomonadota > Gammaproteobacteria > Burkholderiales > Burkholderiaceae_D > Telluria_A. The sequence goes on along the minus strand of DIZW01000121.1, from coordinate 21,194 downwards.
GACCGCTCCCCAATCCGACCATTACATCGGCCGCTTCGCGCCGTCGCCGACCGGCCCCCTGCACGCCGGCTCGCTGGTAGCCGCGCTGGCCAGTTACCTGGACGCCAAGGTCCACCGCGGCGCCTGGCTGGTGCGGATCGAAGACGTGGACGAGGAACGCAGCGCCACCGGCGTCGGCGAGGGCATGCTCGCGCTGCTGCAAACGCTGGGCATGCAATGGGACGGCGAGGTGCTGTGGCAGAGCCGGCGCAAAGAGGCCTACCAGGCCGCCTTCGACGCGCTGGCCGGGCACACCTACCCATGCGGCTGCAACCGCCGTGAAATTCTCGATTCGCGCCTCGGCATCGCGCCCGACGGCGCGGCCATTTATCCGGGCACCTGCCGGCATGGCCTGGCGCCCGGCAAGACCATGCGCAGCCTGCGCGTGCGCGTGCCCGACGCCGAAGGGCAGGCCGACCGCGTCGGCTTCACCGACCGCATGGCCGGCCCCATGGTCCAGCACCTGGCCACCCAATCGGGCGACTTCGTGCTCAAGCGCGCCGATGGTTTTTGGGCCTACCAGCTCGCGGTGGTGGTGGACGACGCCGCCCAGGGCGTCACCGACGTGGTGCGCGGCGCCGACCTGATCGATTCGACGCCGCGCCAGATCTACCTGCAACAACTGCTGTGCGTGCCCACACCGCGTTACCTGCACGTGCCGGTGGTGCGCAACGCCAACGGCGAAAAGCTGTCCAAGCAAACCGGCGCCGCAGCCATTGCCCCTGGCAGCGAGAGGGAGGCCGTGGCGGCCCTGCTGCGCTCGGCCGCCTTCCTCGGCCTGCCGCTAACGCGCGCCGACTCCCTGGCGGGGTTCTGGCACGCGGCGCCGGACGCCTGGAGCGAGCTGCTGCGTCTGCGCGGCGCGGCCTGATCAGCGCGCCGCCGTGATCGCGTCCAGCGCGAACATCATCTTGCCGCCCACGGGCTCGCAGGTGCCGCGCATGACTTCGCCTTTCCTGAACGCGTAGCTGACCTCGGTGCCGGCCGGCTTGCCGGCGCACATAAGGTGAGCCTGCTCGGGCACGGCCGGCATGGGTGGGGGCGCTGGTGGAACGGGCGGCACTGGCAGCGCGGGCGGGGCGGGCGGCGCCGGCGGCGAAGGAGGGGACGTGGTCGCGCAGTCGCAGTCTTGCGCGAAGGCGGCGCCGGACAGCGTGCATAGGCCGGCAAACAGCAGGGATGGCAGGGCAGCTTTCATGGTTATCTCCTTGGGTAAATGAACGGCTATTGCAGATTGCGGTTCAAATGTGGAGAAAACGTGGATGCTACAGGTCCAGTCGATAACCCAAGCCGTACACCGAGCCGATCGCCTCCACCTCCGGCATGAGGGCGGCGATCTTGCGGCGCAGGTTCTTGATATGGCTGTCGATGGCGCGGTCGGTCACGTCCAGGCTGTCCGCGCGCGCCAGGTCCAGCAGCTGGGCGCGCGAAAACACCTGACCCGGGCGGCGTGCCAGCGCCGCCAGCAAGTGAAATTCGGTCGGCGTGAGCGTGAGCGCCTGGCCCATCACGCTGATGCGCCGCGCCGCCTCGTCCACCACGAGCGCGCGCGCCGTGGCGGCCGGCTGCGCGCGGCGCAGGATCGCCTTGATGCGCGCCATCAGCTCGCGCGGGCTAAACGGCTTACACAGATAATCGTCGGCCCCGCTCTCCAGGCCCAGCAGACGGTCAATCTCCTCGACCCGCGCCGTCACCATGATGATCGGCACCGCCGACGAGCGGCGTAGCGCGCGGCACAGCGCCAGCCCGTCGAGCCCGGGCAGCATCAGGTCGAGCACGACCAGCGCCGGCGGCTCCGCTTCGATGGCGGCCAGCGCGGCGGCGCCGTCGCCGTACACGGCCGGCGTGTAACCGGCCGCGCGCGCGTAGTCGGCCATCAGCGCGGCCAGCTCCGGCTCATCCTCGACGATCGCGATGCGCGCCCTCATGCGCCCACCAGCGGCAGCTCGACGGTCACGCGCAAGCCGCCCAGCGGCGATTGATCGAAGCGCAGATGACCGCCTTGCGCTTCGACCAGGCGCGTGCACAGCGCCAGCCCCAGGCCGGCGCCGCCGTGTGCGCGGCTGCGCGAGCCTTCCACGCGGTAGAAGCGTTCACCCAGGCGCGCCAGCGCGGCCTCCGGCACCGCGGGCGCGCTGTCGTCGATGACGATGGCCAGCTGGCCCGCGTGCGCCGCCGCGCTCACGGCGATGCGGCCGGGCGCGCTGGTGTAGCGCAGGCTGTTCTCGAACAGGTTGGCCAGCACCTGGCGCAGCCGGTCCGGGTCGGCCGAGACCAGCGCCGTGGCGGGCGCGGTGCCGATTTCCAGCGTCAGGCCCGCAGCGCCGAAGCGGTGGCCGAAAGCGGCGCCGGTCTCGCAGGCGAGCTGCCACGCATCCACGCGCGCCGGATGATGGTCCAGGCGGCCGATGTTGGCCTGCGCCAGCGTGTACAGCTCGTCGACCAGCTTGCTCAGGGCCAGCACCTGGCGCAGCATCGCCGCCACGCCGTCCGGGCTTGCGCTGCGCACGCCATCCTGGATTGCTTCGAGCTGGGCGCGCAGCACCGACAACGGCGTGCGCAATTCGTGCGAGGTATCGGCCACCCATTGACGCCGCGCCTCCTCGCTCTGCCCGAGCTGTTCGGCCATCTGGTTGAAGCGCCGCGCCAGCTCGCCAAGCTCATCGCTGCGCGCATCCAGCAGACGGGTGTCGTAGCGCCCCGCCGCAAGCGCGCGTGCGCCCTCGGCCAGCCTGCGGATGGGGGCGCGAAAGTGCGCTGCCAGCAGCACGGCGGCGAACGCGCTCAGGGCCACGCTGATGGCGACGATCAGCAGCAGGCTGGTGCGAATCCGGTCCAGGAAGGCGCCCGCCATCGCGTCGCTGGGGCGGCTGGCCTGGGCCACGGTCAGGAAGCCGATCGTCTTCCCGTTCAGAAGTACCGGCCGGCTCGCCCCCGGCTCGCCGGCCATGACGCGCCCGGCAAGGTAATGCCCGGCGGCGTCGGACAAGGTAATGCGCTGCTGCAGGCCCAGCATGTCGATGTCGGTCGATGGTGGCAGGGCCGCGCTGTCCACCAGCGGCGGCGGCAAGGGCGGCAGCGGTGGCGCGGGTGGAGGTGCTGGGAAGGCTACCGCGGCCGGCGTCGGCGATTGCTCCAGCTTAGGCAACACGGACGGGACGGGCGGGACGGTCAACACGGGCGGGGCGGGCGGGGTGGGCGGCAGGGGAGGGCCGGCGCTTTGCAGGCGCACCAACTCGTCGCTGACCCAGTTGCGCCGCGCCTCGGTGGCGGACGGCACGAAGCGCCAGCCCGACGCGGCCTGGTATTGTTGCGCGATGTCAGAGGACAGTTGCTGCAGACGGTCCAGCTCGATCTCCACCGCGTAGGTCGAGAAGCTGGCCATCAGGTTGTGCCGCATCAGCGCGATGCCGGTCGCCGTGACGGCGAGGAGCGCCAGCAGGACGGCGGCGAATAGTCGGTGACCGATGGAGAATTTCAAGATAGCCGCGCTTGGGTTCTGGAAACAGGAGTGTAGCCGGTTTGCCGGTCCTGGTTCCCAAACCCGAGCGCGACCATCGCGCCACCTGCTGACGCTAAGCGCTTACGCCTTGCCCGCGTTCTTGCGGCGGGCAGCGAAGGCCACGCCGGCCAGGCCCACGCCGAGCATCGCGTAGGTGGCAGGCTCAGGCACCGGCGCCGCTGGCAGGGCGACCAGGAAGCCGCGGATTTCGCCGCCTGGATACAGGTCGGAGTGGATGTTCAGATACGACTCATTGCCGGCGATGCCGTTGAGCAGCGTCATGCGCGCCATGTCGACCGAACCGCCGGCCGCGCTCAGGAATGCCGCGCCGTAGGTGGCCGCGTCGTTCAGGCTGAAGGTGTGCGTGTAGTCGCCGGAGTTCAGGCCCAGCGGGAAGTCAGTCAGCGGCATCGCCACCCCGGCCGCGCCGATGAACGGAGCCGCCGTGCAGCAATGGATGTGCGCGGCGGTGCTCATGCCGAGCAGATCCTGGAAGGGCGAGCTCACCTGCAGCGTGTTGGCCACGTCATCGATAACAATGGTGGCGATGCTGTAGCCGGGCGACGCCACCGGCGTGACCTCGCTCGGCCCGCTGAGGGTGGCGCGGTAGCTGGTGGTCGCCGCGAAGGCGGGGCTGGCCAGCACGCCAAGGGCGAGCGCCAGCGACGATACGATACGTTTCATGTTATTTCTCCCAAGTGATTTTGCAGACGAGGATGTTCAAAACCAGTAGTCCAGCCTCAGCATTACAGCATTGTCGCGTGCGGCGCGGCGCGCGCTACCGCTAGGAAATTAGCGCTGTTTTGTTCAGCTTCGGGAAGGTAATTTAATGCGCTGGTGATCGTGTATGACCTGTCGTGGAACACTCGTTTGGGACACCAAGCCAGATCAGACGCGCTGAAAGTAAAAAACCCGCTGACGAATCAGCGGGTTAGTAAGCTTGTGGTGGAGGCGGCGGGAATCGAACCCGCGTCCGCAAGCACTCTACAGACAGTTCTACATACTTAGCACTGCCATTTAATTTAACCGGTACAACGCGGACGTGCACGCTGTGTACAAGCGAGTTACCTATTATTTAGTGAATTGCTAAGTAACCCAGCAGATCACGAGTCCCTGTAAATGACTCTAGAGCTTTTAACGGCCCACCCCAGGGACGAGGTGTTCTAGAGCTAGCAGCAATTAAGCTGCCAGTGCGTACGAGTTATCGTTTGCAGTTAAGTTTTTTCTGGTTGTATTTACGAGGTGACCAGCCCTCGGTATGCCCTGCACTGCTTTGCAACCCACGTCGAAACCAGGTCGCCCCCACAGAACCTCTATTGTACTCCAATCCTGGCGCCACGCAGACGCATGGCCGACGCCGCCGCGTGCCGTCTCCAGCTATGCCACCATGGCCGCCGGCGACACGGTATGTGCCAGCAGCAGGTCGCGCAACGCCAAAGGCGACGCCACCAGATAGTCCGCGCCCCAGCCGGTCGGTTCGATCGCGCCGCAATAGCCCCAGGCGCAGGCCACCGTGACCATGCCGGCCGCGCGGCCGGCCTCGATGTCGCGCAAGTCGTCGCCGGCGTACCAGCACTGTTCCGGCGCCAGGCCGAGCCGGCGCGCGCCTTCGAGCAGAGGCGCCGGGTGCGGCTTGGCGTGTCCGGTGGTGTCGCCGGACACGATGCAGGCGGCGTGCGCCAGGCCGATCTGCGGCACCAGCGGATCGGTGAAGCGCGCCGGCTTGTTGGTGACGATTCCCCACGCCATGCCCGCGCCGCTGATGCCTGACAGCAGCTCGACGATGCCGTCAAACAGGCTGCTGTGCACCGCCATCGCGGCCTGGTAGCGCGCGAACCATTGCTGGCGCAACTCTTCGTAGCCGGCGTCGGCCGGGCCCAGCCCGAACGCGGCGCCGATCATGCCGCGCGCGCCGGCCGAGGCGGTTGGCCGCAGCACCGCGTACGGGGTCGGTTCGAGCCCGCGCTCGGTGCGCAGCAGGTTGACCGCGGCGGCCAGGTCGGGCGCGGTGTCGGCCAGGGTGCCGTCAAGGTCGAACAGGACGGCGCGCGGCGAGGTGAGCTGGGTGGTCATGGCGATGTGCGGGCGGCGGGTGGAGGCGGGGAGAGCGGCAGCCGTCACAGCGGCCGGCTGCAGGCAACCATGTAGTTGACTGCGGTGTCCTGGTTCAATGCGTAGATCTTGGTCAGCGGGTTGTAGGTGAGGCCCTTGAGGGCGTCGACCTGCAGGCCGGCTTCGCGCACGAATTGCGACAGCTCGGCCGGGGTGATGAATTTGGCGTAATCGTGGGTGCCCTTGGGCAGCATGCGCAGCAGGTACTCGGCGCCCACCACGGCGAACAGCCAGGCTTTCGGATTGCGGTTGATGGTGGAGAAGAACACCTGGCCGCCCGGCTTGACCAGCGCCGCCGCGGCCTTGACCACGGCGCCCGGATCGGGCACGTGCTCGAGCATCTCCATGCAGGTCACCACGTCGTACTGGCCGGCTTCCTGCGCGGCCATGTCTTCGGCGGCGATGAGCTTGTAGCGCACCTGCACCCCGGACTCCAGGCTGTGCAGGTCGGCCACCTTGAGCGCCTTGTCGGACAGGTCGATCCCGGTCACGTCGGCGCCCTTGCGCGCCATCGATTCGCTCAGGATGCCGCCACCGCAGCCGATGTCGATCACTTTCTTGCCCGCCAGCGGGGCGCGCGCGTTGATCCAGTCCAGCCGCAGCGGATTGATCTCGTGCAGGGGACGGAATTCGGACGTTGGATCCCACCAGCGGTGGGCAAGTTCGCTAAATTTTTGGATTTCTAGAGGGTCGGCGTTCATACGCGGAATAATAACGGGAAATTTAACCATGCGCCGGACGTATGGATGAAAAAACTCTCGGCACGACATCCGAATCGGCCGCGCCGGACGTAAAAAAACCCCGCCGAAGCGGGGTTTGGGAAGCATCAACAGCCTGCAGTATTACTTGCGGGTGCCAACCACTTCGATTTCCACGCGACGGTTCTTGGCGCGGCCGGCGGCGGTCTTGTTGTCCGCTACTGGCTGCTTCTCGCCCTTGCCTTCGGTGTAGATGCGGCTCGCTTCGATGCCCTTGGACTTCAGGTAGTTCTTGACGGCTTCGGCGCGGCGGATCGACAGCTTCTGGTTGTAGGCGTCGGTGCCGATCGAGTCGGTATGGCCGACGGCGATGATCACTTCCAGGTTCAGGCCTTGCAGCTTGCTGGTCAGCTCGTCGAGCTGGGCCTTGCCTTCTTTCTTGAGCACGGCCTTGTCGAAGTCGAAGAACGCGTCAGCGGCGTAGCTGACTTTTTCCGAGGTCGGCACTGGCGCGGCAGCAACTGGTGCTGGTGCTGGTGCAGGCGCGACTTCAGCCGGCGGCGGAGGAGGAGCTGGTGGCTCGACGCACTTGCCGTTTTCCAGCTTGGCCGGGGCCACGCACAGCGGCAGGTCGCAACCTGGCACCGCGTCGGCCGGGGTCCAGTAACCGGTACGCCAGCACAGGCCGAACGGGTCGCGGGCGATCACGCCGCGCGCATCTTGCACGTAAGCGCTGTGTGGCGTTGCCGCCATGACATCGGTGGTGACAGGCGCGAACGGTGGCGAAGTCTGCGCGAGCGCACTGCCCGCAATCGCGGTTGCAGCGAGCATGAACGTAACGATTTTTTTCATATGGGTGGTTTCCTTTCGGGGGGTGATATCCGCAGCAATACTGCAAAATGTAAATCATGCATGGACAAGATGGTAACAGCTTGACCCCGCCTCGCCTGTGACAGTTTTATGACATTGTGAAACAGGCAATTAGCTCTTGAGCCATTTTGCCACACCCATCTACCCAGCACGAACGTCTATAAATCAAACATGCCGCATTGCGTCATAGCCCGTTGTATTTGTGCAACGGCAGTGCTCGCCAACGCGCTTGTGGCGACCATCGGCGCGGCCGGCGCGCCGTCGACGCGGCGTGACCTGCGCCCCTTTTGCGCCAATTGCGCAGGGGCCATAGCGCGCATGCTAAAATCCTTCGCTTGTCTGTTGATAAGCTGGCGCAAGCACCGTCCTGTGCCTGTGCCATCCAGCAGCCCCGGATCGCAGTTCGTCCACCAGCACACATAACCACAGCCTGAGAGCAGTCGCCCCGCCAATGGATCAATTCGCAAAAGAAACAATCCCCATTTCCCTCGAAGAAGAGATGCGCAAGAGCTACCTCGATTACGCCATGAGCGTGATCGTGGGCCGCGCCTTGCCTGACGTGCGCGACGGCTTGAAGCCGGTGCACCGCCGGGTGTTGTTCTCCATGCACGAAAGTAATTACGTGCACAACCGTCCCTACGTGAAGTGCGCGCGCGTGGTCGGCGACACCATGGGTAAGTACCACCCGCACGGCGACGCGTCGATCTACGACACCCTGGTGCGCATGGCCCAGGACTTCTCGCTGCGCTACACCCTGGTCGACGGCCAGGGCAACTTCGGTTCCATCGACGGCGACAGCGCCGCGGCGATGCGCTACACCGAGTGCCGCCTGGACAAGATCGCCGGCGAGATCCTGGCCGACATCGACAA
>DIZW01000121.1:10992-12970 GCA_002428015.1 Oxalobacteraceae bacterium UBA6018 | reverse complement strand
TCGACAAGGACACGGTCGACTTCCAGCCCAACTACGACGGCAAGGAAAAAGAGCCGACCGTCCTGCCGACCCGCATTCCTAACCTGCTGATTAACGGCTCGTCCGGCATCGCGGTCGGCATGGCGACCAACATCCCGCCGCACAACCTGACCGAGGTGATCAACGGCGCGCTGCACGTGCTGCGCAACCCGGACTGCACCATCGACGAGCTGATCGAGCTGATCCCGGCGCCGGACTTCCCGACCGCCGGCATCATCTACGGCGTCTCGGGCGTGCGCGACGGCTATCGCACCGGGCGTGGACGCGTGGTCATGCGCGCCAAGACCCACTTCGAGGAGTACGGCAAGGACGGCGGGCGCATCGCGATCATCGTCGACGAGCTGCCTTACCAGGTCAACAAGAAGTCCCTGCTCGAGCGCATCGCCGAGAACGTGCGCGACAAGAAGCTCGAGGGCATCTCCGACATCCGCGACGAGTCCGACAAGTCGGGCATGCGCGTGGTGATCGAGTTGAAGCGCGGCGAAGTGCCGGAGGTGGTGCTCAACAATCTGTACAAGCAGACCCAGTTGCAGGACACCTTCGGCATGAACATGGTGGCGCTGGTGAACGGCCAGCCCAAGCTGCTCAACCTCAAGCAGATGCTGCAGTGCTTCCTGTCGCACCGGCGCGAAGTGGTCACGCGGCGCACCGTGTTCGAACTGCGCAAGGCGCGCGAACGCGGCCACATGCTCGAAGGCCTGGCCGTGGCGCTGGCCAACATCGACGACTTCATCGCGATCATCAAGGCCGCGCCCACGCCGCCGATCGCCAAGACCGAACTGATGGCGCGCGCCTGGGATTCGTCCCTGGTGCGCGAGATGCTGCAGCGTACCGAAGGCGCCGTCGGCGGGATCGACGCGTTCCGCCCCGAGCACCTGCCCAAGCACTACGGCATGCAGCCGGACGGGCTGTACAAGCTGTCCGACGACCAGGCCCAGGAAATCCTGCAGATGCGCCTGCAGCGCCTCACCGGCCTGGAACAGGACAAGATCGTCAACGAGTACAAGGACATCATGGCCTTGATCGCGGACCTGCTCGACATCCTGGCCAAGCCCGAGCGCGTCACCGTCATCATCACCGACGAGATGACCGCCGTGGTCAACGAATACGGCATCGGCAACAAGGACGTGCGCCGCTCGGCCATCGAGCACAACGCCACCGACCTCGAGACCGAAGACCTGATCACCCCGCAGGACATGGTGGTGACCCTGTCGCACACCGGCTACATGAAGTCGCAGCCGATCTCCGAGTACCGCGCGCAGAAGCGCGGCGGGCGCGGCAAGCAGGCCATGGCGACCAAGGAAGAGGACTGGATCGACCAGCTCTTCATCGCCAACACCCACGACTACATCCTGTGCTTCTCCAACCGCGGCCGCATGTACTGGCTCAAGGTGTGGGAAGTGCCCCAGGGCTCGCGCAACTCGCGCGGCAAGCCGATCGTGAACATGTTCCCGCTGCAGGACAACGAGAAGATCACCGTGGTGCTGCCGCTGTCGGGCGTGAACCGCACCTTCCCGGAAGACCACTACGTGTTCATGGCCACCAGCCTGGGCACCGTCAAGAAGACCCCGCTGAAGGACTTCAGCAATCCACGCAAGGCCGGCATCATCGCGGTCGACCTGGACGACGGCGACTTCCTGATCGGCGCCGCGCTGACCGACGGCGAGCACGACGTGATGCTGTTCTCGGACTCGGGCAAGGCGGTGCGCTTCGACGAGAACGACGTGCGTCCGATGGGCCGCACGGCGCGCGGCGTGCGCGGCATGAACCTGGAAGAGGGACAGAACGTGATCGCGCTGCTGGTGGCGGAAAACGAGCAGCAGTCGGTGCTCACGGCCACCGAGAACGGCTTCGGCAAGCGTACCCCGATCACCGAGTACACCCGCCACGGGCGCGGCACCAAGGGCATGATCGCGATCCAGACCTCCGAGCGTAACGG
>DIZW01000121.1:0-10773 GCA_002428015.1 Oxalobacteraceae bacterium UBA6018 | reverse complement strand
ATCACCACCGGCGGCGTGCTCATTCGCACCCGCGTGGCGGAGATCCGCGAGATGGGCCGCGCCACCCAGGGCGTGACCCTGATCGCGGTGGAGGACGGCACCAAGCTGTCCGGCCTGCAGCGCATCGTCGAGACCGATCTCGAGGACGTCGAGCTGGCCCCTGGGCCGACATCGGAGTGAGCCCTGCAGGGGGCGCGTTAATGTGAGAAAATTAACGTGCCCGGCAGGGCCAGTGGACCACCGTGGCCGCGCGCCACGGCAGGCCGGCTTCAGGGCGCCTTGAACGGCCGCGCGGCAGTGTCGCAGCAGGTTCGCAGCAGGTGTTTTCGAGGTTCCCTTCAATCTATCAGCATAGGATCCCGTCCGTGACCCAGATCTATAACTTCTCCGCCGGCCCGGCCGTCCTCCCGAAAGAAGTGCTCCAGCAAGCCGCCGACGACATGCTCGACTGGCATGGCAGCGGCATGTCGGTCATGGAGATGAGCCACCGCGGCCCAGAATTCATTTCGATCTACCACGACGCCGTGCGCGACCTGCGCCAGCTGCTGGCCATTCCCGCCAACTACCGGATCCTGTTCCTGCAGGGCGGCGGGCTGGGCGAGAACGCCATCATTCCCATGAACCTGCTCGGGCGCGCTGCCGTGCAGCCGGCCACCATCGACTTCGTGCACACCGGTTCGTGGTCGGGCAAGTCGATCAAGGAAGCGGCGCGCTACGCCAACGTGAACGTGGCGGCGAGCTCGGAGCCCGGCCACTTCACGTCGGTGCCGCCGCAGCAGTACTGGAAGCTCACGCGCGACGCGGCCTACCTGCACATCTGCACCAACGAGACCATCGACGGCGTCGAGTACAACTTCGTGCCCGAACTGCCGGGCGGAACGCCGATCGTGGCCGACATGTCCTCGCACATCCTCTCGCGCACGGTGGACGTGTCCAAGTACGGGGTGATCTTCGCCGGCGCCCAGAAGAACATCGGCCCGGCCGGCCTGACCGTGGTGATCGTGCGCGAAGACCTGCTCGGGCACGCGCTCGACATCTGCCCGTCGGCCTTCAACTGGAAGATCGTGGACGAGCACGAATCCATGTTCAACACGCCGCCGACCTATTCGATCTATATCGCCGGCCTGGTGTTCGCCCACCTGCTGCGCCAGGGCGGGGTGGCGGCGATGGAGAAGCGCAACATCGAGAAGGCGCGCCTGCTGTACGCGGCCCTCGACGTCGACGACTTCTACCAGAACCGCGTGGCGCCGGACTGCCGTTCGCGCATGAACGTGCCGTTCTACCTGCGCGACGAAACGCTCAACGAGAAATTCCTGGCCGGCGCCAAGGCGCGCGGCCTGCTGCAACTGAAGGGCCACAAGTCCGTCGGCGGCATGCGCGCATCGATCTACAACGCGATGCCGATCGAGGGCGTGCAAGCCCTGGTCGATTATCTGAACGAGTTCGCCGGCCGCTGATCCCTCAGCGCCGGCGCTGCCCCACCGAACCAGTAGCCCCGTAAATGTCCGACATGACCGACAAACTGAAACCCTTGCGCGAACAGATCGATGCGATCGACGCGCAACTGCTCGACCTGCTCAACCGGCGCGCGCGCCTGGCCGTGGAAGTGGGCCACGTCAAGGCCGAAACCAACGCTCCGGTGTTTCGCCCCGAGCGCGAGGCCCAGGTGCTGCGCGGCGTCGCCGAGCGCAACCCGGGTCCGCTCAAGGACCGCGAAGTGCAGACCATCTTCCGCGAGATCATGTCGTCCTGCCGCTCGCTGGAAAAGCGCGTCACCGTGGCCTACCTGGGCCCGTCGGGCACCTTCAGCGAGCAGGCCGTGTACCAGCAGTTCGGCAGCGCCGTCGAGGGCCTGCCGTGCATCTCGATTGACGAGGTGTTCCGCGCCACTGAGGCCGGCACCGCCGACTTCGGCGTGGTCCCGGTCGAGAACTCGTCGGAAGGCGCGATCAACCGCACGCTCGACCTGATGCTGGCCACCACCACCATCATCAGCGGCGAGATCTCGATCCCCGTGCACCACAGCCTGATGACCAAGACCGGCAACATGGATGGCGTGACGGTGGTGTGCGCGCACTCCCAGGCGCTGGCCCAGTGCCAGGTGTGGCTGAACCAGAACTACCCCGACGTCGAGCGGCGCGCCGTGGCCTCCAACGCCGAGGCGGCCGTGATGGCCAGCCACGACGCCACCATCGCGGCCATCGCCAGCGAAATGGCGGGCGAGCAGTACAAGCTGGGCGTGGTCAAGGGCCACATCCAGGACGACCCGCACAACCGCACCCGCTTCGCCGTGATCGGCCACCTGCAGACCAACCCGTCCGGCCTGGACCAGACCTCGCTGGTGCTGGCAGTGCCCAACAAGGCCGGCGCCGTGTACAACCTGCTCGCGCCCCTGGCCACCCACCACGTTTCCATGACCCGTTTCGAATCGCGCCCGGCGCGCATCGGCACCTGGGAGTACTACTTCTACGTCGACATCGAAGGCCACGTGCAGGACCCGGCGGTGGCCAAGGCGCTTGAGGAGCTCAAGGATAACGCGGCATTTTTCAAGGTCCTGGGCTCGTACCCGGTGCACCTGTAATTCATCAGAGGATCTCCAATGTCCCAGCAATTCGGTCCAGACTACGTCCGCGCCATCGCGCCTTACCAGGCCGGCAAACCGATCGCCGAGGTGGCGCGCGAATTCGGCTTAGATGAGGCCAGCATCGTCAAGCTCGCGTCCAACGAGAACCCGTTCGGCGTGCCCGAGTCCAGCCGCCAGGCCATGGCCGCCGCCGCCGCCGAACTGGGGCGCTACCCGGACGCCAACGGCTTTGAGCTCAAGGCGGCCCTGGCCGCGCGCTACGAGGTGCCGGCCGACTGGATCACGCTGGGCAACGGCAGCAACGACATCCTCGAAATCGCCGCCCACGCCTTCGTCCAGGCCGGCCAGGCGGTGGTGTATTCGCAGTATTCGTTCGCGGTGTACGCGCTGGCCACCCAGGGCGTCGGCGCGCGCGCGATCGTGGTGCCGGCGCGCGACTACGGGCACGACCTGGACGCCATGGCTGCGGCTATCGATGCCGACACCCGCCTGGTGTTCATCGCCAATCCGAACAACCCGACCGGGACCTTCATCCCGGCCGCGCGCATCGAAGCCTTCCTGGCGCAGGTGCCGTCCAGCGTGGTGGTGGTGCTCGACGAAGCCTACAACGAATACCTGGCGCCGGAGCACCAGTTCGAGTCCAGCCAGTGGGTGCGCAAGTACCCCAACCTGGTGGTCTCGCGCACCTTCTCGAAGGCCTACGGCCTGGCCGGCTTGCGGGTGGGCTTCGCCATCGGCCAGCCGGCCCTGACCGACCTGATGAACCGCATCCGCCAGCCGTTCAACGTCAATTCGCTGGCGCAGGCCGCGGCGGTGGCGGCGCTGAACGACCGCGCCTTCCTGGCCAAGGGCGCGGCCAACAACGCGGCCGGCTACCGCCAGCTGGTGGCGGCCTTCGACGAGATCGGTCTGGAATACGTGCCGTCCTACGGCAACTTCGTGCTGGTTAAAGTCGGCGCCGACGAGGGCGCCGGCGCGCGCGTCAACCTGGCCTTGCTCAAGCAGGGCGTGATCGTGCGCCCGGTCGGCGCCTACGGCCTGCCGCAGTGGCTGCGCATCTCGATCGGGCTGCCCGAGGAAAACGCGGCCTTCATCGCCGCCCTGAAGAAGGCGCTGTCCTGACGTGTTGAACAAAGTCCTCATTGTCGGCGCCGGGCTGATCGGCGGTTCGTTCGCGCTGGCCCTGAAAGCTGCCGGCGCCGCCGCCAAGGTGACGGGCCTGGGCCGCTCGCCGGCGTCGATGGCGCGCGCGCTGGAACTGGGCATCATCGACGAGGTCGCCGCCACGCCGGCCGATGCCATGCGCGGCGCCGACCTGGTGCTGATCGCCGCACCCGTCGGCCAGACCGGCGCCATCCTGGCCTCGCTGCTGCCGTACCTGGAAGCGGGCACCATCATCACCGACGCCGGCAGCACCAAGGGCGACGTGGTGGCCGCAGCCCGCGCCGCCCTGGGCGAACGCGTCGCGCAGTTCGTGCCCGGCCACCCGATCGCCGGGCGCGAAACCAACGGCCCGGACGCGGCCATCGTCGACCTGTACCGCGGCAAGAAGACCGTGCTCACGCCGCTGCCGGAGAATCCGCCGGCGGCCGTGGAGCGGGTCGCCGCCGCCTGGCAGGCCTGCGGCGCCATCGTGCACCGCCTCTCGGCCCAGGAGCACGACACCGTGTTCGCCTCGGTCAGCCATTTGCCCCACCTGCTGGCCTACGCGTTGGTGGACGACGTCGCCCACAAGCCGCATTCGGCCCTGCTGTTCCAGTACGCCGCCAGCGGCTTTCGCGATTTCACCCGCATCGCCGGCTCCTCGCCCGAGATGTGGCGCGACATCAGCCTGGCCAACCAGACCGCCTTGCTGGCCGAGCTGGACGACTATCTGGCACAATTGACCCGCATGCGCACGATGCTGATCGAGCGCGACGGCGCCAGCCTGGAGGCGGTCTACGCCAACGCCAGGCGCGCGCGCTGCCGCTGGATCGAGGCCATCGAAACGGCGGAGGCGCCCGCGCCGGCCGCCAGCGAAGAGTAAATACCAGGCCCACGCAGTATCGAACAATCACGTCGAGCAACCACGTCGAGCAACACGTCGAGCAACACGTCGAGCAACACGTCGAGCAACCACGAGCACCAAGGAAAACCGTATGTCGCAGCAGAAGCACTATCCGCATCACATCGATCTCCAGCCGGTCCTGCACGCCGCGGGCACCGTGCGCCTGCCCGGCTCGAAGAGCATTTCCAACCGCACCCTGCTGCTGGCCGCCCTGTGCGAAGGCAGCACCCGCATCGTGGACCTGCTGGCCTCCGACGACACCCTGGTCATGCTGGGCGCGCTGCGCTCGCTGGGCATCAAGTGGGAGGAGGTGGACGAGCGCACCCACCTGGTGCATGGCGGCGGCGGCGCGCTGCCGGTGCACGAGGCCGACCTGTTCATGGGGAACGCGGGCACCGCGATCCGTCCGCTGACGGCGGCCCTGGCCGTGATCGGCGGCGACTACACCCTGCACGGCGTCTCGCGCATGCACGAGCGCCCGATCGGCGACCTGGTCGACGCCCTCAACGCCATCGGCGCCCAGATCGAATACACCGGCGTGCAGGGCTTTCCGCCGCTGCGCATCCGCCGCGGCCACATCCACGCCGACCGCCTGTCGGTGCGCGGCAACGTCTCCAGCCAGTTCCTGACCGCCGTGCTGATGGCCGCGCCGCTGATGGCCAAGACCCACCCGGTCACCATCGAGGTGGTGGGCGAGCTGATCTCCAAGCCCTACATCGAGATCACCCTGAACCTGATGCGCCGCTTCGGCGTGCAGGTCGAGCAGGACGGCTGGGCCTCGTTCACCGTGCAGCCGGGCCAGAAGTACACCAGCCCGGGCACCATCCACGTCGAGGGCGACGCTTCCTCGGCCTCCTACTTCCTGGCCGCCGGCGCCATCAGCGGCGGTCCAGTGCGGGTCGAGGGGGTGGGGCGCGACAGCATCCAGGGCGACGTGCGCTTCGCCGAGGCGCTCGAGCTGATGGGCGCGACCATCACCCGCGGCGACAACTGGATCGAGGCCAGCGCCGACGGCGTGCTCAAGGCCATCGACGCCGACTTCAACCACATCCCCGACGCCGCCATGACGATCGCGGTGGCCGCGCTCTACGCCGACGGCACCAGCACGCTGCGCAATATCGCCAGCTGGCGCGTCAAGGAGACCGACCGCCTGGCCGCCATGGCCACCGAGCTGCGCAAGCTCGGCGCCACGGTGGAGGAGGGGCCGGACTATATTTCGGTGACCCCGCCGGCGCAGATCGCCGCGGCCACCATCGACACCTACGACGACCACCGCATGGCCATGTGCTTCGCCCTGGCCACCCTGGACGGCAAGGCGCGCCGCGGCAACGCCATGCGCATCAACGATCCCAAGTGCGTGGCCAAGACCTTCCCCGACTTCTTCGAAGCGTTCGCCGGGATCGCGCACAAGGAACTGTTTTAATCTACGTCACCCGCCGCGCCGTTTTGCGCGCGGGCTGCCGCTTCCCGCAGCGGGAAGCGGCGCAGGTGACACTCATCGCCGTTCCCGCCACTGTCGGGCGCGGCGGCAGGAACGGACGCTTATGCCAAACTTACCCATCTCCGTCATCGCCATCGATGGCCCCACCGCGTCCGGCAAGGGCACCGTCGCGCACAAGGTGGCCGACCGCCTGGGTTTCCATTACCTCGACTCGGGCGCGCTGTACCGCCTGACCGCGCTGATGGCCCAGCGCCGCGCCACCGCGCTCAACGACGAGCATGCGCTGGCCAAGCTGGCCGAGCACCTGCCGGCCAGCTTCGTGGGCGGTGAAATCCTGCTGGCCAATGAAAACGTTACCCAGGCCATCCGCGCCGAGGAGGTCGGCAACCTCGCCTCCAGGATCGCCGTGCTGCCGTCCGTGCGCCAGGCCTTGTTTGGCCTGCAGCTGGGCTTTCGCAAGGCGCCGGGCCTCGTCGCCGACGGGCGCGACATGGGTACCGTGATCTTTCCCCACGCCCAGCTCAAAGTGTTTCTCACGGCCAGCGTTGAGGCACGCGCGCAACGCCGATATAAGCAATTGATTGACAAGGGGTTTTCTGCTAACATGGAAGACCTTCTAGCGGATTTGCAGGCCCGCGACGAGCGCGACACCCAGCGCGCCATCGCCCCCCTGGTGCCGGCCGAAGGCGCGTTTCTACTCGACACCTCCAATATGACGGCCGAGCAGGCCATCGACGAGGTGCTCAGGCTGTATGCGCAGAGCAAGTAAAAACAAGTAAGAGCAGGGCAGCAGTAAAAAGCAGTCGCAACAGGTGCCAGGCCGCGGCAATCGTGCCGGGGCATGGTGTTGTATTAACCTAACCCAGTTTAAGTCGCATCGTGCGAACTCTGCTGGCTAACAAGTGTAAATCCTATGTCTACAGCAACAACTGAAGCAACCGGTATGGAAAGTTTCGCAGCGCTCTTCGAAGAGTCGTTGTCGCGTCAAGATATGCGCTCCGGCGAAGTCATTTCCGCTGAAGTCGTGCGCCTCGACCACAATTTCGTGATCGTGAACGCTGGCCTCAAATCCGAAGCCTTCATCCCCATCGAAGAATTCAAGAACGACCAGGGCGAACTGGAAGTTCAAGTCGGCGATTTCGTTTCCGTAGCGATTGAGTCGCTGGAAAACGGCTTCGGCGACACCATCCTGTCGCGCGACAAGGCTAAGCGCCTGGCGTCGTGGCTGGCACTGGAAAAAGCCATGGAATCGGGCGAGATCGTCGTCGGTACCGTCAATGGCAAAGTCAAGGGCGGCCTGACCGTGCTGACCAACGGCATCCGCGCGTTCCTGCCGGGTTCGCTGGTCGACACCCGTCCTGTCAAGGACACCACCCCGTTCGAAGGCAAGACCCTGGAATTCAAGGTCATCAAGCTCGACCGCAAGCGTAACAATGTCGTGCTGTCGCGCCGCGCCGTCATCGAAGCATCGATGGGCGAAGAGCGCCAGAAGCTGATGGAAACCCTGAAAGAAGGCACCGTCGTCACCGGCATCGTCAAGAACATCACCGACTACGGCGCGTTCGTGGATCTGGGTGGCATCGACGGCCTGCTGCACATCACCGACCTGGCATGGCGTCGTGTGCGTCACCCATCGGAAGTGCTGACCGTTGGCCAGGAAATCACCGCCAAAGTGCTGAAGTACGATCAGGAAAAGAACCGTGTTTCCCTGGGCGTGAAGCAGCTGGGCGACGATCCTTGGACCGGTCTGTCCCGTCGTTACCCACAAGGCACCCGTCTGTTCGGCAAGGTCACCAACCTCACCGACTACGGCGCGTTCGTGGAAGTCGAGCAGGGCATCGAAGGCCTGGTGCACGTGTCCGAGATGGACTGGACCAACAAGAACGTCGCTCCTAACAAGGTTGTCCAGCTGGGCGACGAAGTTGAAGTGATGGTTCTGGAGATCGACGAAGAGCGTCGCCGTATTTCGCTGGGCATGAAGCAGTGCAAAGCGAATCCATGGGATGACTTCGGCGTTACCCACAAGAAGGGCGACAAGGTCAAGGGCGCGATCAAATCGATCACCGACTTCGGCGTGTTCATCGGCCTGGCCGGCAACATCGACGGCCTGGTGCACCTGTCCGACCTGTCCTGGACCGAAACCGGCGAAGAAGCTGTGCGCCGTTTCAAGAAGGGCGACGAACTGGAAGCCATCGTGCTGGCGATCGACGTCGAGCGCGAGCGTGTTTCCCTGGGCGTCAAGCAGCTCGAAGGCGACCCATTCAACAACTTCGCGGCAATGAACGACAAAGGCTCCCTGGTAACGGGTACGGTCAAGTCGGTCGAGCCGAAGGGCGCTGTCATCCAGCTGTCCGAGGAAGTTGAAGGCTACCTGCGCGCGTCCGAAATCTCGCGTGACCGCGTTGAAGATGCTGGCACCCACCTCAAGGTCGGCGACAGCGTTGAAGCCCTGGTCATCAACATCGACCGCAAGGCTCGCAGCATCCAGCTGTCGATCAAGGCGAAAGATAGCGCTGAGACCCAGGAAGCGATGCAGAAGCTGTCCGCTACCGCCGACAACAACGCAGCATCGGGCACCACCAGCCTGGGCGCGCTGTTGAAAGCCAAGTTCGATAACAAGAACTAAGAAGCGCGGAATCGCATCAGATGACGAAGTCCGAGCTGATCAGCCGCCTCGCTGAGCGTTATTCTCAGCTGGTTGCCAAGGATGCGGAGTACGCCGTCAAGACCATCCTCGATGCCATGACCAACGCCCTGGCGACCGGTCAGCGCATCGAGATCCGCGGTTTTGGCAGTTTTTCGCTCAACAGCCGTCCACCACGCATCGGCCGCAATCCGAAGTCGGGCGACAAGGTGATGGTGCCTGAAAAGCGGGTGCCCCACTTCAAGCCGGGCAAGCAGTTGCGCGAGCGGGTCGACGCGATGGTCGGGCAGCCGATCATCGAAGACTGACAAGTCGTCTTGCGACGCACAGGGACGGCATCTTCGGATGCCGTTTTTTTTCGTCCGTGTTCGCCGCGCGCACTGGCGGCCACAGCCCGATTTTTCTATCGTTTTCATATGGTGTAAGATGCCAGACTCGCGTCACTTTCAGACTGGCCCAAGCAGATGAAATTCGTCTCCACCATCGTTGGCATTATCCTGTTCGTCCTGTTTTTCGGCTTCGCGCTGAAAAATACCCAGGAAGTCGACCTGCATTTTTTCCTGAACTATGAATTGCGCGGCCCGCTCGTGCTGATGCTGCTGGCGTTCTTCGTCACCGGCGCCGCGCTGGGCATCCTGGCCGTCACGCCGACCGTGTTCCGCCACCGGCGCGAGCGCAGCAAGCACCGCACCGCCATCGAGGCGCTGCAAAGCGTCGCGCGCGGGGCCGGCACGCCGCCCCAGCCGGACAGCGTCAACACCCAGCAGTAAGCCGTCCTCGATCACACAACAAGAAGAACCGCATGGAATTTGAAATCTGGATGTTGTTAGGCATCCCATTGTTCTTCGCGCTGGGCTGGCTGGCCGCGCGCGTCGATATCAAGCAGCTCGTGTCCGAGTCGCGCACCTTGCCGCGCGGCTACTTCAAGGGGCTCAACTTCCTGCTCAACGACCAGCCCGACAAGGCCATCGATGCCTTCATCGAGATCGTCAAGCTGGACCCGGAAACGGCCGACCTGCATTTTGCGCTCGGCAACCTGTTCCGCCGCCGCGGCGAGATCGAGCGCGCCATCCGCGTGCACCAGAACCTGCTGGCGCGCCCCGACCTGCCCCAGGACCAGCAGGGCCACGCCCAGTACGAGCTGGGCATGGACTACCTCAAGGCCGGCCTGCTGGACCGCGCCGAGGAGACCTTCAACGGCCTGGTCGACACCACCTACAGCGTGCAGGCGCGCCGCGCCCTGCTCGAGATCTACCAGCGCGAGAAGGAATGGACGCGCGCGATCGAGGCCGCGGTCGGCCTGCAGGAGTCCGGCGCCGGCGCGCGCCAGAAGGAGATCGCCCAGTTCTACTGCGAGCTGGCGCAGGACGCGCTGGTGCACCTGCAGCCGGCCGACGCCCTGGCGCTGCTCGACAAGGCCCTGCACGCCGACCGCAAGAACGTGCGCGCCACCCTGCTCACCGGGGACGCCCAGGTCGCCGCCGGCGACGTCGAAGCGGCGCTGGTGACCTGGCGCCGGGTCGAGCAGCAAAGCGTGCCGCACGTGGCCCTGGTGGCCCAGCGCATCATGGACGGCTACCGCAAGGTCGGGCGCCCCCAGGAAGGCATCAACCTGCTGCGCTCCTACCTGGCCGAGGCCTCCTCGATCGACCTGATCGAAGTGGTGTTCAAGGCCGTGATCGACCTCGATGGCGTGGACGCGGCCAAGCAGATGGTGCTGGACGAACTGCGCCGCAATCCGACCCTGCTGGCCCTCGACAAGCTGCTCGAGGCGCGCCTGATGGACGCGCCGGCCAACATCTGGGCCGAGCTGTCGATGGTGAAGAACCTGGTGCACGGCTACACCCAGAAGCTGGCGCGCTACCAGTGCAGCCATTGCGGCTTCAAGGCGCGCCAGTTCTATTGGCAGTGCCCCGGCTGCAGCCGCTGGGAGACCTACCCGCCGCGCCGCACCGAAGAACTCAACGTCATGAACTGAGAGCTTGAGAGTATGTCGATCATGCCCGCTCATCACACCAAAAAGTGCCCACTCGGCGTTGCAAATGCTCGCCATAGCC
>DIZW01000088.1 GCA_002428015.1 Oxalobacteraceae bacterium UBA6018 | reverse complement strand
ATGCGCTTGACGAGCGCGTCCGGCGCCTCATTGGCGGGCGCGGCCAGCGCGCTGGTCGCGAAGGCCACGGTGGCCAGGGCGATAAGTTGTTTGATCAGTTTCATAGGCTCTCTTGGTAAATGTGTGGTTTCCGACAAGACAACCCGTTCCAATGACGGGCTCATGCCAGGGTTAACTACTTCGCGCCCGTTTCGGATGACACAGGCGCCGTTTTAGCCGGTGCCGGATCGTCGGCATAGGCCGCCTTGATGCTTTTCGCGTCCGAGCCGCCGCCGTCGTCGCCGCGCTTCTTGCGCGAGCGTTCGCCGTCGAATACCTTGCTTTCGCGCCGCTGCAGGTAGCCGTCGCGGATGAACTCGTAACGGTCCAGGGCCGCCGCCTCGAGCAGGTTGGAGGCGTCGAGCAGCACGGCGCGCTGGTCGACCACGCGCACGGCGGTGCCGACATTGCGCAGGCTGATCGGATAGGTGTAGATCCACGGGTCGGCCGCTATGTCCAGCGGCAAGCCGGCCGTGTCACGCACGGTCGACGGGCCCAGGATCGGCAACATCAGGTAGGGGCCGGACGGCACGCCCCAGTAGCCGAGGGTCTGGCCGAAGTCCTCGACGTGCTTGCGCAAACCGGCCTCCGAGGCCACGTCGAACAGGCCGCCGATGCCGAAGGAGGTGTTAATCATGACGCGGGCGAAGTCGGACATGCCCTCCTCGCCCTTGGCCTGCATCAGGTTGTTGGCCGAGCTCCACAGGTCGGCCAGGTTGCCGAAGAAGTTGTTGACCCCGGTCTGGACGAACGAGGGCAGCACCTTCTTGTAGGCGGTGGCGGCCGGTTTCAGGGCGTGCTGGTCGACCGCGTCGTTGAAGGCGAACATGGCGCGGTTGTACTTCTCGAACGGGTCTTTGGGGTTGGTGGACGCGCAGCCGGCCAGCGCCAGGGCGGCGGCGGCCAGGGTCAGCGTGCGCAACAGGCGCGTTCGGTCTAGACGGGGGGTACTCATTTGCTCTCTTCCTTTCCTTCCGCCGCCTTGCTGTAGATAAACCGATTGATCAGGTCCTCCAGCACGGCCGCAGATTGGGTGCGGGTAATCCGGTCGCCATTGGCCAGATTGTTGGTATCGCCGCCGGGCTCGATACCGATGTATTGTTCACCGAGCAGACCAGCGGTCAGGATTTTCAACGAGCTATCTTTGGGAAATTTATAGCCGGTCTCAAGCTCCAAGGTTACCAGTGCCTGGTAGCTCTTGTCATCAAACTTGATGTCGCCGACCCGGCCCACCACCACGCCGGCGCTCTTGACGGGCGCCTGCGGCTTCAAGCCGCCGATGTTGTCGAACTTGCCCGTGATCTCATAGGTCTTGCTGAACGACAGGGTGCTCATGTTGCCGGCCTTCAAGGCCAGGAACACCAGGGCGGCCGCGCCCAGCAACACGAACAAGCCAACCCAGACGTCGATAGATTTACGATGCATAATTTTTTTCCTAACACTTGTTGTTCGGCGGAGCAGCGCCGCCGGATTCAAACCCGCGGCGGCGCGGGTCTTGTGGTGAGCATTTCTAGTGGTTGAACATCAGCGCGGTGAGCAGGAAGTCCAGCCCCCACACCAACAGCGAGGCGATCACGACGGTGCGCGTGGTGGCGCGCGACACGTCTTCCGGCGTCGGCTGGGCGAAATAGCCCTGGAACAGCGCGGTGAAGGTGACGGCGATGCCGAACACCAAGCTCTTGATGATGACGCCGTTGAACACGTCCGCGCGCACGTCCACGTTGGCCTGCATCTGCGACCAGAACGCGCCCTCGTCCACGCCGATCAGCTTGACGCCGACCAGGTAGCCGCCCAGCACGCCCACGGCGCTGAAGATGGTCGCCAGCACCGGCATGGCGATGATGCCGCCCCAGAAGCGCGGCGCCAGCACGCGCTGCACCGGGTTAATGGCCATCATCTCCATGGCCGACAACTGCTCGCCCGCCTTCATCAGGCCGATCTGGGCCGTCAGCGAGGTGCCGGCGCGGCCGGCGAACAGCAGCGCGGTCACGACCGGGCCCAGCTCGCGCACCAGCGCCAGCGCGACCACCTGGCCGAGCTTCTGCTCCGCGCCGTAGGGGGTCAGGGTGATGTAGCCCTGCAGGCCCAGCACCATGCCGACGAACAGGCCGGAGACGACGATGATCACCAGCGAATAGTTGCCGATGAAATGGATCTGCTCCGAAATGAGGGTGGGGCGGCGCAGCGCGCCTGGCGACACGCCGAGCAGGTTAAAGAAGAAGCGGGTGGCGAAGCCCAGGCCTTCGATGCCTTCGCGCAAGGGCCGCCCTATCGCGGCCAGGAAACGCCGGATCATGGCCGCACTCCCAGGCCGAGGTCATCGGCGAGCGACTTGCCCGGATAATGGAAGGGCACCGGGCCGTCCGGCGCGGCGTTGACGAATTGTTTCACGTAAGGGTCTTCCGAGACGCGCATGTCGGCGGGCGTGCCCTGGGCCACGATTTTTCCGGCCGACATGAAGTACACATAATCGGCGATCGCGAAGCACTCGTGCACGTCGTGCGAGACCAGGATCGAGGTCGAGCCGAGCGCGTCGTTGAGCTTGCGGATCAGGTTGGCGGTGACGCCCATCGAGATCGGGTCCAGGCCGGCGAACGGCTCGTCATACATGATCAGTTCAGGGTCGAGGGCGACGGCGCGCGCCACGGCCACGCGGCGCGCCATGCCGCCGGAAATCTCGGCCGGCTTGAGGCGGGCCGCGTTGCGCAGGCCGACCGCGTGCAGCTTCATCAGCACCAGGTCGTGGATCAGTTCTTCCGGCAAGTCGGTGTGCTCGCGCAAGGGGAAGGCCACGTTGTCGAACACGGACAGGTCGGTGAACAGGGCGCCGAACTGGAACAGCATGCCCATCTTGCGGCGCAGCTTGTACAGGCCGTCCACGTCGAGCTTGTGCACCACCTCGCCGGCCACCCGCACCTCGCCTTTTTGCGGGCGGATCTGGCCGCCGATGAGGCGCAGCACGGTGGTCTTGCCGCAGCCGGAACCACCCATGACCGCCACCACCTTACCGCGTGGGAAGTCCATGCGCAGGTTCGACAGAATCGACCTTTCGCCATAGGCAAAATGTAAGTCGCGGATCTCTACTAGGTTCGGCACGGCGCTATTCGTTTTTTGGGAATTGCGTATTGTAGTGCAGAAAGGGCAATCCCTGCTGGCGTGGGGGCGTTTTGGACAGGGCCGGCGACGCCAGAAAACAACACTACTGAACGGCGGGTCAGATATTTTTATCTGTAAGTAATTGTTTTTATTAAAGGTTCGCGCGGGTGGCGCGGCGACAGGCCTAGCGCTTGTTAACCGAATGGTAATGTGTCTTTACGGTAATTTTTACACACTTTTACCGGGGCGTGACACTTTTCTGACATTTCGGCGCGCCCGTCAGGATGAACCTTCCTGCTGATGACGAGTCTGACCGGGATCAGGCCTTGGCGGACCAGCTGGCTCAACTGCTAGCAGCCATGCCCGCGTAGCGATCAGAAACCTTTCCTGCGTCTATTGCGGTGCCTGGATAACGAGCGTTACCAAGCTTTGCCGCGCGTCGCCAATCCCGACTTGTGCAAGTAAAGCAAACATGTCGCAGCACACTTCGTGCCGCACATAGCGGCGAGCTGGCTCCCAAAAAAAAAGCGCCGGTCGAAACCGGCGCCCTTGTTTGAACCAACGCGCCGAATCAGCGTGGCAACAGCGACGAACCCATCAGGAACTCGTCGACCGCGCGCGCCGCCTGGCGGCCTTCGCGGATGGCCCACACCACCAGCGACTGGCCGCGGCGCATGTCACCGGCCACGAACACTTTCGCCTTCGAGGTCTGGTAGCAGCCCTCGCCGTCGGTGGTGGCCTTGACGTTGCCGCGGCTGTCCTTCTCGACGCCGAAGGCATCCAGCACCTGCTGCACCGGCGACACGAAACCCATGGCCAGCAGCACCAGGTCGGCCTTCATGTCGAATTCCGAATCCGGCACTTCGCTCATCTTGCCGTCTTTCCACTCGACGCGGCAGGCGACCAGCTTCTCGACCTTGCCGTTCTTGCCTTCCAGGCGCTTGGTGGCCACGGCCCAGTCGCGCGAGCAGCCTTCCTCGTGCGAGGAGGAGGTGCGCAGCTTGGTCGGCCAGTACGGCCACACCAGCGGCTTGTTCTCGTGCTCGGGCGGCATCGGCATCAGTTCGAACTGGGTCACCGAGGCGGCGCCGTGGCGGTTCGAGGTGCCCACGCAGTCCGAGCCGGTGTCGCCGCCGCCGATGACGACGACGTGCTTGCCGGTGGCCTTGATCTGGTCCTTGAGCTTGTCGCCGGCGTTGACCTTGTTCTGCAGCGGCAGGAAGTCCATCGCGAAATGCACGCCCTTGAGCTCGCGCCCAGGCACGGGCAGGTCGCGCGGGGTCTCGGCGCCGCCGGCCATGACGACGGCGTCGAAGTCCTTCTCGAGGTCCTCGGGGAAGATGGTTTCCTTGGCCCAGTTGTTGACCGTGGACGGGAAGTCCTTGCCGATCAATACGCCGGTGCGGAAGGTCACGCCTTCGGCTTCCATCTGTTCGACGCGGCGGTCGATGTGCGACTTCTCCATCTTGAAGTCGGGGATGCCGTAGCGCAGCAGGCCGCCGATGCGGTCGCTCTTCTCGAACACCGTCACGGCGTGGCCGGCCCGCGCCAGCTGCTGGGCCGCGGCCATGCCGGCCGGGCCCGAGCCGACGATGGCCACGCTCTTGCCGGTCTTGACGGCGGCCGGCTGCGGCACCACCCAGCCATGCTCCCAGCCGGTGTCGATGATCTTGTGCTCGATCGACTTGATGCCGACCGGGTCGTTGTTGATGCCCAGGGTGCAGGCGGACTCGCACGGCGCCGGGCAGATGCGGCCGGTGAACTCGGGGAAGTTGTTGGTCGAGTGCAGGGTGTCGAGCGCGGCGCGGTAGTGGCCGTGATACACCAGGTCGTTCCAGTCCGGGATGATGTTGTTGACCGGGCAGCCGCTGTTGCAGAACGGGATGCCGCAGTCCATGCAGCGCGCGGCCTGGACCTTCGCCTGCGGGTCGCTCAGGTGCAGGACGAATTCCTTGTAGTTCTTGAGGCGCGCGCTCGGCTCGAGGTAGCCCTCGTCCTGACGCTTGAATTCCATGAAGCCGGTGATTTTACCCACGATGTTTTTCCTTAGTCCTTGTTGCGCTTAGGCCGCGATCTGTTCGGCGGCTTCTTCCATGCTGCTGTTGTGCATTTCTTCCAGTGCCCGCTTGTAGTCGGTCGGGAAGACTTTCACAAACTTGCCGCGTCCGGTGGCCCAGTCGTCGAGCAGGAAGCGCGCGCGGGTGCTGCCGGTGAACTTGAAGTGACGCTCGATCAGGCGCTTGAGGATGACTTCATCGCTCTCGCGCACGCCGTTGCGGGTCTGGCTGTGCCAGCCGGCCATGTCGCCCTGCTCCTGGGCGCCTACCACGCGCTCCAGGTTGACCATGGCGGTGTTGCACTTCTTCTCGAAGGTGCCGTCCGGATCGTACACATAGGCCACGCCGCCCGACATGCCGGCGGCAAAGTTGCGCCCGGTCGCGCCCAGGACGACGACGGTGCCGCCGGTCATGTATTCGCAGCCATGGTCGCCAGTGCCCTCGACCACCGCGATGGCGCCCGAGTTACGCACCGCGAAGCGTTCGCCGGCCACGCCGTTGAAGTAGGCTTCGCCGGCGATCGCGCCGTACAGCACGGTGTTGCCGACGATGATGTTGTCCACCGCCCAGCCGCGGAACTCGGTGTTCGGACG
>DIZW01000022.1 GCA_002428015.1 Oxalobacteraceae bacterium UBA6018 | reverse complement strand
AGATGTGTATAAGAGACAGGCTTGGCCGCGTGGGCGGCCTGGCGCCCGGCCAGGGTGGCGCGCGCCGGCGGCAGCGGCGGCACGGCGGCCGGCGCGCTCGCCGGCTCGGCCGCGCGGCGCGCTTCCTCGGCGTCGAAATCCTTCTGCGCCTGGGCCAGCGCGCGGTCGCGCTCCTCCACCGCCATCTTGCGCTTGTAGTACTGGTTCTCGTTCTCGACCGCGTTCAGGTAGGCCAGCTTGCCGCGGCGCGCCTCCTTGGCCTTGTCGAGGCAGTTATTGACGAAGAACTTGGCGTAGCACAGCTGCTCGCTGGCGGCGTAGCGCGCCTCGGTCTCGGCCCGCTCGCGCGTGACGCGCACGAGCGTCTGGTCGGCCTGGGCCACCGACAAGGGTGTCGGCACGATCGGCGTCACATTGGGCGGCAGCAGCACGCTGGAGCAGCCGGCCAGCAGCGCGGCGATGAGAATAGTGAACAGGCGTGTCATTGGCATCCTTGTCAGGCAATCGCGTCGGCGGCGGCGCGGCGCTGGCTTTGCATGTATTCGCGCGATTGCATTTCCATGATACGCGAGACGGTGCGGTGGAACTCGTTCGACAGCACCCCTTGCGTGTAGAGCAGCTCGGGCGCGACCGCGGCCGACATCAGCAGCTTGATCTTGTGGTCGTAGAACACGTCGATCAGCCAGGTGAAGCGGCGCGCCTCGGACGACTGGGAGGCCGACATGGCCGGGATGGCCGACAGGATCACGGTGTGGAAGCGGCTGGCGATCTCGAGGTAGTCGTTCTGCGAACGCGGCCCGCCGCACAGGGTCGCGAAATCGAACCAGATGATGCTGCCGGCGCGGCGCAGGGCGCGGATCTCGCGCTCCTCGATGCGGATGCGCGGATCCTCGTCGGCCGTCTCGGCCAGGGCCGCGTAGGCGTGGCGCAGCGCCTCGTCGGTGTGGGCCGACAGCGGCGTGTAGTAGCTGTCGACCTGCTCGAGCGCGCGGGTGCGGTAGTCGATGCCGGCGTCGACGTTCATCACGTCCAGCTTGTCCTTGAGCAGGGCGATGGTCGGCAGCATGCGGTCGCGGTGCAGCCCGTCCGGATACAGCAGGTCGGGATCGTAGTTGGACGTCATGATGAACGACACGCCGTTGGCGAACAGCGCCGACAGCAGGTTGTACAGGATCATCGCGTCGGCGATGTCGGAGACGTGGAATTCGTCGAAGCAGATCAGGCGGTATTTCTTGGCGATGCGGCGCGCCACCTCGTCGAGCGGATTGGCCACGCCTTTGAGGTCGTCGAGCTGGCGGTGCACGCCGCGCATGAATTCGTGGAAGTGCAGGCGGGTCTTGCGCACCACCGGCACCACCGAGTAGAAACTGTCCATCAAAAACGACTTGCCGCGCCCTACCCCGCCCCACAGGTAGACCCCGCGCGGCACGTCGGGGCGGTTGATCAGCCGTTTGAAGGTCGACGAGCGCTGCGCGCGGTAGTCGACCCATTCCTGGTACGACTGCTGCAGGCGATCGACGGCGCGCTGCTGCGCCGCGTCGGACTTGAAACCGCGCTGGGTCAGCGCGTGCTGGTAAAACTCTTGGACGTTCATGCAAGGGCGATACAGAACACCGGACCGGCAGCGTGGCCGGCCCGGCTGGGGAGGTGGATCAGAAGTTCAACGCACGCTTGTCGACGGCGAGCGCGGCTTCCTTGGTGGCTTCCGACAGCGAAGGGTGGGCGTGGCAGATGCGGGCGATGTCTTCGCTCGAGGCCTTGAACTCCATCGCGACCACGGCTTCGGAGATCAGCTCGGAGGCCATCGGTCCGACGATGTGCACGCCGAGGATCTCGTCGGTGGTGGCGTCGGCCAAGAACTTGACCATGCCCGAGGTGTCGCCCAGCGCGCGCGCGCGGCCGTTGGCCAGGAACGGGAAGGTGCCGGCCTTGTAGGCCACGCCGGCCGCTTTGAGCTGCTGCTCGGTCTGGCCGACCCAGGCGATCTCCGGCGAAGTGTAGATCACCCACGGAATGGTGTTGAAGTTGGTGTGGCCGTGCTGGCCGGCGATGCGCTCGGCGACCGCCACGCCCTCTTCCTCGGCCTTGTGGGCCAGCATCGGGCCGCGCACCACGTCGCCCACCGCCCACACGTTGGGCAGGTTGGTCTTGCAGTCGTCGTCGACGGCGATGAAGCCGCGCTCGTCGAGCTTGAGGCCGACCGCTTCGGCGCCCAGGCCGGTGGTGTTGGGGACCCGGCCGATCGAGATGATCAGCTTGTCGAACACCGCGCTGTGCGCCTCGCCCTTGGCGTCCACGTAGGCCACCGTGACGTCGTTGGCGCCGGCGCTGACGGTGTCGATCTTCACGCCCAGGTTGACCGCCAGGCCCTGCTTGGTGAACAGCTTGTGCGCTTCCTTGGCGATCTGCTCGTCGACCGCGCCGAGGAAGGTCGGCAGGCCTTCGAGCACGGTCACCTTGGCGCCCAGGCGGCGCCAGACCGAGCCCATTTCCAGGCCGATCACGCCGGCGCCGATCACGCCCAGGCGGGCCGGCACGGCGTCGAGCGCCAGCGCGCCGGTGTTCGACAGGATCAGCTTCTCGTCGAAAGCGGCGCCGGGCAGCGCGCGCGCGTTCGAGCCGGTGGCCACGACCACGTGTCTGGCCTGCAGCGTCTCGGCGGCGGCGCCGGCCACGTTGACGGTGTAGCCGCCTTCGGCCGCGCCGCCGAAGCTGCCGCGTCCGTGGAAGAAGGCGACCTTGTTCTTCTTGAGCAGGTAGAGGATGCCGTCGTTGTTCTGTTTAACGACGCCGTCCTTGCGCTTT
Source organism: Oxalobacteraceae bacterium UBA6018 (assembly GCA_002428015.1). Taxonomy (GTDB): domain Bacteria; phylum Pseudomonadota; class Gammaproteobacteria; order Burkholderiales; family Burkholderiaceae_D; genus Telluria_A. The sequence goes on along the minus strand of DIZW01000022.1, from coordinate 19,390 downwards.
AACATCTGGCCCAGGTTCAGCGACAGGCCGGCCACGTCGATGCCGTGCTCGGCGAACGCATGGCCGGCGTGCTCGAAGTGCTCGGACGACTGCAGCAGCGCCTTGGAGGGGATGCAGCCGACATTGGTGCAGGTGCCGCCGGGCGCGGGGCCGCCCTTGGCGTTGACCCACTCGTCGATACAGGCGACCGAGAAACCCAGTTGCGCGGCGCGGATGGCGGCGATGTAGCCGCCGGGGCCGGCGCCGATCACCACCACGTCAAATTGTTTTGCAGAGCTCATTGATTATTCCTAGTTTTATTCTTCGGGGACGAAGATCCACAGCAGCAGATAGGCGAACAGGCCGAACCCGAAAGTGATCAGGAACAGCGCGAACAGCAGGCGCCAGATCCAGGATTCGGTGCCGGTGAAGGCTGCCAGCCCGCCGCACACGCCGCCCAGCCAGCGGTCGGTACGGCTGCGGCGCAACTGCGAAAGATCGTGGCCAATGGAGGAGCCGTCACCTGCGGACGGCTTGTTCAGGTCGACCGTTGCCGACAACAGCTTGGCCTTGGCCTGCTCGTATTCGGCATCGGTCAGGGCGCCGGCCTGGTGCAGTTCGTGCAAACGCTTGATTTCTTCGGACAGATTCATGATCCACCTCGCAAAACGTCATCAGCATCGGCACGCACCGCAACAGCGCGCCGTCCGGTATTACAGGTCGAGCAGCAGGCGCGCCGGATCTTCCAGCGTTTCCTTCATCGTGACCAGGCCCAGGACGGCTTCGCGGCCGTCGATGATGCGGTGGTCGTACGACATCGCCAGGTAGTTCATCGGACGCACCACCACCTGGCCGTTTTCGACCACGGCGCGGTCTTTGGTCGCGTGCACGCCCAGGATGGCCGACTGCGGCGGATTGATGATCGGGGTCGACAGCATCGAGCCGAAGATGCCGCCGTTGGAGATCGAGAAGGTGCCGCCGGTGAGGTCTTCCAGGGTCAGCTTGCCATCCTTGGCCTTGGCGCCGAATTCGCCGATCTTCTTCTCGATGTCGGCGATCGACATCTGGTCGGCGTTGCGCAGGATAGGCACCACCAGGCCGCGCGGCGAACCGACGGCGATGCCGATGTCGAAGTAGCCGTGGTAGACGATGTCGTTGCCGTCGACCGAGGCGTTGATGATCGGGTACTTCTTGAGCGCGGCCACGGCCGCCTTGACGAAGAAGGACATGAAGCCGAGCTTGACGCCGTGCTCCTTCTCGAACTTGTCCTTGTACTTGTTGCGCAGGTCGATCACCGGCTGCATGTTCACTTCGTTGAAGGTGGTCAGGATCGCGTTGGTCGACTGCGACTGCACCAGGCGCTCGGCGATGCGGGCGCGCAGGCGGCTCATCGGCACGCGTTCTTCCGGACGCTGGCCCAGGCTGGCGATGGAGGGCGCGGCGACCTGCTGCAGTGCCGGTTTCGGTGCGGCCGCGGCCAGCGGGGCCGGCGCGGCCGGCTTGACGCCGCCGGCGACGGCGCCGAGCACGTCGCCCTTGGTCACGCGGCCGTCCTTGCCGGTGCCGGTGACGTCGGCGGTGGTGAGCTTGTTATCGGCCAGCAGCTTGGCGGCGGCGGGCATGGCCACGTCCGACTTGGACGGGCCGCCGGCGGTGGCGGCGGCGGCCGGGATCGGCGCGTTGGCGACGGCGGCGGCGCTCACTTCGACCGGGCTGGTGGTGGCCGAGGCTTCGGTGTCGATGATGGCGATGACTTCGCCGGCCACGACGGTGCTGCCGTCGGCCTTGATGATCTGGGTGATCACGCCGGCGGCGGGCGCGGGCAATTCGAGCACGACCTTGTCGGTCTCGATGTCGATCATGTTCTCATCGCGGGTGACGGCTTCGCCGACTTTTTTGTGCCATGCCAGCAGGGTCGCTTCCGCAACCGATTCCGACAACTGGGGTACCTTGACTTCGATTTGTGCCATGCTTAAAACTCCGTATTGATGTGTGCTGTGGCGCCCCGCGCGCGGGGCGCTCCGTCATTATTTGGTCAGGACGAAACCCTTGAGCTTCGAAAACGCGGTGTCCAGCAATTCCTTCTGCTGGGCGTTGTGCTTGTCGGCGTAACCGACCGCCGGCGAGGCCGAGGCCGGACGGCCCGCGTAGGCCAGGCGCTGGCCGGCGTCCAGGCTTTCGAAGATGTTGTGCTGAATCTGGAACCATGGGCCCTGATTCTGCGGTTCATCCTGCGCCCACACCAGTTCGGTCGCGTTCGGGAACTTTTTCAGTTCGGCCGCGAACGACTTGTGCGGGAACGGATAGAGCTGTTCGATACGGATGATCGCGGTGTCCTGCTGGGCGCGGGTCTTGCGTGCGTTGACCAGGTCGTAGTAGACCTTGCCCGAGCAGGCGACCACGCGCTTGACCTTCTTGGCGTCGATCTTGTCGTCCACTTCGCCGATCACGGTGGCGAAGGCGCCCTTGGCCAGTTCGTTCAGCGGCGAACCGGCGTCCTTGTTGCGCAGCAGCGACTTGGGCGTGAGGATGACCAGCGGCTTGCGGAACTGGCGCACCATCTGGCGGCGCAGCAGGTGGAAGATCTGCGACGCGCTGGTCGGCTGGACCACCTGCATGTTGTTGTCGGCGCACAGCTGGAGGAAGCGCTCGGGACGCGCGGAGGAGTGCTCCGGGCCCTGGCCTTCGTAACCGTGCGGCAGCATCATGACCAGGCCGGAGGCGCGGCCCCACTTGACTTCGCCCGAGGCGATGAACTGGTCGATGACGACCTGGGCGCCATTGACGAAGTCGCCGAACTGGGCTTCCCAGATGGTCAGGGTGTTCGGCTCGGCGGTCGAGTAGCCGTACTCGAAGCCGAGCACCGCTTCCTCGGACAGCACCGAGTCGATCACGGTGAACGGGGCCTGGCCTTCGGAGACGTTGCACAGCGGGATGTAGATGCCGGCATCCCAGCGCTCGCGGTTCTGGTCGTGCAGCACGGCGTGGCGGTGGGTGAAGGTGCCGCGGCCGGCGTCCTGGCCGGACAGGCGGATCGCGTAACCGGACGAGACCAGCGAGGCGTAGGCCAGGTGTTCGCCCATGCCCCAGTCGAGGTTGGCCTCGCCGCGGCCCATCGCGGCGCGGTCGGCCAGCACTTTTTCCACCAGCGAGTGGACCTTGAACTGCTCAGGCACGCTGGTGATGCGCGCGGCCAGGCGTTTCAGTTCGGTCAGCGGTACGGCGGTGTCGGCGGCGTCGGTCCATTTGCGGTTCAGGAACGGCAGCCAGTCGACCGCGTACTTGTTCTTGAAGTTGGTGATGACCGGATCCACCGTGTGCTTGCCGGCGTCCATGGCGTCGCGGAAGGCGGTCTGCATCTGCTCGGCGCCGTCCACGGCCAGGGTGCCCTGGGCCACCAGCTTGTCCGCGTACAGCTTGCGGGTGCCTGGGTGCTTGGCGATCTTCTTGTACATCAGCGGCTGGGTCAGCGCCGGGGTGTCCTGCTCGTTGTGGCCGAGCTTACGGTAGCAGATGATGTCGAGCACGACGTCCTTCTGGAACTGGACGCGGTAGTCGAGCGCGATCTGGGTGGCCAGCACGACCGCTTCCGGGTCGTCGCCGTTCACGTGCAGCACCGGCGCCTCGATCATCTTGACCACGTCCGAGCAGTACAGGGTCGAACGGGCGTCGCGCGGGTCGGAGGTGGTGAAGCCGATCTGGTTGTTGATCACGATGTGCACCGTGCCGCCGGTGCCGTAGCCGCGGGTCTGGGCCAGGTTCAGGGTCTCCATGACCACGCCCTGGCCGGCGAAGGCCGCGTCGCCGTGCACCAGGATCGGCAGCACCTGCTTGCCGTCGGCGTCGCCGCGGCGGTCCATGCGGGCCTTGACCGAGCCTTCGACCACCGGGTTGACGATCTCCAGGTGCGAAGGGTTGAACGCCAGCGACAGGTGCACCGGGCCGCCGGCGGTCGAGATGTCGCTCGAGTAGCCCTGGTGGTACTTGACGTCGCCCGATGGCAGGTCGTCGCCGTGCTTGCCTTCGAATTCCTCGAACAGTTCGGCCGGGGACTTGCCCAGGGTGTTGACCAGCACGTTCAGGCGGCCGCGGTGGGCCATGCCGATCACGATTTCCTGCACGCCTTTTTCGCCGGCGCGCTGGATGGTCTCGTCCATGGCCGCGATGAAGGATTCGCCGCCTTCGAGCGAGAAGCGCTTGACGCCGACGTAGCGGGTATGGAGGTAGCGCTCCAGGCCTTCGGCCGCGGTCAGGCGCTCGAGGATGTGGGCCTTCTTCTCGGCCGTGAAGGTCGGGGTGGAGCGGATCGACTCGAGCTTTTCCTGCAGCCAGCGCTTCTCGGCCGGGTCGCTGATGTACATGAACTCGGCGCCGATGGCGCGGCAGTAGGTGTCACGCAGGAAGTTGAGCAGGTCGCGCAGGGAGGCGGTCTCCGGCCCGAAATAGGTGTTGCTGATGTTGAACACGGTGTCCATGTCGGCATCGGTGAAGCCGTAGAAGGACGGGTCGAGTTCAGGAATCATGGGGCGTTCCTGGCGCTGCAGCGGGTCCAGGTTGGCCCAGCGCGAACCGAGGTAACGGTGAGCGGCGATGAGTTGCGTAACTGCAACACGCTTGCGGCCCATGTCCGGATCGGCGGTGGCGGTGACGACGCGGATCGGACCCTGCTTGGCGCGTTCGGCGAAGGAGGCGATCACGGACGCATGCGCGACGTCGGGCTTGTTGGAGCCGTCGACTGCCGGGACATGCTGCATGGTATCGAAATAGGCGCGCCAATTGTCTGGCACCGAGCCTGGATTGCTGAGGTAGGCCTCGTACAGTTCTTCGACATACGGGGCGTTACCACCAAACAAATAGGAATTGGCGGTTTGTTCTTGCATCATCTTGCTCACCTTTCTTCGCGCTTCGCGAGTTTGGCGGGTTAATCTAACCTTCCGCGACACGGCCTGACCGGTTAGCGGATTGCACATCAAGTTGTGGGGAAGGACTGGTACAACGTGTTCGACTACAGTGACTGCTTCCGCAATATATTCGCGAGACCAGGAGAATAGCACGGGTTATTGTATCCCAACATGCCGTGTGGATGAAAAAGTTCCCGATCAAGTTTTTTTGCCGTGCGATAACTATTTGCTGTAAAGATTGACGCTGAAATGTTCATCGTGACCCCCTGCACTCCTACAAAGCGGAGTCAGACATGCAAAATTCCGCCATCGCGCTGCCCAACGCCAGCCGCGCCGCCTGGCTCAAGCAGCTGCACCGCTGGCTTTGACGCCTGCTACGACACCGAGATCGCGGCGTGGCAGGCCGGCGGGATGCTGGGTACAAGGCATGACCTAGCGCAAGGTTTGCGTCGAAAAACGCTGTTAAGGTTTATTTTTCGCAACAGTCTTCGACAAGCCGTGTGTCGGCGGACCGCGAACGATCAATCGGGCCTCGCCATGAAGTACGCAAAGCTTTCCCTTGGGGATGGGTTTTCGCTGCGCCGGAGTTTCCTGTATTACTGTCAGCGCATCGTGACGGTTCCCGCCCTGCGCCGGCTGGCGGTGCGCGCCTTGGCAGCCGGCGTGCGCGCGCGGCATCGTCTTCCGGCAGGCGGGGCCATCGCAGTGGCGCCCGCGACCATGCGGCAAGCCTTGCTCGATCACGGCTATGTGCCCTTGGGCCAACTGCTGACTCGCGCGCAATGCGAGACGATCCGCGACCACATGCGCGACAAACCGCTGGCCGACCGTCACGGCCCCGATCGCAGCTTCACCCTGCTGACCATGCCGCATGGCGTGCGGCTGGCCGATTACCAGCTGGGCGATATCGTTAATTGCCCACATGTCCTCGCGCTGGCCAATCATCCGCTGCTGCTCGACCTGGCGCAACGCTACATCGGTTGCACCCCGACCATTTCGGCATTGTCGATGCGCTGGTCCATGCCGGCTGCTTGCGCCGGCAGCAATCTGCAGCAATTCCATCGGGACGCCGACGACTGGCGCTACCTCAAAATCATGGTGTACCTGACCGACGTGGGCGTGGACGAAGGGCCGCACGTGTTCGTGCTGGGGACCCACCTGATGCAGGGATCGGCGCGTTTACGTCCCTATGGCGACGCCTACGTCGCCGCGCAATTCGGCAGCGAACGCATCGTCCAGGCGACGGGCGTATGCGGCACCGCCTTCGCCGTCGACACCGCCGGGATTCACAAGGGACAGGTGCCGACCGGGCTAGCACGCTTGCTGCTGCAGATTCAATATTCCTTGCTGCCGGCGTATTTCTACGAGTACGAGCCGGTCGCCTATCACGGCGACGTACCGGTCGACCGGTACATCAACCGCTTGATTGTCGCCTGACCGACGCGTTGGGCCGCGGCGGCAATCGGTCGCTTAGCCGACGATGGGGCTGTGGCGGCGATCTTTCCCTTAGCGGCGCTTTGGGGCCGCGGCGGCAATCTGTCGCTTAGCCTTCGCACAGCCGGCGCTCGGGCCGCGGCGGCAGTCGCCTGCGTGGCTGCGCGCGCCGGCGAGCCTTATGCCAGCCTGGCCCCGCGTTCGACCAGCAACTGGCGCAACACGCTGCGGTGGCAATGCTGCTCGTTATCGCAATAGCAGCCGACGGAAAACGCGGCCGAATGGGACAGCGCGGCCAGCGTGTCGATCACGTGGCGCGCCTCGGGCGCTTCCATCTCCTTGCGATACGCGTGTTTGAACGCCTCCCACTCGGCGTCGTCCACCGACGCCCTGCCCCGGGCCATCAAAGGCGCCGACGGCGCCAGGTTCGGCAGCCAGACGTCGTAATAATCGCGGCTGGCAAACTCGCTCTTGGGCACGCCACGCGGCGGCCTGCGCACCGTGCCGATGCGCAGGCCCTCGCCGGCGGTGCGCGCCGATCCCAGCTGGACAATGCGAACCGCCACCGCCACGCCGCGTGCTAGGACGACGGCCCGGTGTCGGCCTCGCCCGCGTTGATGGCGATTTCCTTGGCCAGCGCCTCGTTGAAAGCGGGCAGATCGTCCGGCTTGCGGCTGGTGACGAGCATGCCATCGACGACGACCCGCTCGTCGGTCCACTCGGCGCCGGCGTTGCGCAGGTCGGTTTGCAGGCTCGGCCAGCTGGTCATGTGCCTGGCCTTGGCCACGCCGGCGTCGATCAAGGTCCACGGCCCATGGCAGATGGCGCCGATCGGCTTTTGCTCGGCGGCGAAATCGCGGATGAAGCCGATCGCCTCCGGGCTCAGGCGCAACTGGTCGGGATTGGCGACGCCGCCCGGCAGCACCAACGCGTCGAAGTCGCGCGGCATCGCGTCGCGCACGTGCATGTCGACCTCGAACGAATCAGCCTTGTCGTGGTGCTTGAAGCCCTGCACGCGCTCGCCCTTGGGTTTTGGTGCCAGCAGCACGACGGTGGCGCCGTGGTCTTCGAGATAGCTGCGCGGCGATGTGTACTCGACCTGCTCCACGCCGTCAGTCATCAACACCGCGACACGTTTTCCTTGCAGCGACAAGGCGCCGCCCTGAGTTTGCCCTTGCATATGATCTCCTTTGCGTTGCTTTGCATCGCTTTGCATCGTCTACCGTTCGATAAGCCTCCTGGAGATTGTAGGAGCCATCGCGGCGAGGCGGCGCGCCGCTGAACTGCGCGGGAGCCGCTTGGGTGAAGGCGCGCAACGTGCGCAAACGTGCGTGGTACATGCCCGTCATGGCCGGCCGCGCTGGCATGCGAGCGCCGTGGGCGGCAAGAACACGGCCGGCCTGCCGCCGTGCTATTTCCAGGCGAAAATTGAGGCGTCGGTTTGGCGTTTGCGCATGGGATCCGATTGTTATGCATCAACGATAAAAGGCCGCTGAGTAGCATAGTCGATGCATTGTCAGGAGATTTTGATGCATCGACAATCCATGCCGAGCCGCGGCGGTTTATTCTCCGCCAAGCACGCGCAAGCGCGCCCGCAGACGGCGCACCTCGTCGGCCAGGTCCAGCACCAGCGCGGCCAGCTCCTCGTTGGCGTCGAAGTCGCGCTCGAGGCTGGCCAGGCTGCGCGCGCGGCGCAGGTCGGCGCTGCGAAAGCGCCAGCTGCTTACTTCCACGGTAGCGTAGTCGCCCAGCACCCCGGCGCGCACGTGGCTCGCCACCCACTCCGGTTCCACACCGCAGGCGCGTGCCAGCTCGTCCAGGTCGAGCGCGGCTTCGTCGAGCAGTACACCGGTCAGAATCGGTTCGTCCATGATTTAAGCGCGCACGCCGGCGCGAGGGTTGAAGGCCATGTCGCGTTCCATGGCCCGGTACAGGTCGCGCGCCTTGTCACTGGTGGCGGGGGGCAGGACCAGTTCCAGGACCAGGTACAGGTCGCCGGCGGGCGCGCCGGCCGCGCCAGGGATGCCGCGGCCCTTCAGGCGCAGCTTGCGGCCGGTCTGGGAGGCAGCCGGCACGCTCACCTGCACCTGGCCCGACGGCGTGGGCACGTCCACATGCGCGCCCAGGGCGGCTTCCCAAGGGGCCACGGGGACTGTCTCAAACACGTCGCGGCCTTCGACGCGGTAGCGCTGGTCCGGTTGAAACTGGATTTCCAGAAACAGGTCGCCGGCGGGGGCGCCGCCGCTGCCGGGATAGCCCTGGCCGCTCAGGCGCAGCTGCTGGCCCGCCACCACGCCCTTGGGAATGGTGACGCTGAGGGACTTGTCGCGCGTGCTGACCCGGCCCTGCTCGTCGCGCTGGGGAACGCGCAGGCTGATGGTGCGGGTGGCGCCGTGATAGGCATCGTGCAGCTCCACCGTGATGGCGGCGTGGATATCGTCGCCGCGTACGGCGAACGCACCCCCGCCGCCACGCCCGCGCCGGCCCATGTTGGCGAACAGGTCAGAGAAAAAGTCGGAGGTGCCGGCATCGGTGTCGAAGCCAGCGCCGGCGCCGGTGTCGAAGCCGCCGCGGCCCCAGCCGGGCGGCGGGCGGAACTCCTGCCCCGGCTGGCCGCTGCCGAGTGCGTCGTAGGCGCTGCGCTTTTCAGCGTCGCCCAGCACGCCGTAGGCTTCGTTGATTTCCTTGGTTTTGGCGTCGGAGTCGTGCTCCTTGCTGACGTCGGGATGGTACTTGCGCACCAGCTTGCGATAGGCCTTCTTGATGTCGTCGGCCGAGGCGCCCCGTTCGAGGCCCAGCGTCTTGTAGTAATCCTTGTATTCCACGAACGGCACTCCCGATTGGGTTTTCACCATCGTACCGCGCACGCGGCGCAGGCAGCGCACGCTTGTGTTGCGCATGTTGAGGAGGACATACCATGAGCAAATGGATGAAACGCACGAGCGCGGCCCTGGCGCTGCTGGTGCTCGCGGGCGTGCTCGCCGTGCTGGTAGGCAAATACCTGGGCGAGCGCAAGATGGCGCGCCACATCACGGTCGCGGTGGCGCCGCTGGCGGCGGCCACCGACGCCGCGCAGATCGCGCACGGACGCTACCTATTCAGCACGCGCGGCTGCGCCGACTGCCACGGTTCCAACGGCGCCGGGCGCGAGGTGATTCGCAGCCAGGACATGCTGGTGCGCTCGCCCAACATCACGGCCGGGGCCAACAGCGCCACGGGCGGCTATTCCAGCGTGGACTGGGTACGCACGATCCGCCATGGGGTCAAGCCGGACGGCACGCCGGTGATGATCATGCCCAGCGAAGACTTCAACCGCATGCCCGACGCGGACGTGGCGGCCATCGTCGGCTACATCCGCACGCTGGAGCCGGCGCCCGGCCTGCCGGCGCTGGTGCGCCTGCCGCTGCGGGTGAAGGTGATGTATGCGTTCGGGATCGTGCGCGACGCCGCCGAGCTGATCGATCACAGCATGCCCCCGGCCAAGGCGGTGCCGGCGGCGGTCTCGCTGGCCAACGGCGCCTACATCGCCAACAGCTGCGTCAGCTGCCACGGGCCGGGGTTTTCGGGCGGACGCATTCCCGGCGCGCCCAACGAGTGGCCGGCGCCGGCCAACCTCACGCCGGGCAGCGGCAGCGCGATGGTGCGCTACCCGACCCCGGAACTGTTCATGGCGATGCTGCGCAGCGGCCGCCGCCCTGACGGCAGCGCGGTCAGCCGCGTGATGCCGTTCGACTCGCTCAAGCAGATGAGCGACATCGACGTTCGCGCGCTGCACGCCTTCCTGATGCACCTGCCGCCGCGCGACGCCGGCCAGCGCTAGCGGCGTCGTTCATGCCGGCTGTCGCGATCGACGTCGATCCGGCGCGCCGTCCGACCGTCCCGGGCCGCAGCGTGGGCCCAGGTCAGCGCACCCGGCGCATCGACGAGATCTGGCTGCTCAAGCGGCCCAGGTGGGGGTAGCGCCCCGGCCCAAACACTTGGCATTCGCCGTCGAAGTCGTCGTGCTGGCAGAATTCCCACTGGCCCGCGTGAATGACGATCGACTTGGCGCGGTCGTTCATGTTCAAGGCACGCATGGAGGGCACCACACCCTGGCGCAGGTCGACCCGCTGGCCGCCGAATTCGGCGCCGGTGAACATCTCGACCGGTGCGGCGTAGGCTTGGCGCTCATCGCGCCAGCCGCCGTCGTCCCCGTCGCCGCGTCCACCGTTCCAGGCGCCCTGGGCACGCTGCTCGTCATGCCGGTCATGGTCCCACTCACCGCGGCGGTCGTGGTCCCACTCGCCACGGCGCTCATCGTCACCGTCGCCGCGCCGGTCATGATCCTGGTCCCATTGGCCGCGCCGGGCGTCGCCGCTGACCTCGCGCACCGACGAGATGCGGTCGTTCAGCTGGCTCAAGCCGGCGTATTCGCCGCGTTCGAGCACCACGCACTGGCCGCGGAAGTCGGCGTGCTCGCACACCTCCCAGCGCCCTGAGCGGATCACCATGCTCGAGGCGCGGTCGTTAAAGCCGACCTGGGTCAGGTCGCGCACCGGGCCGTCGATCGATAGCTGGGCGCCGCTGAATTGCGGCCGTGAGAACAGGGTCAGTTCACCCGCGTGGGCGCTGGCCTGGGACAGCCAGGAGACGCCGGCCAGCAGGGCGATGGTGAGGGTACGTTTTGACATGGCGGTTTTTCCTTGATGTGTAGGCCGGGCGACAGGCTCGCCGATCATTCAACAACGCGCGGCCCCGGCGCGACGGTGACATGCATGTGTAACAAAGCGATACGGTGGGCGCGGGCGCGGCCGCGTTCCTGTGCCGCCGGCCCGCACCCGCAGCCGCAATAGTCAGTAGAATTGCCGTTTTGCTCAGCGCACCAGCCCATGACCGCCACGCTCGCCCGACCCGCCTCCCCGTTCCGCACCGAAGTTGCCGCCTTGTGGGAGCTGGCCTGGCCGATGCTGGTGGGGCAGATCGCCACCGTCGGCATGGGCGTGGCGGACGTCGCCATGACCGGCCATGTGAGCGCCGATCAGCTGGGCGCGGTGTCGCTCGGCGCCTCGGTGTGGACCATCATCCTGGTCACCGTGATGGGCACCATGATGGCGATTAACACCGTGGTGGCGCACGACGCGGGCGCGGCGCGCTTCGACAAGATCGCCCACGCGGTGCGCCAGGCGATGTGGAAGGGACTGGGCGTGGGCGTGCTCGCCTTCGCCCTCACCAACCTGGCCACCCTGGTGTTCGACCATATCGGCCTGACGGCGGCGGTCAACGCCGACGCTTCGATGTTCCTGCACGTGATCAGCCTGGGGATGCTGCCCTTCGCCTGCTACCGCGCCCTGTACGGCTACACCACCAGCATCAACCAGACCAAGCCGGTGATGGTGATCGCGCTGGCCGGCCTGCTGCTCAACGTGTTCCTCAACTGGCTGCTGGTATTCGGGAACTGGGGCATGCCGCGCCTGGGGGCGGTCGGCTGCGCCGTGTCCACCGCCGTCGGCATGTGGCTGATGCTCGCCGCCATGCTGTTGTGGATACGCTCGGCGGTGGCCTACCGCGAGACCTATCCGTTCACCCACTGGGAGTGGCCCAACTGGCGCGAGATCGGCAGCATGCTGCGCCTGGGCCTGCCGATCGGGGTGACCTATTTCGCCGAGGTGAGCGCTTTCGGCGCCGTCAGCCTGCTGCTGGCGCCGTTCGGCGTGGTGCAGGTGTCGGCCAACCAGATCGCGCTGAACTTCTCGTCGCTCACCTTCATGGTCCCGCTCAGTTTCGGCATCGCCCTCATCAGCCGGGTGGGCCAGGCGCTGGGCGAAGGCAATCCGGAGCGCGCCCGCTTCGTCGCCTGGACCGGGGTGCGCATGTCGCTCGCCTTCGCAGTCGCCTCGGCCGTCTTCATCGCGGTGTTCCGCTGGCAGATCGCGCGCATGTACACGTCCGACCCCGCGGTGCGCGCGCTGGCGGCGCAGTTGCTGCTGTTGGCCGCGGTGTTCCAGCTGTCCGACGCCACCCAGGTCGCGACCTCGAGCGCGATTCGCGGCTACAAGGTCACGCGGGCGCCGATGCAAATCCAGCTGATCGCGTTCTGGGGAGTGTCGCTGCCGCTCGGGTACGTGCTCGGCACGGCGCCGCAGTGGCTAGGCTTCGCGCCGGCCGTGCCGATGGCCGCGCGCGGCTACTGGATCGGCCTGGTGGCCGGCCTGACGGTGGCCGCGCTGCTGCTTTCGCTGGCGCTGCGCAGGCTGTCGCGCGCGCGCCTGCTTCGCTGAGCCGCGTTAGCGGTCCAGCGCATCCTTCAGGTTTTCCTCGACATCGCCCAGCTTTTCCTGGGTCTTGCCTTTCACCTGATTCTGCAGGCCCTTGACCTGCTGATCGGTATTACCCACCAGCTTGCCCGCCTCTTCTTGTACCTTGCCGCCGATGTCCTGCAGCTTGCCGTTGATCTGGTCTTTGTTCATGATGAATCTCCTTGAATGCACATGGCCGAGATGGCGATGTCGTGCAACCAGAATACGCGGCAACTCGACAGCACTCTGTACGGGGCCGCACATTCACGGTCGAGATAACAAAAAACCCGGCGCGCAGGCCGGGTTGTTTGTTACAGCGCAGAAGACTTAGCGGTTACCGCGGTTGATGTTGTCCTTCAGGTCGCCGACCTTTTCCTGGACTTTGCCTTCGACCTGTTTGCCCAGGCCCTTGGCTTGCTGCTCGCTGCTGCCGGTTACCTTGCCAACTTCTTCCTGGATCTTACCGCCGATGTCTTTTGCCTTGCCTTTGATTTGGTCTTCATTCATTTTGCATACCTCTTTCGGTGAGTAACAAAGCGGCGCGCAACGATGTTGCCGGAACGCGCTGTCGGATCGCATTGTGTCCTGCGATAAGTCACTTTATGACAAACCGAAAAAAGCTTCTGTACGCTAATTAACCGACCGGTTTGCGCCAGACGCTGGCCAGCCAGGGCTGCTGCTCGCGCGGCAATCCCGCAGGCCGGTAGTAGTGATTCAAGTGCACGAAGCCGGCCGCCTGCATGAATTGCTGCCAGTGTTCCAGGTCGTGATAGCTGCCGTAGCGCTCGCCGTTCCATCCCTCCTGGTTGTGCCCGCGCGGGTTCGAACTGAACAGCACTCCGCCAGGTTTGAGGCAGGCGTACAGGTCCGCCAGCACCTTGGGCAGCACCGCGCTGGGCACATGGAACAGTACGGCGTTGGCGAACACGCCGTCGAAGCGCGCGCCCGGCAGGTCGAGGTGGACCAGGTCCTGGCGCCACACCTCGCAGCCGCTGTAGGCGCGCGCCATCTCGACGAAGTGGGCGGCGCCGTCGACCCCGATGGCGTGGTGACCGAGCGCGCTGAAGGCCTTCAGGTCGCGCCCGGGGCCGCAGCCGACGTCGAGGATCGTGTACGGCGGCGCGCCTTCGATCGCCCCCAGCAGGGCGGCGACGTTCTGGCTCACGTCGTGGTCGATCGTCCCGGCGAAGAACTGCTCGGCGTTGCGTTCGTAGTGGTCCAGCGTGCGCCGCGTGATGGCGTCGATATCGTCGTTCATGCGCTCATCTTACCAAACCCGCACGCGCGCCGCCGGCGCCAGGTACAAGGCCTGGCCGGGCCGCACGTCGAAGGCGCGGTACCACGGGTCCAGGTTGCGCACGATGGCGGTGCGGTACTGGGCCGGCGCGTGGCCGCCGGTGAGGATGCGCTGGCGCATGGCCGGCTCGCGCACCTTGGTCTGCCAGGAATGCGCGTACCCGGTGAAGAACTGGCGGTCGGCATCTGGCGGCGCGGCCTTGGCGCCGAAGCTGGCGTGGAAGGCGTCGTAGGATGCTTCCAGGCCGGCCAGGTCGGCCAGGTTTTCGCTCAAGGTCTGCTGCCCATTCACGGCCAGGTCGGGGAAAGGCTGGTAGGCCGAATACTGCGCCACGAGCTTGCTCGAGGCAGCCTTGAAATGCGCCAGGTCGGCCGCCGTCCACCAGTCGCGCAGGCGGCCGTGCGCGTCGAACTGGGCGCCCTGGTCGTCGAAGCTGTGACTGATTTCGTGGCCGATGATCGAGCCGATCGCGCCGTAATTGGCGGCGTCGGCGGCGGCCGGGTCGAAGAACGGCGGCTGCAGGATCGCGGCCGGGAAGTTGATCGCGTTTTGCAGCGGCAGGTTGACGGCGTTGACCAGCTGCGGCGGCATCGCCCATTCGGTGTTGTCGGGCTTTTGCCTGAGCTTGGCGATGGCGCGGGCGTAGGCGAAGGCTTCGGCGCGCTGCGCGTTGCCGAAGGCGTCCGAGGGCGACACCTGCAGGCCGGCGTAGGACTTCCAGTGGTCGGGATAGCCCACCCCGACGTACAGGGTGCTCAGCTTCGCGCGCGCCTGGGCGCGCGTGGCCGGCGCCATCCAGTCCAGGTGGTCGATGCGCTGGGCGAAGGCGTGCACGATGTTGGTCACCATCTGCTGCACGCGCGCCTTGTGCGCGGCCGGGAAGTAGCGCTCCACGTAGAGCCGCCCTACCGCTTCGGCCAGCGCGCCGTTGGTGGCGGCCAGCGCCCGCTTCCAGCGCGGCGACTGCTGCGGCGTGCCGTTCAACGCGGTGCCATGGAAGGCGAACGATTCGTCGGCGAAGGCCTTAGCCAGCAGCGGCGCGAAGTGGCTGATCTGGTGGTAGGCGAGCCAATCCTTCCAGCTAGCCAGGTCGGCGCTGTCGACCAGCGCGGCGGCGCCCTTGACCGCGCCCGGATGCCAGACCATGAAACGCTGCACGCCACCCAGGTCCGCGCTGGCGAAGAAGGCCTTCCAGTCCATGCCGGGCGCGTTGCGCGTGAACTCCTGCAGGCTCCAGCTGTTGTCGGCCTTCTGGATATCGGCCGAGTCGGCGCGGCTGGCGTGCGATTGCGCGATCTTCGATTCAAGCGCGAACACGCGCGCCGCGCGCGCCTCGGCATCGTCGACCCCGGCCAGCTTGAACAGCGCGGCGATGTGGGCGCGGTACTTGTCGCGCAGTTCCTGCATCTTGACGCTGTCGGTCAGGTAGTAGGCGCGGTCGGGCATGCCCAGGCCACCCTGCAGCAGGTAAGGCACATTGTGCGACGGGTCGTGCAGGCCCTTCGACACCCACAGGCCGAACAGGTTTTCGGTATAGAAGTTGGTGTCGTTGAGCGGGTCGACGTCGGCGCGCAGCGTGGCGCCGAGCGCGCGCGTGAGTGCGGCCTTGTCGCCGATGGCGGCGATTTTGGCCAGCAGTGGCCGCAGCGGCGCCGCGCCGCGGGCCTCGATGGCCGCTTCATCCATGTAGGCGCGGTAGTAGTCGGCCGCCTGGCGCGCGTCGGCGTGCGCGTGCGGGTCGGCCGCCACCGCCTCGATCAGCTTGACGATGCGCGCGTTGGTGGTCTCGGCCATCTCGGCGAACGCGCCCCAGCTGCTGCGGTCGGCCGGGATCTCGGTGCGCGCCAGCCAGTCGCCGTTGGCATAGGTGAAGAAATCGTCCCCGGGCGCGGGCGCCGGTGTGGAGGCCTTGGCCGGCGGCGGCGCGGCCTGGTCGGCGCGCGCGGGCGCCGTCATGGCCAGGGTGGCGCCGGACAGGGTGACGGCCAGGGCCAGCGTGGAAAAGGTCGAGCGTCGTTTCATAGGTATCTCAAGCTCCTTGGTGGTGAGTGGTTGCGGCATGCGCGGCGCCTCGGGCTGGTCGCCCGCGGCGCGGCGGCGTGGCAGCGCGATCCTGGTTGGATCCCGGCTATGGTAGCAAAACGGCCAGCCTATGGCGCGCGGGGCCGAATCGGCATATAGTCGCCGTGCCGGAGCGCGTCAATCAAGGAGGCACCATGACCATCGAAGCACTGCTGCAGCAGCCCAACGCCCTGCCCACCGCGCCCAAGGTGGTCGATGAGCTGATCAGCAGCTTCCTCTACCCGAACGTCACGGTCGACGAGATCGCACGCAAGCTCTCGACCGACCCGGTGCTGTCGGCCAAGCTGCTGCGGCTGGCCAATTCGGCCTACTACCATGTCTCGCGCAACATCGGCACGGTCGCCGACGCGGTGCGCATGCTCGGCTTCGTGAGCGTGCGCACGCTCGTCATCAGCGCCGGTCTGGTGAGCGGCTTCAAAACGGTGCCGGGACTGGACCTGAAACGCTTCTGGCGCTTCAGCCTGAACACGGCGGTGGCGGCCAAGTGGCTGGCGCGCGAGGCCGGCGACAATCCCGAGCTGGCCTTCACGATCGGCATGATGCATGGACTGGGCGAGCTGGTGATCCACACCGGCTTGCCGGAGGAGGCCCAGGACCTGGACAAGGTGGCCGGCATCTACGAGCCGGGCCGGGCCGCGGCGGAAATCGCCGCCTTCGGCTACGACGCCGGCGCGGTGGGCGCCGAGCTGGCGCTGCGCTGGAAGTTTCCCGATATTTTCGCCGCCACCATCCGCGCCTACGCCGATCCGGCCTTGCACGGCAGCTGGAGCCGGCTGCCGGCCATCGTGCATCTGGCGGTGTGGCGGGCCCAGGCCGAGGAGAATGAACTGAGCCTTGAGGAGATGGCGGCGGCCCTGCCGGCCGAGGTGGCGCGCACGCTCGCGCTGGCGCCGGAAACCCTGCTCGAACGCATGCCGCCCCTGGCCGAGCTGAGCGCAGGACTGGAAGAGCTGATCCGCTAGCCTTGCATCAACTGCAATACTGGCGTTTGCACCATCAAAATAATTTGAAAATTCTTACGAATTTTTTCAATATCGGCCTAAAGTTCCCGAGAATCGCACCGATACTAAGAGGACAAGCGGTGATCCGCTCCCATTTTTTTTGGCCAGGCACGCATATGACTTCCAACGACGTCCTCTCGATGTACGAAAATATCGCTGGCCTGACCGCGCAGATGGCGGCGGCGGCGCAATGCGGCGACCTGGAAACTGTGGCGCGCCTGGAAACCCAGTGCGCCCTGCACTCGGCGGCGACCGCGACCGGCGTGCCCGTCCTGGCCGGCGCCTCGCGTCAACGCAAGATCGAACTGCTCAAGCAAATCATGGCCAACGACCGCGCGGTGCGCGCCGTGACCGAGCCTTGGGAACTGTCCGACGTGTTGCGCGCCGCGCACTAGGCATACACAACGAGCAAAAGCAACATCCCATAAAAAAAAGCGCCCGAGGGCGCTTTTTTTATTCCCTGCGCCCGGTGCCGCGGCGAGAGAAGCAATGGTGGAGAGCGAACACCAGGTATCTCCTGGCGTCGCCTCTTGCCGGTTGCCTCCGGCGTCCGCTGGCTCACTGTCGGCTAGCGGACCGCTTCCAGAACAGGCGTTTCTTCAACGATCATCTGCTTGTCGCGCCACACTATCGGTGGTGGCTGCGGCAGATCCTTGTTCCGTCTTGCGTCATCCCTCAGGACGACGAATTCAGTATAACGCAGTTTTTGAAGTTGTGTAGACGAGTTCGCTTGTTTCTCGGGGTTTTTTTACAATATAAGCAAATCAACAACCCTGGCGACCCGACTTAAGCGTCGAGACCAGGTTCTACCGGAGCATCCTCGGCCGGCGCTGTCTTCCTGCGCTGCAGGCGGTTGATCAACTTAACCAGCCACGCGGGCCGCGCCTTGGGAGCGCCAGGACCGGCTTTCTTGCGGCGCAGCGCCAGCGCCACCCCGCCCCCGATTGCCGCCAGCAAGACCGCGCCACCGATCGCCCAGGGCCACGGGAAGTGCGACTTCTTCCGCTCCGGCTTGGGCGGCAGCACCGGCAGGCGCGCCTTGGCCGGCGCCCGGATCACGGCCACGGGCGCCGGCACCGTAGCGGCATCAGCCCTGCCCTCGATGGCCGCCTGCAGTGCCTTGACCTTTTCCTCCAGCTCCACGATACGGGCCGACAGCAAGCCGTTCTTGTAGTCCAGCGCGGCGCAGGTGCGCAATTGTTCGGCATTAATTTGCGGACAAACGGCGGCGGCCGGATGCATGCGCGGCAGCGCCGCGACGGCCGGCGCAGGCGCCGGTTCAGGCGCGGCCACGGGCAGCGGTGTTGGCAACGGCGGCGGCGCAGGCACCGGGACTGGAACTGGCGCAGGCGGCGGCGCCGGCTGTGGATCGGGCGCCAGCCACAGGGTCACGGCACGCACGTTCCTGCGCGCGCCGTCGGTCAAGTCCAGGAACAGGTTCAGGTGGTCGGCCTCGATGGGCTTGAGCGAGGTCAGGTGCAGGAACTGGCGGCCGTCGCGGCGCATGGTCGACATGTTCAGGCTCGACAGCACGGCCGGCATGGCGATGTTGGCGCCCCGGTAGACGTCGGCGCTGGCCAGGTGCACGCGCACCGGCAGGGCCGGGTCCGCCATGGCGGTGATTTCGATGTCGGCCACCAGGGGCTGGCCGAGGTAGGAGTGCACCGCCGCGTCGCCGAGCTCGGCGGCATGGGCGCAGGCCAGCCATCCCGCCAGGAGGAAGGCGCCGCTGAGGCGGGAAAGACGGGCGGATCGGGGCTCGGACATGGCGAAGGAAGTGTATCAGCTCTGGCTACGGCGATGCGAATTTGTAGCCTTAACGTAATTAACGCGCGTTGAGGTAAACTCTTTAATCCCATCCCTCTCATTTCAGGAATCCGTATGGAAACTCGGCTCGAAAAGGACAGCTTTGGCCCGATCGCGGTACCGGCGGCGCGCTTGTGGGGTGCGCAGACCCAGCGCTCGCTGGAACACTTCGCCATCTCCAGCGAGCGCATGGCGCCCGAGCTGATCGCCGCGCTGGCCCAGGTCAAGCGCGCCGCCGCCGCGGTCAACCGCTCGCTCGGCCTGCTGCCGGCCGAGCTGGCCCAGGCCATCATGCGGGCGGCCGACGAAGTGCTGGAGGGCCGCCATCCGGACGAGTTTCCGCTGGCCGTGTGGCAGACCGGCTCGGGCACCCAGACCAATATGAACATGAACGAGGTGCTGGCCAACCGCGGCTCCGAGCTGCTCGGCGGTGTGCGCGGCGAGGGCCGCCTGCTGCACCCGAACGACCATGTCAACATGGGCCAGTCATCCAACGACATCTTCCCGACCGCGATGCACGTGGCCGCGGCCGGGGCCGTGTTCCACGCGCTGCTGCCGGCGCTGGCGCGGCTGCGCGGCACCCTGGAGACAAAGGCGCGCGACTTCGCCGACATC
>DIZW01000021.1:1925-8902 GCA_002428015.1 Oxalobacteraceae bacterium UBA6018 | reverse complement strand
AGGTGGATCGGCTGGCCGCTTACATTGAAAGCGCTTCTGCGCGCTGGAGAACTAGCTGAGCGTGCGGGCTATGGAAGCTTGGTTATCGGTCCCCTGGCCGATGCTCAACGCGACACGCAATACGCACTCGATACGGCTCTCGGTCGCAACTGAAACGAAACGAAATCCGGCAAGATCACAGCCGGTTGCGCGCCCAAGTCAAAAGTCAGCTTGAGGTGATTGATAGACTTGCAACTAAAGCCGACGCAGCCGAAAGATATCGCAGTGCTATTGTCAAAAAACAAAGATGGACCAAAAAAAGACAAATAGGGGGCGTCTCAGAAAACGGAAAAAATCGTACGCTAAGCCGGTTGCAGCGGCCGTAGCGGCCTGAACTCGCCCGCGCCGATCTTGGCGCTGCCGCCCGTTACTCGTTGTCCGTCAAACGAATATTATCTGGACAAAGCGGGCGCTTGTCCGATAACGCCTTGATAAATGAGTTTTCGGACATTAAGATAGCCGGACAAGATAACGGACAAAAAGGGTTTGCAATGGCACTCATCGGCTATGCGCGGGTATCGACGGCGGAACAGGACACCGCCTTGCAGACGGACGCACTGCGCAAAGCAGGTTGCGAACGTGTATTCGAGGACGTGGTCTCCGGGGCCAAGGCTGACCGTCCTGGCCTGGCCGCCTCGCTGGCCTATTTGCGCGATGGCGATGTGCTGGCCGTCTGGCGGCTGGATCGGCTCGGCCGCTCTTTGGCTCACCTTATCGAAACCATAGGGGCACTTGAAGCTCGGGGCGTTGGCTTCCGCTCTCTGACGGAAAGCATCGACACCACCACGTCGGGCGGTCGGCTTATCTTTCATGTATTCGGAGCGTTGGGCCAGTTCGAGCGTGACCTGATCCGTGACCGCACCAAGGCCGGATTGACCGCTGCCGCCGCTCGCGGACGAAAAGGCGGACGCAAGCCAGTTGTCACCGCCGAAAAGTTGCAACGAGCGCAAGAACACATCGCCAACGGGCTGAACGTGCGTGAGGCGGCGACGCGGCTCAAGGTGAGCAAAACCGCCTTGTACGCCGCTCTACAAGCGGCGCAGGCAGCTCAAACCTGAGCCCGCTCGGGTAACACGCCCTTACCGTGTTTTATTTTCCGTTTTCTGAGACGACCCCTACATGGTCGACGTGATGACCGGTACTGCGCGCCAGGCCGGCTGAAGCCTTCTTCGTGGCGGGCCCGTCAAGCCGGCCGCCGCGAACCGCTGCCCCATGCGCGCTCCACCGCCTGGCTCAGCGCCGCGCATTCGGCCGCCAGCGCGACCTGGAAGCGCGCCACCAGCGGGTTGCCCGGCCGATGCGCCGGCCGCACCGCGAACACCCGAAACGGAATCTGGAATACCAGCGGTCGCGCCACGATGCCCGAGCCCTCGCCCGCCAGCGCCAGGGCGGTCAGCGGGTTGACGATGGCCAGCCCCAGGCCGTGGCGCACCATCGCGCAGACGGCCACCGCGTTGTCGGTCTCCACCGCCAGCCGGCGGTCGACGCCGGCCTCGGCGAACACCTTGTCCACCCGTTGCCGGTAGCGGTCGCGCGGGTGGAAGCTGACGAACGCATGGCCGGCGAAGTCGGAGGCCGCAAGCCGGCGCCGCGCCGCCAGCGGATGGCCGGCAGGCAGCACCGCCACCTCGTCGAGTTCCAGCAGCAGCGAGGCCTGCGCGTCGGCCAGCGCGCCGTCGTGCTCGGCCACGCCCAAGTCATGCGCCTGCGCCGCCAGGCGCTCTTCCAGCAGCGGCGACTCGTACGGATTGACCGACACGCTGACGCCCGCGTGCGCCGCCTGGAAAAGCGCGCAGGCGCCGGGCAGCAAGGCGTGCGCAAAAGCCGGCAGGCAGGCCAGCGACAACTGCCCCTCCGTGAACTGGCGCAGCCGCAGCGCGGTGTCGGCCACGCGCTCCAGCCCGGCGTAGGAGCGCTGCACCTCCTCAAACAAGGCATATGCCTGCGCCGTAGGCTGCAGCCGCCCGCGCACGCGGTCGAACAGCGCCAGGTGCAGCAGCGACTCCATGCGCGATAGCTCGCGGCTGACGGTGGGCTGCGAGGTGGACAGCGCCGCGGCCGCACCGGTGACGCTGCCGGCGGTCATTACCGCGCGGAAGACCTCGACGTGGCGGTGGGTGAGCGAAGAGAGCATCCGCCAACCATATCAGATATGTATGAGATTGCAAAATTAAAGCATTGGACGGATATGGTTTCGGAAGGCACCATGGCGCCATGACGACACTACAACACCCCGCACCCGCCATCTTCACGCCCGAACGCCTGCGTGCGCTGGTCGCCGCGCACGCGACGCCGCTGTGGGTCTACGACGCCGGCACCATCCGCGCCCGCGTCGCGCGCCTGCGCCGGTTCGACACCGTGCGCTTCGCGCAGAAGGCCTGCTCCAACACGCACCTGCTGCGGCTGATGCGGGGCCTAGGCGTGCAGGTGGACGCGGTCTCCGGCGGCGAGATCGAGCGCGCGCTGCACGCCGGCTACGATGCCCGCGATGAGCACGCCGGCATCGTGTTCACCGCCGACGTGATCGATCGCGCCACGCTGGCCTTGGTGGCCGCGCATGGCATCCCGGTCAACGCCGGCTCGGTGGCGATGCTCGATCAGCTCGGCGCGCACCTGGGCCAGCACGCCGCCGGCCATCGCGTGTGGCTGCGCATTAACCCCGGCTTCGGCCACGGCCATAGCCGCAAGACCAACACCGGCGGCGAGCACAGCAAGCACGGCATCTGGCCGGCCGATATCCCGGCCGCGCTGGAGGCCATCGCCCGCCACGGCCTGCGGCTAGTGGGCCTGCACATGCACATCGGCTCGGGCGTGGACTACGGCCACCTGGCGCAGGTGTGCGACGCGATGGTGCAGCATGTGCGCGAGGTCGTCGCGCACGGCCACGACGTCAGTGCCATCTCGGCCGGCGGCGGGCTGTCCGTCCCCTACCGCGCCGGCGACGCTGTCGTCGACACCGACCACTACTTCAACCTGTGGGACGACGCGCGCCGCCGCCTGGCCGACGAACTGGGCCACCCGCTGCGACTGGAAATTGAGCCCGGCCGCTTCCTCGTCGCCGAGGCCGGCGCGCTGCTGGCCGAGGTGCGCGCCGTCAAGGACATGGGCGGCAACCACTTCGTGCTGTGCGACGCCGGCTTCAACGACATGGTGCGCCCCGCGATGTACGGCGGCCACCACGCGATCAGCCTCGTCGCGCGCGCGGACGCGGCCGGGCGGGACGCGCCGCGACCCAGCGTGGTCGCCGGCCCGCTGTGCGAATCGGGCGACGTGTTCACGCAGGACGCCGGCGGGGTGGTGCAAGCCCGCGCGCTGCCGCCGGCCGCAGTCGGCGACCTGCTGGTGTTCCACGACGCCGGGGCCTACGGCGCCTCGATGAGCTCCAACTACAACACGCGGCCGCTGGCGGCCGAGGTGCTGGTCGATGGCGACGTGTCGCGCCTGATCCGGCGTCGGCAGACGGTGGCGGAGCTGATCGCGCTCGAGGATTGAGCCCCATACCTTCAAGGTCTTTTTCCGAGCAACAGCACAAGCCGCCGACTGAGGCTAGGTTGGTCGAGTATGCCAAGATCGACAAGATGACCCTTTCCAAAGCCATTCGAAAACTGGAGGAAAGCGGCCTAGTCCGCCGGGAGCCTTCAGAGTTTGTTCCATATCGGCGCGATATCAATTTTCTCGAAGCCGCCTACGCACCTATTCACCCTCTTATGGAGCAGCTCTCTTTCATCAAAGACAAGAGCCGGTGGGGTTATGCCTTCCAGTTCGGGCACTTGGAAATTGCAAAAACGGATTTCGAGACAATTTCGACCAGAATGCTGGGCCGCAATCCGGCGAACGACTGACTATGCCCCGCCGTTCGATTCTGTCCGCCACCGAGCGCGACAGCCTGCTGGCCTTGCCCGATTCCGAAGACGAACTCATCCGGCACTACACCTTCAGCGAGCCCGACCTGTCGCTGATCCGTCAGCGGCGCGGCGACGCCAACCGCCTGGGCGTCGCAGTGCAGTTGTGCTTGCTGCGCTTCCCTGGCCAAGGCCTGTTGCCAGACGCCGTCGTGCCGAGGCCTCTCCTGCAATGGATCGGACGGCAACTGCGGCTCGCCCCGGCATGTTGGCCGCAGTATGCCGAGCGCGAGGAAACCCGGCGCGAACACCTGCTCGAACTGCGGGCGTACCTGGGCATGGAGCCGTTCAGACTGGCGCACTATCGGCAGGCTGTCCATATCACGACCGACTTGGCCTTGCTGACCGACAAGGGCATCGTGTTGGCCAGCAGCGTCCTCGACACACTGCGGCACCGACACGTCATCTTGCCGAGGCTGGATGTTGTCGAGCGTGTCTGTGCCGAGGCGATCACCCGCGCAAACCGGCGCATCTATGACGCCTTGGCCGAACCGCTATCGGACACGCATCGCCACCACCTCGACGATCTGCTCAAGCGCCGCGACAACGGCGCGACAACCTGGCTGGCCTGGCTGCGCCAGTCTCCCGCCAAGCCGAATTCGCGGCACATGCTCGAACACATCGAACGCCTCAAGGCGTGGCAGGGGCTCGACCTACCTTCCGGCATCGAGCGGCTGGTGCACCAGAACCGGCTGCTCAAAATCGCCCGCGAGGGGGGACAGATGACGCCCACTGACCTGGCCAAGTTCGAGCCGCAGCGTCGATACGCGACCCTGGTGGCGCTCGCTATCGAGGGCATGGCCACCGTCACCGACGAAATCATCGACCTGCACGACCGCATCCTGGGCAAGCTGTTCAACGCTGCCAAGAACAAGCACCAGCAGCAGTTCCAGGCATCCGGCAAGGCGATTAACGCCAAGGTGCGGCTGTTCGGGCGCATCGGCCAGGCGCTGATCGAGGCCAAGCAGGCGGGCCGCGATCCGTTTGCCGCCATCGAGGCGGTCATGTCCTGGGATGCCTTCGCTGAGAGCGTCACCGAGGCGCAGCGGCTCGCGCAGCCGGAGGACTTCGATTTCCTGCACCGCATCGGCGAGAGCTACGCCACGCTGCGCCGCTACGCGCCGGAATTCCTCGACGTGCTCAAGCTGCGGGCCGCGCCCGCCGCCAAGGACGTGCTCGACGCCATCGAGGTGCTGCGCAACATGAACAGCGACAACGCTCGCAAGGTGCCAGCCGACGCGCCGACCGTGTTCATCAAGCCGCGCTGGCAGAAGCTGGTGATGACCGACACTGGCATCGACCGGCGCTACTACGAGCTGTGCGCGCTGTCGGAGCTGAAGAACTCCCTGCGCTCCGGCGACATCTGGGTGCAGGGTTCACGCCAGTTCAAGGACTTCGAGGACTACTTAGTGCCGCCCGCGAAGTTCGCCAGCCTCAAGCAGGCCAGCGAGTTGCCGCTGGCTCTGGCAACCGATTGCGACAAGTACCTGCATGACCGGCTGACGCTGCTAGAAATGCAGCTCGCCACGGTCAACCGTATGGCGCTGGCCAACGCGCTGCCCGACGCCATCATCACGGAGTCGGGCTTGAAGATCACGCCGCTTGACGCGGCGGTGCCAGACACCGCGCAGGCGCTGATCGACCAGACGGCGATGCTCCTGCCGCACGTCAAGATCACCGAATTGCTGCTGGAAGTGGACGAATGGACGGGCTTCACCCGGCACTTCGCGCACCTGAAATCGGGCGACCTGGCCAAGGATAAGAACCTGCTGCTGACCACGATTCTAGCCGACGCGATCAACCTGGGACTGACCAAGATGGCGGAATCGTGCCCTGGCACGACCTACGCTAAGCTGGCCTGGCTGCAAGCCTGGCACATCCGCGACGAAACCTACGGGACAGCGCTGGCCGAGCTGGTCAACGCGCAGTTCCGTCATCCCTTCGCCGAGCATTGGGGTGACGGCACCACCTCGTCGTCGGACGGCCAGAATTTCCGCACCGGCAGCAAGGCCGAGAGCACCGGCCACATCAACCCGAAATACGGCAGCAGCCCCGGACGAACCTTCTATACCCACGTCTCCGACCAGTACGCGCCGTTTCACACCAAGGTGGTCAACGTCGGCGTGCGCGATTCGACCTACGTGCTCGATGGCCTGCTGTACCACGAATCCGACCTGCGCATCAAGGAACACTATACCGACACGGCTGGCTTCACCGATCACGTCTTCGCGCTGATGCACCTCTTGGGCTTCCGCTTCGCGCCACGCATCCGCGACCTGGGTGACACCAAGCTCTACATCCCGAAGGGCGATGCAGCCTATGACGGCCTGAAACCGATGATCGGCGGCACGCTCAACATCAAGCACGTGCGCACCCATTGGGACGAAATACTGCGGCTGGCCACCTCGATCAAGCAGGGCACGGTGACGGCCTCGCTGATGCTGCGCAAGCTCGGTAGTTACCCGCGCCAGAATGGCCTGGCCGTCGCCCTGCGCGAGCTGGGCCGCCTCGAGCGCACGCTGTTTATCATGGACTGGCTGCAAAGCGTGGAGCTGCGCCGCCGCGTGCATGCCGGGCTGAACAAGGGCGAGGCGCGCAACGCGCTGGCCCGCGCCGTGTTCTTCAACCGCTTGGGCGAAATCCGCGACCGCAGTTTCGAGCAGCAGCGTTACCGGGCCAGCGGCCTCAACCTGGTGACGGCGGCCATCGTGCTATGGAACACGGTCTACCTGGAGCGGGCCGCCAGCGCCCTGCGCGGCCATGGCCAGGCCGTCGATGACGCCCTGTTGCAGTATCTGTCGCCGCTGGGCTGGGAGCACATCAATCTGACCGGCGATTACCTCTGGCGCAGCAGCGCCAAGATCGGCGCCGGCAAGTTCAGGCCGCTACGGCCGCTGCAACCGGCTTAGCGTACGATTTTTTCCGTTTTCTGAGACGCCCCCAAGTAACGCACCGTTCCGAGCTGCACGGCGAAGCCCAGCCGATTGTGCGCGCCGCGCTTTTGCGCGATCAACGCATGGTCGGTGTCGTCCAGGT
>DIZW01000021.1:586-1808 GCA_002428015.1 Oxalobacteraceae bacterium UBA6018 | reverse complement strand
CCTTACTGCCCTTTTTATCGACCTCGCTTTGCGATTACAGTCACCAGAATTCCTCGAGTCGGCCAAGCATCCTGAACATCCGACGGCGTTCACACGGCGCCGCAAGTTGCCGTTGCCGTCGCTCGTGGCGCTCATGCTAACCGGCATGCGCATGAGCATTCAGGCCGAACTCGACACGTTCTTCGGCCGTCTGGCGGGGAAGGCAGAATTACTGCGTACGGTGTCCGAGCAGGCGTTCGCGCAAGCGCGCGCCAAGCTGTCCCTGACCGCTATCCCTTCGCTCAACGATTGGCTCGTCGAGCGCGCCGAGCAGCACGGGTTCGTGCCGCGCTGGTGCGGATTGCGCCTGGTCGCCGCCGACGCCTCGACCGTGCGTTTCGGCCTGCGCGCCAGTCGCCTCGCGCGCGCCGCGCTGCCCGACCAAATTCTCTTCGGCCTGTTCCTGCCCGGCGCCGAGTTGATGCTGGCGACCTCGCTGCACGGCATCGAGGAGTGCGGCGAGCGCCAGATGCTGGTCCAGCATCTGGACCGACTCTCAAGCAAGGACTTGCTGCTGCTGGACCGGGGCTATCCGTCGCGTTGGCTCGTCGCTCTGCTCAACGAGCGCGCCATTTCGTTCTGCATGCGGGTGGAAAAAGCCGGCGACGGCGGCTTCGCCTGCGTCCGCGCGTTTCTGCGCTCCGGCCTCGATGAGCAGGTCGTCACGCTCACAGCGCCGTCGCGGCGCGATGCCGCCGACTACGAGTTCACATGCGCGCCCCAGCAGGTTCGTCTGGTGCGCCACATCGGGCCGAACGGCAAAGTACGCGTGCTGATGACCAATTTGTTCGATACCGCGCGCTTCCCCGCCAGCGCCTTTGGCGACCTGTACCACAAGCGCTGGCGCATCGAGGAAGCCTTCAAACGGCTCAAACACCGGCTCAACCTGGAGCATGTCTCCGGGTTGAGCCAGCAGGCAGTGGTGCAGGATGTCGCCGCCAAAATCATGTGCGACAACCTGCAGACCTTGGCTGCGCTGAGCGCACATGACCAGGCCGACCTGCGCGCCGTCGACCACATCAACCACGCCTACGCCCATACCGCGTTAAAACCTGTGATGCCGGTACTCCTGCTTGGCAAGCAGGTCGCCACGCACTTGCGTAAACTGCTCAGATTGCTTGGGAAACACACCTACCTTCATCGAGAAAATCAATCGAAGTCGCGCAAATCCAGACCGAAATCG
>DIZW01000021.1:0-316 GCA_002428015.1 Oxalobacteraceae bacterium UBA6018 | reverse complement strand
ATTCCTTAACTTGGGAGGATTGAATGCGTACTGGGCATCCGATCAGAAGCAAGCCGCATGAACAGCTTCTACGCCACATCAGTTTGAATCACACCCTGACGCACGCCAGATTGTGCACATTCCGCCAAATGCTGATATTATCTTAAAATTAATATTTCTCTGCCAACTCTCGTGATGAACACCACCACGGCACTGGACGGTCGCGTGACCGTTGCCGATAGTACAGTCAGTAGTATGCCAATTTCAGCGCACACTTATCGACCGGACATTGACGGGCTCTATGCCGTTTACAGTGGAACTGGACGGCCGGCGCGGT
>DIZW01000026.1:5467-5749 GCA_002428015.1 Oxalobacteraceae bacterium UBA6018 | reverse complement strand
CGGCTCGCCCAGCGGCTTGTCCTGCAAGGCGTTGGCGGCGATCTGGCCGAGCGTGAGCACCATGCCGGCGCCAGTCAAGGCCAGTTCACGCTCCAGGTAGGGGCGGCAGGCGCGCGCCTCGTCCAGGGTGGGCGCGCGGTCGCCGCCGTTGACGCTGGTCGGGCGGCATTTAATCAGGTTCGTCACGTAGGCGTTGGTGTCGCGCGCCAGACCCACGGCGCCCAGCATATTGGCCAGCAGGCGCCCGGTGTCGCCCGACAGCGGCTCGCGCGCCTTCTCGTC
>DIZW01000026.1:0-5278 GCA_002428015.1 Oxalobacteraceae bacterium UBA6018 | reverse complement strand
CCAATCACTCGAACGAGTGACTGTATGACTTGTGAAGAAGGAAACTAGGTTTCGGGAACCGGCTCGGAGCCGTTCGTCGAGCCCTCGGGCGCCGGCCGGGGGGCCCCCCCCCGCCGTTACCAGCCACACCGCATGCTGCGCGCCGTTGCCCTGCACCGGCTTGCGGCCGTTCTTGCACAGCCCGCAGCGCGTGCAACTGGCGATCGCCGCCTTCAACGCCGGCCAGTCCATGCGCGCGATCTCCTCGTCGCTGGGCGGCGGCGCCGCCGGCTCGTCGCCCCAGGCCGAATCGGCACTGGACGCGGCGGCCGTCACCACGCCGACGGGCGGCGCCGCAACTGCCGGGGCGGGCGCGGCTGCCTGGCCGGCAGGCGCCGGCGGCGTGGCGCGCGCGGGGGCCGCTTCGGCCTGGACCGGCGCCGCCACTTCCGCGACGACCTCCGCGCCCGCGCCGGCGTCCACGCGCAGGGTCCACAGCGGGCCGATGCCCATCTCTTCCAAAAACGCGGCGCTGCGCGGATCGAGCCGGCTCATAACGTGTACCTCATGACGATGGCGTCCTCGCGCTGGCCGTCGCGGGCCGGGTAATAACCGCGGCGCCGGCCGATTTCGGCGAACCCGTAGCGCGCGTAGATGCCCAGCGCGCGCGTGTTCGACGGGCGCACTTCCAGCAATATCGAAGCGGCCGACAGTCCGCGCGCGCAGGCGGCCGCCTTGTCGAGCAGGTAGCGGCCCAGGCCCTGTCCCTGGCGCGGGCCCGCCACCGCCACGTTGAGCAGGTGCGCCTCGTCGACCACGCTCATGAGCAGGAAATAGCCGACCAGGGCGCCGCGTTCGTCGCGCAGCGCCCAGCCGTGATAGCCCGAGGCGAGCGAATCGACGAAATTGGCGCGCGTCCAGGGATAGGGATACACGCTGCGTTCGAGCGCCAACACCTCGTCCACGTCGTCCATGGTCATGGGCGCGTAAAGCAGTTCGTCGGGGCGCGGCGCCGCGCTCATGCGGCGGCCTTGGCGGCGTTGATCACCGCGCGCTCGGCGCTGGTGTAGGCGATCTTGTTGCGCAGGTAGAGCGGCTGGGCCTCGGCCGCCGGCACCGCGGCGCCGCCGGCCAGGGCCGCGCGCGCCAGCTGCGCCAGTTCGCGCGCGTGCGGCATGATGTGCGCCAGCGCGCCGGCGGCGAAGGGCTGCAAGGCGAACGCCTCCGGATAGGCGGTCAAACCGTTCCCGCAGGCGACCAGGCCGGCCGCCGACAGCGGCGCCACCGCGCCGGGCGCGCACAGCGCGGGGGCGCACACGCTGTGCCAGGCGCCGTCCGCCAGCCGGTACTGGGCCCAGTACACTTCGCCCATGCGCGCGTCGAGCACGGCGAGGATCTCGGTGGCGCCGCTGGCGGCGTGGCAGGCCTGCGCCATGGCCGTGAGCGTGACCAGCGCGAGCACCGGCAGGCCGGCGCCGTAGGCCAGCCCCTGGGCCACGCCGCAGGCTGTGCGCACGCCGGTGAACGAGCCTGGGCCGGCGCCGAAGGCGATCGCGTCGCAGTCGGCCAGCCGCAGCCCGGCTTCGGCCAGCAGCTCCTGCACCATCGGCAGGATAGCCTGGGAATGGGTGCGCACGCCGTTCGACTCGCGCCAGGCCACGGCGCCGTCCCTGATCAGTGCGCAGGAGGCCAGCTCGGACGAGGTTTCAATAGCTAGGATGATAGACATAGCCCGTATTTTACCCTGACGGGACGCTCCCAAGCGGCGCCGCGGCGGGCGCGGTAGAATGCACTCATGCATAGTCACACCCTCGACTCCGACAACCGCGCCAGCATCGCCGCGACCTTGGCCGGCGACGGCTGGATCGTCGCCTGCCTGTGCGCGGCCTGGTGCGGCACCTGCGCGTCCTACCGCGCCAGCTTCGACGAGCTGGCCGCGCGCCATCCCGACATGCACTTCGTCTGGATCGACATCGAAGACCAGGCCGACGTGGTCGGCGACCTGGACATCGACAACTTCCCCACCCTGCTGATCCAGCGCCACGACGTGGTGGCGTTTTTCGGCACCGTGCTGCCCGATCCGCTGCTGGCCGAGCGGCTGCTGCAGGCCCAGGTGGCGCAGTCGGACGCGGAACTGGCCGCCGCCGCCCGCGCCAGCGAGGAGCGCCGCCTCTGGCAGCGCGAATGCAACCTGCGCGCCCTGCTGCGCGCGGCCGGCTGAACCGAAGGCGCCGCCGCCCACGTCCGCGCGCCGCTGGACAAGGGCACCCGGGAGGCGCCGGCGTACCCGCCCTGCATGGCGCGCGCACGCCAAAACATATCGAACAAACAAATAAAACGATTGATGTTAAGCTGCCCGGCTGTCGGGTCGCGCGCCCTGCCCTCCACTGACCAACATGACCATCGAACATCGCAATAACGTCAAAGTGACCGGCGACGGCCCCGTCACCATGCTCCTGGCGCACGGGTTCGGCTGCGACCAGAGCATGTGGCGCTTTATGGCGCCGAACTACCGCGAGCGCTACCGCGTGGTCGCCTTCGATCTGGTCGGCAGCGGCAAGTCCGACCTGGCCGCCTACGACCGGCTCAAGTACGGCAGCCTGCACGGCTACGCCGACGACGTCCTCGAGATCATCGCGCAGTATGCGGGCGGCCCGGTGATCTTCGTCGGGCACTCGGTCAGCGCCACCATCGGCATGCTGGCCACGATCAAGAAGCCCGAGCTGTTCGCCTGCCAGGTCATGGTCGGCCCTTCGCCCTGCTACTACAACGACGGCGACTACAACGGCGGCTTTTCGCAGCAAGATATCGAAGAACTGCTCGACACCATGGACAGTAACTACCTGGGCTGGTCGAGCAACCTGGCGCCGGCCATCATGGGCGCGGCGGAACAGCCGCGGCTGGCCGAGGAGCTGACCAACAGCTTTTGCCGCACCGACCCCGACATCGCCAAGCACTTCGCGCGCGTCACCTTCCAGTCCGACCATCGCGCCGACGTGCCCAAGTGCGGCACGCCGACCCTGATCCTGCAGTGTACCGACGACATGATCGCCCCGGTGGCCGTTGGCGAATACATGCATCGCCATCTTCCCAACAGCGCGCTGCGCCTGATCGACAACGTCGGGCATTGCCCGCACATGAGCGCGCCCACGGCCAGCTCGCAGGCGATCGACACCTTCCTCGCCACCGCCCTCGGCTAGCCAATGACGGGCCTAGCACACGGCCAGATCCCGGACGACGGGGCGCTGTTCGACAGCGCGCCGTGCGGCCTGCTGGTGGCTACCCCTGAAGGCAACATCCTGCGCGCCAACGCGGCCATCTGCGACTGGCTCGGGTATCGCGAGACCGAACTGGTCGGCGAAAAGCGGGTGCACGAGCTGCTCAGCATTGGCGGCCGCCTGTTTTTCCAGACCCATTGCGGGCCCCTGCTGTCGATCCAGGGATCGCTGGCCGAAGTCCAGCTGGAAATGCTCACGCGCACGCGGGACCGGCTGCCGGTCCTCATCAACATCATCAGACGCAGCGGCGAGCACGCGCGCTACGACCAGTGGGCGTTCGTGGTCACGAGCGAGCGGCGCGCCTACGAACGCGAACTGCTCGACGAACGCAAGAAGGCCGAAGCCTCGCTGGACGCGCGCCTGCAGGCCGAGGCGCGGCTGCGCGACATGAACGAACGCCTGTCGCTGGAGCACCGGCGCAAGGACGAGTTCCTCGCCACCCTGGCCCATGAGCTGCGCAATCCCCTCGCGCCCTTGCGCAACGTGCTCGAAGTGATGCGCCTGCAGCGCGCGCCGGGACGCGAGGCGCCGTGGGGCCTCGACATCATGGAACGCCAGACCACCCAGCTCACCCACCTGGTCGACGACCTGATGGACATGTCGCGCATCACCCAGGGGCGCCTGCAGCTGAGGCGCAAGCCCCGCGACCTGGTCGCCATCGTGCAGGCCGCGCTGGCGGACCTGCGCGGCATGATCGACGCGGCCGGCCACCACCTGGCGCTGCAGTTGCCGGCGCATCCGGTGTGGGTCGACGGCGACGAGGTGCGCCTGACCCAGGTCATCAGCAACCTGATCACCAACGCCGTCAAGTACACGCCCGACGGCGGGCGCATTTCGATCGGCGTCGCCGAACAGGCTGGCACGGTGGCCGTATCCATCCGGGACAGCGGCATCGGCATCGCCCAGGAGGCGCTGGCGAGCGTGTTCACGATGTTCTCGCAGCTCAAACCGGCCCTCGAACGCTCCCAGGGCGGGCTGGGGATCGGCCTGGCGCTGGTGCGCGGCCTGGTGGAGCTGCATGGTGGCCAGGTGCGGGCCGACAGCGACGGCGCCGGCCACGGCAGTGTGTTCACCGTGGCCTTGCCGGTGCTGGCGACAGTGCCGGCGGCCGCGCCTTGCGGTGCGGCCGATGAACTCAACGCGGCGCGCCGGATCCTGGTCGTGGACGACAACGTCGACGCGGCGGACACCCTGGCCATGGCGCTCGAACTGCTCGGCCATACCGTGCGCACCGCGCACAACGCGGCCGCCGCGCTGACCGAGGCGGAGCGCTTCCGCCCGGCCCTGATGCTGCTCGATATCGGCCTGCCGGACATGAACGGCTATGAGGTGGCCAAGCGTATCCGCGCCCTGGCGTGGGGCGGCGCGATCACGCTCGTCGCCGCCACCGGCTGGGGCCAGGACGCCGACCGCGAACGCGCGCGTCTGGCCGGCTTCGACGATCACCTCGTCAAGCCGATCGAATTCGCACGCCTGAGCGGCCTGCTCGACAAGCTGTGACGCTCGCATGGCGGCGGCGCGCGCAAAGCCCGCCGCGCCGCCGGTGCACAGCGACGGCTGACTTGTCGTACACCCACTGCCGGGTGGCGCTGGCGGCGTTGCAGGCCACCAGCGCGAGCCTGCCCCCGCCTGGTCCACGCGCATGCCCGCGTCGCACGCCCAGATCCCGACCCTGGCCCCGACATTGAAACGCTGACGCAGCTGGTCGCTGCCGGCTCGGGCTCAGGGCAGGCGCCAGCTGCCCAGGAGGGCCGCGGCCGAGATCGGGCGGCTGTAGAAATAGCCCTGGGCCTGCCTGCAGCCGTGGCGCAGCAGGAAGGCGGCCTGCTCGGCCGTCTCCACACCCTCGGCAATGACGGACAGGTTCATGCTCTTGCCGAGCTGGATGATGGCGATCGCGATCGCCTCGTCGTTGACGTCGGTCGAGATGTCCTTGATGAAGCTGCGGTCGATCTTGAGGGTCTGCACCGGCAGTTGCTTGAGATAGGCCAGCGACGAGTAGCCGGTGCCGAAATCGTCGA
>DIZW01000038.1:53291-53613 GCA_002428015.1 Oxalobacteraceae bacterium UBA6018 | reverse complement strand
GGGTGGCGCAGCGCGCCGGCGCGGGAGGCTCTGGCGGCGCGCCGGCCAGCCAGGGCGGGCCCACGCCGCCCCACCCCGCCGCGCCGAGCCGGCCCAGCGCGCGCTCACCGGCGCCGGCGATGCGCGCGTAGCGGCGCGCCAGGCCCAAGCGCCGCTCCCAGATGGCGGGAGGACTCATCAAGATCAGCGCGCTGACCCGGTCGGGCGCCGTCAGCGCGGCGCACAGGGCGGCCGCCGCGCCCAGCGAGACGCCGCCGGCGACGAAGCGCTCTGCCTGCGCCGTCGTGGCCACGGCCAGCAGGTCGCCGCCGAAAGCGTCCCA
>DIZW01000038.1:52903-53066 GCA_002428015.1 Oxalobacteraceae bacterium UBA6018 | reverse complement strand
GCTGGCCTGTTCGGCACTGGCGCAGGCGGGGCTGTCCCCGTGGCCGCGCGCGTCGTAGCGCACCAGGCGCACGCCGGCCGCTTCGGCCTCGTCCCACAGGCCGGCGGCGTCTTCGGCCGCCATGCTCGATAGCAGAGCGTGGGCCCACACCAGGGCCGGCCCC
>DIZW01000038.1:0-52755 GCA_002428015.1 Oxalobacteraceae bacterium UBA6018 | reverse complement strand
GGCAGCGTCAGATGTGTATACAGAGACAGGCCCCGCACCGCGCACGCGCACATTCAAACCCGCTTCGCTCATCGCCGCCACTCCAGCATCGTCACAAGGGCGGCACTCTAGCATGCGCACTGA
The DNA here is from genome assembly GCA_002428015.1 of Oxalobacteraceae bacterium UBA6018. Classification (GTDB taxonomy): domain Bacteria; phylum Pseudomonadota; class Gammaproteobacteria; order Burkholderiales; family Burkholderiaceae_D; genus Telluria_A. Next base: position 52,632 of record DIZW01000038.1, on the reverse strand, counting down.
GCGCCGGTAAATTACAGAACAGGTAGACTTTCAAGCAACGGCGCCGCGCCCGCCGCGTCCACCGCTCGGGGGGGTGTGCATGAAACGAGAGGAAGCGTCGGTGCCGCTTGCGCCGCCCGACACCGATGGTCCGGCAGCCGCGCGCTCGGCCGGGCTGCGCTACGTGAACGACAGCATGCCAGGCATCGCGCGCGAGGCATGCGCGGACGGCTTTCGCTATCTGGACCGGGACGGCCACGCGGTCGACGACCTGGCCACCCTGGCGCGCATCCGCGCCCTGGCCATCCCCCCGGCCTGGAGCGCGGTGTGGATCTGCAAGCACGCCAACGGCCATCTGCAGGCCACCGGGCGCGACGCCAGGGGCCGCAAGCAATACCGTTACCACGCGCGCTGGCGCACCCTGCGCGACGAGGTCAAATACGAACGCATGCTCAGTTTCGGGCAGGCGCTGCCGCTGGTGCGGCGGCGCGTGGACGCGGACCTGAAGCTGCCCGGCCTGCCGCGCGACAAGGTGCTGGCGACCATCGTCCACCTGCTCGAAGCGACCATGATCCGTATCGGTAACGAGGAATATGCGCGCGCCAACAAGTCCTTTGGGCTGACCACCCTACGCAGCCGCCATGTGCGCATCGACGGCAGCGCGGTCGAGTTCCGCTTCCGCGGCAAGAGCGGGGTCAACCACGCGGTGACGGTGGACGACAAGCGCCTGGCGCGCATCATCGCCCGCATCCGCGACCTGCCCGGCCAGGAGCTGTTCCACTACATCGGCGACGACGGCGCCACCCACACCATCGGCTCGAGCGACGTCAACGACTACCTGCGCGCCATCACCGGCGAGGACTACACGGCCAAGGATTTCCGCACCTGGTCCGGCACCTTGCTGGCGGCGCTGGCCTTGCAGGAGTTCGAACAGTTCGACTCCGAGGCCCAGGCAAAGAAGAACATCGTGCGCGCGATCGAGGCGGTGGCCGAAAAACTCGGCAACACGCCCTCGGTCTGCCGCAAGTGCTATGTGCACCCGGCCGTGCTGGAAGCCTACCTGGACGGCACCGTGCTGGCCGCGCTGCGCGAACGCACGCGCGAGGAACTGGTCGCGGACCTGCATGCGCTGGCCCCGGAGGAGGCGGCCGTGGTGGCACTGCTGCAGGAGCGCCTGCGCAGCCAACGTCCGGGAGTGGCCGTGGCGGCATCGGCGCGGCGCGCGCCTGCGGCCGCGCGGCGCCCTAGTGCGCAGGCGCGCTGAACGCCGCTTTCAGCTTGTCCTTGTCGATGTACTGCTGCATTGCCTGCATGTTGGCCTGCACGCTGGGATCGGTGAACAGGTCGCGCCCGGCGACCTGCCCCAGCATCTGGAACGCGGTCTGGAAGGCTACCGGACCCTCGACCTTGAGCGCGAGCTCGGCGCTATCGTGGCAGCTTTCGGCGACCAGCCGTGTCACCAGACGGCCCATGGCCTTATTGGCGTCGTCGATCTTGGCCGGGCTCACGGCGGCGATGTCGCGTACCGCCGGGTAGCCCGACGCGGTCGCGAACATCCAGCGCACCAAGGCATTGCGCTCATCCGCGGTGCTCGCGCCGACCATGCACTTGCCCAGTTCAACGGCATAGGTGTCGGCGCGCGCGCTGCCGGCGCTGGCCAGGGCCAACAGGCAAAGGGCGCTGGCGCCCAGGCGGGAGTAAGGGTTCATCGAACAGTCCTTGATATGAAAGAGAGCGCCATGCTACACCAGCCGGAACGCCAGAAATGCGTCAATTATCACAATGGCATGCCCGGCCTGCGCGCTGTCCATACATTCCACTCAGGATCGCTCACTTTGATGATTATCTTCCGGGCCCGCGCCCCGGCCGATTGACAGCGCCGGGGCGCCTATCGATACTCGAAAAGCTCAATTACCCAGAACGCGTACTTCATAGGGATAGACCACATGACCATTCACACCGCACTGCGCCTCGTCTGCGCCGCGTCGGCCCTGGCCGCGGCCAGCGCCGGCGCCGCCGAACGCCTTTCGATCACCGCCACCCATACCCTGGCGCAAGCGCGCCCCGCCGAGACCATCGCCGTGCCCTGGTCCGAGGTCAACCAGGCCCTGCCCGGCGCCATGCTCCAGCATATCGTGGTCAAGGACGCGGCCGGCCACGCGCTGCCGTTCCAGGTGACGAACGTGGCGCCGGAAGCGAAGGACCCGCAGGGCAAGGGCGTGGCCTACGGCGAGCTGCTGTTCCAGCACGACTTCGCCGCCGGCGAGAAGCGCGCCAGCTTCACGGTCGAGAAGACCGACGCGATCGCGCCCGTGTTCCCGCCCAAGGTGTTCGCGCGCTACGTGCCCGAGCGCCTGGACGACTTCGCGTGGGAGAACGACAAGGTCGGCCACCGCACCTACGGCCCGGCCCTGGCCGCGCCAGCGGCACCCGGCTCGGGCAAGGAGGTGCTCATTTCCAGCGGCCTGGATATCTGGTTCAAGCGCGTTCCCTACCCGATCGTCGACCGCTGGTACAACAAGGGCCACGACCACTACCACCATGACGAGGGCGAAGGCCTGGACATGTACAACGTGGGCACCTCGCGCGGCGCCGGCGGCACCGGCATCTGGGACGGCAAGAAGCTGGCCGTCGCGCGCAACTACAGCGGCTGGAAAGTCATCGCCAACGGCCCGGTGCGGGCAATCTTCGAACTCACCTACGACGCCTGGGACGCGGACGGCGTCAAGGTCTCGGAAGTCAAGCGCTTCACCGTCGACGCCGGCCACTACCTCGACCAGATCGACAGCACCTTCACCTTCGACGGCGCGCAGCAGCTCACCGCCGCCGTGGGCCTGAACAAGAACCCTAGCGACAAGGGCAAGCAGCTGGCCGTGGCCGTGCTCGAAAGCCCGCGCGAGGGCGCGCTGACGCAATGGGTAACCCAGAAGAGCGACGGCAATTTCGGCGTCGCCGTGGTGATGCCGGCCGCCGCCAAGCCGGCCTTCGCCGCCGACGACGTCAATCAGCTCATGCTGGCCAAGGTCAGCTCGGGCCAGCCGCTGCGTTACTACGTGGGCGCTGGCTGGAGCCGTAACGCGCCCTTCACCAGCCAGAAGGACTGGCAGGCCTACGTGAGCGCCGAGGCCGCGCGCCTGGCGTCGCCGGTGAAGGTCACCCTGGCCGGCAGCAAATAAGCATGGCGCCGTCCACCCTGAGCCGGCGCGGCTTTCTCAAGAGCGCCACCGCGGTGGCGGCCCTGCCGCTGCCGGGAGCCCGGCTGGCGCGGGCCGCAACCACGCCAGCGCCCGCGCCCGCCATGGCCGGCGCGCCAACCAGCGTGCACTGGCTCGGCGGCGAGCGTCCGGCGCTGTCGTTGGGCGCCACCGTCAGCATGGCCTGGCCGCGCGGCCAGCTGCCGCGCGGCCAGGGCTTCGTCATCGACGGCGCCGGCGCCGAGCTGCCCAGCCAGAGCTGGCCCCTGGCCTACTGGCCGGACGGCTCGCTCAAGTGGACCGCGCACGCGCTGCCGGCCGGTGCGGCCCTGCCGGCCAGCATGGAGATCAAGCCGGGCACGCCCCGCGCGGGCGCGGGCGCCGCCAGGGTCAGCGTGCGCGAGGGCGCCGACGCGCTGGTGGTCAACACCGGCGCGATCACCTGCGTGCTGCCCAGGCGCGGCGCCGACCTGATCGCCTCGATCACGCGCGACGGGCGCCAGATCGCCGGCGCCGCGCGCCTGGTGGCCCTGTGCGACGACCAGCCCGACGCCAGCGCCGGCGCGCTCAAGCAAACCGCGTTCGTCAGCGACATCGCCAGCGTACACGTCGAGCAGAACGGCCCGGTGCGCGTGGTGGTCAAGATCGACGGACGCCACCGCGGCGGCGGGCGCGACTGGCTGCCCTTCAGCGTGCGCCTGTATTTCTACGCCGGCGCCGAATCGGTGCGCATCATGCACACCTTTATCTTCGACGGCGACGAACGGCGCGATTTCATCCGCGGCATCGGCCTGCGCTTCGCGGTGCCGCTGCGCGACCAGCTGCACGACCGCCACGTGCGCTTCGCCGGCGACGCCGACGGCCTGTGGGCCGAGGGCGTGCGCAACCTCACCGGCCTGCGGCGCGACCCGGGCCCGGACGTGCGCGCGGCCCAGGTGGCAGGCCAGGCCTGCCCGCCGCTCGACCAGTTCAGCGCCAAGGTGCGCAAGGAGCTGCACCTCATTCCCGCCTGGGGCGACTACACGCTCGCCCAGCTGTCGGCCGACGGCTACCAGATCCGCAAGCGCACCAAGGCCGGCTACGGCTGGATAGGCGCGGCCTGGGGCCGGCGCGCGCCCGGCGTGGGCTACATCGGCGGCGCCGGCGGCGGAGTCGCCTTCGGGCTGCGCGACTTCTGGCAGCGCCACCCGGTGCAGCTCGACATCCGCGACGCCCACACCGACAACGCCAGCGTCACCCTGTGGATGGTCGCGCCGGACGCGCCCGCGATGGACATGCGCTTCTACCACGACGGCATGGGCATGCAAACCCACGAGCAGGAGCTCGAGGGGCTCGACATCACCTACGAGGACTACGAAAAAGGCTTCGGCACCCCGGTCGGGGTGGCGCGCAGCAGCGAAATCACCTTGTGGGCGCTGGCGGCCACGCCCAGCCGTGAACGCATGGTGCAGATCGCCGGCGCGGTGCGCAATCCGCCCCAGCTGGTGGCCCAGCCGGCGCGCTACCTGGCCACCGAGGTCTTCGGCAAGCTGTGGAGCCTGCCCGACCGCGGCAACGCGGCCAAGGCGGCCATCGAGGACCAGCTCGACCAGCGCTTCGCCTTCTACCGCGACCAGGTCGAGCAGCGCCACTGGTACGGCTTCTGGGACTACGGCGATATCCGCCACACCTACGACGACGACCGCCACGAATGGCGCTACGACGTGGGCGGCTTCGCCTGGGACAATTCGGAACTCTCGCCCGATCTGTGGCTGTGGCTCTCCTTCCTGCGCAGCGGGCGCGCCGACATCTTCCGCATGGCCGAGGCGATGGTGCGCCACACCAGCGAGGTCGACATCTACCACCTGGGCCGCTTCGCCGGCCTCGGCTCGCGCCACAACGTCCAGCACTGGGGCTGCAGCGCCAAGCAGGTGCGCATCAGCGCCTCGGTGTACCGGCGCTACTACTATTACCTGACCGCCGACGAGCGCACCGGCGACATCATGCGCGAACTGCTGGACGCCGACGAGAAGCTCGACGCCGTCGATCCGGTGCGCAAACTGGCGCACGCCCCGCCCAAGGGCCCCTACCCGGCCCGCATCAGCTTCGGCACCGACTGGGGTTCGCTGGCCGGCAACTGGCTCACCGAATGGGAGCGCGGCGGCGCCCCGCGCTACCGCGACAAGCTCCTGGCCGGCATGAAGGACATCGCCGCCATGCCGCACGGCTTCTTCAACGCCGAACGTGCGGGCTACGAGCCGGCCAACGGCCACCTGCACAATATGATCGGCGACCGGGCCGCCGCCAGCCACCTGAACGCGGTGTTCGGCGCGGTCGAGATCTTCGCCGAACTCATCGCCCTGACCGGCGACCAGGCTTTCGAGCGCGCCTGGCTCCAGTACTGCGAGCTGTTCAACGCCAGCGTGGCCGAGCAGATCAAGGCGCTCGGCATGCCGCACGGCGCCACCCACGCGCTCTACGTGGGCCATTCGCGCCTGACCGCCTACGTGGCCAGACGGCGCGGCGACGCGGCGCTGGCACGGCGCGCCTGGCAGGAGTTCAGCAGCGGCGCGCGCAATCACACGCGCCAGCCGGTGCGCATCACGGGCCCGGCGGTGCTCAATCCGGTCGACGAAATCGTCTCCGTCAGCACCAACGAGAGCGCGCAGTGGGGCCTGGCCGCGATCGAGAACCTGGCCTTGATCGGCCACTACCTGAGCTGACCGGCGCTGACCGGGGGCGGTCACGGAAAAATCAGTTTCCTGATTCTTTCGCGGCCGCCCCGGCGCATCTGGCGCGCTCACTTAAAATATCCGCGAGACGTTTTTTTCATAATAATCAAAGCCCAATCGATGAATACACCGTTTACCGCGCTTAGCCGCGCCGCCGCCCTGACCGTGTTGTTCGCCAGCTCCGCGGCGCTGGCCCAGACGCACGGCCGGGTCACCACCTCGTTCGATCCCGGCTGGCGCTTCCTCAAGGGCGACGCCAAGGGCGCCGAGCAGGTCAAGTTCAACGACGCCAAATGGCGCACCGTGGCCGTGCCGCACGACTGGAGCATCGAAGGCCCCTACGACCAGTCCGAGCCGACCGCGCGCGGCGGCGGCTACCTGCCTTCCGGCGCCGGCTGGTACCGCAAGCACTTCACCCTGCCCGCCGCCGAAGCGAAGCGCCGCGTGCGCATCGAGTTCGACGGTGTGATGGCCAACAGCGACGTGTGGATCAACGGCCACCACCTTGGCAAGCGCCCCTACGGCTACAGCAGTTTCAGCTACGACCTGACGCCCTACCTCAAGTTCGGCAAAGAGGCCAACGTGATCGCGGTGCGCGCCGATAACAGCGTGCAGCCGGCCTCGCGCTTCTACACCGGCGCCGGCATCTACCGCCACGTGCGCCTGGTATCGACCGAGCCGGTGCACTTCGCCGAGAACGGCGTGTTCGTCACCACGCCGCCCCTGGCGGCCGACGGCGCGGCCGTGCACATCGCCGCCGACGTCATGAACGACGCCGGCGCCGGTGGCGACTACGTGCTGCAAACCGAGATCGTCGACCCCAGCGGCAAGACCGTGCAGCGCACCGAATCGCACCAGCAGGTCGCGCCCGGGCAGGCGGCCAGCTTCGCGCAGGACCTCAACCTGGCCCACGCCGAGCGCTGGTCGCTCGACACGCCCAAGCTGTACCAGGCCGTCACCACCCTGCGCAGCGGCAGCACGGTGCTGGACCAGCAGCGCACCAGCTTCGGCATCCGCGAGGCCAAATTCGAGGCCGCCACCGGCTTCTGGCTCAACGGCGTGAACCTCAAGATCAAAGGCGTGTGCCTGCACCACGACGGCGGCGCCGTGGGCGCTGCGGTGCCGCTGGCGGTATGGGAGCATCGCCTGGCGCTGCTGCGCGAAGCCGGCGTGAACGCGATCCGCACCGCCCACAATCCGGTCGCGCCCGAGTTCCTCGACCTGGCCGACCGCATGGGCTTCCTGGTGCTCGACGAGACCTTCGACACCTGGATGGAACCGAAGGACAACGCCCAGGAAGGCTACAACCGCTTCTGGAAACAGTGGTGGGCCAAGGACACCGGCGCGATGGTGATGCGCGACCGTAACCACCCGAGCATCATCCTTTACAGCGTGGGCAACGAGATCCACGACAACCTGGATAGTCCCGAGGGCTTCCAGAAGTACAAGCAGCAGCAGGACCTGGTGCACCAGCTCGACCCCACCCGGCCGGTGACGATGGCGCTGTTCCGCCCCGGTCTGTCGAAGGTCTACCATAACGGTTTCGCCGACACCATGGACATCGTCGGCCAGAACTACCGCGAGAACGAGCTGATCGCCGCCTACAAGGAAAACCCCAAGCGCAAGGTGATCGGCACCGAGAACGCCCACTCGCTGCAGGCCTGGCTGGCGATGCGCGACAACCCCTTCTACGCCGGCCAGTTCCTGTGGGTCGGCTTCGACTACCTGGGCGAGGCCGACTGGCCCAACACCACCTACGACCAGGGCCTGTTCGACCGCGCCGGCAACTGGAAGGTGCGCGGCTACCAGCGCCAGAGCTGGTGGTCGGACAAGCCGGTGGTGCACATCGTGCGGCGCCAGGACAACGGCGGCGTGGGACCGCTGGTGGCCAACTGGACCCCGACCGACTTCTACACCTATGACGACGCCAAGGTCGAGGTGTACAGCAATGCCGAGGAGGTCGAGCTGTACCTGAACGGCCAGTCGCTGGGCGTGAAGAAGAAGCCGGCCAACGACGCGCCGCGCAACTGGGATGTCACCTTCGCCAAGGGCAGCCTGCGCGCGGTGGCGCGCAACGGTGGCAAGGAAGTGGCGACCGATGAACTCAAGACCGCCGACCGGCCCGCGCGCCTGGTGTTGGCGAGCACCCGCGCGGCCCTGGCCGACAGCTTCGACGACGCCGCGCTGGTGACGGTCAACATCGTCGACGCCAACGGCGTGGTGGCGCCCAACGCCACCAATGCGATCAGCTTCGAGGTGAGCGGCCCCGGCGCCGTCGCTGCAATCGACAACGGCAGCCCGCAAAGCCACGAGCCTTACCAGACCAACATCTGCAAGGCCATCGACGGCCACTGCCTGGCGATCATCAAGGCCAAGGGCGGCGCCGGCAAAATCACCGTGAAGGCCAGCTCGAAAGGCCTGGCCGACGCGGTTCTCACCATCGACACCAAATAAGCGACAGACCATGCACACTCCAACCCACCGCCTGATCGCGGCCCTGGCGCTGGCCTTCCCGGCCATCGCCTTCGCCGCCGCGCCCTTCCACGCCACCCTCGGCCCGCTCAAGGCCGGCTACACCACGGTCGACCTCACGGAGGGGAACTACAACGTCACCGTTACCCTGGGCGACGAGAAGGTGGCCACCACGACCACCATCAAGGCCGAGCTGCGCCGCCTGATGCTGGAGAACGTGCACACCATGCCGGGCGAGATCGTCAAGCGAACCTTCACCGTCAACGTGCGCACGCCGGAGATCGCCGCCACCGGAACGATCGCCGCCGGCCAGGTCAAGCTCAAGGTGCCGCGCGAATCGGTGCAGGAAGCCTGGGCCTGGGATCGCGCCCTGACCCTCGAGGTCAACGGCGAGCACCCCGGGGTGCGCGCGGTCGACATCGTCGCCGCCGACGTGCCCACCATCTTCCTGATCGGCGATTCGACCGTGTGCGACCAGCCGGGCGAACCGTACAACAGTTGGGGCCAGATGCTGCCGCGCTTCTTCAAGCCGGGCGTGGCGGTGGCCAACCACGGCGAGTCGGGCGAGACCTTCCGCGACTCGATCGCGCGCCGCCGCCTGGACAAGATCCTCAGCGTGATGAAGCCGGGCGACCTGCTGCTGATGCAGTTCGGGCACAACGACCAGAAGCAGATCAAGCAGGGAACCGGCGGCCCGTTCACCACCTACAAGGCCGAGATGAAGGCCCACGTCGAGGGCGCGCGCGCGCGCGGCGGCATTCCCGTGATCGTCTCGTCGATGGAGCGCCGCGCCTTCGACCCGAGCGGCAAGGTGATCCCGTCGCTGATCGAGTACGCTGACGCGGCGCGCCAGGTGGCCCAGGAGCTCAAGGTGCCGTTCATCGACCTGAACGCGGAATCGAAGAAGTTCTACGAAGCGCTGGGCCCGGAGCAGTCACGCGTGGCTTTCGCCGAACCTTCCCCCGGCAAGATCGACAACACCCACCACGACAACTACGGCAGCTACGAGCTGGCCAAGATCGTCGTCAGCGGCCTGCGCCAGGCCCAGGTGCCACTGGCCTCCTATATCGCCGACGACTTCGGCCAGTTCGATCCGTCCCACCCGGACCCGGTGGCCACTTTCGCGGTGCCGCCAAGCCCGACCCGCTTGGCCGAGCGGCCGCTGGGAGACGAGGCGCACAAATGATGAAATCGGTCTGCGCCCTGGCGCTGGCTGGCCTGCTGGCCGGATGCGCCGCGCCGCCCATCCCGGCCGCGCCTGCCGCGCCGGCCGCACACGACGCCTACCTGTTCACCTACTTCACCAAAAACGGCGAGGACGGCCTGCACCTGGCCGTCAGCGACGACGGCTACCACTGGGACAAGCTGGCCGGCGGCGCCAGCTACCTGGCCCCGAAGGTGGGCAAGTCGAGGCTGATGCGCGACCCCTGCATCGTGCGCGGGCCGGACGGCACCTTCCACATGGTGTGGACCTCGGGCTGGAACGAGAACAACATCGGCTACGCCTCCTCGCGCGACCTGGTGCACTGGTCCGCGCAGAAGGAACTGCCGGTGATGGCCCACGAGCCGGACGTGCTCAACGCCTGGGCGCCGGAGATCGTGTACGACCAGGCGCGCGGCGAATACCTGATCTTCTGGGCCTCCACCATCCCGGGCAAGTTCGCCCAGACCGACGGCTCGTCCGAGGAAAAGTACAACCACCGCATCTACGCCACCACCACGCGCGACTTCGTCAGCTTCACGCCGACGACGCTGCTCTACGACCCGGGCTTCAGCGTGATCGACGCGACCTTCCTGCGCACCGGCCAGGGCGACTACCTGCTGGTGAAGGACGAAACCCGCAATCCGCCGAAAAAATACCTGCAGATCGCCGCCGCGCCCGACCTGCACGGGCCGTTCGGCCAGCTCTCCAAGCCGATCAGCCCTCCCGGGGTCTGGGTCGAGGGGCCGACCGCCTTGCAGGTCGGCGCCGACACCATCGTCTACTACGACGCCTACACCGCCAGGCACTACGGCGCGCTGCGTTCACGCGACCTGCGCACCTGGGAAGACGTCACCGCCCAGATGCATTTTCCCGACGAAGGCACGCCGCTGCGCATGCGCCACGGGACCGCGATCGCGGTGCCGGCCGCGCTCGTGGCCAGCCTGCGTGCACCCGCCAACCAACCAGCGACCACACCATGAAACGACTCGTATGCGCCGCCCTGTGCGCGCTCAGCCTCTCCGCCCTGGCCACGCCGGATGATCCCAGCACCGTTCCCAGCGACCGCAATTACGCGGTCCACGCGAACTACCAGACCTATTTCGGCGACTACGCCGCGCTGAGGAAAATCCAGAAGAAGCCGGCCGACCTGATTTTCATCGGCGACTCGATCACCGAACAATGGCGCTGGGGCGCCGGCAGCCCGGTGTGGAAGCAGCATTTCGAGGAGCGCGCCTTCGACTTCGGCCAGGGTTCGGACCGCACCCAGCACACCTTGTGGCGCCTGCAGAATATCGACCTGTCCTTCATCTCGCCCAAGGCGGCGGTGATCATGATCGGGACGAACAACTTCGCCGACACGCCGGAGGAGATCGCGGCCGGCGTCAAGGCCGTCATCGCCGCCACGCAGAAGAAATTCCCGGGTATCAAAGTGATCTTGATGAGTATCTTGCCGAACGCGCGCGCGACCGAGAAAATGGCCGCAGCCGATGTCCTGATCGCGGCGCTGGCCGACCGCAAGAACGTGTTCTACCTGGATCTGGCCGCGAAGTTCACACCTGTGGGCGACAACTGGAAGGGTCTGGGGCGCGACAAGCTGCACCTGTCGGCCGAGGGCTACGAGAGCTGGGCCAGCGAGGTGGAAGCCTTGCTGCCCACGGTATTGAATTAAGCCGGAGGCGCCGGCCGCCAGCGCAGCCCGGGCGGGCTGCGCTTTTTTTGCGCCGGCGCCGGCGCTATCGTTCCTATTCGACGAACACCACCGTGCTGCGGGCGGGGATGCTGAACTGCCCGCTGGTGCTGCTGAAGGTAGCGGTCCGGACGACGCTGTCGGCGTTGGACGTCTGCTGCACCGGATGCAGCGCCAGCGTCTTGCCCTGCATGTCGGCCAGGGTCAAGGTCTTGGCGACCTTGTCGACGTTGAAGAACACCAGCACGCTCTTGTAATTGGCGCCCGCGTAGGCGCTCGGCGACTGGCCGTCGATGCGCATGGCGATCAGGCCCGGTACCTGGGCGGCGCCGGTATTGTAGAAGTGAAGGCGCTGCTTGACGTCGTCGGCCGTGCGCAGCCGGAACAAGGTGCTGCTCTTGCGGATCGCCAGCAGGTCGAGGAAGTCGTCGCGGCTCGTCAGGATCAGGGCCGGCGACGGCTTGATCAGGGGATTGGTCAGGATAGGCCGCATCACGCTCCAGTTATCCTGGTTCTTCTCCGCCGACGGCAGGCCGACCCCGAAGTTGTTACTCTGGTAGCTGAAGTCGAGCGCGTTGAACCAGTCGCCGGCGTTATAGCTGTCGCGGTCGAGCGACTTGGAGCGCAGCAGATCCTGCCCGGCGTGGAAGAACGGCACGCCCTGCGACAGCATCACCAGGGCGTTGCCGAGGTTTTGCACGCGCACCCGGTCGGCGCCGCTGGTCGACACCGGCAGCTTGTAGGCGTTGATGTCGAACAGGGTCTGGTTGTCGTGCGCCTCGGCGTAGTTGATGGTCTCCTGCGGCTGGCTCACGTAGCCGGCGCCCATGCCGTAGTAATCGATCTGGGCGTTGGTCTTGCTGCTGCCGAAGCGGTCGGTCTGAACGTAATCCTTCAGGCTGCCCGACAGGCCCACCCGCATCCAGTCCGACAGGCGCAGCAGGTCGTCCAGGCTCTGGGTGCTGTTGGCGTTACGGTCGTAGTAGACGCCGTTGATCAGGCCCTGCTGGCCGATCAAGGCCGCGCCGCTGTCGCAGCAGCCGCCGCCGCGCACCGTGTCGCGCACGCGGTCGTTGAAGGTGCCGATGCCGGTGCCGGCCATGTTGTCCTGGCGCGCCTGGGCGAAGCGCGCGTCGTTGGCGACCGTGCCGAAATTCCAGCCTTCGCCGTACAGGTAGATGGCGCGGCCGGCGGCGGCATTGAGCTCGCTCTGGGCCTGGGTCAGCAAGGCCTTCGGCATCAGGCCCATGATGTCGAAGCGGAAGCTGTCGACCTGGTAGGCGGTGGCCCACAGCTTGAGCGAGTCGATTACCAGCTTGCCCATCATCGCGTTTTCGCTCGCGGTGTCGGAGCAGCAGCTGTCGCCGGTGGTGTCGCCCACGGCGTTGCTGCGGTAGTAGTAGCCGGGGACGATCTTGTCCAGCACCGAACGGCTGTCCTGGTGCGCCGCCGCCGTGTGGTTGTAGACCATGTCCATGACCACCCGCAGGCCGCTGTCGTGCAGCGACTTGACCATCGCGCGGTATTCCTTGATCCGTACCAGGCCGTCATTGGGATCGGTCGCGTAGCTCCCTTCGGGCACGTTGTAGTACTGCGGATCGTAGCCCCAGTTGAAGCAGTCGCTGTCCTTGATGGCGGCGACGGCGGCCTGCTGCTGATCCGAATCGGCGGCGGCGCTCGCGATCACCGGCACGGTGCAGCCGGTTTCGTCGATGCTGGCCATGTCGGCCGTCGGCAGCAGGTGGATGTGGGTCAGGCCGGCCTGCTGCAGCAGCTTGAGGTGCTTCATGCCGTTCGAGGCGGTGTCGGTGAAGGCCAGGTACTTACCCTTGTGCTTGGCCGGCACGCTGGCGTCGCTGGCGCTGAAATCGCGCATGTGCAGTTCGTAGATGGCGATGTCGGTCGGGTGCGCCAGCGGCGGAATCACCTGGCCATCCCAGCCGGCCGGCTTGGTGGCGGCGCTGGCCAGGTTGGCCAGGAAGCTGCGCTGGCCGTTGGCGTTGGTGCTGACCGAGTAGGGGTCGGCCACCTCGTTGGTGACGACCGTGTCGCCGGCCCAGCGCGAGAAGACCTTCACGCTGAAGGTGTAGTAGGCGGCGTTGACCAGCGAGGCGTCCGGCGCGGTGTAGCTCCACACGCCGGTGGCGCCGTCTTCGGTCATGTCCACGGAGGTGGTGCTGGCGCCGTACAGGTTCAGCTTGACCGACTTGGCGGTGGGCGCCCAAACCCGCACGGTCGGCACGCCGTTGCTGTCGAAGGTGGGCCCGAGCGCGGTCTTGGCCGCGGCCGCCGCGTACAGGTCGTCGAGCACGCCGGCGGTCTGCACCGAGTAGGCCTGAACCAGCTTGCCGGCGCTATCGAACTGCGCCAGCACCAGCTGCTCCTTCAGGCGCTGCCTGGCGTTGGCCGCGTCGGCCGCGCCCAGGCTGAGGGACAAGGCGCTTTGCAGGTAGGGAAAGCGGGTTTGCAGGGCGGCCGGGAGACCGGCGCTGTCGACCGTCAGCGCGTAGCTGCCGTCGGCGCCTTCGATGCCGCTGCTGCCGCTCTTGATGCCGGCGTTGGCCGCGTAGTACAGCTTGTAGCTGCCGCTGGCCGGCGCGCCCGGCCAGGCCAGCGTGCTGGTACCGAGCCAGTAGGCGCCGGCCTGGTTGATGTTGACCGCGACGGCGCTCGGCGGCGCCGGCGCGGGTGCGGGCGCGGGCGCGGCCGAGCCGCCTCCGCCGCCGCAGCCGGACAGCAGCAGGCCTAGCGCGCCTGCGGTCAATGCGGTTGCCAGCCGCCGTGAAATGGGAAATCGGTGATGCATGCGAGAAGTCTCCTGTTGACGCGCTGATCGTAATGATTCTATGCGCATGTGTAATATTACTACACAAAAACAGGATCTCCCCATGCAAGCCTACTACCATCCAAGAAAGCTGAGTAGATTTACTACATCCTACGGCGCCACGTGCAGCTGAACGGAGCTATCGTTGATCTCGAACTTGTTGCCTTTGAGCATATTCACGACTTCAGCGCCTGCCAGCAGAACCGGTCCGTAACCATGGGCTGCGAACGGATTGACGGGGCGGTAGTAATAGAACGCCGGATCGAAACCCATCCCGGTGCCCACGCAGGTGCCCTCGACCTGCCCTTTCGCGTTGACCTTGGACGCGACCGCGTTCCAGGCCAGGATCACCATCGGCGAATACGCCATCTTGTCGATATACCCGCGGTTGATCGCGCGCGCGATCGCATAGGTGTAGATCGCCGTGGCCGAGGTTTCGAGGTAGGTGTCGTTACGGTCGATCAGCTGATGCCAGAATCCGGTGCCGTCCTGGTAGGAAGCCAGGCCCTTGACGTGGGCGCGCAGCTGCGCCAGCACCATCGGATAACCCGGATGATCCTTCGGCAGCACTTCGAGCAGCTCGACCATCGCCATCACCGCCCAGCCGTTCGCGCGGGCCCAGTGGAATTCGGGATGCACGTCCATGCCCTGCACCCAGCCGTGCATGTAGATGCCTTTATCCTTGTTGAACATGCGCTGAGAATAAGCCTGCACCTGGTGCACCGCGTCGTCGTAGTATTTCGGGTCGCCGGTCAGCTTGCCCAGCTGGGCGATGGCCGGCACCGCCATGAACAGGTCGTCCAGCCACAGCGTGTTGGCCTGGGGACGGTTGCGCGCCAGGGTACCGTCGGGCAGGCGGAATTCCTTCTTGCTGATGAAGTCATCGCAGATATTGATCAGCGCGCCCAGATTGCCTTGGGCCCCGGCGCGCTTGGCCTTGATGGCCGACGCGCACACCGCCCCGATATCGTCCAGCGCATGCGGCTCGAGGGTGCCGCGGATCGGCGAAAAGCTCTTGGGGTCGGCCTTCAGGCGGGCCTGGTACACGGGCGCCAGGTCCGACAGGAAGCGCAGGCGCTTGAACGCGTAATCGGCATAGCGCTTGTCGCCCAGCGCGTTGGCCGCTTCCAGCATGCCGGCATAGGTGACGCCCCATTCGTAGCTGGTCAGGCGGAAGTCGCCCGGCGCCAGTACGCTGTCGTCGTTGATCTTGCGGTAATCGGTGACCTCGGCCTTGGTCTTGGCGTTGACCAAGCGCGCCGGCGTGACGCCGTCCAGGTAGGTGTACACGCGGTTAAGCGTCTTGGCCACCTCCTCCACCGTCGGCGGACCGTAGGCGGTCGGATAGTTCGGCTTCATCAGGTGCAGCGGCGCGGTCACGTCGTTGACCTGCGCGCTCGCGGTAAACGATGCGATCAGCATGGCGGCGATCGGCAGCAGTCGTGCTTTCATGGGGGTGTCTCCTGTTATTTGAGCTGGTAGATCTTGAAATTGTCGATTTCCTGGCGCGACTGCGTGGTGCGAAAACCGAAGTAGCCTTCCTTGAGCGGCTCAGGATCGCGGTACGAGAATACGGTTTCGCCATCCAGGGTCACGCGCGTGCAGCCCTGGTACACCGCGATCTCGACGGCGTAATCGTGGTTGGCCTCGAGCAGGTGGCGGCGGTCGCTGTATTCGGACAGGAGGGTGCGCTCGCCATTGCCCGAGTACCGGCGAAAGCGCGTGGTGGTGTTGGTATTGCCGCCGATGCCGGCGTAATACAGGCGCAGTGGGTCGTACTGGGCGAAGGCGCCGCCGCGCGTGAACAGCGATGGATTGGCCGGGTCGCTAGCCATCCAGAACATGTTAAAGTCGGACAGGCGGTCGTTCCTGGCGCCGGCCACCAGCACCTTGCGGGTGAAGCTGATCACGTAGTCGCCCTCGAGCGGCCGCTTGAACCAGACCGTGGCGCCGCTGTCGACGTCCATCACCAGCTTGCCGCCGCGCGTGCCGATCCACGCGCCCGGTCCGTGCCGGTATTCGCTGACCCACTGCTCGAGCGGGCCGCTGAACTGGTCGGCGTAGAGCTGGCGCGCCGGATGGCCCCAGTTCGGGCAGGCCGACAGCGCCACCACCGCCGCTAAGGCCAGGCTCATCGCGCCGAAAAATATGGGCCGAGCGGATTGCCGCTCAAGCCTTTGAGGCCGGCCACGACGCGCTCGGCGTTAAACTGCGCGCCGCTGTCGTTGGTATGGGTGCGCGCATCGGCGAAGAAGGCGGCGACCTTGTCCGCGCCCACCTTGCGATAGGCGTCGGATATGAGCATCGTCAGGTCCACGTACTGCGCGCCGCCGGCCTTGGCCACGGCCTGGTCCCACTGCGCGAAGTTCTCGAAATCGCGGCCGTTCTCCCACTTGTCCTTGTGCGGAATGGGCGAGAGCAGGATCACCGTCGCACCCTTGGCTTTGGCGTCGGCCACATACTTGGCCATGTACCAACCGAAGCTATGCACCTGCTCCTTGCTGCCGTCCGGGCGCGTGTCTTCCACGGTCTCCGGCCCGATGCCGGGCGCCGAGGCGCGGTTCTTCATGGCCGGGTCGCCGATGCGGCCGCCATCGTTGTGCCCGAACTGGATCAGCACGATATCGCCGGCCTTGAGCTGGCCGGCCACCCTGTCCCAGCGTCCTTCGGTCAGGTAAGTCCGGCTGCTGCGCCCGCCGATGGCCTGGTTGACCACGTTGATCTTGCTGGCGTCGAAAAACGGCGCGATGCGCTCGCCCCAGCCGATCATCCCCCTCATGCCGCCGCTCTTGACGGTCGAGTCGCCCACGATGAACAGGGTCGGCAGCTTCGGATTGAGCGCCTTCTCGTCGGCCACCTTGGCCGCGTCGACCACGGGACGATCGTCCTCGCGCGCCTGCGGGTTGGCTAGGAAAGGCAGCGGCGGCAGCGTCTTCAAGGCTTTCAGGCCCTGCACGACGATCTGCGCATTGAGTTCGGCGCCGGCCAGGTTGGTATGGGTATGCTCGTCCGGCGTCACCAGCGGGAACAGCTTCATGACCGCGTCATGACCCATCTCGTCGTATTTGCGCGCCGCCAGTTCATTGAGGTCGATGAAACCGACGTGCTCCTGTGCGGCCACCTGCTCGGCCCAGCCAGCGTAGTCGGCCTTGTTGCGGTGCACGCGGCCGTCGGCGTCCCATTGCTTGTGCGGGATCGGTGAGACCACCACGGGGATGGCGCCACGCGCCTTGATCTCGGCGATGTATTTGCGCAGATACCAGCCGTAGCTGTGCACCACCTCGTGCTTGTGGGTCAGCAGATTGTCGATTTCCTCGCTCTGCTCGCCCACGCCCTTGAGCGAAGCGCGCGCGCGGCTGGTGTCGTTGACCGCGCCGCTGTCGTTATGCCCGAACTGCATCAACACCACGTCGCCCGGCTTGATGAAGGCGGCCGTGCGCTCCCAATGCCCGCTGGTGAGGTAGGTGCGGCTCGACAGCCCGCCCACCGCGCGGTTGACCACGTTGATTTTGCCTTGGTCGAAATAGCGCGCGATCGGATTACCCCAGCCCCATTGGCCGACCGGCCCCTTGCCCTGGCCGTCGTCGCGCCCATTGCGCACGGTGGAGTCGCCGATCAGGATCAACGAGGGCAGCGTGAGGTTGGCCGGCTCCGGCAGCACCACCTGGGCGCGTGCCGGGTCGGTGTTGACGGCCGCGGGCAAGGACGGGGGAGTCGGCGCGGTTTGGGCCAGCGCCGGCGAGCAAATAGCCAATAGCGCCAATGCGCGGCGCAGCGAAAAGAGGATCTTCATACGTTTGTCATTCGAAAGCGGATCGAATCTGAATTCTATGCGAGCCCGAATCGACGGCGCGCGCAATGCGGAAAGAATCAGGGAAATGATCGCTTACCAAGCGAAACATTAGCGACAATGGGTGAATCGCGCTCAATCAGGTCACATCATGAAGCCAACTCTCCGTATTTACGCTCGATTGTGCGCAATGCTGTGCGCAACGCTGCTGCTCTCGAACGCCGCGATGGCGCAGATCGGCACCCGCTTTCCGTCCGAACGCAAGGTCATCGCCGACCCCGTCACCGGCACCATCCTCACCTTCCTGACGTCGAAACCGCATGGCGACTCGAAGATCTACCCGACCCATTCGCAGTGGACGGCGGACGGCAAATGGGTGCTGTTCCGTTCGCACCTGGCGCACAACGAAGCGCTGGCCGTCAACGAGGCCAGCGGCGACATCGTGCAGGTCACCGAAGGCGGCTACAGCGGCATGCTCAACGCCGGACGCAAGGCGATGACGCTCTACTTCCTGCGCGACGACCAGGCCACGCGCCAGGCGCAGATCGTCGAGGTCGACCTGGCGCGCGTGTTCGCCGACAGCGCCGCGCATGCGATGCAGCCGGCCGCGCACTACCAGCGCGTGGTGGGCGTGATCCCGGCGGCGATGGAGCCTTTCGGCGACACCGCGCTCGACGCCGACGAACAGTGGCTCTACTTCAGGATCGGCAAGGACGAAGCGGCACGCCACCTGGCCCCTGGCACCCGGCTCGAGCCAGCGTTCGGCCCGCGCCACATGGGCGCCGGCCCCGGCGGCATCGCGCGCATGAACCTGCACACCGGCGAAATCCGCCACGTGGTGTCGGTACCGTTCCAGGTCGGGCACATCCAGGCCAATCTGTGGAATCCGGGGGAAATCGTGTTTTGCTGGGAGACCGGCGGCAAGTCGCCCCAGCGCACCTGGACCGTGCATGCCGACGGCAGCGGCCTGCGCCCACTGTACCCGGAGGCGAGCTACGAGTGGGTGACCCACGAGGCGGTCATCTCGCGCGACGAGGTGGCCATGGCGATCATGGGTCATCGCCCGGTCGAAGGAGTGGCGGCCGGCACCGGCGTGCAGGGCGCCAATCCAGGCCAGGACGAAGGCTGGGGGCGCGCCGGCACGCGCGAGAAACCGACCGGCCTGGCGATCGTCAACCTGCGCACGCGCGAGATGACGATCGTCGGCCAGACGCCGTCCGGCAGCGGCCTGTGGCACGTGCACGGATCGAGCGACGGGCGCTGGGCGGTGGGCGACGATTTCAGCCGCAGCGTCTACCTGATCAACCGCCGCACCCGCGCCATGACCTTGCTCACGACCGGCCACAAGACCACGGCCGCCGATCACACCCATCCGACCTTCAACGCCGACGGCACCAAGATCGAGATCCAGTCGGCCATGCTGTCGCCGGACGGGCGCAGCATGAACATCTGCGTGATCGAGATTCCGAAGGCGCTGCGGGACGCGAACCCGTAGCGCTTTCGGCGCCGGCGCGCTCCGCTTAGGGCAGCGGCGCCAAGGTCACGTTGCGCAGCTCGTAGGGCGTGCCTTCGAGCTGGAAGCCGACCCGCCCGGCGCCGGGGTTGGCGCCGCTGATGCGGTTCTGCAGCACGCCGTTGATGGTGACTTCGAGCGTGCCGGCGCGGCTGACGATGTCGCAGCTGTTCCATTCGCCGGCCGGCTTTTCGCTGGACGGCGCCAGATGGGCCTTGAGCGGCACTGAGGCGCCGGGCGCGCTGGTGAGCGGCTCGGCGAAGGTGGCGCCGGCCATCGGCAGCAGGTCGCCGGCGCTGCCGGCCTTGGTCTGCACCTGGAGGCTGAGCGGCCAGGCGCGGTCCTTGGGGCCGCCGGTGATATGCAGCAGCACGCCGCCATTGCCCGGCGTGGCGGCCCAGCGCCACTCCACGTGCATGCGGAAGTTGGCGTAGGTGCCGGCCGAGGCCAGGTAGCCGATCGGCTTGCCGGTCGAGGCGATCACCCCGTCGGGCAGCATCTGGAAGCTGGCCGCCAGCGGTGTGGCGGGAACGGTGACCAGTTCCCAGCCGCTGAAATCGCGCCCGTTGAACATGGCCTGGCCGGCCGGCGAGAGGGTCGGCTGCGCCGGCGCCGGCGCCTGGACGGCGCAACCGGTGAGTGCGGCGGCCAGCGCCACGCTGCCGATATGGGAGAATCTAGACATGTTGTACCTGACCGTTTCGTTAAAAAAGAATGGAGACCGCTTGATGAAAAATACCGCACTTGCTTTGATCCTGGCCGGCGCCGCCGCCCTCGCCCACGCCGCGATTCCCTTGTGGCCGGAAGGGGTCCCCGGCGCCAAGCCCGGCATCGGCGCCGAGCGCAACGAGGGCGGCCACACCTCCAACGTCAGCGAGCCGTCGCTGACCATGTACGCGCCGGCGGTGGACCGCCCCAGCGGCACCGCCGTGATCATCTGCCCGGGCGGCGGCTATGTGCGCCTGGCCACCGCCCGCGAGGGCGAGCAATACGCCACCTGGCTCAGTTCCCTGGGCGTGACCAGCTTCGTGCTCAAGTATCGCATGGCGGAGTTCGGCCATCCAGCCCCGCTGCAGGACGTGCTGCGCGCGGTGCGCCTGGTGCGCTCGCAGGCGGCCAAATACGGCATCGACCCGAACCGCATCGGCGTGATGGGCAGCTCGGCCGGCGGGCATCTGGCCGCCAGCGCGGGCACCCTGTTCGACAATCCAGCCGGCCGCACCGGCAACGCGCTCGACGCCGTCAGCGCACGCCCGGACTTCCTGATGCTGCTGTATCCGGTGATCACCATGGACCCCGCCGCGGCCCACATGGGCTCGCGCAAGGCCCTCATCGGCGCCAATCCATCGCCCGAGCTGGTGGCGCTGATGTCGCTCGAAAAGCAGGTCAGCGCGGCCACCCCGCCCACCCTGCTGATCCACACCCAGGCCGACCAGACCGTCCCGGTCGAGAACAGCATCCTGTTCTTCCAGGCCCTCACGCGCGCGCATGTGCCGGCCGAGATGTACCTGTTCGAGCACGGCGGCCACGGCATGGGCATGAAGCCGGGCCTGGGCACCGCGTCGGGCTGGCCGCGCCGCGCCGAGGAGTGGCTGCGCGAGCGCAAGCTGATCGTCCAGTGATGATGGCCGGCCGATGATCGGCTGCCGGATCAGGCCAGGTAGAACATCGGCGCCAGCGGCCATTCGCGTGGCCGGTTGCCCGGCTCGACTTCCATCAGGTCGGCCATGTAGTCCCACCAGCGCCGCATCACCGGCTGGGCCGGCAGCGCCGCGCTGGTCTCGCCCGGATGCAGCTTGAGGACCGCGAACAGGTGCAGCGTCTCCTCGTCGAGGAAGATGGCGTAGTCGTAGATGCCGGCGTCCTTGAGCGCCTGGCCCAGCTCGGGCCACAGCTCGTCGTGGCGGCGGCGGTATTCGTCCACCGTGCCGGGCTTGAGTTTCATGCGAAAGGCGCGCTGCGTCATTTGGTCCCCGCCAGCGTTTTCAGTTCGGCCGCTGCCAGCATGAAGGCGCCCACGCCGTAGTCGTAGCTCGAACTCGGACGGTAGAAGGCCGGCTCGGCGCCGGTCTGCTGGATGTTCCCCAGGCGCCCATCCGCGTACACATTCTTCAGGATCGCCGCCCAGCCGCGCGCGATCACTGGGCGGTACACCTTGGCGTCCAGGTAGCCGCGGTTGACGCCGTAGGCCATCGCGTACACGAACAGCGAGGCGCCCGACACTTCCGGCGCCGGGTAGGTTTTCGGGTCGAGCAGGCCGGAATGCCAGTCGCCGCTGGCGTCCTGCAGGGAGGCGACGCGCTCGGCCATCTCGCGCAGCTGCTGCACGTAGAACGGCCGCTGCGCGTCGTCGGCCGGCAGGTAGTCGAGCGTGCGCGCGATCCCGCCCATCACCCAGCCCTCGCCGCGCGACCAGAAGACTTTCCTGCCGTTCGGCTCACGCTTGCCGATGTAGCTGGCGTCGCGCGCGTACAGGTGTTCTTCCTTGTCGTACAGGAGCTCGGAGGTTTTCTTCCACTGTGTGTCCAGGTAGTCGACGTATTTGTGCTCGCCCGTGGCCTTGTACATCTTGGCCCACACGGCCGGTCCCATGAACAGCGCGTCGCACCACCACCACGGCAGGCGCTCATCGTTCGGCTTGAGCGTCTTCAGGCCGATCAAATCGTCCAGCTCAAGGCGGGTCAGGCGGACCAGCGCGGGGCGCGGGTCGTGGAAATACAGGTCCAGGTAGGTCTGACCGAGCGACAGGTCGTCCGCGTTGGGCAGCCGGTCGCGCAGCTGGAAGTCGAAGTGGCGCGCCATGTCCATCATCGCGTCGCGGTACTTGGGGTCGCCGGTCGCCTCGGAGGCGGCCATGAAACCGGTGTACATCACGCTCGAGGTCCAGATACGGTCGAAGTACGGCCGGGCGCGCGCCAGCTGCCAGTCGGCCACCTTGCGCAGCACCTTGTCGATGGCGGCCAGTTCGAGCGCGGCCGACAGGCCGGTGGCGTAAGGGCCGGCGTCCGCCGGCGCGTCGCCGAAGTGGCGCACGGTGTCCTTGTCGATGATGGCCTGCATGGCCGGCGTGGGCAGCGGGTACGATTGCGCCGCCGCGCCCTGGGCCAGCAATGCGCCCAGTACGGCGCAGGCGGCGATGGTTTTCTTTGTCTTGATCACGATTTATCCTGTTCCTTGGTGCGCTGGTTCAGTTTCTGGTTCTGGTTCTGGTTCTGGTTCTGGTTCGATACGTTCTTCTGCGCCGGCGCTTCCTTGACGACGCTCACGCCTTCGGCCAGGCCGCTGACGGCGCCGGCCCGGTCGATCACCACCGGCGCGCCCAGATGGAGGGTGCTGTTGGTGAAAGTCCAGTCGCGCGCGTCGTTGATATGCCCGCCCGTCTTCGCCTCGATGTCCAGCTTGTCGAAGCTGAAGCGCTCCAAAGGCGCCTGCGCGTAGCCGTCCACCTCGAAGGCGCTCCTGGCGCCGCGCGCCTTGATGTTCCAGATACGCACATCGTGGAAGCGGGCGATGCCCTGCTCGGCCGGCACCGGCGTGGCCAGCACCTTCCAGTGCGGCGGCACGTCGAGCGTCCCGGCCGGAATGGCGGCGTAGCTGTAGCTCGGGTTCCAGTTCAAGGTCACCTGCAGCACCACCGGTATGGCTTCCAGGGTGAAGTCGTGGATGCGCAGGTTTTCGCCGAAGCCGCCGCGTGTGTGCGCCGACTTGAACAGGATCCCGACCGGCACGTGGCCGACGACCTTGATGCCGTAAGCCTCGATATTGCGAAAGCCGCCCGAGGTCTCGCTGCCGAAGGTGACGCCGGCGGCGCCGTCGCGCACGACCGAGTCGCGCAGCACCACGTCCTCGGTCGGACGGGCCACGCGCAGGCCGTCCGAATCGCGCCCGGACTTGAGCACCAGCGCGTCGTCGTTGACGGCGATGTCGGCGTGCTGCACCAGGACTTTGCTGGACGAATCGATGTCGATGCCGTCGGTGGACGGTCCGCGCCCGCCCTCGTTATTACGGATGGTGACGCCGTCGACGGTCACGTCATGCGAATAGCATACATGCAGGGTCCAGAAGCCGGAGCGGCGCATCAGCAAGGGGTGCGCGGCCGGGCCGCCGATCCTGACGTCGTGCGAATCGAACACCTGCACCAGGCGCGGCCTGCGCGCGTCGTAGTCGGAGGCCCAGCGCAGGCCCTTCGGTTCGTACACCTTCCGCAGGTCCCAGTAGCTGTCCCAGAACACCTTGCCGTCGCCGTCGATGGTGCCGGCGCCGACGATGGCCGCGTCGTGCTGGCGGTACACGTTCACCAGCGCCGCCGGCCAGCTCATCTCGATACCCGCGATCCGCGTCGGCATCATCGGATAGTCCGCGATGTGCTGGGAACCGAGCAGGGTCACGCCCTTATCGAGCTTGAGCGTGACGCCGCTTTTCACGAAAATGGCGCCGGTCAGGTAAGTCCCGGCCGGGAACACCACCGTGCCGCCGTGCCGCGCGGCGCTGTCGATCGCCTTCTGGATGGCAGCCGTGTTCATGGTATGGCCGTCGCCGCGGGCGCCGAAGCGCGCCGCGTTGACGCGGGCGCCATGCGCCGCAGGTAGCGCCAGCGCCAGGAGGGCCGCGCCGAGGACTGCCCGCGCCCTCACTGCAGGGCCTCGGCGGTGAGCTTGACCGGTCCCAGGATGCCCGAGGGACGCGGCACGATCAGGGCGGTATCCTGGGGTACGAAGCGCTGGCCGAAGCGCGCCGACAGCAGGCGGTAGTCGGGCAAGGCATGCCCGGCCAGGGTGTTCAGGCCCAGGTTGGCGACCCGGATCTCGAGCGTGTTGGCGCCCGGCTTGAGCCAGGCCGTGACGTCGAGCGTGTACGGCGGATGCCAGAGCGCGCCGGCGCGCTGGCCGTTGACGTAGACCTGGGCCGCCTCGCGCACCGGGCTCTCGAACATGGCGCGCATGCCGGCTGGGACTTTCGGCGTCGACGCCAGCGCGGTGCCGGGGCCGAAGTCGAGCGCCACGCGGCTGCCCTTGAGCTGGGCGGCGCTGAGCTTGACCTGCTTGGCGTACACCGCCTCGCCGGAGAAATAGCGGGTCGCCTCGTCCTCGGTCCAGGAGCGCAGGGCCGCCATCGCGACCGGCTTGGCGATCCCGGGAAAGCGCACGCTCCACTCGCGGCTCAAGTCGGCCAGCACGCTGGGCGCGCCCAGGCGCGGCGCCGCGGCCGCGCCCAGCGGCGCGTCCGAGAACACCAGCACGCGCGACTCGTAAGGCGCCAGCTTGAGCTCCGGCTGGGCCGGGGCGCTGGTCAGCTTGCCGCTGTACGGATCGAGCCAGGCCACCTGGGCGCGCGCGCCGCGGAAGCTGGCGCTGGCGGCGACGTCGTGATTGCTGGTGTTGGCGATGAAGTAGATGTCGGCGTCGGCCAGCTTGCGGTGGACGAAACCGATGTCGCTGGCGGCGGCCGACAGGCGCAGGTCGGCCGGGTAGCTGGCCTTGAGCGCGCGGCCCAGGGCGGCGGCGTCCGGCACCAGCTGGGCGCCGGCGGCGAACAACGCCCGCGAGGCGGCGTCCACCTGGGGCGACAGGCGCGCCGCGTCGACATAGCCGGGCGCCAGCGAAGGCCGGCTGCCGACCGCGATCAGCTTGCCGCCGCTTCGCACGTACTCGGCCAACTTGGCCAGCACCGCCGGCGCCATGCGCGTCACGTTCGGCAGCACCAGCACCGGGTGCTTGACCCCGAGCGCGAGCACCGATTCGGCGTCCACGTAATCGAGGTTGAAGCCGGCGTCGAGGATCTGCTCGGTCAGCTGGGGCGTGACGTACTTGTGCATCTCGGCCGACAGCGACACCTTGCCGGGGCTGAGCGAGGCGGCCACGTCGTCGTTGGGCAGGAACACCGCGACGTCGTTGGCCGGCTGGCCCTGGCGCATCAGGTAGCTCATGCGCGTCATGTAGCCGTTCACGTCGGGCATGACGTTCCACCACGGATTATGGTCGTTGAAGACGGCGGCGGCGTAGAAGGCGTAGCCCGGCTCGAGCGCGCCCGGCGGCGTGTACGGCCAGCCGTGGCCGACGAACTGGTTCACGCCCTGCAGCAGCATGCGGTCCGCCTCGGCCTTCATGTCCAGCGGGGTGGCCGAGAAGGCCGGCGAATCGAGCCAGGTCCAGGTCTCGGCCGAGATCACCGGGCGTCCGTATACGTGGCCGGCCGAGGTGGCCAGGCGGGTGAACGAGAACGCGCGGAACTGCGGGCCCTCGCCCTCCGGCAGCGCGACCAGGCGGTTGCTCGACATCGACACCGCCGGCTCGCCGTAGGTCTGGGAGCGGAACTGGGTGCCGTGCGCCTTGGCCCAATTGTCGATCGGGGTCAGGTAGCGTTCGTCGGCCAGCTCGGTCTGGGTCAGCACCCAGTCGCGCCGCATGGCCGCCGCGTCCATCCCCTGCCCGCTGTAGATCTGCGGCAGGTGCGGCTTGAGGTCGTAGCCGCGGCGCTTCTGGAACTCCTGCAGGAAGTCGTCGGTCCAGTCGGTGCCGTAGACTTCCAGGCTGTCGGAGAACACGGCGTAGGGCGGCTGGTTGCCGAAGGCCTTCATCAGCGGCTCGGCGATGGTGGCCAGGTGATGCTGGACCGCGCTGGCGCTCAAGTGGTCGAGCACGAAGCCCTCGGCGCCGAGCGCGGCGCGCTTGACCTGCTGGCCGGTGCGGCTGGCGAGGTAGTACACCACCACCCGCGCCGCCGGCGCCGGCTTGACGGCGAGCCGTCCGTTGCCGGCCTGGGCACCCTCGAACAGCGCCAGCCGGGCTGCGTCGACGTTATGCGCGCTGCCTTCGCCGACGAAGCTGGCCAGCAGCTTCTCGCCGTTCATCACGGCCGGCAGCGGCACGCTCGACGCGCCCGGCGCGAGGTCGACGGCGGCCATGCGCAGGCGCGCGGCCGACTGGCCGACCGCGATATGCGGGCCGCCATAGGGCCAGCCGCTGGCCAGGGTCATGTCCACCCGCAGGCCGTTCTCGTGCGCCTTGCGGTTGACGAAACTGAGCGCGTCGAGGAAGTCCGGCGACATGTAGGGCAGGTTCTTGATGCCGCGCGCCGGGTCGTCCAGCTCCATCGGATACACCGGCTGGATCTCGAAGCCGCCGAAGCCGCCGGCCTTCATGGCCAGCATTTCACGTTCGAGCTGAGGCTTGACCACGGCCGGGCCGAACCACCACCAGCGCACCAGCGGGCGCGCGTCGGGCGGCGGCGCGGCCAGGTGGGCGCGCACTTCGGCGATGGAGTTCGATACGGTAGGGAGAGGTTGTACTGCGGGTTGTACCGCGGCGCCCGGGGCGCTGACGCTGTACAGGAAGGCTGCGACCATCGCCGCGCACGGCGCGGGACGGAAGACGGCGCGGCGCGCGATGCGCTTGCTCATGAGGGGAAACTCCTTGAAGCGGTGACGAACAGCATGACGATCAGCGTTGACCGCGGCCCGGCCATGGAACGGCAACGGCGGCGGCGGCCAACAGGCGAAAGCATGGGCAAAAGCAGGTGCGATCGCGCGCGCCCGGCCCACTGCGGACCGAACGCGCGCGTTCGCGCTCAGACGATGCCGCTGCCGCTGGCGCCGGCCTTGGGCGGACGCTGCGCGCCGGCCTGCTCGCGGTAGCCGCTGGCACGGTAGCATGCCACCGGATCGGCGGCCGCGCCCGAGCGCAGGCGCGCCATCGCCAGGATCGGGCTGACGTCGGTGCGGAAGGCGTGCTTGAGCGTTTGCGCCGCCTGCAGCACGTCGTTGGCCTCCTGGTGGTGCGCCAGGGCGGCGCGGTCGACCAGGCTGGCCTGGATGAAGGCGCGCTGCACTTCCACGGCGCTGCTCATCAGGCTTTCGATCGGATCGGTCACGTTGTGCGACTGGTCCAGCATGTACGAGGGCTTGAAGGCGCCGCCGTCGCGCTGGGCCGCGTCGGCCAGCTCGTTAAAGATCAGGAACAGCTGGAACGGGTTGATGCTGCCCGAATCGAGGTCGTCGTCGCCGTACTTGCTGTCGTTGAAGTGGAAGCCGCCCAGTTTGCCGAACTGCGCCAGGCGCGCCACGATCATCTCGATGTTGGTGTTCGGCGCGTGGTGGCCCAGGTCGACCAGGCACTTGGCCTTGGCGCCCAGTTCCTGCGCGCAGGCGAAGCTGGTGCCCCAGTCGGCGATGGTGGTGGCGTAGAAGGCCGGCTCGAACAGCTTGTGCTCGATGTACATCAGCCAGTCTTCCGGCAGGGCCGCGTAGATGCCGCGCATGCTGTCGAGGTAGCGCTCGAGCTGGGCGCGCAGGTTGGCCTGGCCGGGGAAGTTGGAGCCGTCGCCGACCCACACCGTCAAGCCCTTCGAGCCGAGCGTCTTGCCGATCTCGATGCACTCGATGTTGTGCGCCACTGCCTGGGCGCGGGCCTGGGCGCTTTGCGCGGTCAGGCTGCCGTACTTATAGGTGTGGGCCTGGCCGGCCTGGTCCTGGAAGGTGTTCGAGTTGACGCTGTCGAAACCCAGGCCAAGGTTGGCCGCGTAGTCGCGCAGTTCGCGCGCGTCGGTCGGCTTATCCCATGGGAAGTGCAGCGACACGTTCGGCGTCGCCTTGGTCAACTGGTGGATCACGCCGCAGTCGTCCAGCTTCTCGAACACGTTGCGCGGCTCGCCCTTGCCGGGGAAGCGCGCGAAGCGGGTGCCGCCGGTGCCCACGCCCCAGCTCGGGAGCGCGACCGCGAAGGTCTGCGCCAGCGCGGTCATTTTTTCGATGTCGATGCCGCGGCGCGACAGCATGCCACCCAGGGCGGCGTAGTCGGCTTCCAGGTTGGCCTGGGCCTTGGCGTTGTGCTCCGCGACCAGCGCGGCGTTAATTGGTGTGCTCATTTCATGTCTCCTGTAACCGGCAGCGTGGCGCTCGCCCGCTGCCGTTATATCGCTACTTTACGCTCGATGCCGTGATCAGCGCGTGAACGCTGCCGCGTTGCCGGCGTCAACGTTGAGGATGTTACCAGTGCTCTTGGCCGACTTGTCGCTGGCCAGGAAGTACACGGCTTCGGCGATATCTTCCGGCAGCACCGACAGCTTGAGCATGCTGCGCTTGCGGTAGAAGTCTTCGATGTCGTCCGCCTCGATCTTGTTGGAGGCGGCGCGTTCTTCCTTCCACTTGCCGTCCCAGATGCGCGAACCGCGGATCACGGCGTCGGGGTTGACCACGTTGACGCGGATGCCGTAGTTGGCGCCTTCGAGGGCGATGCAGCGGGCCAGGTGGATCTCGGCGGCCTTGGCGGTGCAGTAGGCGGAGGCGCCGGCGGAGGCGACCAGGCCGTTTTTGCTGGCCACGAAGACCATGCTGCCGCCCAGTCCCTGCTGCTTCATGATGCGGAAGGCGGCGCGGCTGGCCAGGAAGTAGCCGGTGACGAGGATGTCCTGGTTGCGCTGCCAGATTTCCAGCGTGGTGTCTTCCAGCGGCGCCGAGGAGGCGATGCCGGCGTTCGAGACCAGCAGGTCCACGCCGCCGAAACGCAGCGCGGTCGCGGTCAGGATCGCTTCCACGTCCTGCTCGCTGGTGATGTTGGCGCGCACCGTGGCGATGGCGTCCTTGCCGGCCGCTTTCACCAGCACCTGGTGGGCCGCTTCAAGCGCTTCCTGGTCGATATCGGTCAGCATCACGCAGGCCCCTTCGGCCAGCAACTGGCGGGCCACCGCCTGGCCGATGCCGCCGGCGCCGCCGGTGACGAGCGCGATGCGTCCGGCCAGCGATTTCGGCTTGGGCATGCGCTGCAGCTTGGCTTCTTCAAGCAGCCAGTACTCGATGTCGAAGGCTTCCTGCTCCGGCAGGCCGACGTAGGTGTCGACCCCGTTCGCGCCGCGCATCACGTTGATGGCGTTGACGTAGAACTCGCCGGCGATGCGGGCGGTGGCCTTGTCTTTGGCGAACGAGAGCATGCCCACGCCGGGGATCAGGTAGATGATCGGGTTGGCGTCGCGCACGGCCGGGCTGTTATCGCGCTTGCAGCGGGTGTGGTAGGCCACGTAGTCGGCGCGGTACTGCTCCAGGCCCGCGTCCAGGCCGGCCACGACCGCGTCGAAGTTCGGGTTGGCCGGATCGAAGTCGATCACGAAAGGACGGATCTTGGTGCGCAGGAAGTGGTCCGGGCAGGAGGTGCCCAGCGCGGCCAGCGGCTGCAGGTCGGCGCTGCAGACGAATTCGAGCACGGCGGCGCTGTCGTCGAAGTGGCCCAGCTTGTACTCGTCCTTGCTGATCTTGCCGCGCAGCAGAGGCATCAGCTTGGCGGCCAGCGCGGCGCGCTGCTCGGCCGGCAGTACCTGGACCTTGGCGCCGCCGAACGACGGCTTCTTGGTGTTCTGGTCGAGCCAGTCCTCGGCGCGCTTGATGATCGCCAGGGTCGTCTCGTAGCAGGACTTGGCGCTGTCGCCCCAGGTGAACAGGCCGTGGCCTTCGAGGATGATGCCCTTGAGCTGGGGCTGGGACTGGGACAGCGCTTCGAGCTTGAGGCCCAGGTCGTAACCGGGACGCTGCCATGGCAGCCAGCCCAGTTCACCTTCAAAGATCTTCTGGGTCAGCGCTTCGCTGTTCTTGCAGGCGGCGATCGCGATCACCGAGTCCGGGTGCATGTGGTCGACATGCTTGCGGTCGATGTAGGCGTGCAGCGGGGTGTCGATACTGGCCGCGCGCGGGTTCAGGTTGAAGGTGCAGTGTGGCAGATACGCCACCATTTCATCTTCCAGCGCCAGGCCGCGGTAGCGCCCCTTCAAGGCGTTTAACTTGCTCATGTACAAGGTCGAGAAGCCGTCGAGCTTGATGCTGCCCAGGTCGCCGCCGGAGCCTTTTACCCACAGTACCTCGACCTGCTGGCCGTCGAGCGGATCGGCCATCATGACCTTGGCCGAGGTGTTGCCGCCACCGAAGTTGGTGATGCGCAGGTCCGAACCGAGCAGGTTGGAGCGATACAGCAGCAGCTCGGGCTCGCTCAGCGTGGCGGCGTGGGCGTCGTCCCACAGCGAGGCAATCGGTTCCTTCGGCTTTGTTTCGTTCATTGCGGTCATGCTATCTCCGTTGATTAATTTGCAAATCCTTTTCGCCTTGCCCGAAGCGTGCGCGACGCACGCTGAGCGATGCCCAATCCGTGCTCGATGTAATGGAACTTCATCCGGCAAAGCGACCGTGGTCAGTAGAAATCAAGCGGCAATGTGAGTCAATGCGGAAGTGATCAATCTCATGACCAGTATCGGAATAATCAAAATGATGATCGAAGTGAGCGCGCTTGGAATCCCGCAGGGGGAAATAATCACCGATCTGAGCGATGAATGATTGACCACCGCCTCACGAATGATTAGTCTTAACAGTGACAAGGCGATCACCCCTGACTCGGTCATTGTCAAAGCCGCGATCGAAACACAGACGGCACATGGAGGAGACAAAGATGGTAAATCACAAACGTCGGAAACGTTTGCTGAAGCTGCTCGCTGAGCATAACACGGCGACGGTGCAGCAATTGGTGGAATGGCTCAACGCGTCCCCGGCCACGGTGCGGCGCGATATCAGCTGGCTGGCCGCGCGCAACCTGCTCACCAGGACCCGCGGCGGCGCCGAAAACCTGCAGCAGAAGAAGCGCTCGTTCGCCCTGTCGAGCGAGACCTTCCAGAACAATATTCAATGCTTCGCCGAGCGCAAGCGCGCCATCGCGCGCCATGCCAGCGGCATGTGCAGCGAAGGCGAAACGATCATCATCAACGGCGGCACGACCACCTTCATGATGGCCGAGTTCCTGGTCGATAAGCATCTCAAGATCCTGACCAACTCCTTCCTCATGGCCGAGCGCCTGCTGGTATCGAGCGAGAACGAAATCATCCTCCCCGGCGGCAAAGTGTACCGCGAACAGAACGTGATCCTCAGCCCCTTCGACAACGACATCACCCAGCACCATTACGCGGCCAAGATGTTCATGAGCGTGTACGGCCTGTCGCTGCTGGGCCTGATGGAGGCGGACCCGCTCTTGATCCAGGCCGAGAAGCGCCTGATCAGCCAGGCCGAGGAATTGATCGTGCTGGCCGATAGCTCCAAGTTCGCCAAGAAGGCCGGCCTGATCCTGTGCGGCCTGAACCGGGTTTCCACCGTCATCACCGACACCAACGCATCCGACAGCGCCGTGCAATTGCTCGAGCAATCCGGCGTCAAGGTCGTCACCGTCGCGCCCGAGGCCGTTCCGGCCCAGCTCTGCGCATCGTCCTACAGTCCCGCGTACGACATGCAGTCGTCCGCCCTTTTCCAATCGGAGACATCGCATTGATCGCTACTAAACAATCCCGCCGCATCCTGCTCAAGAAGGTCCTGGTCGCCGCCGTTTCGCTCAGCCTCATGGGCGCGCTGGCTGGATGCGAAAAGAAGGACGAGAAGGTCAAGATCGCGATGGTCGTCAAAAACCTCGGCAACGGCTTTTTCGACGCCGCCCACGAAGGCGCCAACGAGGCGGCCAAGGAACTGGGCAACACCGAGATCATCTACACCGGCCCGACCACGCCAACCGCCGAAGGCCAGATCGAGATCATCAATTCGCTCATCAGCCAGCACGTCGACGCGATCGTCATCTCGGCCAACGACCCGAACGCGCTGGTGCCGATCACGAAGAAGGCGATGCAGCGCGGGATCAAGGTCATTTCCTTCGACAGCGGCGTGGCCAAGGACGGCCGGCTGATGCAGTTGAACCCCTCGAGCGCGCAGCTGATCGGCGAAAAGCAGATCGAGATGGCCGCGGACGACATCGGCGGCGCCGGCGAGATCGCGATCCTGTCGGCGTCGGCCCAGGCGACCAACCAGAACATCTGGATCGACGTCATGAAGAAGGTCCTGCAAAAGCCGGAGTACAGCAAGCTGAAACTGGTGGCGACCGTGTACGGCGACGACCAGTCCGACAAGAGCTACCGCGAAGCGATCGGCCTGTTGCGCAGCAATCCGAACCTGAAGGCCATCATCGCCCCGACCACGGTCGGCATCGTCGCCGCCAGCAAGGCCGTCGTCGACGAGCACCTGGTGGGCAAGGTCTTCGTGACCGGCCTGGGCCTGCCGTCCGAGATGGCCGGCCACGTCAAGAACGGCGCCGTGCGCGAATTCGCCATCTGGAACCCGATCGACCTGGGCTACGCGGCCACCTACGCCGCCAGCGAATTCGTCAAGGGCAAGGCGGGCAAGAACAGCGTCTCGGCCGGCCGCATGGGCAAGCTGGTCATCGACGAGAACGGCGAAGCCGCGCTGGCGCCGCCGTTCACCTACAACAAAGACAACGTCGACAAGTTCGCCCGGATCTTTTGATGCCAGCCGGCGCGGACGGCGGCGCATGCTCGCGCCCCGTCCGTCGCCGTTCATGTTTTCCATTCTGTGTGAAGCCCGTATGCCAGTAACCAAAGTAAGCAGCCCGTCCCTCGCGCCCGGCGCCGTGCCGGTGTCGGCGCAGGCCGGGCTCGCCCCCGAGACCGCGCCGGTATTGCAGTTGACCGGTATCTGCAAGCGTTTTAGCGGCGTGGTCGCTTTGAACGACGTCGGCCTGACGATCCGCCCCGGCGAAGTCATGGCGCTGATCGGCGAAAACGGCGCCGGCAAATCGACCCTGGTCAAGACCCTGACCGGCATCTACCAGCCCGACGCCGGCAGCATCTTCCTGGGCGGCGAACAAGTGCGCTTCAACAGCGCCCAGGAAGCGATGCTGGCCGGGATCACCGCGGTGCACCAGGAAACCGTGATGTTCGACGAACTGACGGTGGCCGAGAACATCTACGTCGGGCGCCAGCCGACCACCGGTTTTCCGCCGCGGGTAGACTGGGCCCTGATCGAAGCGCAGGCCGACCAGCTGTTCGCGCGCCTGGAGGTGGCCCTGCCGGTGCGGGCGCGGGTCAAGGACTTGAGCGTGGCCCAGCGCCACTTCGTCGAAATCGCGCGCGCGCTGTCGCAAAACGCGCGCGTGGTGATCATGGACGAGCCGACGGCGGCGCTGTCGCAGCGCGAGATCCATGAGCTGTACCGCATCATCGCGCAATTGAAGACGGCCGGCACCGCCGTCATCTTCATCTCGCACAAATTCGACGAGATCTACCAGGTCGCCGACCGCTACACCGTGCTGCGCGACGGCCAGTTCGTGGCCGACGGCGCGCTGGCCGACATCAGCGAGCCGGAACTGGTGTCGCTGATGGTGGGCCGCCAGATCCACCAGGCCTTTCCCAAGGCCGATGTGGAGCTCGGCCCGACCCTGCTCGAGGTCGACAATTTCTGCCATCCGACCGAATTCGACCAGGTCAGCTTTTCGATCAAGCAGGGCGAGATCCTGGGCTTCTACGGCCTGGTCGGGGCCGGCCGCTCGGAAGTGATGCAGGCGCTGTTTGGCCTGAGCGAGGGCGTGCGCGGCAGCGTCAAGATCGGCGGCAAGAAGGTCGCCATCAACGGCCCGCGCGACGCCATCGCCCACGGCATCGCCTACGTGCCGGAGGACCGCCAGCACCAGGGCGCCCACCTGTCGATGCCGATCATGCAGAACATCACCCTGCCGCTGCTGTCCAAAATCGGCTTCTTCCTGCGCGGCAGGCGCGCCGAGGAAACGCGCATCGCGCGCCATTTCGCCGAACAGCTCGAATTGAAAGCCCACCACCTGATGCAGCTGGTGTCTGAACTGTCCGGCGGCAACCAGCAGAAGGTCGTGCTGGGCAAATGGCTGGCCACCAATCCCAAGGTGATCATCCTGGACGAGCCGACCAAGGGCATCGATATCGGCTCCAAGGCGGCGGTGCACCGGTTTATCGGCGAGCTGGTGACGCGCGGCCTGTCGGTGATCCTGGTGTCGTCCGAGCTGCCGGAGGTGCTGGGCCTGGCCGACCGCGTCATCGTCATGCACCAGGGGCATATCAGGAAGGTCTTCGCGCGCGGACAAGCGACGGCGGAGAATGTGGTGGCCGCGGCATCGGGCAGTGAATTATCGACAGAGGAAGCGGCATGAGTATGTTGAAACAACGGGAGGCGCTGCTGGCGGCGCTGATCATCGTCCTGATCGGCCTGGTCGGCACGCGCGCACCGGTGTTCTTGAGCGCGGCCAGCCTGGGCAACGTGCTCACCGACAGCACCTTGCTGATCATGCTCGCGCTGACCCAGATGTTCGTCATCATCACGCGCGGCATCGACCTGTCGGTGGCCTCCAACCTGGCCTTGTCGGGCATGGTGGCGGCCCTGCTGGGCGCCAAGGTGCCCGGCCTGCCGCTGGCGGTGATCGTGCTGGCCGCCGTCGGCACCGGCCTGGTGCTCGGCCTGATCAACGGCTGGATGATCGGCTACCTGCAACTGCCGCCCATCGTGGTCACCCTCGGCACCATGAGCGTGTACCGCGGCATGGTGTTCGTGCTGACCAACGGCGCCTGGATCTCCTCGCAACAGATGACGCCCGAGTTCATCGGCTTCCCCTTGACCACCCTGTTCGGCGTGACCCACCTGGTGTGGATCGCCGCGCTGGTGGTGCTGGCGATGTGGTACGTGGCCCGCCATTCGCGCTTCGGGCGCGACCTTTACGCGATCGGCAACGAGCCCGGTTCGGCGCGCTACATCGGCATTCCGGCCGCCAGGCGCCTGATGTGGACCTACGGCCTGTCCGGCATGATGGCGGGGCTGTGCGGCTACCTGTGGGTGGCGCGCTACGCGGTGGCCTACAGCCAGATCGCCTACGGCTTCGAATTCACCGTGATCGCCGCCTGCGTCATCGGCGGAGTCAATATCGCCGGCGGCGTGGGCAGCGTGGGCGGCGCCGTGCTGGGCGCGCTGTTCCTCTCGGTGATCAACAACGCCCTGCCGGTGGTGAAGGTGTCGCCGTTCTGGCAAAGTGCCCTGACCGGCCTGGTCATCCTCACCGCGGTGCTGATCAATGCGCGCGGCAACAAGAAGAACAGCCGGCAGATCCTGCCGCTGCACCTGATTAACCAGAACGCCAAACGGAGCGCAGCTTGAATACCACCACGATGTTCGCCGCCGCCAAATCGACCTCGCGCTACACCATCCTCGACCGCCAGCCGGCGACCTTCAGGCAGATGATGGGCCGCTGGGAAGCGCTGCTGGCCATGCTCATGGTGGCCGCCTTCGCCATCTGCAGCGTCGCCCTGCCCCACTTCCTGGACCTGCGCAACCTGTTCGACGCGACTTCCAACTTCAGCGAAAAGGCCTTGATCGCCCTGCCGATGGCCTTGCTGATCATCTGCCGCGAGATCGACATTTCGGTGTCCGGCATCCTGGCGCTGTCCTCGGTGGCGATGGGCCTGGCGCACGCCCACGGCGTGCCGCCCGGCGCCCTGCTGTTCGTGGCGCTGGCCACCGGCACCCTATGCGGCGCGCTCAACGGTATCCTGGTGACGCGCTTCGCGCTGCCCTCCATCGTGGTCACCATCGGCACCGTGTCGCTGTTTCGCGGCCTGTGCTCGGTGGTGCTGGGCGACCAGGGCTTCACCGGCTATCCGGCGGCGGTGACCGGCTGGTGCCAGGGCTATTACTTCGACCTGGTGCCGCGCCCGTTCGCGGTGCTGCTGGCCTTCGCCGTGCTGTTCACGCTGGTGCTGCACACCACCAGCTGGGGGCGGCGCATTTACGCGATCGGCAACAACCCGGTGGCCGCGCGCTTCTCCGGCATCGCCGTGGACCGCTACCGCCTGGTGCTGTTCATGGTCACCGGCGCGATGGCGGGCCTGGCGGCCTTCCTGCTGACCGGCCGCATCGACAGCACCCGCCCCGACATCGCCTTCGGCTGGGAGCTCGAAGCGATCACCATGGCCATCCTGGGCGGGGTGAGCATCGCCGGCGGCGCCGGCACCATCGGCGGCGTGATGCTGGCCGTGCTGACCCTGGGCACGGTCACCTACGGCCTGTCGCTGGCCAACGTCCCCGGCATCTACATGACCATCGTGGTCGGCGTCCTGCTGCTGGTCACCATCGCGGTGCCGCGCCTGCTGGGCGGGCGCAAGGTGGCCAAGTAAGATGGGCATGAGCGAACACGCCACCATCGTCCTCGACATCGGCAAGACCAACGTCAAGCTGGCCCTGCTCGACGTGGACGGCAAGCTGCTTGACGAGCGGCGCATGAAGAACACCATCGTCGCCGGCGGCCCGTATCCCCACCACGACGTGGAGCGCATCTGGGACTGGATGCTGGCCACCTGCGCCGCCTTCGCGGCCCAGGCCAGGGTGGGCGCCATCGTGCCGGTCACCCATGGCGCCACCGCGGCCCTGGTCGATGAACACGGCCTGGTGCTGCCGGTGCTCGACTACGAGGCCACCCTGCCCGGCACCGACTACGCGGCCCGCCCGCCCTACGCCGAGACCCTGTCGCCGGAGCTGCCGTGCGGCTTGAACCTGGGGCGCCAGCTGGCATGGCAGGCCCAGCATTTTCCGGCCGAATTCGCCCGCGCACACCACATCCTGATATATCCCCAGTACTGGGCCTGGCGCCTGTCGGGCGTGGCCGCCAGCGAGGTGACCTCGCTCGGCTGCCACACCGATTTGTGGAATCCGGTGGCCCAGGACTATTCCGCGCTGCCGCGCCAGATGGGCTGGGAGGCGCTGTTCCCGCCGCTGCGGCCGGCCTGGGCCGCGCTGGGCCCCTTGCGCGCCGAGCTGGCGGCCGTCACCGGCCTGCCGGCCGACTGCCAGGTCGTGTGCGGCATCCACGACAGCAACGCTTCCCTTCTGCGCTACCTGGGCCAGGCGCGCCAGAGCGTACTCTCGACCGGCACCTGGATGATCGCCGCCGCCTTCGGCGTCGAACTGGACCAGTTGCGTGAAGACGCGGACATGCTGGCCAATACCAACGCATTGCAGCAGCCCGTGGCCTGCATGCGCTTCATGGGCGGGCGTGAATTCGGCGTGCTTGCCGGCGAATCGCCGCAGCAGTGTTCCGAGGCCGACCTGGCGCGCCTGGTCGCGCGCGGCAGCATGGCCCTACCCAGTTTTTCGGAGTCGGGCGGACCGTTTTCCGGACGCGCCGGGCGCCAGGTCGGCCCGGCGCCCGAGACGGCCCAGGAACGCTACGCGCTGGCGACCCTGTATTGCGTGCTGATGACGGACTACTGCCTCGACGCGCTGGGCGCGGCCGGGCCGGTGACGGTCGAGGGCAGCTTCTGCGGCAATCCGTATTTCGCGCCACTGCTGGGCGCACTGCGCACCGGCCAGGCCGTGTCCACCTCGGACGACGCCAGCGGCACCACCTGGGGCGGCTGGATGCTGCACCACTGGGGCGAGCTGCCCGCCACGGCCGGCAAGGCCGCGGAGCCGCTCGATCTGCCGGGCTTCGCGGCCTACCGGGCCAGCTGGCTGGCCCAGGCCACCCAGGCGTGACGCCTGCATTTATCCGCGCCGACCTGCATTCCATCGCCGCGAACCAGAATTATTTGCAACTGACCAGGATGTTCAACACCGCCTTGGTATCGGCCTCGATGTCGGCCAGCATACCCAGCCATTGGAGTAAATGAACGCCGAACTTTGTTCGTCCTGTGCTGACGCTTATCGCCGACCACTTCGTCAACCGCGATGCCGACTTCTTGCCGTAAAACTGCGTCGATCAGCTCGCCGTTGCCTGTCACACGCCGCTTACCAGTGGTGCAACGTCATCATCACTCAATGCGTCTCTGTTGCTGGGTGCAAGCTTGCCCATCGCTGACAGCGTTGGCCAAATGGTTTATTTGGCGCCACCATGTGACTCCGGCGGTGCCAACACCCTGAGCCGAGCACCCGCGTTACTGAACTTCGGATCGAGTTCCAGTGCCTTGCGATAGGCTGCTATAGCTTGCGTACGATCGCCGCTGGCCTCGTACGCTTCGCCTAAGCTGTCGAAGGTGTTTGCGCTCTTGGGGAACTGCTGACAGTTAAACGCTAACAGCGCGATGGCTTGGCGAGTCCTGCCCTTATTCAGCAGCACCCCGCCCCACTCGTTAATAATTGATTCTTCCAAAAAGAATTCCGGATCCCGGTGCTTGAGCGCGCGGTAGGCGGCCATTACCTGCCCAAAATGAGACTCTTCGACCATGCGCACGAATGCTGGGGGAGCTACGAATTGCCGAAGGCGGAACTTGGTGTTTAGGATGCGGTGAGCAAGGTCGCTCAGTTCCGTCGTGCTATTGGCCAGCAGCACGACGCCCCGCCCAGCGCTCGCATCGAATGCCACCATGCTCGCGTATCCGAAGGTGCGGCCTGCGTGCGTCCAGAGTTCAGAACCGTACCTGCGATCCATGCCCCACCCCAAACGCACGTCGGGCTTCTCTCTGTATGGCTTGCGCATATACGCCATGGCGGCGTCCAGCGGCGACGTCGTCAGACTGAACGCCGCACCGAGGAAATTGAGCATGTCGCTTGCTGTGGAATACAAGCCACCCGCCGGCGCGTACGCCGGGACCCCGCTGATCGATGGCTGGGCGGTGGTGCCCTTATAGCCTTGGGCTAGACGAGCGCGCATCGCCGGGGTGAACGTGATGCCCGTGTCGCGCATGCCGATTGGCCCCGTGATGCGGTCCCGGATCAATTGCTCATAACTATGCCCCGCGCGCGACGCCAGCGCGAAGCCAAGCAAGCTGACGCCGACGTTCGAATACTCTGTTTTGCCAGGTGCTCTGTTGAGCGTGTATGCCGACACGAAGCGGTACAGGGATTGAATGTCATAGCCTTGCGCGATGATCTCGGCAGGCCCCATGGGCAACTGAGTTAGATCCACTGGCAGCCCGGAACGGTGAAGCGACAGATCCACCAGCCTGATTGGCTGCTCGCCAAATTGGGGAGCCTTGACGCCGGGCGGCAGATGCAACTGAACGGGATCGTCCAACTTGACTTCTCCCTTCACGGCCATGTCCGCCAGCAGCAGTGAAGTGAACAGCTTGGTGACCGAGCCTATTTCGAACAGCGTGTGCTCGTCCACAGGTTTCCCGCTGACCGTGTCAGCTGGTCCGTAACTGTAGAAACGACGGCCTTGGGCGTCGATGATACCCGCCACGATCGCCGTGCCTTGGGTTTCCTTCACACGGGCTTGCAACAGCGCCGGTATGTCTTGTTCGGGCAACGGCTCCGCATGGACACTCGCACTAAGGAACACATACAACAGGACCGAAAATCGTCGCAGCATAATTAGTCCGATAACAAAATAAAAATCAGCCGGTCACGGCGGAATTGGTTGCGGCATGTCGCGACAGCTCGACGATCTGGAGCCGACACTGGCAAGCCACGGCTACCGGCTAAAGGACATGACCGAGCAATTTGATGCTAAGGTGGCGGAGATCAGCGCGATGTTCGGTAAGTAACCAGCTTGAACCGAAACACGCCCGAGATCGGCGTGCTAAAGCTGGCGGGAAGCTTCGAAAAAGCCGCTGAATGCAGGGTCGGAGCGTTTTCGTTTGCTGGTCGCTAAACCTAAGCCTTAGTCAGCCACCGGCTCGCCGAAGTCCGGCGTGCCGTCGGCGCG
The DNA here is from genome assembly GCA_002428015.1 of Oxalobacteraceae bacterium UBA6018. Taxonomy (GTDB): domain Bacteria; phylum Pseudomonadota; class Gammaproteobacteria; order Burkholderiales; family Burkholderiaceae_D; genus Telluria_A. The sequence goes on along the minus strand of DIZW01000038.1, from coordinate 12,799 downwards.
CCAGTGGATCACCTGGGCGCGCGTGTGGCGGTTCGGGTCATGCAGCGAATCGCCCTGGATGTCGCGGTAGTTGCGCGCGTGGTAGACCAGGATATCGGTCTTGCCGTCCGGCGTGGTGGTGAACGAATTATGACCGGGGCCGTACTGGCCGTTCTTCTCGCTGGTCTTGAACACCGGCTCGGCCGATTTCTTCCACGAGGTCGGATCGAGCAGATCGCTCGCCGCGCTGGCCGTCAGCATGCCCATGCTGTAGCTGGCGTCGGTGGCGCTTGCCGAATAGGTGAGAAAGACCTTGCCGTTCTTGACCAGCACCGCCGGCCCCTCGTTGACCTGGAACTTGACCTTCTCCCACGGGTATTGCGGGGTCGAGAGCAGCACCTGGCGGCCGCTGATCGAGGTCGGCGTCTCCATTTTGGCGATGTAGATATTGGTCGGCTTGGAGGTGCGGCTCCGGGCCGGTCTGGGTCCACACCAGGTAACGCTGGCCGTTGAGGGCGAAGGTGGTGGCGTCGAGCGAGAAGCTTTCCCAGTTGGTCTTGACCTGGCCGCGCTCGACCCACTGGCCCTTGAGCGGATCGGGCGAATCGTTCTCCAGCGCGTACAGGCGGATGGCCCAGTGGTCGTCGGCGCGCCCGGCCGTGAAATAGATAAACCATTTACCGTCGATGCGGTGCATCTCGGGCGCCCAGATGTGAAAGCTCATCGGACCGCTGGCATGCTCGCGCCAGACGACGTTGGCGTCGGCCTTGCCCAGATCGTCGAGGGAGCGCGCGCGCCTCACCTCGATACGGTCGTACTCGGGCACCGTGGCGGTGAAATAGTAGTAGCCGTCGGCCTGCAGCGCCACCTGCGGATCGGCGCGCTGGCGCACCAGCGGGTTATGAAATACCGGCGCGGCCAGCGCCGCCACCGACCAGCACAGCACAGCGCCCGCAACCAGGCGCGATAAGGACTTCCGCATGCGTCTCCAACCTCATCAAACAGTGTAATGACGCCGCCGGATCGAACCGGCGGCCGATGACTTCAGCGGACATGGTAGCAAGCTTCGCGCCGAAATCAAAGCGCGCTCAGGGCACCGCTTTCACGTTGGTCGGCACCGGCTTGCGCGGGTTGAATTTGCGCGCCAGCTCCGGCGTGGACATCAGGTCCTTGGCGCCGGCGGCGGCCTTGTCCACCTCCACCCCCAGCACGTACGTCGGACCGAACATATTGGTGCGGAAGATGACCAGCTTCTGGTCCGGCGAGAAGCGCACGTTCGGTTCGAGGTGGTAGTCGTGCTGCGCCATGTTGACCAGGTGTTCGGACTTGAACACGCCGGCCTGCCAGTAGTCGGGCGCGTTCATGGCGCCCTCGCCCAGCACCGAGGTGGGCTTGAGCAGCACGATCCATTCGCCGTCCGGCGCCCGGGCGACCTGGCCCGGGTCGCCGCCGTCGCCGGCGAACAGCGAACCGTCGCCGGTGACGTTGAAGTGGATCGACCAGTCGTTGCGCTCCATGTGGTAGGCGGTGCGCTTGCCGGTGGCCAGATCGAGGCCGGCCACGTAGAACGAGGCGCCCTTCGGATACTGCCAGTCGTACCAGATGGTCTTGCCGTCCTGGCCCCAGAACTCGTGGCCGGCGATCTCCATGGCCATGGTGCGCTTGTGGACCAGGGTGTTATGCGAGCCGTCGGTGCGGATGGTCCAGATGCGGTCGACCTTCTGCCATGGCCCTTCGTGGCAGTACATCAACAGGCCCGGATCGGTCGGCGAGAACAGCAGGTGGTTGATCCAGTCGGTCGAATGCAGCAGCTCGGTGACCTTGCCGTCGTTCAGGTTCAGGGCGAACAGCACCAGCGGCAGGCGCGAGGCCAGGCGCCGTTCCATCATCTGGCCCTTATTCTCGGGCTGGCGCAGCGGCCCGCCCAGGGTGTCCTGGCGCGGGGCGCGCGCCGTCGGGTGCTCCTCGTAGGTGCCGGCGGCCTGGGTCTCGTCGGCGTTGATGCTGTCGACCCGAAAGCCGGCCGGCAGGTCGACCAGCTTGGTGGCCAGGCCGGTGTCGAAGCTGGCCTTGTAGATGGCGCTCACGTGGGTGGCCGGATCGTCGCTCAGGTAGAACACGGAGTTGGTCTTGCGCCCGACCGCGATGGTGCGCGCGGCGCCGCGCGCGCCGTGGTTGGGCACCAGCAGGCGCGTCTTGCGGCTGGCCAGGTCGAGCGCGTGGATGCCGTCGGTGGCGTTATAGACCATCGACTTGCCGTCCGGAGTGAAGGCGGTGTAGTTGAAGTAGAGCGAGGACGAACTGGGCTCCGGCGTCAGGCGCCAGACGCGGTGGCCGGTGTCTTTGTCGACCCAGGTCGCAGGTGGCGCGTCGGCCGCGTGGACGGCCGGGGAAAGGGCCGCGGCGATCAGGAGGGCCTGTGCGTGGCGGCGCGCGATGGTGGTCAGGAACATGGTGACTCCGTGTGAAGAAATTGGGTTGACAGGTAAAAAAGCACCAGCTGTCGGGGCGGACCAGCGGGTGCAAATCGACTCAACAGGAGAGTGTGTCGTCGAAACTCGGTGCGTGGCCTCAGTTCTTGATCGTGACGCCGAAGTAGTAGCGGCGGCCCGACCAGATGAATTCGTTCACGCGGAACAGGGAGCCGGCGTCCGAGATCTGGGCCTGGTTGCTCAGGTTTTTACCCTCCAGCGAGAACGTCACGTTCGAGCTGAAGCGGTACTGGATCTTGGCGTCGAGGTAGCCGGTTTTTTCGATGAACACGGGGTTCTTCGACACGTCGATGCCGCCGGTGTAGTAGCGGTCGCGGTAGTTATAGGCGATGCGCGCGTTGATCGGTCCCTGGTCGTACCACAGGCCCACGTTATAGCTGTTCTTCGACAGACCGGGATACGGCAGCACCGAACCATCGAGGTCGTTGATGCGTTCCGTGCCCGGCGCGAACTTGAAGCCCATGCGGGTGTAGTTGACGTCCACCCCGAAGCCGCCCAGCCAGCCCGGCAGGAAGGTCAGCGCGGTGCGTCCGGCCAGCTCGACGCCGTTGGTGACGGCGCCTGGCGCGTTGACCGGCTGCGTCACGTCCCAGCGCTGGCCGTCGTGGAACAGGTCCACGCCCTTGACCAAGGTGTTAATCGGGCTGCCCACCTTGATGTCCTTGCGGAAGAAGGCGGCGCTGAGCTGGCTGTCGCCGGTCGGATAGTATTCCAGGCTCAAGTCGGTGTCGTTGGCGCGGAAGGGCTTGAGGTTCGGATTGCCGGCGGTGCAGTCGTCGGTGCCGTCGCCGCCGAACTGGGTCAGGCCGCTGTTCTTGGTGCAAGTGGCGTTCGGGGCCAGCTTGTCGATGGCCGGGCGCGCCATTACCTTGCCCCAGCCGAAGCGGGCGATGAACTTGTCCGGCACCAGCCACACGGCCGCGTTCACGCTGGGCAGGAAGTCGTTGTAGGTGTTGTCCAGCGAGACGATGGTGTTCGACACCACGCGCGTGGTGCTGGCCGACGAGCCGGGCGAGTTCTCGACCGCGATCTGGTTCTTCATCGATCCGGTGGCGCTGTCGCGGGTGCGCACATAGCGCCCGCCCAGGTTGCCGTTGATCTCATAGCCGAACAACTCGGTCTGGTAGTCCAGGCGCAGGTAGCCGGCCTGGCTGCGTTCATCGACGATGTAGGACGGGATCTGCGGATAGGTATTGCCGTCGCTGCCAGGCGCGTTGATCAGCCAGTCGTGGTTGAAGTGGCTCAGGTCGAAGTTCTGGGCCGACTGGGCGAAGGAAGGCGCCACCCAGCCGGACGGCAGGCCGCTCACGCCGTTGTAGCCGCTATAGAAGGTGCCGGACGAGCGCTGGATCAGGGACTGCTGCGCCAGCGCCGCCATCTGGGCCGCGTTCACGTAGCGGGTGCTGCCGAGCGAGGCGATGTTGGACGGGGCGGTGGGCGCGCGCAGGGCGCTGCCGGTGTACAGCGGGTCGTACATGATGGTCGAGGTGACGTTCGCGGTCTGCACGTAGACGTCGTCGGCGGTGCTCACCAGGTCCTTGCCGGCGCTGGCCAGGTAGCCGCCGCCGCCGTACTGCGAGGCGCTCGACTTGCGGCCCTGGACGCCGAACCAGGCCTTGTTGAAGAACGGCGTCGTCAGGCGGTACTTGAAGTCGAGCTTGAGCTGGTCTTCCGAGTTCGTCACGTCCAGCGGGCGATACTGGATCTGGGCGCTCACGTAGGAGGCCGGATTGTCGGGTTGGTAGGCGTCCGGGAATGTGAAGTGCGGGATGCCCTGGGTGTCGAGCTTGACGACCAGCCCGGGCGCGTTCTGCGAGAACGCGATCGAGTTGTTCTCCGACTCGTAGCGCGAGCCCGACTTGGTCAGCAAGCCTTCGGCCTGGAGCCGCTCGCCCTTGTACTCGAAGCCGCCGGTCTTGTAGGTGGACTTCACGCGCAGGCCGTACTCGCGGGTCTGGGTGCTGAAGGCGCCCTGCCCGCCCTGGCCGGCCGCGGCCAGGCAGTTACCGACCGTGTACTGGGTCACATAGTGGTTCTCGACCACCATCCCGGCCGGGGTGGCGCTGGTGGCGACCGGGGTGCAGCTGCCGGCCGTGGTTGGCACGCCGGTGGCCATGTTGTAGACCGGGTCCTTGCCGGGGCCGGACAGGCGCGTGACGGCGGTGAAATCGGTGCCAAAATTGCGGTCGGTGAGCACCTGGTTCTGCTTGTTGGCCTGGTAGCTGCCCCACACCATCCATTCGCGGTTGATCTTGAACTGGGCGGTGTACTCGCCCGAGCTGCGCTTGTGGTCGCGCTGCCACTGGCCGTAGCGCGGAATCTGCGGCGCGTAGTCGTACCATTGGCGCGCGCAGGCGGTCTTCTGGGCCGCCGTCAGGGTCGCGGCCGAGCAGCCGGCCGGCGTGGCGATGGCGGCCACCACCGGGTCGGTGCTGGGCACGGTCTTGTCGGCCGAGAAGTCCCAGTCGCGCAGGAAGGTCCAGGAGGTGTTGCGCAGGTAGTCGTTGCGGGTGTGGACGTCGTCGCTGACTAAGTTGGCCATCAGGCCCAGGCGGTTGTCGAGGAAACGGTCGGCCACGAATACGCTGGTGCGCGGCTGGGCGCCGTCGCGGATCGACGATTTTTCCGCCGACAAGGTCGACACGAAGGTGAATTTCTTGAAGTCGAGCGGCTTGCGCGTCTTGATGCTGACGGTGCCGCCCACGCCTCCTTCGGTCAGGTCGGCGGTGGTGCCCTTGTACACGTCGATCGAGGCGATCAGCTCCGAGGCCAGTTCGCGCAGCTCGGCGCCGCGCCCGGCCGTGCCGTTGGTCGACAGCACCGAGGAGCCGTTGATCTCGATGCGGTTCAAGTCGGGTTCCACGCCGCGGATGGCGACCGTGGAGCCCTCGCCGAATTCGCGCGTGAGCTGCACGCCGGTCACGCGCGAGAGCGCTTCGCCGACGTTCTTGTCGGGGAACTGGCCGATGTCCTCGGCCACGATGGAATCGGTGACGGTGCCGGCCTTGAGCTTGCGGTCGATGGCGGAGGCCACCGACATGCGCGTGCCCGCCACCACGACCACGGCGCCAACCTTGGGATCGGGCTGCGCGGCCGGCGCCTCCTGGGCTGCGGCGTGGGCCGCCATGATCGCCAGCGCCGCGGCCACCGCCGTCGCGCAGCGGGTGCGCCTGGTCTGGGCGCCGCCGTGGGTCAGATTCGCATGCTTACTCATTCTCGTTCTCCGGTGTAATCGGCCTATATCGTTTTGGCCTGTTATCGAGCTATTACCTGCAATTTATTCTATGGGAGAACAGCATGCCTGGCGCGACCGGATCAGAAAGAATCACGCAATTGACCAGACCAATCAACAAAAGTGATCAGACCAATTATGCATTAATCAATATTCCTCAGGCCAATCATGGTTGGCAGGTCGCGCTCGGCGACTAGCCACTGGCCGTCCTGGCGCAGTTCGACCACCTGGATGCTGCTACGGCGCTGCTCGGGGCCGTCGGCCTTGGCGTCCGGACCGCGCCGGCCGGGGTGGGTGAAATAGAACAGGTAGGCGCGCTCGCCGTCGACCACCACGTCGGGATGGCCGCCCATGACCTGGTCGTCGGCGCCGTGGCCGGGCACCTCGAGCAGGTTGCCCGGCTGGCGCGTCCAGTGCAGCGCGTCGCTGGAGCGGTACACGGCCAGGCCGTGCCAGACGTCGGTGATCATCCACCAGGCACCGTGCCACTGGAACACCTTGGGGCCCTCGCCGCCCTGGTCGGCCACCGCGCGCAGATGGCCGCTCCAGTGTTCCAGGTCGGCGCTGTCGGCGTAGTAGATCGACTTGTGATCGCGCTCGTTGTTGTACCACATGCGCCAGCGCCCGTCGGGCAGGCGCGCCAGCGAGGCGTCGATCACGCGATCCGAGGCCAGGGTCAGCACGCGCGCGTCGCGCCAGTGGCGCAGGTCGGTGCTGGTCAGGTGCACCATGCGGCGCGGATGGTTCCAGTCCTCGAACACGCCCGGCACCACGGTCAGGAACATGTGGTAGGTGCCGTCGTCGGCGCGCACGACGTCGGGCGCCCACTCGGTCGCGTCGGCCCCGCCCAGCTCGGGAGGCAGGGCGACGTCGGCCGTGCCCACGTACTGCCAGCTGGCGCCGTTGTCGGGCGACTCGGCGATGCCGATATGGGTGCCGTGCACCCAGGTCACGCCGGACAGGCCGGGCACCTTGGCGCGCCGGTTGGTGTACATCATCCACCAGCGCCGGCGCGCGCGGTTGTAGACCAGCACCGGGTCGGCGGCGCCGTCGGCGACCGGGTCGCGGTACAGCGGCTTGGCGGCGACGTGGTCGGCCACGCGGGCCGCATCGGGATGGCCGCGGTGGGCGCCGTGGCGGGCGGTCTGGTCGGCGCCGGTGCCGGCGCAAGCGGCCAGCGCCAGCGCGAGGGCTGCGCTAAAGAGATGTTTTTTCACGGAGGTATCCTGGTAACGATATGGGTCGAGGGCGGCGCCTGCGCGCTGGGGCCGGAGCGGCGATCGGCCATTCTAATCGCTGATCAATCGTTGAGCCAGGCGTCCACGAAACGCGCTGGCGCAGCCCATTCCAGCGCGAAAGGCGGCGACCGGGCTTGCGTCGTTCAGGCCAAGGTGTTCGATCGCGTCGGCGCGCCGATCGGCTCTTATCACAAAAACAGGGTCGTATCGGTGCCACACTTCGGCGCCGCGAATCCATGGACAGCGCAGGGACAAATGCGTATCCTGAAAGAAAGAAGCGATTCCAGCCGTTTCGCCCCGACACCATGCTTCGCACCATGCCGATTCCCTTGTTAGCCTGCCAATCCGGTCCACGCGCCAGCCTCGCCGCGCGTGCGTCCGCGCGCCTGCCCTGCCGGCGCGGGAAGGCCGCGTGATGCGTGCGCCCCACCTGATGCAAGGCGGGCCGGCGCGGCGCTGCCTGCGCGCCGCCATGCTGGCGCTGCTGGTGGTCGTGCACGCGGCGGGCGCCGCGCCCGCGCAACGCTGGGATCGGCTGGCCACGCCGCTGTTTGAGCACCTGGGCCTGAAGGACGGCCTGCCGCACCCGGTGGCGATGGCGCTGGCCCAGGACGGCGACGGCTTCATCTGGGTAGGCACCCAGCGCGGCCTGGCCCGCTGGGACGGCTACCGCATGCGCAGCTTCCTACATGACGGCAACGACCCGACTTCCGTCCCCGCCGACTTCATCCAGGCCCTGCACGTGGACGGGCGCGGACGCCTATGGATCGGCACCGCCACCGCCGGCCTGGCGCGCTACGACAAGCAGTGCGAATGCTTCGTCAACATCGGCGCCGGCGCGGGCGGCCTGTCCAATCCGGCGGTGGCGGCGATCGCCAGCGACGCCAAGGGCGGCATGTGGATCGGCGGCGGCGGCGGCCTGGACTACCTGGCCCCGGACGGAGTGCGCCCCACCCACGTGCACAGCGCCCTGGGCGACGTGCCGGTGCGCGCGCTGCATGTGGACCGGGCCGGCAACCTGTGGATCGGTTCGGTCGCCGGCCTGGCCCGGCGCGACGCCGCCAGCGGCGCGATCGCGGCCGTGCCGGTGCGCGCGTCCGTCCCCGGCGCGTGGACGGACGCGGTGCTGGCGCTGGCCGAGAACAGCCGCGGCCAGATCGCCTTCGGCACCCTCAAGAGCGGCATCGGGCTGGTCGACGCGGACGGGCGCGGCGCGCGCATCGCCAGCGTGGCGGCCGTGCGCGACATCGACGCCAACATGGTGCTGGGCATCACCGAGGCCACCCCCGGCCAGTGGTGGGCCAGCACCTACGGCGGCGGCATCGTCGAAATCGACGCCGACGGCACCCGCGGCCGCCGCATCGTGCACCAGCCGGCGGTGCCGGCCAGCCTGGCCAACGACCGCACCGCCGCCCTGCTGCGCGACGCCAGCGGCTTGATCTGGGTGGCCAACGAGCGCAGCGTGGACGCCTACAATCCGGCCAACCGCGCCGTCGACACGGTGTTCGGCTCGGAGGGCCAGCTCGAGGCGGCGGTGTCGGCGGCGATGACCGACTCGGCCGGCCGGGTGTGGCTGGGCCTGGCCGACCAGGGCATCGACCTGATCAACCCGGACGGCGCCCGCACGGCGGCCCTGCGCCCCGACCCGGCCAACCTGGACAGCGCCCTGCCGAACCGCATGGTGCTGTCGCTGGCCGAGGCCGAGCCGCAGGAAGCCTGGATCGGCACCCAGCTCGGCCTGTATCACAGCCAGTCGCACGGCCAGCGCGTGCGCCGCGTGGCGCTGCCGCAGGCCAATCCGTATCCGCGCGTGGGCACCGTGCTGGTCCAGGGCGGGGTGCTGTGGCTGGGCACCTTCGAGGGCCTGCTGCGCTACGACCCGGCCAGCGGCGCGCTGCGCAGCTACACCCAGGGCCCGGGCGCGGCCGGCGGGCTGACCGACAACCGCGTGCAGGTGGTGGTGCCGGCGTCGGGCAGCGCGCTGTGGATAGGGACCCGCAACGGCTTGAACCGGCTCGACCTGGTCACCGGCAAGGTCGAGCAGATCGCCGCCAGCCCCACCACCCCGGGCGGCCTGGCCGACCCGGTCATCAACACCCTGGCCACCGACGAACACGCGCGCCTATGGGTCGGCTCGCACGGCGGCGGCATCAGCGTGCTGGCCTCGCGCGACGCGGCCGGCGCGCCCGTGTTCCGCCGGCTCGGCCTGGCCGACGGCCTGCCCAGCGAGGCCGTGTCCGCGCTGCGCCTGGGCAGCGACGGGCGCATGTGGGCCTCGACCAACGACGGCCTGGCCACGATCGACACGGCCACCCTCAAGGCGCGCGCGCTGCGCCGCGCCGACGGGGTAGGGGTGCGGACGTTCTTCCAGGGTTCCGCCACCGAGACGCCCGAGCACGACCTGGTGTTCGGCGCCACCGCCGGGCTGGCGGTGATCCATCCCGAGCGCCTGGGCAGCTGGAACTTCCGCGCGCCGGTGGCCATCAGTTCGGTGCGGGTGGACGGCCAGCGCGTCAAGGGCAACCTGCTGGCGCCGGACGCGCCGGCGCTGACCCTGGCGCCAGGCACCAAGAGCTTCGAGGTCGAGATGGCGGTGCTGGACTATTCCGCGCCCGACGAGAACCGCTACGCCTACCGGCTCGACGGCTACGACCGCGACTGGATCGAGAACGACGCCAACCGCCGCGTGGCCGCCTACAGCAACCTGCCGCCCGGCCGCTACCGCCTGCGCCTGCGCGGCGCCAACCGCGACGGCGTCTGGACCCCGGGCGAACTGACGCTGCCGGTGCGGGTGCTGCCGGCCTGGCACCAGACCTGGTGGGCCTACCTGGCCTACATGCTGGCCACTGGCCTGGCCGGCTATTACCTGTACCGCTGGCGCGTGCGCAAGCTCGAACGCAACCGCGCCATGCTGCAGGCGCTGGTGTACTCGCGCACGCGGCACCTGGAGCAGCTCAACGCGATCGTCAAGTCGATCAACGAGCAGCTCGACTTCGACGCGCTGCTGCGCGCCATCCTGCACGAGTCGAGCTTCATCCAGGGCAGCGACGCGGCCTGGGCGCTGGTGCGCGACGCCGGCGCCGACACCCTGACCCTGCGCGCGGCCTGGGAGCGCTCCGGCGCGGTCCCCGCCGAAACCAGCCTGACGCTGGACGAGGCGAGCGCGCGCTACATGGCCTACGCCGACGCCATCGCCGCCGACGTCTACGTGACCGGCCCGGGGCGTACCGAGGCCCATCCCGGCTCGACCCTGCTGGCCGTGCGCATCTGCATCGGCGAGCGCGTGGAAGGCTTCCTGGTGTTCGAAAAACGCCAGCCGCCGTTGTCCTTCGCGCCCAACGACCTGGAACTGGTGAAGGCGCTCAAGGAGCCGTTCGTGTCGGCCTTCCAGAAGGCCCACGCGCTGCGCCTGATCGAAAAGGAGCGCGCCAGCGCCCAGGCGGCCAACCGCGCCAAGAGCGAATTCCTGACCAACATCAGCCACGAGATCCGCACCCCGATCAACGCCATCCTCGGCTTCGCCGGCCTGGGCAGCCACCTCGACCTGCCGCTCAAGCCGCTCGACTACTTCCGCAAGATCGGCCGCGCCGGCCACAGCCTGCTGGGGATCATCAACGACGTGCTCGACTTCTCCAAGATCGAGTCCGGCAAGCTGGAACTGGAGACGGTGCCGTTCGACCTGACCGAGACGCTGGGCCAGATCGCCGACCTGTTCTCCTGGCGCGCCGCCGAGAAGGACCTGGAGCTGGTGGTGTGGGCCGAGCCGGGCGTGCCGCCGATCCTGGTGGGCGACCCGCTGCGCCTGAACCAGGTGCTGGTCAACCTGGTCGGCAACGCGCTCAAGTTCACCGCCGAGGGCATCATCGAGCTGCGCGTCGAGCGCGAGGCCGACGGCGCGCCGGACGAGCGCCAGGTGCGCCTGCGCTTCACCGTCCAGGACTCGGGCGTGGGCATCAGCGCCGAGCAGCAGGCGCGCCTGTTCCTGGCCTTCGCCCAGGCCGACGCCAGCACCACCCGCCTGTACGGCGGCACCGGCCTGGGGCTGGCGATTTCGCAGGAACTGGTTGGCAAGATGGGCGGCGCCATCACGGTCGAGAGCGAACTGGGCGCCGGCAGCCGCTTCAGCTTCGCCATCACCCTGCCGTGCGCGCCGGTGCACGACGCGCGCCAGCTGGCCGCCCAGGGCGAGGCGCGCGGCAAGAAGGTCCTGATCGTGGACGACAGCGCGCCCACCCGCGCCATGCTCGAGGCGCAGCTGCGCAGCTTCGGCTTCGACGCCAGCGCGGTCGGCTCCGGCGACGCCGCCCTATTCGCGCTCCAGCTCGAACCCTACGACGTGGTGCTGATGGACTGGAACATGCCGGGCATGGACGGCATCGAGACGGCGCGCCGCATCAAGACCGAGGCCGGCCTGGCCGCGCTCCCGGCCATCATCATGGTCACCGCCTACGCGCGCGACAACATCCGCCAGGCCGCCGAGCAGGCCGGCATCAACGCCTTCATGGTCAAGCCGGTCACGCCGCTGAACCTGCTCGACGGCGTGCTCGCGGCGCTCGGCTTCGACGTCACCCTGGCGCCGCCCGAGGCGCGGCCCTTCCCTTCGGCCAGCGTGCCGGCCATCGCCGGCGCGCGCGTGCTGGTGGTCGACGACAACGCCATCAACCAGCAGGTGGCGGCCGAGATCCTGCAGCGCGCCGGGGTGCACGTCGACCTGGCCGGCAGCGGCGCCGAAGCGCTAACGATGATCGCCGCCGGCGCCTACGACGCGGTGCTGATGGACATCCAGATGCCGGAAATGGACGGCTACCAGGCCACCCAGCGCATCCGCGCCCAGGAGCGCCACGCCGGCCTGGCGGTGATCGCCATGACCGCGCACGCCATGAGCGGCTACCGCGAGCGCTGCCTGGCGATGGGCATGAACGACTACGTCACCAAGCCGATCGAACCGGCCACCCTGTTCGCGACCTTGGCCAAATGGGTGCCCGCGCGCGCGGCCGGCGCCGCGGACGCGAACGCGGAAGCGAATCATGTTGTTATTACACAACAGACAATATTGCCATCGGCGCAGGCGGCGCCGCCGCCGCAGCCCCTCGCCGGCATCGACATGAAGGCCGCGATGGCGCGCCTGGGCGGCAACCGCGCCCTGCTGGCGCGCCTGCTACGCCTGTTCGCGGACGACTTCGGCGACAGCCTGACCAACATCCGCGCCGCCATCGAGAACGACGATCTGGACGCGGCGGCCGTGCTGGTGCACAAACTCAAGGGAGCCGCCGGCAACCTGGCGGCCAACGATCTGCACTTGATGGCGGGAGAAATGGAGTATCATTTAATGGCGCACAAACGATCCGCGCTACCGCAGTTGATGCCCGCCTTTGCACTCGCATTTGAATTGGTGTTGGAAAGTGCCCGCGGCGAACCAGCCGACCAAGGCACCACCGCCGCCGATGTTGTATGAGTAGTTAAGAAGATCCACACGATTGTTTGACTTCCCAACCCTACCGAAAGGAAATAACAATGGCATCCCAATTCCCACAAAATATCGACAACCTGATGGCCAAACTGTCCAGCGACGACGGTTTCCGCGCCCACCTGATGGCTGACCCGGTCAACGCCCTGAGCGCGATCGGCATCTCCATCGACCCAAGCCAGATCCCGGCAATCCGCAACCTGCCTTCGAAGCAGGCCGTGGCGATGGACCGCGTGGCCGTCAAGCAGAAGCTCGACAACGCCGCCGGCGCGATTCCGTTCTTCCTGAGCGGCCGCGCGTAAGCGTCGCACTCGCCTCAACGAAAACGGCCGGCATTGCGCCGGCCGTTTTTTTCGTGCGCGCGGACGTCAGAGCTTGAGAGTTTTTCGGG
>DIZW01000123.1 GCA_002428015.1 Oxalobacteraceae bacterium UBA6018 | reverse complement strand
GGCAACCAGAAGCGCGTGATGGACTTGGTCGAGAGCAAGATCCTGCCCTACGTCGACTTCCAGCGCATGACCGCCCTGGCGGCCGGCCGCTTCTGGCGCGAAGCCACCCCCGAGCAGCAGAAGCAGCTGTCCAACGAGTTCCGCACCCTGCTGATCTTCACCTACTCGGGCGCCCTGTCGCAGATCAAGAACGAGACCGTGGAATTCAAGCCACTGCGCGCCGACCCGGCCGACCAGGAAGTCGAAGTGCGTTCCCAGGTCAACATGACCCGCGGCGAGCCGATCACCCTGAACTACCGCCTGGCCAAGACCCCGGCCGGCTGGAAGATTTTCGACATCAACGTGCTCGGCGCGTGGCTGGTGGAGACCTACAAGGGCAACTTCGCCTCGGAAATCGGCAAGTCGGGCATCGACGGCCTGATCAAGTCGCTGGCCGACCGTAACAAGAAGCTGGCCAACAAGCCGGTCAAAGCCGCTTCCAAGTAATCCCGGTGCCATGTCCCTGCACAATCTCGACAATATCGACATCCTGACGGTGGCCAACGCCAAGGCGGCGCTGGCCCAGGGCGTGGCCGCCATCAAGGCTGGCAAGACCGTGTTCGACCTGGCGTCGGTCAAGCAGGCCGATTCCAGCGCCGTGGCGGTGCTGCTGGCCTGGCAGCGGGCCGCGCGCAAGGCCGGCGCCGCCCTGTCCTTCGTCAACATCCCGCCCAGCCTGTGCACCCTCGCCACGCTGTACGGGGTGGACGCCTTCCTGGTCGATACTCCGGCCGATCTGCAGCACCATTGATCCTGTTCCGGGTGCCCGGCCCCTGCGGCCGGCCCCTGTCTTCCGCCGCGCCAAGGCGCGCCAGCTCTGCTTGCCCCGATTTCCCCTATAATTGAATGTTTCAGCGCAATGTGTGGCGATGCCTGCCCGCACAAACCAGCCAAGAACGAGCATGACCGCGATCCAGATCACCAATGTCGAAAAAAGCTACAAGAGCCTGAAGGCGCTTGGCGGCGTGTCGCTGGCCATCGAGGAGGGCGAGTTCTTCGGCCTGCTCGGCCCCAACGGCGCCGGCAAGACCACCCTGATCTCCATCATCGCCGGCCTGATCCGGCCCGACGCGGGCACCGTGAGCGTGCACGGCCACGACGTGGTGGGCGACTTCCGCGCCGCCCGCAAGATGCTCGGCGTGGTGCCCCAGGAGCTGGTGTTCGACCCCTTCTTCACCGTGCGCGAGACGCTACGGCTGCAGTCCGGCTACTTCGGCCTGAAGCACAACGATGCGTGGATCGACGAGGTCATGCACAACCTGGACCTGACCGGCAAGGCCGATACCAACATGCGCGCGCTCTCGGGCGGCATGAAGCGGCGCGTGCTGGTGGCCCAGGCCCTGGTGCACAAGCCGCCCGTGATCGTGCTCGACGAGCCCACCGCCGGCGTCGACGTGGAGCTGCGCCAGACCCTGTGGAAGTTCATCGCGCGCCTGAACCGCGAGGGCCACACCGTGGTCCTGACCACCCACTATCTGGAAGAGGCCCAGGCCATGTGCCAGCGCGTGGCCATGCTCAAGGCTGGCCAGGTGGTCGCGCTCGACACCATGAGCCGCCTGATCCGCCGCATCTCCGGCTCCCAGCTGAACGTCCACCTGGCCGGCGGCGCGCTGCCGGCCGAGCTGCGCCACCTGGTCTCCCACGACGAGCACGACAACGGCAACGGCAACAAGTACAGCCTGCGCGTCAACGACTACGCCGAGGTCGAGCCCATCCTCGCGCGCCTGCGCGAGAGCGGTGCGACGATCGACGAGATGCAGCTGCAGCAGGCCGACCTGGAGGATATCTTCCTGCAGATTATGGACAAGGGCGCGCTATGAACTTTCTCTCCGTCGGTTTCCAGACACTGCTCTACAAGGAGACCCTGCGCTTCTGGAAGGTCGCCACCCAGACCGTGGCCGCGCCCATCCTCACCGCCATGCTCTATCTGCTCATCTTCGGCCACGTGCTCGAGGGCCGCGTCGAGGTCTATCCGGGCGTGAGCTACACCGCCTTCCTGATCCCCGGCCTGGTGATGATGAGCGTGCTGCAGAACGCCTTCGCCAACGCCTCGTCCTCGCTGATCCAGTCCAAGATCACCGGCAACCTGGTGTTCATCCTGCTGCCGCCGCTGTCGCACTGGGAGATCATCTCGGCCTACGTGCTCGCCTCCGTGCTGCGCGGGCTGGCGGTCGGTGCCGGGGTGTTCATCACCACCGCCTGGTTCGCCCACCTGAGCTTCGCCGAGCCGCTGTGGATCGCCGTGTTCGCCCTTTTAGGCGCGGCCATCCTGGGCACCATGGGCGTCATCGCCGGCATCTGGGCCGAGAAATTCGACCAGCTGGCCGCCTTCCAGAACTTCCTGATCATGCCGGCCACCTTCCTGTCCGGCGTGTTCTACTCGATCCATTCGCTGCCCCCGTTCTGGCTGGCGGTGTCGCACGCCAACCCGTTCTTCTACATGATCGACGGGTTCCGCCACGGCTTCTTCGGCCAGTCCGACGTCTCGCCCTGGACCAGCCTGGCCATCGTCGGCCTGTTCTTCGTGGTGCTGGCGGCGATGGCCGTCAACCTGCTCAAGCGCGGCTACAAGCTGCGCCACTAAGGTAGACCAGCACATGAGCGACGCCAGCGGCGACGACCCCGGGCAGCCCGGCAGCCACCATTTCATCACAGGAGCCACCATGGCCACTACCCCCCAAGCGATCCACGGCTACATCGCCGCCGGTCTCGAATGCACCCACCTCGAAGTCGACGGCGACGGCCAGCACTTCACCGCCGTCATCGTCTCGCCCGCGTTCGCCGGCAAGCGCCCGATCCAGCGCCACCAGCTGGTCTACGCGGCGCTTGGCGACCGCATGCGCGAGGAGATCCACGCGCTGTCGATGAAGACCCTCACCCCCGACGAATACCAAGGCTAAGGACGCACATGGACCAGTTACAGATCACCGGCGGCAAGCGCCTCAACGGCGAGGTCACCGTCTCGGGCGCCAAGAACGCGGCCCTGCCCATCCTGTGCGCGGGTCTGTTGACCGCGGGCGATCTGGTGCTGTCGAACGTGCCGCGCCTGCAGGACGTGCGCACCATCCTCAAGATCCTGTCCCAGACCGGCCTGTCGGTCCAGCACAGCCCCGAGGACGAGCGCGTGGTCCTCAACGGCGCCGCCATCGACACCCTGGAAGCGCCCTACGAGCTGGTCAAGAC
The DNA here is from genome assembly GCA_002428015.1 of Oxalobacteraceae bacterium UBA6018. Taxonomy (GTDB): domain Bacteria; phylum Pseudomonadota; class Gammaproteobacteria; order Burkholderiales; family Burkholderiaceae_D; genus Telluria_A. The sequence continues at coordinate 27,946 of DIZW01000123.1, read as the reverse complement.
CATGCGCGCCTCGATCCTGGTGCTGGGCCCCTTGCTGGCGCGTTTCGGCCAGGCCAAGGTGTCGCTGCCGGGCGGCTGTGCGATCGGCTCGCGCCCGGTCGACCAGCACATCAAGGGCCTGCAGGCGCTGGGCGCCGAGATCACCATCGAGGGCGGCTACATCTACGCCAAGTGCAAGAAGCTCAAGGGCGCGCGCATCCACACCGACATGATCACCGTCACCGGCACCGAGAACCTGCTCATGGCCGCCACCCTGGCCGAAGGCGAGACGGTGCTGGAGAACGCCGCGCGCGAGCCGGAGGTGACGGACCTGGCCAACCTGCTGGTCAAGATGGGCGCGCGCATCGAGGGCATCGGCACCGACCGCCTGGTGATCCAGGGCGTGGAGGCGCTGCACGGCGCCGAGCACGCGGTCATCTCGGACCGCATCGAAGCGGTCACCTTCCTGTGCGCCGTCACCGCCACCGGCGGCGACATCACCTTGCGCAACACCCGCACCGACATCTTCGACGTGGCCATCGACAAGCTGGCCGACATGGGCCTGGCCATCACCTACGGGCCGGACTGGATCCGCGGCCAGATGGACGGGCGTCCCAAGCCGGTGTCGTTCCGCACCACCGAGTACCCGGGCTTCCCGACCGACATGCAGGCCCAGTTCATGGCCGTGAACACCATCGCCTCGGGCACCAGCCGCGTCACCGAGACCATCTTCGAGAACCGCTTCATGCACGTGCAGGAGATGAACCGCCTGGGCGCGGCCATCCAGACCGAGGGCAACACCGCCTTCATCCGCGGCGTCGACCGGCTGATCGGCGCGCCCGTGATGGCCACCGACCTGCGCGCCTCGGCCTCGCTGGTGATCGCCGCCATGGCCGCCCAAGGCACCACCGTGATCGACCGCATCTATCACCTCGACCGCGGCTACGACCGCATGGAAGTGAAGCTGTCCGCCGTCGGCGCCGACATCGTGCGCCTCAAATAAAAACAGACTAGGCTTTTATGAGCGAATCCAACCTGATCCTGGCGCTGTCCAAGGGCCGCATCTTCGACGACACCCTGCCGCTGCTGGAAGCGGCCGGCATCACCGTGCTGGAGAACCCCGAGACCTCGCGCAAGCTGATCCTCGCCACCAACGACCCGGCCGTGCGCGTGATCATCGTGCGCGCCTCCGACGTGCCCACCTACGTGCAGTACGGCGCGGCCGACTTCGGCGTGGCCGGCAAGGACGTGCTGCTCGAGCATGGCGGCGAGGGCCTGTACCAGCCGATCGACCTGAACATCGCCAAGTGCCGCATGTCGGTGGCGGTCAACGCCGGCTTCGACTACGACAAGGCGGTGCGGCAAGGTGCGCGCCTGCGCGTGGCCACCAAGTTCGTGCAGACCGCGCGCGAGCACTTCGCCGCCAAGGGCGTGCACGTGGACCTGATCAAGCTGTACGGCTCGATGGAGCTGGCCCCGCTGGTGGGCCTGTCGGACGCCATCGTCGACGTGGTCTCGACCGGCAGCACCCTGCGCGCCAACAACCTGGTCGAAGTCGAGCAGATCATGGACATCTCCTCGCGCCTGGTGGTCAACCAGGCCGCCCTGAAGCTCAAGCGCGCCCGCCTGCAGCCCATCCTGGAGGCCTTCGAACGCGCCTCCCGGCTGCAAAAATAACTCATATCCGCCACCGTCAAAGCCATCACCATGTCACTCCAGATCCGTAAGCTCGATTCCAGCGACCCCGATTTCCAGCAGCGCCTCGACAGCCTGCTCGCGTTCGACTCGTCCACCGACGACGCCATCGAAACCGCGGTGGCGGCCATCCTGCGCGACGTCAAGCAGCGCGGCGACGCCGCCGTGCTGGAGTGCACCAACAAGTTCGACCGCATTCCCGGCGGCGCCACCAGCATGGCCGCCTTCGAGCTGCCCGTGGCCGAGCTGCAGCACGCGCTCGACAGCCTGCCCGCGGCCCAGCGCGAGGCCCTGCAGCTGGCCGCCGCGCGCATCCGCGCCTTCCACGAGCGCCAGAAGCAGGAGCTGGCCGGCTTCACCTACACCGAGCCCGATGGCACTCTGCTGGGCCAGCGCATCACGCCGCTGGACCGGGTCGGCATCTACGTCCCGGGTGGCAAGGCCGCCTATCCTTCCTCGGTGCTGATGAACGCCATCCCGGCCCAGGTCGCGGGGGTCAAGGAAATCGTCATGGTGGTGCCGACCCCGGACGGCGTGAAGAACCAGATGGTGCTGGCCGCCGCGGCCATCGCCGGCGTCACCCGCGTGATCACCATCGGCGGCGCCCAGGCCGTCGCCGCGCTGGCCTACGGCACCGCCAGCATCGGCGCGGTCGACAAGATCGTCGGCCCCGGCAACGCCTACGTGGCCGCCGCCAAGCGCCGCGTGTTCGGCACCGTCGGCATCGACATGATCGCCGGGCCGTCCGAGATCCTGGTCCTGTGCGACGGCAGCACCGACCCGGACTGGGTCGCGATGGACCTGTTCTCCCAGGCCGAGCACGACGAGCTGGCCCAGGCCATCATGCTGTGCCCGGACGCGGCCTACATCGAGCAGGTCGAGGCCAGCATCGCCCGCCTGCTGCCGACCATGCCGCGCGCCGACACCATCCGCGCCTCTCTGGGCGGGCGCGGCGCCCTGGTCAAGGTGGCCAGCATGGAGCAGGCCTGCGAGATCGCCAACGCCATCGCCGCCGAGCACCTCGAGATCTCGGCCGAGAACCCGCAGCAGTGGGCCGACCGCATCCGCCACGCCGGCGCCATGTTCCTCGGGCGCTTCTCGTCCGAGGCCCTGGGCGACTACTGCTGCGGCCCCAACCACGTGCTGCCGACCTCGCGCACGGCGCGCTTTTCCTCGCCGCTGGGCGTGTACGACTTCCAGAAGCGCTCCTCGATCCTGTACGTCAGCCAGGCCGGCGCCCAGACCCTGGGCAAGGTTGCCGCCACCCTGGCCTACGGCGAAGGCCTGCAGGCGCACGCGCGTAGCGCCGAACTGCGCCTGTTGCCGCCCGAGGCATGAACGGGATGCCGGAGCAGGCCTGGCGCAACCAGGTCTACTGCGAGGACGCGCTGGCCGGCCTGGCGCGCATTCCCGACGCCTGCGTCGACCTGATCCTGACCGACCCGCCCTACAACCTGGGCAAGGACTACGGCAACGACTCCGACCAGCAAAGCGTGGCCGACTACCTGGCCTGGACCGAGCAGTGGATCGACGCCGCCCTGCCCAAGCTCAAGCCCAACGGCAGCCTGTACATCTTCCTGACCTGGCGCTTCTCGCCCGAGATCTTCGTCATGCTCAAGCAGCGCATGACGATGATGAACGAGATCATCTGGGACCGCCGCGTGCCCTCCATGGGCGGCAGCGTGCGCAGCTACAGCTCGGTGCACGACACGATCGGCTTTTTCGTGCGCCGCAAGGATTACTACTTCGACCTCGACGCCGTGCGCGTCCCCTACGACGCCCAGACCAAGAAGGCGCGCTCGCGCTCGATCTTCGTGGGCGCCAAGTGGCTGGAGATCGGCTACAACCCGAAAGACCTGTGGAGCGTGTCGCGCCTGCACCGCGAGCATCCCGAGCGCGCCGACCACCCGACCCAGAAACCGCTAGAGATCATCGAGCGCATGGTCAAGGCCTCCTGCCCGCCGGGCGGACTGGTGCTCGACCCCTTCATGGGCAGCGGCACCACCGCCCTGGCGGCCAGGCGCTGCGGGCGCGACTTCGTCGGCTTCGAGCTGAACGCCGACTATTGCGCGATCATCGGCCAGCGCCTGGCCGCCCTGGCCGCCGCCGAGGCGCCGCTGTCAGCCGAGGTGGCCGAGGTGGCCGCGCCCGACGAGATGGCAGCACCCGACGAGGCGCCCACGGCCCCCGCCCCGTCCGCGCGCAAGCCGGGCCGGCGCAAGAGCGTGGCCAAGGCCGCCCCCGTTTCCGAGAAAATTCTTTAAGAGAGGCGCACCATGTCCTTCATCGACAAGCTGATCGCCAACACGATCCGCCCCGAAATCATCGCCGACACGCCCTACACCGTGCCCGACGCGAGCGGCTTCATCAAGCTCGACGCGATGGAGAACCCCTACCCGCTGCCGCCGCAGCTGCGCGCCGAGCTGGGCCAACGCCTGGCCGACGCGGTCCTGAACCGCTATCCGGTGCCGTCCTACGCCAGCCTCAAGGAGCGCATCCGCGCCAGGATGGGCGTGCCGGACGGGTACGACGTCATCCTCGGCAACGGCTCCGACGAGAACATCTCGATGATGGTGATGGCCATTTCCGGCGGCGGACGGCGCCCGGTGATCATGGCGCCCACCCCCGGCTTCGTCATGTTCGCCCGTTCCGCCATGCTGGCCGGCGCCGATTTCGTCGGCGTGCCGCTGGACGCGGACATGCGCCTGGACCGCGCCGCCATGCTGGAGAAAATCGCCGAGCACAACCCGGCCCTGGTGTTCCTGGCCTACCCCAACAACCCAACCGGCACCCTGTACGACCAGGACGACGTGGTGGCCATCATCGAAGCCCTGGGCGAGCACGGCATCGCCGTCGTCGACGAAGCCTACGGTCCGTTCGCGCGCACCAGCTTCATGGCTCGCCTGCCCGAGTTCGAGAACATGGTGGTGATGCGCACCGTTTCCAAGCTGGGCCTGGCCGGCATCCGCCTTGGCTACATGGCGGCCGCGCCCAAGCTGCTGGAGCAGTTCGAGAAGGTGCGCCCGCCGTACAACGTCAACGTGCTGACCCAGATCGCGGCCGAGTTCGCACTCGACCATATCGAGGTGTTCAACGCGCAGGCCGACCAGCTGGTCGCCGCGCGCGAGCAACTGGCGGCCGATCTGGCCGCCTTGCCGGGGGTGACGGTGTTCCCTTCGGCCGCCAATTTCCTCCTGGTGCGGGTGCCGGACGCCGACGCGTCGTGCGCAAAACTCCTCGCAAATAAGGTAATGGTGAAAAATGTGAGTAAAATGCACGGACTGGCCAATTGCATCCGTGTCACCGTCAGCACAGCCGAAGAAAACGCCGCTTTCCTTCATGCCCTGAAGGCGTCACTGAACTAAGCCGCCACATCCGCCCAGCAACCGAGTAGCCCCATGACCCGCACCGCAGAAATTACGCGCAACACCAACGAGACGCAGATCCGCGTCGCCATCAACCTGGACGGCACCGGCCAGCAGAAGCTCAACACGGGCGTGCCCTTCCTCGACCACATGCTCGACCAGATCGCCCGCCACGGCCTGTTCGACCTCGAGGTCGAGTGCGTGGGCGACCTGCACATCGACGCCCACCACACCGTCGAGGACACCGGCATCACGCTCGGCATGGCGGTGGCCAAGGCGATCGGCGACAAGAAAGGCATCGTCCGCTACGGCCACTCCTACGTGCCGCTGGACGAGGCGCTCTCGCGCGTGGTGATCGACTTCTCCGGCCGGCCCGGCCTGGAGATGCACGTGCCCTGGACCCGCGCCATGATCGGCACCTTCGACGTCGACCTGACCCTGGAGTTTTTCCGCGGCTTCGTCAACCACGCGCTGGTGACCCTGCACATCGACAACCTGCGCGGCACCAACGCCCACCACCAGTGCGAGACCGTGTTCAAGGCCTTCGGACGCGCGCTGCGCATGGCCACCACGCTCGACGAGCGCGCCGCCGGCACCATTCCCTCGACCAAGGGCAGCCTGTAAACGCCGCACGCCGGCACGGGCACTACGAAACACATACCAAACTGCTATGAATAAAATTGTTGTGGTCGACTACGGCATGGGCAATCTGCGCTCCGTCGCGCAAGCCCTGCGCGCGGTCGCTCCCGAAGCCGAGGTCCTCATTTCCGGCGCCGCCGCCGACATCGACAGCGCCGACCGCATCGTGCTGCCCGGCCAGGGCGCCATGCGCGACTGCATGCGCAGCCTGCGCGAGTCCGGGGTCGAGGAGGCCTTGCTGCGCGCCGCCCAAACCCGCCCCATGCTGGGCGTGTGCGTGGGCGAGCAGATGCTGTTCGACGTGAGCGAGGAGGGCGACACGCCCGGCCTGGGCCTGTTGCCCGGCAAGGTAGTGCGCTTCCAGCTCGACGGCCGCCTGCAGCCGGACGGCTCGCGCTTCAAGGTGCCGCAGATGGGCTGGAACCGGGTGCGCCAGAAGCTGCCGCACGCGCTGTGGGAAGGCATCGCCGACGACAGCTATTTCTACTTCGTGCACAGCTACTACGTGCAGCCGTCCGAGCCCGGCCTGGTGGCCGCCGAGACCGACTACGGCGGCCTGTTCTGCTGCGCCGTGGCGCGCGAGAACCTGTTCGCGACCCAGTTCCACCCCGAAAAGAGCGCCGCCGCCGGCCTGCGCCTGTATCATAATTTCGTACACTGGAAGCCGTAATCACGCCCCGCTGATTGCCACTGACTGATTCACCTTCAACCATAACCGACACCGATCATGCTGCTCATTCCTGCCATCGACCTCAAAGACGGTCACTGCGTTCGCCTCAAACAGGGCGATATGGAACTCGCCACCGTTTTTTCCGAAGATCCCGCCGAGATGGCGCTGCACTGGCTCAAACAGGGCGCACGCCGCCTGCATCTGGTCGACCTGAACGGCGCCTTCGCCGGCAAGCCGAAGAACGAGTCGGCCGTCAAATCCATCCTGCAGGTGGTGCAGGAGTACGCGCTCGAGCATGACATCGACGAGATCCCCGTGCAGCTCGGCGGCGGCATCCGCGACCTCGACACCATCGAGCGCTACCTCGACGACGGCATCACCTACATCATCGTCGGCACCGCCGCGGTGAAGAACCCCGGCTTCCTGCACGACGCCTGCGGCGCCTTCCCGGGCCACATCATCGTCGGCCTGGACGCCAAGGACGGCAAGGTCGCCACCGATGGCTGGAGCAAGATGTCCGGCCACGAGGTGATCGACCTGGCGCGCAAATTCGAGGCCTACGGCGTCGAGTCGATCATCTACACCGACATCGGGCGCGACGGCATGATGGGCGGGATCAACATCGAGGCCACCGTCAAGCTGGCGCAAGCGGTCAAGATCCCCATCATCGCCTCGGGCGGCCTGCACAACCTGGGCGACGTGGAAGCGCTGTGCGCGGTCCAGGACGAGGGCATCGAAGGGGTCATCTGCGGCCGCTCGATCTACGAAGGCACCATCAACCTGGGCCAGGCCCAGGCCCGCGCCGACGAACTGACCGAAGGCGACCTGGCGTAAGGCCGGGCACACACCATGCTTGCAAAACGAATCATCCCCTGCCTTGACGTGACCGATGGGCGGGTCGTCAAGGGCGTCAACTTCACCGAGCTGCGCGACGCCGGCGACCCGGTGGAGATCGCGCGCCGCTACGATCAGCAGGGCGCCGACGAGATTACCTTCCTCGACATCACCGCCTCCTCCGACGGGCGCGACCTGATCCTGCACATCATCGAGGCGGTCGCCTCGACGGTGTTCATTCCGCTGACCGTGGGCGGCGGGGTGCGCAAGGTCGAGGACGTGCGCCGCCTGCTTAACGCCGGCGCCGACAAGGTCAGCATGAACACCTCGGCCGTGACCAATCCCGACCTGGTGTTCGAGGCTTCGCAAAAGCACGGCTCGCAGTGCATCGTGGTGGCCATCGACGCCAAGCAGACCGCGCCCGGCAAGTGGGAGGTGTTCACCCACGGCGGGCGCCGCGCCACCGGCCTGGACGCGGTCGAGTGGGCCCAGCGCATGGAGTTGCTGGGCGCCGGCGAGATCCTCCTGACCAGCATGGACCGCGACGGCACCAAGGTCGGCTTCGACCTCGGCCTGACCGCCGCGGTGTCGAACGCGATCGGCATCCCCGTGATCGCCTCGGGCGGCGTGGGCGGCCTGCAGGACCTGGCCGACGGCGTGACCATCGGCCGCGCCGACGCGGTCCTGGCGGCCAGCATTTTTCACTATGGGCAGCACACGGTGCAGGAAGCCAAGCGCTTCATGGCCGCGCAGGGCATCCCGATGCGCCTCGATCAGGAATGAACGGTATGGTAACGGTAGTGACAAGCGCCGCCAGCGGCAGCGCAGCCAACGCTAAATGGCTCAAGAAGGTCAAATGGGACGAGCACGGCCTGGTGCCGGTGATCGCCCAGGAGGCCGGCAGCGGCGACGTCTTGATGTTCGCCTGGATGAACCGCGACGCCCTGGCCCGCACCGTCGAGCTGGGCGAGGCGGTGTACTGGAGCCGTTCGCGCAAGAAGCTGTGGCACAAGGGCGAGGAGTCCGGCCACGTGCAGAAGGTGCTGGAAGTGCGCCTGGACTGCGACGAGGACGTGGTGCTGCTCAAGATCGAGCAGGCCGGCGGCATCGCCTGCCACACCGGGCGCCACTCGTGCTTTTTCCAGAAGTTCGACGGCGACGCCCGTGACGGCGACTGGCATGTCACCGAGCCGGTGCTCAAGGACCCTGAAACGATGTACTCGACCGCGAAGAAGACACCATGAGCGTGACCCTGGCCCGCATCGCCGCCGTGATCGAATCGCGCAAGCTCGAAAGCGGGGGCGATCCCGACAAGTCCTACGTCTCCCGCCTGTTCGCCAAGGGCGACGACGCGATCCTGAAAAAGATCGGCGAGGAGGCCACCGAACTGGTGATGGCCGCCAAGGACGCCCGCTATTCGGGCGACACCAGCGACGTGATCTACGAATGCGCCGACGTCTGGTTCCACTCGATGGTGCTGCTGGCCAAGTTCGGCCTGTCGCCGCAGCAAGTGCTCGACGAGCTGGCGCGCCGCGAAGGCTTGTCTGGCCTGGACGAAAAAGCCGCCCGCGGCGACGCCTAACCCACGACCAACGGAGTGACGATGGAAAACTGCCTGTTCTGCAAGATCGCCGCCAAGCAAATTCCCGCCAGCATAGTCTACGAGGATGAGGAATTGCTGGCTTTCAAGGACATCCACCCGGCCGCGCCGGTGCACCTGCTGGTGATACCGAAGCTGCACGTGGCCACCCTGTCCGACTGCGGCGACGGCCACGCCGAGCTGCTGGGCAAGATGCTGGCGCTGGCGCCGCGCCTGGCCAAGGAGCATGGCTGCGCGGTGGAAGTGACGGCTGACGGCAGCCGCGCGGGCGGTTTCAAGACCCTGATCAACAGCGGTCCGGACGGCGGCCAGGAGGTCTACCACCTGCATCTGCACATGTACGGCGGGCCACGCCCCTGGCGCGGGCAGTAAAGGCGCACGATGGCTGCGCATGGCGTAAAATAAGCATGCAATGCATTTCATGCTGCCGTAAGGAAAGGCTGGCATGATGCTTACCCTGCATGACCGCAGCAACTAGTGGCGAGCGCGCCGCTTAAGGAGACAATGATGGGTTCAATGAGTATCTGGCACTGGCTGATCGTGCTGGTGGTGGTGATGCTGGTGTTCGGCACCAAGAAGATCGGCAACATGGGCAGCGACATCGGCAAGGCCGTCAAGGGCTTCAAGGATGGCGTGCGGGGCGAGGAAGACAAGCCGGCCGCCGGCGCCGTGCCGCCTTCGCAAGTGGCTGACAAGTCCACCATCGACGTCGAAACGAAAGAGAAAACCCGCTCATGATGCCGGCTGTGGCTGGCGCTGAGTCACCATGATCGATCTCGGCTTATCCAAGCTCGCCCTGATCGGCGTCGTCGCGCTGATCGTCATCGGCCCCGAAAAGCTGCCCAAGGTGGCGCGCATGGCCGGGACCCTGTACGGCCGCGCCCAGCGCTACCTGCACGACATCAAGACCGAGGTGAGCCGCGAGATCGAGCTCGACGAGCTGCGCAACCTGCACAAGGAAGTGCAGGAGACGGCGCAGTCGATCAAGGACAACGTCGAGAACTCGATCGCCCGCAACCTCGACGACGTCGAAGCGGCCTGGCGCGACCTGCCCTCGTGCGACGCCCCGGCCACGGTCGGCGACATCGAGCGCAAGGCCAAGGATTTCCGGCGCAAGAAACTGGTGCGCAACTCGGCCATTCCCAACTGGTACAAACAGCGCAACGGCGGCAAGACGCATGTCGTCTCGGGCGCCGCCCGCGTCAAGAAGTTCCGTCCACGTAACACCTCCTCCACCTCTTCGTTTTTCTAAATGACAGATACAGCCTCGGGCGAAGAGACCTTCATCTCCCACCTGGTCGAACTGCGTGACCGCCTGGTCAAGGCATCGATCGGCATCGCCGTCGTGTGCGCCGCCCTGTTCCTGTGGCCTGGCCCCGCGCGCATCTACGACATCCTGGCCATGCCCATGGTGGCCTCGCTGCCGGCCGGCGCGCACATGATCGCCACCGGCGTCATCGCGCCCTTCCTGGTGCCGATGAAGGTGACCTTGCTGTTCGCCTTCATCCTCTCGCTGCCGTGGGTGTTTTACCAGATCTGGGCCTTCGTCGCCCCCGGCCTGTACGCCCACGAGAAGCGCCTGGTGCTGCCGCTGGTGGTGTCCTCGTCGGTGCTGTTCATGGCCGGCGTGGCGTTCTGCTACTTCTTCGTGTTCGGGCGCGTGTTCGCCTTCATCTCCCATTTCGCGCCGTCCTCGATCCAGGTCATGCCTGACATCGAAAACTACCTTGATTTCGTCATGTCGATGTGCCTGGCCTTCGGCGCCACCTTCGAGGTGCCGGTGGTGGTCGTGATCCTGGTGCGCATGGGCATCGTCAGCGTCGAGAAGCTCAAGTCGCTGCGCCCTTACGCCATCGTGAGCGCCTTCGTGATCGCTGCCGTCGTCACCCCGCCCGACGTGGTCAGCCAGTTGTCGCTGGCGCTGCCCATGGTGGCCTTGTTCGAGCTGGGCCTGCTGGTGGCGCCGATCTTCGCGCGCGCCACCCGCGCGCCCGAAGAAACCGCGTAAGCGCCAATGTTCCGCGGATCGACAAACCGGGGCCTGCGCGCGTTTTCCTTCGTCGACAGCGATGACAATCTGATCGCTGTCGCCGAGCGCGTGCGTAGGGATTGATCTAGCGCAGCTCGTGCGTATTTGGCGGGAGCACGGCGGAACTAATCGCGCACAATGGCCGCTTTCCTGTTTCCTGTGGAGTGAATATGTCGATATCGTCCGAGCGCGCCAACTTCGTCCTGCTTGCCAGCTATAACGAGTGGATGAACGAAAAGCTGTACGAGGCCGCCGCCCGCTTGTCCGAAGACGAATTGCAGGCCGAGCGGGGCGCGTTCTTCGGCTCGCTGATCGGCACGCTCAACCACCTGGTGCTGGCCGACACGATCTGGCTCAAGCGTTTCACCGACCACCCCACCCGCTTTAAGGCGCTCGATGCGGTGCGCGAGCTGCCCATGCCCACTTCCCTGGCGGGCAGCGACAAGCCGGCCCTGCCGGCGCTGTTCACCCGCCGCCGCCTGCTCGACGGCGTCATCAAGGACCTGCTCGACCAGCTGGCCGACGCCGATCTCGAGCAGGTGCTGGCCTACCGCACCATGGCCGGGGTCGCGGGCACCAAGCGCTTCGGTAGCGTGCTGCTGCACTTCTTCAATCACCAGACCCACCATCGGGGCCAGGCCAGCACCCTGCTGTTCCAGGCCGGCGTGGACGTCGGCGTGACCGACGTGCTGGTGCTGATGCCGAACCTGGACGGCTGAGGGGCGCGGGCCGCGCGCGGTCCTGCGCGGCGCCCGCAGGTCGTCAGGTCACCCCGCGCGGCGCGGGCGAGGTCCCTAGTTGGTCTTGAGCGTGCCGCCGTTGCCCAGCCCGCCCTCGACCGACTGCGCACGGTAGTCGCGCAGCGCGCGCACCATCTGGTTGTACGAGTCCATGAAGGCGGCCGTGAGCACCTTGCCCTGCGGGGTCTTGCTGAACGCGCTGCCGGCCGCGCCGCCGCCGTTGAAGAAGGCGCCCATGGCGCCGAAGTCCCAGTTCTTGGCGCTGCCCTCGGCGGCCGAGAGCTGGATGCCGGAGCGGTTGTCGGTGAGGATCAGCATGGTCGAGGCCTCGTTGGACTTGAGCGAGCCGCCGATGAGCGAACCGACCGCGCCCAGGCGCCCGCCCAGCAGCGCGCCGATGCCGCCGGTGCCGTTGGCGCTGAAGCTGACCGACGGCGTGGCCGTGTAGTCGGCCGCCACCATCTGGCCCTTGCCCAGGTTGCTCGTCTTGCGCAGTTCGCCGGACTGCATCAGCGCGCGCTCGGTCTGCATGTTGTTGAAGGCCTGGCCCCGCTCGACCACCACGAAACAGTTCGACTGCTGGACGATCAGGCGCAGCAGCGGCACCGTGCTGCTGGTGCGATACTCGGCCGTGAACTGCTGGTACCAGGGCTGGTTCGATTCCTCCACGATGGCCAGGGTGCCGAGCGCCTTGTCGCAGTGCTCGAGCTGGGCGTTGACGTTCTTCCCAGTGGCGCCGCCCGCCGAGCCGGTGGCCACCGTCTTGGCACCCGCGTCGCCGAGGGTCGGCGTCATGTTGGCGCAGCCGGCGACCAGCAATGGCAACAAGGGAGTGAACATTGCGGCGATCGCGCTGGGTTTCATGAGAGTCCTTTCGGGGAGTTGAGATGAAAAATGGCACCTCCGCCATGCTAGCGGCGCGGTGCCATCTCAACTTGCGTGCCCTCAAGGGCCACGCTGGACGTGTTTGCCCTGCGTTTACTGCTGCAGCATCAGCTCGCGGATCATGCGCACCGGGGCGCTGCCGTAGCCGAGGAACTGGTCGTGGAAGTCCTTGAGCGCGAAGCGCGCGCCGAGCGCCTGCTTGCGCTGCTCGCGCAGGTCCATGATCTCGCTGTAGCCGCTGAAGTAGCTGGCCAGCTGCACCGAGCTGACCTGCACCCGGTGCCATTTTTCCTCGGCCTGGCTGCGGCTCTGGAAGGCTTGGCGGGTCAGCAGGTCCATGGCCTCGTTCTCGGGCATGTTGAGCACGTGGACGCTGTAATCGAGGATCATGTTGGTCACGGTGCGCAGGTTCCACTTCGAGTACATCAGCCACATCTCGGGCGTGTTGTCACCATAGCCCGATTCGAGCATCATGCGCTCGCCGTACACGGCCCAGCCTTCGATCATGGCGCCGTTCCCGAACAGCGATTTGATCAGCGACGGCGACTTGTTCGCGTACACCAGCTGCGCGTAGTGGCCCGGAATGGCCTCGTGGATGTTCAGGATCTGCAGAATCCAGTAGTTATATTCGCGCAGGGTGCTCTCGGCCTGGTCCGCGCTCAGGCCGTCCAGCGGGGTCACGTTGTAGTAGGTGCGCTCCTGCGGCCGGTATGGCCCCGGCGCGTCGATGCTGGCGCCGGCCACGCCGCGCTGGTAGGGCGGGGTTTCGCGCACCACCAGCGGCTTTTTGGGATCGAGCGTCACCAGGTTGTTCTTCACGACCCAGTCCTGCAGCTGCGGGATCTCGCGCTTGATCTCGCCGACGAAATCCTCGCGCGCCACGTGGCGGCTGGACATGCGGTCGATCAGCATGCCGATCTTCTGGAAGCGCGCGGCCGGCTTGGGTGCGCCGTCCATGTACTTGGGCCACAGCTCGTCGGCCAGGCCGTCCATGCGCGCCAGCAGCTGCTCGCGCGCCGCCAGCGCCTTCTGGTACATCTGCTCGGCGCCGATGCTGGCCTGGATGTCGTAGTTGAACTTCTGCTCGTACAGCGCCTTCCCGATGCGGAACGAGCGCGCGCTGTGGTTGGCCTGCTGGGTTTGATCGAGGTTGGTGAGGAAGTCGACGTAGCCGATCAGCGCATTGCCGGCGTTGGCGATGCGCGCCGCGAACAGGTTCTTCTCGCCCGCGTTGAGAATAGAGTCCTGCGCCGCCTTGCCCAGGTCGGCCAGCACGATCATGGTGCCGGGCGCCTGCTGCAGCGCCAGTTGCAGGTGCTCGTGGGTCGGGTTGACGAGGCTCGCCTGGGCCGCCTGGTAGTAGGCCGGCACGTTGGCCAGGCGCTTGAGCAGGGTGCGCAGTCGCTGCGCCTTGGACGCGTAGGACGAGCTCAGGATCAGGTCCAGCGGCTGCGCCACGTTGTACAGCGCAGGGTTCCATTCGAATTCGCGGAAGGTGCTCAGGTACCAGCGGTCCGACTGCAGCTTGTTCATCACCACGGCCAGGTCGGTGCGCTGGCGGGTCGAGAGCTGATGCGCGTCCAGCTTGCCGAATTTTTGCAGCCAGTCGTCGATGAAGGCCAGTTGCTGGGCGCGCGTGGCGGCGTTCGGGATCGTCATGTTGGCCGCGCCGTCGAATTTGCCGGCGACGATGGCGTCCTCGGGATCGATGCGCCACAGCGCGGTCAGGAACTGCATGCTCATGGTGTTGAACTGGCGGTCCTGGCGGCTTTCGGTCGGTCCCGCGCTGTGCACGGCGGCGGACACCGTCCGGGCCACGCCGTGGCTGACGTGGCTGGCGTGGGTAGTATGGGTGGTATGGGTGGCCCTGGCGTGGCCGCTCCTGGCGGTGGCCACGCTGTGGCTCTTGGCCGCGCCGGCGTGCTTCTTCGACCTGGCGGCGCCTGCCGGCGCCAGCGCGAATGTCGTCAACAGCACGGCCAGCGCGATTTTCGTTTTCATCATGTGATGGGCCTCTCAAAAAACATGGGCGGGGATGCCGCGCGAGCCTGCCGCGGCGGGGCGCCAGATTAGCACCAATGGCGCCGGCTGCGTGCTTTTGTAACAATTCGACGCAGATGCGCCCAGCATGGGCGCCGATCGATTATACCGGCGCGCCGCCGCTCCCGATGGCGCGCGCGCAAACGCGGCGCCCGCCCGCCACCATCGAAAAAGCTAGCGTAAGCCTTCCTCGAGCATGCGCAGCATCTCGCCCGGCGTCATGCGCGCGGCCGTGTCGCTGCCTTCGAGCAGGCTGTCAGCCAGGTCGCGCTTGTGCTTGTGCAGTTCGACGATGCCTTCCTCGATGGTGTGGCGCGCCACCAGGCGGTAGATCGTCACCGGCCGCAGCTGGCCCATGCGGTGGGCGCGGTCCGAGGCCTGGTCCTCCACCGCCGGGTTCCACCACGGGTCCATGTGGATCACGTAATCGGCCGCGGTCAGGTTGATGCCGACCCCGCCCGCCTTCAGGCTGATCAAAAACACATCGCCGGCGCCGGCCTGGAAGGCGTCGACCCGCTTCTTACGCTCCTGCATCGGGGTGGCCCCGTCCAGGTACTGGTAGGCGATCGCGCGCGCGTCGAGGTGCTTGCGGATCAGGCTCAGATGGTCGACGAACTGGCTGAACACCAGCACCTTGTGGCGGTTCTCGAGCAGGCCGTCGAGCAGCTTGGAGAACACGGTCAGCTTGCTGCTCTGCAGATTGAGCTCGGGCGCGACCAGGGCCGGATTGCAGCAGGCGCGGCGCAGCTTCATCATCTCGGCCAGGATGCGGATCGCCTTCTGGCCCTCGGGCGCCTCGAGCGCGGCCAGGCTGTCGAGGGCGTCGCGGCGCAGCGACTCGTACAGCGCGGTCTCCTCCTCGGTCAGGTCGACCGGCACCAGGATCTCGGTGCGCGGCGGCAGCTCGGCCAGCACCTGGGCCTTGGTGCGGCGCAGGATGAACGGCTGGATCAGGCGCCGCAGGCGGGCGCGCGCGCCGGCTTCGGCGCGCTTGTCCTGGGCCTTCTCGATCGGCCCGGCGAAGCGCAGGTTGAACTGGTCGCTGGTGCCGAGCAGGCCGGGATTGATGAAGCGGAACAGGTTCCACAATTCGCCCAGGTGGTTCTCCAGCGGGGTGCCGGTGGCGACCATGCGGAAATCGCCCTGCAACGCCATCACCGCCTGCGAGCGCTTGGTGGCGTTGTTCTTGATCGCCTGCGCTTCGTCGAGCACGATGGTGTTCCAGCGGACCTTGGCGAACAGCGGCGCTTCCAGCTGCAGCAGGCCGTAGCTGGCGATGACGAGGTCGAACGGGCCGGCGCCGTCGAGCAGCGCGGCGCGCTCGCCGCCGCCGAACAGCTTCAGGTTCAGGGTGGGGGCGAAACGCGCGGCCTCGCTCATCCAGTTCATGCACACCGAGGTCGGCGCGATCACCAGGGTCGGGCCGCGCGGGGCGCGCGCCAGGATCAGCGCCAGCGCCTGCAGCGTCTTGCCCAGGCCCATGTCGTCGGCCAGACAGGCGCCCACGCCCCAATGGGCCAGCCGCGCCAGCCACTCGTAGCCCTCGCGCTGGTAGTCGCGCAGCTCGGCCTGCAGGGTGCTCGGCAGCTCGGGCGTGAAGCTGTCGGCGTCGGCCAGGCGGGCCAGGTGGGCGCGCCAGGCCTGGTCGGCGTCCACGCTGCCGGCTTGCGCGGCCAGGTCCTCCAGCGCGAAGCTGGCCAGGCGGTGCACCCGCACGGCGTCGCCGTGGGCGCTGCCGAAGGCCGACAATTCCATCAGGCGCCGGTGCAGTTCGGAGGTCAGCGCCAGGAACTGGTTGTCCCCCAGCGCCACGAAACGCCCGCGGCTTTCCTTGAGCGCGTCGAGCAGGGCGCGCAGGTCCATCACCTTGCCTTCGTCGATCCGGAGTTCGCCGCTGGCGGCGAACCAGTCCTTGTCGCGCTTGATCTGCAGGCGCACCGACTGCGCGTCCGCCTTGCGCGTGAGCTTGAAGCTTTCGCCCTCGGGCCAGGCCAGCACCGTGGTGGCCGGGTCGCGCTCCTGCAGTTCGGCCAGCAGCTCCAGGCAGCCCAGCGGCTGCGCCAGCAGCCATTCGCCGTGCTCGGACTCGGCCTCCTCGAGCGCGTGGCAGGCGCCCACCAGCTGGCGCTCGGCCTCGCGCTCGGCGTTCAGGTCGCGCCGTGCCTCGACCCGCGCGCCGTTAAGGTCGGCGATCACGCTCTCGGCCCCGGAGCCGGGCCGGTAGTAGGCGCCGGCGTCCGGCAGCGGGCGCACCAGGATCTGCATGCGCAGCCCCTGCTGGTAGGGCAGCAGGTGCACGTGCAGGCGGCGGTCGGCGTCGACCTGGGCGATGTCGGCCGCGCTGGCGCCGATGTCCGACTGCACCGTGACGATCGAGGAGATCGCGCTGATCGCCTGCAGCACCTGCTTCTCGGCCTGCAGCGGCACCACCAGGCCGCTGCCGACGATGGCGCCGATGCGCCGGTGCTCCTCGCTGATGCGCACCACGCGCAGGCGGGTGGGCGTCTCGCGCGTGACCACCACCTCGTCGCCGCCCGGCTCCACCGGCGGCTGCATGGTGATGGTGACCTGGCCGTCCCTGGCCTTGACCAGCAGTTCCGGCTCGCCCGGCAGCAGCTCGACCCGGGTGCCGGGTGCGTCCATCCAGAACAGCAGCGGGTGGCCGACCAGCGCGGCCACCGCCTTGTCCAGGTCGAACTCGTAGCGCACCCCGCTGCTGCTGTAGTAGCGGTAAGGCTTGGCGGTGGCGATCACGTTCAGGTCCTGGGCGCTCAGGTGCTCGAGCGCGTGGCCGTCCTCGTTCAGGCGCTTGAGCGCGGCGGCGCGCCCGCGGCTCCAGCCGCCCTGGGCGTCACGCTTCTGTTCGCGCGGTTCCAGGTCCTGCACGCCGTAGTGCTGGTCGTATTTGATCAGCCATACCAGGCGCGTCTCGCGCAGCGTCTCCACGTTCACGGCCGGCTGCAGGTTGATCAGCGCGTTGAGCTGGCGCTGCCAGGGTTCCTCGCGCTCGAACCAGCCGCCCATGTCGGCGAAGCGGTGCTGCTGGCGCAGCGCGATGGCGCGCTGCTCGTGCGCCACCCCGCCCAGCCGTCCCAGCAGCGACGCCAGCTGGGCCGACAGCAGGTCGAAGCCGGCGCTCTCGGACGCGGCCAGCATCTCTTCGAGCGCGCCGCGCTTGTCGTGCAGCTGGGGCAGCGTCAGCCAGTAGTGCAGCAGGGCGCGGAACAGGAAGGGCTGCAGCGCGCTTTCCCAGTTGCGCGACGGGAGCACGGCAGGATCGACGGTGCCGCCGCGGATCTGGCGCAGCATGCTCAATTGCTGGTACACCGCGCTGTCGTGGTTCTGCACGCCGCGGGTGGCAACGTCCAGATAGGTCTCGAGCGCCTTGTGGTGGCGCGCGTCGGCGCTCCTGAGCATGGCCAGCACATACAGGTGGCCGCCGAAACCGGGCAGGCACATCTTGCGCTTGCCGGTTTCGCGCCGCAGGGTCTTGAGCGCCAGCTCGAAGCCGTCCAGGGCCTGCGCATGGTCGTCGCGCAGCAGCGCGATCACGCTGGCGTAGAAGCGCGCCAGCGAGGCGTCGAGCTCGGGCAGCAGGGCCAGCGCGTCGTCCAGCCGCCCGCACAGGATCAGGTGCTCGGCCAGCACCGCGCGCAGCGCCATCGAGGCGGCGCCCTTGGCCACGTGGCGTTCGGCGTAGGTGCGCACGGCGCGCGCGTGCTCCGGCTCGCGCTGGGCGTGCTCGACCAGCACCGTCAGCACATGGTCGCGCATGGCCGGGTGGACCCGCGCGAACAGGTCCGGCTCGAAAGGGCGGCCCAGGATGTCCACCAGCGGATGCAGGTAGCCCGCCTCGTGGCAGAGCAGGCAGGCGTCCAGCACCGGCATCACCTCGGCCGGCGCGTGGCCGCCCGCCAGCGCCATGCGCAGCAGCGCCACGCCCTGGCGGTAGCTGCGCAGCACCGGCGCGCCCTCCCAGTTTCTGCGCAGCGGCGTGAGCTGGTGGTAGGCCGCGCCCAGCTGGGCGAAGGCGCCGCCGTCGAGCGCCGCGCGCATCGCCGGCCAGGCCACGCCGGCCGAGGCCTCGAAGCCGCGCCCGGCGCGCTCGCCGATCATCCCGCGCACGCGCAGGTGGGTCAGGTCGGCGTCGAGCTGGTCCGGGTCGTCGCGCACGCTGGACGCGGCCAGCAGCTCATGCAGGCGCTTTTTGGGCAGCGGTTCGCCGGCCATGGCCAGGGTGGCCACGATCATTTTCTGGAAGTGGCCGAGGGCGTCGAACTGTGCGCGCAAACCTTCCAGCGACATCAGGCGCCCGCCAGGTTCTCGATCGCCACCGGCGCCCCCGGTTCGCTCGCGCGCAGCCCGAGCACCACCTGGTAGAAGTACAGCTCCGCTTCCAGCGTGCGCACGATGCTGTCGGCCTTGCGAAAGCCGTGGCCCTCGCCCTCGAGCGTCATGTAGGCCACCGGCACGCCGCTGCGGCGCAGCGCCTCGACCATCACCTCGGACTGCTGGGGCGGCACCACCTTGTCGTCCAGGCCCTGGAAGAAGATCACCGGGCGCCTGAGCTGGTCGGTGTGGTTGCTGGGTGAGCGCAGCAGGTAGGCCACGGCCGCATCAGCTTTGGGCGCGATCAGGTACTCGTTGTAGTGCGACTCGAACTTGTGCGAGTCGGCGTCCAGGCCGGCCAGGTCGGCCACGCCATAGTAGCTGGCGCCGGCCTTGAACACGTCATGGAAGGTCAGCGCGCACAGGGTGGTGAGCCCGCCGGCGCTGCTGCCGCGGATCAGGAGGCGCTCGCCGTCGACCACGCCGCGGGTGGCCAGGTAGCGCGCGCCGGCCACGCAGTCCTCCACGTCGACGACGCCCCACTGGCCCTTGAGCGCGTCGCGGTAGGCCCGCCCGAAGCCGCTGCTGCCGCCATAGTTCACGTCCAGCACCGCGAAGCCGCGGCTGGTCCAGAACTGGGTGGCCAGCTTGAGCGTGTTGCTGGCCATGCCGGTCGGGCCGCCGTGGCCGATCACGATCAGGGGCGGGCGGCTGTCCGGCGGCGGTGCCACGTCGGCGTTGCAGGGCGGGTAGTAGAACGCCATGCGCGACGCGGGCGCCGCTGGAGTAGGTGATCGATTCGGGCACCGACAGGTAGCGCGCCTCCGGCAGTTCGGCGATCGAGCGCGCCAGCACCTCGCGGGCGCCGCCGTCGATGCCGATGCGCGCCAGTTCCAGCGCGATGGTGGGCGCGCCGCCCAGCAGCGCCACCGCGTCGTCCTGCACGCGCAGCTCGCGGATCTCCTGGTACGGATTGGCGATCGCCACCAGCTTGCCGCTGGCCGCCGGCAGCAGCGCCAGGCGGCTCACGCCGTTCTCGATATAGCTGCACACGATGTCGCCGTTGGAACGGAAGCCGTACAGCGAGGCGCCGAAGCTCCAGTGCGGCGCGCCGAATTCGGCGCTGCGCGGGCACAGGTTGTGCTGGCTGCCGTCGGCGTCGACGCGGTACAGGTTCCACCAGCCGCTGCGGTCCGACACGAAATGCAGCAGGCCGGCGGGCGACCATTCGGGCTGGCAGATCGATTCCTCGGCGCCGCCGGCCACCAGGCGCGGCGTGCCCAGCGTGCCGTCGGCGGCCACCGCGGCGGTCCACAGCTCGGTGCCCTGCCACGGTATGCGCGGATGGTCCCACGACAGCCAGGCCAGGGTGGCGCCGTCGGGCGACAGGCGCGGCGCGGCGTAGAAGTCGCTGCCCCGCACGAGCGTGGTGACGGCGCCGTCCAGCCCCACCGCGCGCAAGGTGTTCTCGGGATAGGGCGCGCCCTCGGTGTGCGCTTCGCACACGGCCAGCAGGCGCCGGCGCGCGGCGTCGAGCACGAAGTCGGCGTAGCGCTCGGCGCTGTTGGCGGTGAGCGCGCGCGGCGCGCCGCCCGGCGCGATCGCGTACAGCGCGTTGTCGGCGAAGTTGGAGAAGAACTCGCTGCCGCCGGCCACGTGGCAGGCGCCGCCGCCGTACTCGTGCACGCGTGTGCGCACGTTGAACGGGGCCGGGGTCAGTTCGGCGACGTCGGCCCCGCGCCGGCGCAGCAGGGTGGTGCGCCCGCCTTCGCTGGGACGCCCTTCCAGCCAGTAGGTATCGGCGCCGCTCACGGCCACCTGCGACAAGGGGATGGCGCCGGCCGCCACCACCTCGGCGCCGATCGGGGAAGGCCATAGTCCGTAAGGGACGTTCGGTTGGTGCGCGGTCGAAGTGGCGGTCATGGCGGGAGCTCGGGGTGGGGTGGTCGGTGCGGTTCGCCGCTGTTGGCGGGCGGGCGCCTGGGGATCAATTTTAACCGCAGCGCCGGCGATCCGCCATGCGCCGCGCGGCGCGCCGTCGATGCGCCCCGGGATGCGATAATAGCCGTTTATTTTCGCTTTGGATTGCCTTCCATGCCACAATTCGCCCCGCTCAAGAACGATACCTTCCTGCGCGCCCTGCTGCGCCAACCGACCGAGTACACGCCGGTATGGCTGATGCGCCAAGCCGGGCGCTATCTGCCGGAGTATCGCGCCACGCGCGAGCGTGCGGGCTCCTTCCTTGGCCTGGCCAAGAATCCCGATTTCGCCACCGAGGTGACGCTGCAGCCGATCGACCGCTTCCCGCTGGACGCCTCGATCCTGTTCTCGGACATCCTCACGGTGCCCGACGCCATGGGCCTGGGCCTGTATTTTTCGGACGGCGAGGGCCCCAAGTTCGAGCGCCCGCTGCGCACCGAGGCCGACGTGATGGCCCTGCGCGCGCCCGACCTGGGCTCGCTCGACTACGTGTTCAAGGCGGTCACCCAGATCCGCACCGAGCTGGCCGGCCGGGTGCCGCTGATCGGCTTTTCCGGCAGTCCCTGGACCCTGGCCTGCTACATGGTCGAAGGCGGCGGCTCGAAGGAGTTCCACACTATTAAGAAGATGCTGTACAGCCGGCCGGACCTGATGCACCACATCCTGGCCATCAACGCCAGCGCGGTGGCGGAGTATCTGAACGCCCAGATCGACGCCGGCGCGCAAGCGGTGATGATCTTCGATTCCTGGGGCGGCGTCCTGGCCGACGGCGCCTTCCAGCACTTCTCCCTGCAGTACATGCAGCAGGTGATCGGTCAGCTCAAGCGCGAACGCGACGGCGTGCGCATCCCGGCGGTGGTGTTCACCAAGGGCGGCGGACTGTGGCTGGACCAGATCGCCGACATCGGCGCCGACGCCGTCGGCCTGGACTGGACCGTCAACCTGGGCAGCGCGCGCGCGCTGGTGGGCCACAAGGTGGCCCTGCAGGGCAACCTGGACCCGGCGATCCTGTTCGCCAACGCCGAGCAGATCCGCGCCGAGGTCGAGCGCAGTCTGACCAGCTACGGCAAGCCGGCCGACGGCTGCGGCCACGTGTTCAACCTGGGCCACGGCATTTCACAATTCACCCCGCCGGAATCGGTCACTGCCATGGTCGAGGCCGTCCATAGCTTCAGCCGCCAGCAGCGCGCGGCCTGAACGGGCGATGTTTGTAGTTTTTGTAGTTTCTGTAATTTGGATAAAATGCGGGCCGGCGCGGTGATGCCGGCGAGCATCTGGCAATGGTGCAGCGCGGGACCCGAAATCACACTTATGCACAGATTCGCTTTGCGGAATTCACATCCGCCCAGGTCCTTGAGTGCTTCCAAGGGGTGTTTGTAAGTTATTGAATATGAAGATGTTTTTTTGTATTCCTGATGAGTTGCCTGATTTTTGAGCAGGCGCGCGCCAGAGTGAAATGACGGTTTTTTGATCATTGTCCACAAAGTTATCAACAGCTTGTGTGGACAAACGCTAAAAGTGCTTCGTTTACCGTGACTTAGCGCAATTGGTGAGGTTTTACATGAGGTCATTGCTGCATTGCATGATATTTTGACACGCAAGCGTGGCCGTCGCGGCAGTCCGCCTGGCACATGCGGCGCGGCAACTGTGGATACGGTCCCAATCGCCTCCAAAATCCGGTGAAAACGGATGTCAGCGACTACATACTTCTGTAAAAAAAGCTTAGTTATGCACAGCAACGAGATAAAAAACGCTAAAGGCTACCCCTCTGGGACGGGTTTTTTAAGTCATTGAATTCAAAAGCATTTTTTTCCTTGATATTTTGTCGACCCGTCTAGCGCTTGCGCTAGCACAAACGTTTGCGCTCAGGGCGGCGGGTTTGTCCACAAAGTTGTCCACAACATGGGCGCGACGCTGTGGACAAGCGGCGGCAACGACGGCCTGGCCCGGTTTTAGCCCGGTTTTACCCACACTGATCAGGTCCCGATGGCGTTTTGCATCCTCCATATCGCGCTCGACACGCCGCTCAACAGCGGCTTCGACTACCGCTGGCCGTGCGCGCCGGGCGAGGAGCCTGCCGTGGGCCAGCTGGCGCTGGTCAATTTCGGCAACCGCGAGGTAGTCGGGCTCATTATCGCGGTCCGGCACGCCACCGAGGTGCCGCTCGATAAGCTCAAGGACGCGCTGGCGGTGCGCGGCCAGCTGGCACCGCTGACCGCCGCCTGGCTGGCGCTGGCCGCCTTCGCCGCCGACTACTACCAGCGCCCGTTGGGCGAGGTGGCGTTACCCGGCCTGCCCAAGAACCTGCGCACGCTGACCACGGTGGCGCTCGACCGCGCCCTCAAGAAGCTGGCCAAGGGCGCGCCTGTGCACGACGGCGCGCCATGTGGCATGCCCGCCCTAAATTCGGCCCAGCAGGACGCGGCCGACGCCATCGGCGGCGCGGTTGGCTTCACGCCGCTGCTTCTGTACGGCGTCACCGGCAGCGGCAAGACCGAAGTCTATCTGCAGGCCTGCGCCCAGGTGCTGGCGCGCGAAGCGGACGGCCAGATCCTGATCCTGGTCCCCGAGATCAACCTCACGCCCCAGCTCGAGGGCAATATCCGCGCGCGCTTTCCCGGCGTGATGCTGGCCACCCTGCACAGCAGCCTGTCCGAGGGCGAGCGCATGCTGCACTGGCTGGCCGCGCACCAGGGCCAGGCCCGCATCGTGCTCGGCACCCGGCTGGCGATCCTGGCCTCGCTACCGCACCTGAAGCTGATCGTCGTCGACGAGGAACACGACCCCTCCTACAAGCAGCAGGAAGGCCTGCGCTATTCGGCGCGCGACCTGGCCGTGTGGCGGGCGCGCCAGCTGGGCATTCCGATCGTGCTCGGCTCGGCCACGCCCTCGCTCGAGACCTGGCACCACGCCCACTCCGGTCGCTACCGCAAGCTCGAGCTGCGCGAGCGCGCCGTCAAGGACGCCGTCCTGCCGCGCGTAACGCTGCTCGACATGGAGCGCGACAAGCCGGTCGACGGCATCACCAAGCAGCTGATGGCAGCGCTGCGCCAGCGCCTGGAGCGCGGCGAACAGTCGCTGCTGTTCCTGAACCGGCGCGGCTACGCCCCGGTGATCAGCTGCGAGGCCTGCGGCTGGATCAGCGAGTGCACCCGCTGCACCTCCTTCATGGTGCTGCACAAGCCCGAGCACCGGCTGCGCTGCCACCACTGCAGCCTGGAGCTGCGCATTCCGCGCCACTGCCCCACCTGCGGCAACGTCGACCTGCAGCCGCTCGGACGCGGTACCCAGCGCGTCGAGGAAGGCTTGCAGCAGCTGTTCCCCGAAGCGCGCATCCTGCGCATCGACGCCGACTCCACCCGCCGCAAAGGCAGCGCCCAGGCGGCCTTCGACAGCGTGCACCGGGGCGAGGTCGACATCCTGATCGGCACCCAGATGGTCGCAAAGGGCCACGACTTCAAGAAGCTGACCCTGGTCGGCATCCTCAATCCCGACACCGCGCTGTTCTCCCAGGACTACCGCGCCAGCGAACGCCTGTTCGCCCAGCTGATGCAGGTGGCCGGGCGCGCCGGGCGCGCCGCGCGCAGCGAAGGCGGCAGCGCCAGCGAGGTGCTGGTCCAGACCCGCTACGCGGCCCACCCGCTGTACGCGGCCGTGGTCAACCACGACTACGACCGCTTCGCCACCGCGCTGCTGGAGGAACGCCGCCAGGCCGCGCTGCCGCCGTACATGTACCAGGCCTTGCTGCGCGCCGAAGCGCGCGAGCTGGCGCTAGCGATCGCCTTCCTCGAGCAGGCGCGCGACTGCGGCGCCCACGAGGGCATCACCATCAACGATCCGATCCCGATGACCATGACCCGCGTGTTCAACGTTGAACGCGCCCAGCTGCTGGTGGAGAGCGCCTCGCGCCCGGCCCTGCAGGGCTTCCTCAGGCAATGGCTGGCCAGCCTGCGCGCACTGAAAAGCCGGGTCAAGTGGTCGCTCGAGGTCGACCCGCTCGACATTTGATTTTTTAAGGAGGAGACGCCTTGGAGCACGCATTGGAGCACGCATCGGACGATTATCTCGCCGCCAGCATCTGGATCGACAGCGACCACCCGGCCGTAGCCGCGCAAGCCGCCGCGCTCGCGCACGGCGCCGCCTCCAGCGAAGAGCTGGTGCGGCGCTGCTTCGAATTCGTCCGCGACCGCATCCGCCACAGTTGGGACTACCGGCTCAATCCCGTCACCTGCAAGGCCTCTGACGTGCTCGCGCACGGCACCGGCTACTGCTACGCCAAGAGCCACCTGCTGGCCGCCCTGCTGCGCGCCAACGGCACCCCGGCCGCGCTGTGCTACCAGCGCCTGTCGGTCGGCGCCGCCGGCGCGCCCTACTGCCTGCATGGCCTGAACGCGGTCTACCTGGAGCCGTACGGCTGGTACCGGCTCGACGCCAGGGGCAACAAGCCCGGCGTCGACGCGCAGTGCACGCCGCCGCGCGAGCAACTGGCCTTCGCCCTCCGCGCGCCCGAGGAGTACGACCTGCCCGGCCGCTACGCCGAGCCGCTGCCCCAGGTCGTGCACGCGCTCACCACCAATGCGAGCGTGGAACAGGTCGCGGCCGCGCTGCCAGACGCGGGCTGACCGCGGCCGTGGAAGCGATCAGCCATCCTTTAATCTTCAGAAAATCAGCTTGCCGATCGGTCAACTTCAAGCCACCGACATTTCCTGGAAACATGGTCTGTCCCCTTTTGTCTTTCGAAAAAATGAAGAAGGCGGGTGCTAAGTTGAAAGCGGAACTCGAATCAATGGATGTGCTTAGGGAGATGGTCAAATGAAGAGCGGCATCGCCCTTTTCCTCATGCTTGTCGGCCACTTCGCGTACGGGTCAGAACTTTTATTGAGTTGCAATGTCGGAACTAAGACTACAACGCGCGTAGAGATTTTCCGCGACTCGGAAATCGGCGATACACATGTCTACTACGTCCGGCATGGAGGCGAAACGCGTGCCTTTTTTGACAATCGAAGCGATTCTCGCGGTTCTGGCGTTCATAGCTCATGTGTGGGGAAAAAACAGCACGTACTCATCACATCAGGTGAGTTTACTGCGAATTTCTTGCAGGGCTTCGTCCTCGTTCATAACCCAATCACTGGCAAGATTGAGCGCGTTGCCTTTGCGGAGAAGAGTCCGCCCGAGTGGGTATATCTGGGAAGCAACGAGACCTTGGTCGTATTTCCCACACATGGCTATGGAGAGACCAACAAGAAATATGTCGTCTATCGTCACGTTGTGGGTGCGACATCCGACCACGAAGCTGCCGGCACCGATCGGCTACCCGTCGCAGGCGGATTCGAGGTCATCAAGCTGCGGCGCTGATGCGCCTCAGTGACAATACATCCCATGGCCGCTGGTGGCGTCAGTGCTGCAGATGATTTCAAGCGTGGGAAGGCGGCCGGTGTCGCCGCCGATATGGCATCCTGCAATAGTGCCAGTACGTCCTGACGCTGAGTGCTGCAGTGTCGATGGCCACCGTGCGTACTCAGTTCTCAGTTGCAAGCGGTATTTCGGACAAAAGGGGACAGACCCTGGGTCTGTCCCCTTTTGTTTTCTTTAAAAAAAACAATTCAACAAGGTTGGCGACCCCTAAGGAGAAGCCCAATTGGTCGGTCTGGATATAGTAGACGGTGGCGCCTGCCGTTGCCGCGCCGGTGATCTTCAGCGGGGTGGGGGCCGAGACCAGCGCGGGGCTTTGCGGATCGGAGAGCGTCGCCCGGGCCACGATGGCGTAGGTGCCGGCGGCCAGGTTGGACAGGTTCAGGCTGAACGGCGCGCCGCTGGCCACGCCCAGGGGGGTGGTGCCGTTGAAGTATTCGACTTGCGTCACCGTGACCGGGTCGGGGGCGGCGGTGACCACCACGGACAAGGTGACGCTGGCCGGCGCCACGGCGGAGGACGGCGTGACGAGCGCGCCGATCGATGTGGCGCCGAGGCGGCGGTGCAGCAGAGCCAGGCCGTCACCAGCCATGTATACGCAGGGTGGCTGTTTGTCGGCCATGGCTCCATGCGGGGATCGAGCTACGTCCCGATTTCTAATTGGTTTAGCTACGATCCGTTCCGTGCAGGGATTTTTCCTGATCGGCAGCGATGATCTCAACGGACCATTGAGGGAGGTGTGAAGGCTGCTTTTCGAAATTCTCTAACAATTCTTTTGCGCCACGTATGTCCTTGTCCCTCGATAAGAAATACGCATAGCCGTCTTGTATCGAAAGGCGCTCTCCAACACCGCTACCGGACGAGACAAAATGGACATGGCACTTAAAAAGCAAGAACGCAAAAACGAGATGCGCGATGAGCAATTCAAGTTTGTTATCGTCGTCTTGACTCTTCCCGAATTCAAACAAGAAACTACGGTTCTCATCCAGACGCTGGACATCATCCGATCCGAAAATCAATCGCGTCACAAGGGCGGCTTCCACAGCGTCGATGGACGTCGAATTGTCAATTTGAAGAATCTTCCACTCGCCCTTGGGAAGCCAGCCTGCTGCATGTTGAGCAAAGACTAAAAGCTCCCGTGATTTCTCTGGCGCCGCATAATTGATCCAGCCACTTTTACTGCTTTGGCTGCTATCGATATCGACTATTTCGTTCCATGCTCCAATCCGCATGCCGATGCGAGACAAATAAATATTGGCTTCTTGAGTTGAAAGAGATTTCATTCGTATTCGCCCTTATTTTCACAACCACAAGGTGGCTGCCCTTACGGAGTTTGCGGCATTTCATTCCCATCAGGGAACGGGTCCTGCAACATATTGCCCGGCACAAGCAGCAAAATCAAAGCATACAACGGGTTTGGCGGAGGGGGCACAATCACCGGCGCGGATCGTGGAGTCGGACTCGGGGCGCTTCTTGGTGGAGATGGGTGTGCCTCTTCAGGCGTAATTGGCTCGCCATTCTGGCTATAACGATCCCAGATCTTTGAACCCGCATCGTTCGTTTTCCAATATCCTTTTGAGCCTGGCGGCCCACCTTGGCCCTCAGGTGGAACCCATTGGCATTGAGTACGGCCACCGCTCTGCGGCTTCGGTCCAAGGAAATTCCCAGGCCTTTGCGCTTTAGGGTTCGGTGTCCACGGTCCACCAGGTACATTGTCCGGGGTAACAGGCCCAATGTCGTTTTGAGTGG
>DIZW01000135.1:9891-35560 GCA_002428015.1 Oxalobacteraceae bacterium UBA6018 | reverse complement strand
GGCGACATTCGGACACGAGCTCATCTGTTCTAATTGATGAGTCCGTGTCCGGATGTCGCCTCCGACCCTGATAAGGTTTTGAGTCGGCGGCCATCCGCCACATAAAAATGGGGTCGAAGGCGACAATCAGACACGAGCTCATCTGTTTTAATTGATGAGTCTGTGTCCGGATGTCGCCTCCGACCCCGATAAGATCTTGAGCCGCTGGCCGTACGCCAAATAAAAATGGGGTCGGAGGCGACAATCCGACACGAGCTCATCTGTTTTATTGATGAGCCTGTTTCCGGATGTCGCCTCCGACCCCATTAAAGTTTTGCCGACGGACGAATTTTTCTAATCAAATTCGGCAGAGGCGCCGCGGGCATCGCATTGCCACCGACGCCACCATGACGATGTCATCCCGGCGCCGGCGCTCAGGTGGAGATGCCGTACTTGCGCTTGGCCGCGGCGTATTCGTCGCCCAGCACGCCGAGCAGCGGGTGGTCGGGGTCGAGCTTGCGCACCGTTTCGATCTGGGTACGGCAGATTTCGGCCAGCGGGTGGTCCCAGCCGAGCTCGCCAAGCTGCTTGAGGATCGCGTTGATCACAGCCATCATGACCTGCAAGTTGCCGGGCGACATATGGAGCGCCTCGAGCAGGGTCTGGACCGCCCCCTTGAGGTCGCCCATATTGCCCTTCTCGGAGGCGAGATTGACCAGCGCCTGGGCCTGCTGCTTGAGCTGGTTGCCCATGCCTTCGGCCAGGTCGGGCCGGCCGGCCTTGACGAACACGCTCATGGCCTGCTGCGGCGAGACGTCGCTGGCGACATCGTTCATCACCGCCAGCATCACCTCCGAGGCTTCCTTGTCGAGCTTGTTCGACAGGCAGCTCTTGGCCAGGCCGATCTTGAGATTGCTGGACAGCCCGCTCGCGCTGCGTACCGCGCTGACGGCACTGCCGAGCTCGGTCACTGCGGCTGCGGTATTGCCCGCCGTCTCGTGCAGCATGGCCACGGAAATCGACTTGCACACGTCCACGCTGGGATTGCCGCGCAGGGACTTTTCCATGTCGCGGATCACCCCGCTGGCCTGGGCGGCGTCGCCTTTGCGCAGCAGGGCCTTGATCAGGTTGACATGGTCCTCGGGGTCGCGAAATTCCGAGTACTTGGCCTTGGCGACGACTTGCTTGAACGACCTTTCGGCCGCCGCCACGTCGCCCGCCTCGAGCGCCACTTCGCCCAGCTTGCGCAATCGGCGGATCATGTGCGGCGAGATGGCCACCGCGTCCTCCAGGACCTTCTGGGCACGCTCGGGCACGCCGTTGGCCTCGTGGCAGCGCGCGAGCAGGTCGTAGCCGGCCATCAGGCGCGGATTGTCGGCGATGAGCTTGGTCAGCACGCCCTCGGCCTCGTCGGTGCGGCCCTGGGCAAACAGGGTGCGCGCCAGGCCCAGGTGGGCCCAGCCGGCCGGCTTGGCGGCCAGGATCGCGCTGTAGAGATTCTCCGCTTCCGGCAGTTCGTTCAGGCTCACGTGCAGCTCGGCGCGCAGGCGCGCGAAGTCGGCGCCGTAGCGGACGTTGACGGTCTCGGCGGCGGCGCAGGCGCGCACCGCTTCGCGCAGGTTGCCGTGGCCGATCAACTGGTAGACCGGCAGGAAGGCGTTGCGCCTTTCGATGGCGCGCTGGATACGCTGGCTGAGCACGTCCACGGTGAAGGGCTTGAGGATGTAGTCGGTCGGGGTCAGCTCGGCCGCGCTGACGACCTTGCTGTAGACGCCCTCGGAGGTGATCATGATGAAAATCGTCCACAGGCCGATCAGCTTGTGGTGGCGCAGGTCCTCGAGCAACTGCTGGCCGTCCTGGCCATCGTCGCTGCTGCCCAGGTCGTACTCGCACAAGATGATGTCGTAGGAGCGCTTGGCGAGCTGCTTGATGGCCGTGCCGGAGCTGACCGCGAACTCGATCTTGGTCATGCTCGCCTGGTTCAGCATGCTTTGCAGGCTGCCGCGCATGCCGGGGTTGGGGTCGATCACCAATACCGACAGGTTGCTGTTATCTTGCATCGTTATACGCTTTCACTGTTGCCATGTTAACGGCATGGCGCACCATGTCTTGAGGCGTTACGATACGCTATTGTTTGCGCACCCGGCAACTGCATAGGCGGCCGTCACTGTCTGCATACTATGCTGGCCCAATTGCTATTTGCAACAAATACTATTCGCAACTGGCTTTGCCCGGTGCGCGACGGGGCGGGGAGGCTGGCCGGGAGAGGGTGCGACGCGGTATAATGTTGGTCTAAAGGATTACAGGGGGCCGCGATCAACTGTGGCGGGCGGCGGAGCTTGGTTCGAGCGGCGCAGCCGTACGAAGGTACGGTGCGCATCGCAGAACGAGCCTCGCGTCGCGCGGCAGGTTGTCGCGGTTCCCCACAATATCGCTCGATCTCGTGCCTTCGCCATTAAACGCAGCCTTGCTGCATCAACCACCATCCCAACCATGTTGATTCTGCCGGGTTCCAACGCCCTGTCCGCCTTCCGTAGCCAACGCCTCCTGTCGCAACTACAAGCTGTCGCCCCGGCGATCGCCGCCGTCCAGGCGCGTTTCTATCATTTCATCGATGCCAGCGCACCGCTGTCGAGCGATGACACGGCCCGCCTGGGCGCCATGCTGACCTATGGCGATCCGGCCCACGAGAAGGGCCAGGACGGCGCGCTCGAGCAGTTCTTCGTCATTCCGCGGCTGGGAACGATCTCGCCGTGGGCCTCGAAAGCGACCGACATCGCCCACAACTGCGGCATGGCGCAGGTGCACCGGATCGAGCGCGGGATCGCTTACGCCGTCTACCTGAAAACCGGCCTGCTGGGCAGCACGCTGGGCGCACCCAAGCAGCTGTCGGAGGACGAGACCGCGGCGGTGGCGGCCCTGCTGCACGACCGCATGACCGAGACCGTGCTGCGCAGCGCCGACGACGCCCAGCACCTGTTCCGCGCGCTGCAGGCCAAGCCGCTCGAATCGGTGGATGTGCTGGGCGCGGGGCGCGCGGCGCTGGCGCGCGCCAACACCGATCTTGGCCTGGCCATGTCGGACGACGAGATCGATTACCTCAACGAGGCCTTCACCAAGGCGCGGCGCAACCCGACCGACGTCGAACTGATGATGTTCGCGCAGGCCAACAGTGAGCACTGCCGCCACAAGATCTTCAACGCCGACTGGATCATCGACGGCGTGGCGCAGTCCAGGTCGCTGTTTCAGATGATCAAGAATACCCACCAGCTGCAGCCCAAGGGCACCATCGTGGCCTACAGCGACAATTCGTCGATCATGGAAGGGGCCACGGTGACGCGCTTCTACCCGCGCGGCGCCGGCCACGAGTACGCACCCTCGACCGAGCTGACGCATACGCTGATGAAGGTCGAGACGCACAACCACCCGACCGCCATTTCGCCATTCCCGGGCGCCTCCACCGGCGCCGGCGGCGAGATCCGCGACGAGGGCGCGACCGGGCGCGGCGCCAAGCCGAAGGCCGGCCTGACCGGCTTCACGGTGTCGAACCTGCTGCTGCCGGACGCGGTGCGCCCATGGGAGAACGCGGCCAGCGTGACGGCGCCCGTGGCCGGACGCGCCGCGGCCGCGGCCTACGGCAAGCCGGAGCGGATCGCCTCGCCGCTGCAGATCATGATCGAAGGCCCGCTCGGCGGCGCCGCGTTCAGCAACGAGTTCGGCCGGCCTGTCCTGGGCGGCTATTTCCGCACCTATGAACAGAACGTGGGCGAGGTCGGCGTGGTCGGTTACCACAAGCCGATCATGATCGCCGGCGGCATCGGCAACATCGCCGACCAGCACACCCACAAGAACGACATCCCGGTCGGCAGCCTGCTGATCCAGCTGGGCGGCCCGGGCATGCGCATCGGGATGGGCGGCAGCGCCGCGTCCTCGATGGCCACCGGCACCAACACGGCCGACCTGGACTTCGACTCCGTCCAGCGTGGCAATCCGGAGATGGAGCGGCGCGCGCAGGAGGTGATCAACGCCTGCTGGCAGATGGGCGCGGACAATCCCATCATCTCGATCCACGACGTGGGCGCCGGCGGCCTGTCCAACGCCTTCCCCGAAATCACCAACGACGCCAAGCGCGGCGCGATCTTCGATCTGCGTAAGGTGCCGCTCGAGGAAAGCGGCATGGCGCCGAAGGAGATCTGGTCGAACGAATCGCAGGAACGCTACGTGCTGGCGATCGCGCCCGAGGACCTGCCCCTGTTCACCGCCTTGTGCGAGCGCGAGCGCTGCCTGTTCGCGGCGGTCGGCGTGGCCACCGAGGAGCGGCAGTTGAAGCTGATCGACCCGGAGCTGGGCAATTCGCCGGTGGATATGCCGATGGACGTCCTGCTCGGCAAACCACCGAAGATGCTGCGCGACGTGGCGCACCTGGCGCGCGCCTTCCCGCCGGTCGAGCTGACCGGCCTGGAACTGGCCGACGTGGCCCGCCGCGTGCTGCTGCTGCCTACCGTGGGCGACAAGTCCTTCCTGATCACCATTGGCGACCGCACTGTGGGCGGCATGACCGTGCGCGACCAGATGGTCGGCCCGTGGCAGGTGCCGGTGGCCGATTGCGCCGTCACCGCCATGAGCTATGAAGGCTACCTGGGCGAGGCGATGGCGATGGGCGAGCGCACTCCGCTGGCCGTGATCGACGCGGCCGCGTCGGGCCGCATGGCCGTGGGCGAGGCGGTGACCAACATCGCCGCCGCGCCGATCGCGGACATCAGCGACATCAAGCTGTCGGCCAACTGGATGGCTGCTTGCGGCCAGCCGGGCCAGGACGCGGCCCTGTTCGACACCGTCAAGGCGGTTGGCATGGAGCTGTGCCCGGCGTTGGGCATCAGCATCCCGGTCGGCAAGGATTCGCTGTCGATGCGCACCACCTGGCGCGATGGCGACGAGGCCAAATCGGTCATGTCGCCGGTGTCGCTGATCGTCTCCTCGTTCGCGCCCGTGACCGACGTGCGGCGCTGCCTGACGCCGCAGATCCGCATGGACGCCGGCGACACCGCGCTGATCCTGGTCGACCTGGGCCGCGGCAAGAACCGCCTCGGCGCCTCGGCCCTGGCGCAGGTGACCCAGCAGCTCGGCAACGACGTGCCCGACGTCGACAGCGCGGACGACCTGAAAGCCTTCTTCGGCGCCATCCAGCGCCTCAACGTTGAAGGCAAGCTGCTGGCCTACCACGACCGCTCCGACGGCGGCCTGTACGCGACCCTGTGCGAGATGGCCTTCGCCGGACGCAGCGGCCTGTCGGTCAATCTCGACATCCTGACCATGGAAGGCGAGCACGCGGCCGACTGGGGCGACGCCAAGAACTGGACCGGCCAGGTGGCCGAGCGCCGTAACGAAATGACCCTGCGCGCCCTGTTCAGCGAGGAGCTGGGCGCGGTGATCCAGGTGCGCGCCGGCGAGCGCACCGAGGTCATGAACGTGCTGCGCGAAGCGAACCTGGGCGCCTGCAGCCACATCATCGGCAAGCCCAACGCGCGCGGCGTGATCGAATTCACGCGCGACGCCAAGGTGATCTACAGCGAACAGCGCAGCGCGCTGCACCGCCTGTGGAGCGAGACCAGCTGGCGCATCGCGCGCCTGCGCGACAACCCGGCCTGCGCCGACGCCGAATACGACCGCCTGCTCGACGAGACCGACCCTGGCATCACGCCTAAGCTCAGCTTCGATCCGAGCCAGAACGTGGCAGCGCCTTTCCTGGCGACCGGGGTGCGTCCGCGCGTGGCGATCCTGCGCGAGCAGGGCGTCAATTCCCACATCGAGACGGCATGGGTCATGCACCAGGCCGGGTTCGCCGCGGTGGACGTGCACATGAGCGATCTGATCGCCGGGCGCGTCAAGCTTGACGACTTCCAGGGCATCATCGCGGTGGGCGGCTTCTCGTACGGCGACGTGCTCGGCGCCGGCGAAGGCTGGGCCAAGACCATCCTGTTCAACGCCAAGCTGGCCGACCAGTTCGCGCGCTTCTTCTCGCGTCCCGACAGTTTCGGCCTGGGCGTGTGCAATGGCTGCCAGATGATGAGCAACCTGAAGGCGATCATCCCCGGCGCGCATGCCTGGCCTAAGTTCACGCGCAATAAGTCGGAGCAGTTCGAGGCGCGCTTCGCGAGCGTCGAGGTGCTCGACTCGCCGTCGATTTTCTTCGCCGGCATGGCGGGCACCCAGACCCCGATCGCGATCGCGCATGGCGAAGGCTATGCCGACTTCTCGCAGACGGGCGACATCGACGCCGTCGTCAAGGCGCTGCGTTATGTGGACAACCACGGCGCGGCCACCGAGGCCTATCCGTTCAATCCGAACGGTTCGCCGCAGGGCTTGACCGCGGTGACCACGGCCGACGGCCGCTTCTCGGTCATGATGCCGCACGCCGAGCGCGTGTTCCGCTCGGTGCAGCAGTCCTGGCATCCCGAGTCGTGGGGCGAGGACTCGCCTTGGATGCGCATGTTCCGCAACGCGCGCAAGTTCGTCGGCTAATCTGGGGGGCGCGCGGCCGCCGCGGCGCCCGTCGCGGCGGCCGCGCCGCATCGCGCTTGCCTGCGGTATCCTTGCTTCATGAACAAGGAGCCCCCATTGACCACATCCTCGCCCACTCCCAGCATTCTGCGCCAGATTCCCGCCGGTGTCTGGGTCCTCGGCTTCGTCAGCATGCTCATGGATATCTCGTCCGAGATGATCCACAGCCTGCTGCCGCTGTTCATGGTCGGCGCCCTGGGCGCGAGCGCCTTCGCGGTCGGCCTGATCGAAGGGCTGGCCGAATCGACCGCGCTGATCGTCAAGCTGTTCTCCGGCGCGCTGTCGGACTACCTGGGCCGGCGCAAGGGGCTGGCGGTGTTCGGCTATGCGCTCGGCGCATTGACCAAGCCTCTGTTCGCCATCGCCCCCGTGATCGGCGTGGTGCTGGGCGCGCGCCTGCTCGACCGGGTCGGCAAGGGCGTGCGCGGCGCGCCGCGTGACGCCATGGTGGCCGACCTGACCCCGCCGCAGATACGCGGCGCGGCGTTCGGGCTGCGCCAGTCGCTCGACACCGTGGGCGCCATCCTCGGCCCCTTGCTGGCGGTGGCCTTGATGCTGCTCTGGGCGAACGATTACCGCAAGGTGTTCTGGGTGGCCGTCATCCCAGGCCTGCTGGCCGTGGCGCTGTTGTGGTTCGGCCTGCGCGAGCCGGAAGCGCACGGCGCGCTCAAGCGGGTGCACCCGATCCGGCGCGAGAACCTGGCGCGCCTGTCGGGCCGCTACTGGTGGGTGGTGGGCGTGGGCGCGGTGTTCACGCTGGCGCGCTTTAGCGAAGCCTTCCTGGTGCTGCGCGCGCGCCAGGGCGGGGTGCCGGTGGCGCTGGTGCCGCTGGTGATGGTGGCGATGAACCTGATCTACGCGGCCAGCGCCTACCCGTTCGGCAAACTGTCGGACCGCGTGAGCCACCGCGCGCTGCTGGCGCTCGGCCTGGTGACCCTGATCGGCGCCGACCTGGTGCTGGCCTACACGGACTCCTGGACCGCGGTGCTGGCCGGGGTGGCCTTGTGGGGCGTGCACATGGGGATCACCCAGGGCCTGCTGGCGACCATGGTGGCCGATACCGCGCCGCCTGACCTGCGCGGCACCGCTTACGGCTTCTTCAGCCTGGTGAGCGGCCTGGCCATGCTGACGGCCAGCGTGCTGGCCGGCCTGCTGTGGGACCGCCTGGGCGCGCCGTTCACCTTCCGCGCCGGCGCGCTGT
This sequence comes from Oxalobacteraceae bacterium UBA6018, assembly GCA_002428015.1. GTDB lineage: Bacteria > Pseudomonadota > Gammaproteobacteria > Burkholderiales > Burkholderiaceae_D > Telluria_A. Next base: position 27,819 of record DIZW01000135.1, on the reverse strand, counting down.
TCTGCGTCCTGGCCTTGGCCGGGCTGGCCTGGCAGCCGCGCGCGCACAGTCCAAGCTAGCCACCCGCGCGCGCGGCATGCTGCGAGCTATCTCACACCTTCGTATCGACGTTTTTACCAAGCGAATCCGATGCCGGCTTGCTGGCGGATGCTTCGCTCTTCAAGGCATACAGCAAGGCTTCTTCGGACGATACCGTGCCGTCCTTATTGGTATCTGCGGCGTCATAGGTCTTGGAAGACGAGCCTGAAGCTGCCTCGCCAGCGCCTTTGGCACCACCGGATTCTCCGCCGCCATGTCCGTGCGCGCGCCCAGGCTTTCCAGCAGGACCGCCCGCCGGAGGTTTGAGGCTGCCACTCTTGATCGCCGTTTCAATATCGGATTTTGTGATGCTGCCGGTTTTCTTCGTGTCGATCGCATCGTATTGCTTGGTCGCGTCGGCGGAAGATACGCCTTTGGCAGTCAAGGCCGAGATAAACGTATCTTTGCTGACGCTGCCGGTATTATTTGGGTCGAGATCACGCATCATTTTCGCGGCGATCTTGGATGCCATTTTCGATGGGTCAAATCCCTGGACGGTGCCGCTTCCTGCGGCGTTGACTGATATGGACATACGAATCTCCCTGTGTTGGTAGGCGGCCTTGAAGCTTCAGGCATCGTAGTAATCTTATCGGCAGAAGGCCTGTTCTTTGAATGCGCCGGCGTGTAAAACCGGGTAAAGAATGACGAATCCGGGTTTCCCGTCAACGTTTTATAGCCGCTGCCGATAGCGTACTCCCATCGCGGGTATATGTGCGAGCGCTTGTTTAGGGACGGGCAGCTGCGGCCGGGTGGGCCGGGAATCGATCGCTTGGAAGGAAAGCTGCCCAAATCGCGCGCGTAAAAAAAGCGCTCCGGGGAGCGCTTTTTTGCCGAAGCGGGCATTGCTTGAAGAATTACTTGATGACGGCTTTCTTCATCAACTCTTCGCGGAAAGCCTGCAGCTTGCGCTGTTGCAGGGATTCGGCGACCTGCTGCTTGACTTCTTCCAGTGGCGGGATCTTGGCAGCGCGCACGTCTTCCAGCTTGATCACGTGGTAACCGAACTGCGACTTGACCGGGGTGTCGGTGATGGCGCCTTTTTGCAGGGCGACCATGGCACGCGAGAACTCAGGCACGTAGGAAGCTGGGCTTGCCCAGTCCAGGTCGCCGCCATTGGCAGCCGAACCGTCCTTGGACGAGGCCTTGGCCAGGTCTTCGAACTTGGCGCCGGCTTTCAGCTTGGCGATGATGGCCTTGGCTTCCTCTTCGGTCGGCACCAGGATGTGGCGAGCGTGGTATTCCTTGTCGCCTACCTGGGCCTTGTACTTGTCGTACTCGGCCTTGATGTCGGCATCCTTGACCGGGTTCTTCTTGACGTAGTCGGCCAGCATCGCGTTGATGATGATGCTCTGGCGCGCGTTTTCAAGCGCTGCCTTGACGTCGGGACGGGTGCCGAAACCTTGACGGTCGGCTTCCTGGATCAGCACTTCGCGTGCGATCAGGTCTTTTTTGATGGCTTCGCGCAATTGCGGCGAATCGGTCTGCTTACCTTGGGCAACAACTTGCTTGACGACCTGGTCCACTTTGGCGGCGGGGATCGGCTTGTTGTTGACGGTGGCAACGTTCTGCGCGAACACAGGCGCGCAGACGAGGGTAATCAGGGCGAGCAACAAACGGGCAGGCTTCAACATCATGTATGTGGTCCTATAAAATTACAAAGAGTCGCGCATGGCTTGCAGTACGCATTCGACGCGGTTCGAACAAACAATCAACCGGCGCGCCAGGGCGCCGGCGTCCATGCATTACTGGACTTTGGCTTTCTTGACCAATTCTTCCTGGTACGCCTGCAGCTTCTTCTGCTGCAGCGCTTCAGCCACCTGCGGCTTGACTTCGTCGAACGAAGGCAGCTTGGCGGGGCGTACGTCGTCGAGCTTGATCACGTGCCAGCCGTTCGCGGTCTGCACCGGGGTCTCGGTGATGGCGCCTTTTTGCAGGCCGACGAAGGCGTCGCTAAATGGTTTCGGGAACGAGGACGGGGCGGCCCAGTCGAGGTCGCCGCCATTGGCCGCGGTGCCGGAATCCTTGGATGTCTTGGCCAGGTCCTCGAACTTGGCGCCGGCCTTGAGCTTGGCGATCACGGCCTTGGCGTCGGCTTCGTTATCGAGCAGGATGTGGCGCACATGGTATTCCTTGTCGCCGGCCTGTGCCTTGAAGCGGTCGTATTCGGCCTTGACTTCCTCGTCCTTGATCTGGTGTTTGGACAGGTAGTCGCGCATGAGGGCGTTGATGACGATGGTCTGGCGGGCGTTCTCGAGCTGCTGCTTGACGGCAGGGTCCTGGTCGAACTTATGCTTGACGGCTTCCTGCATCATCACTTCGCGGGCGATCAGGTCTTTCTTGACCATCTCGCGCAGTTGCGGGGAATCTGGCTGCTGGCCCTGGGCGACGACTTGCTTGACAACCGCATCCGCGCGCGACGACGGGATGGCTTTGCCGTTGACCACGGCAAGGTTTTGCGCGAAGGCAGGCATGGCGACGACGGCGATCAGTGCTAACAGCAAGCGAGCTGGCTTAAAAGTCATTATGAATTCCTGATTGGGGAAAGTTACTAGGACAAGATTAGATTAATTTTTTTACTTTGCGTTTCAATTGTCCGATAGATTTCTTAAAGCACTCTGAAACTCGGCTCGGATCACGCTTCGGACGGCGCCAACGCGGTGATGGCCAGGGCATGAATTTCATTGCGCATCATATCGTGCACAGAATCATACACGAGTCGATGTCGCATGACGAGTTTGAGCCCCTCGAAGCGGGGAGAAACGATTTTCACCGAGTAATGCCCGCCGCCCGAGGCCGCGCCGGGATGCCCGGCATGCAGGGCCGAGTCGTCGCCCACTTCGAGCACGGTGGGCGCGAGCGCGGCGGCGAGGGCGGCGCGGATGCGCTCGGGACGGGTATCGGCGCTCATGCTTTTTCCTCTTCAATATACTTCGACAGCATCAAGGTCTGCACCACGATAAAGGCGAACACGATGCCGGTGATGCCGAAAGCCTTGAAGCTGACCCAGGCGCTGGTATTGCCTTTGAAAACCACGAACGCCATGAACAGATTGAGCAGGCCGAGCGCGATAAAAAACAGCATCCAGGATAGCGCCACCCGGTTCCACACCGGCTCGGGCAGCTTGATCTGGGCTTCCATCGCCTGGCGCACCATGTTCTTGTGAAAGCCGAACTGGGCGATCGCCATGGCCACCGCGAACACCCAGTAGATGATGGTCGGTTTCCATTTGATGAAGGTATCGTCGTGGAAATAGACGGTCAGCCCGCCGAATACGGTGATGATGACGAAGGACACCCACAGCATGCCGTCGACCTTGCGTCCCTTCAGCTTGACGTAGCCGATCTGCAGCACCGTGGCGACGATCGCCACCACCGTGGCCAGCATCACCGGGGCCTGGTCGGGCGCGATGGTGCCGCCGGAGACGAAGCCGCTCAGGTAGGTGGTGACGATGGCCAGGGCCGCCTGCCGCTTGACTTCGGCGATTTTGAAGACGCCGAAGAACAGCAGGATCGGGAAAAAGTCGAACAGAAATTTCATGTTGTCGTGTCAGGTAGGCTCGAAGCGCAAGGATGCGGAATTGATGCAATAGCGCAGGCCGGTCGGCGGAGGCCCGTCCGGAAAGACGTGCCCCAGGTGAGCGTCGCACACCGCGCAGATGATCTCGGTGCGCAGCATACCATGGCTGCGGTCGGTCTTTTCAATCACGTTGGCCGGATCGAGGGCCTTGAAGTAGCTGGGCCAGCCGCAGCCGGAGTCGAACTTGGTGTCGGAGGCGAACAGCGGGGTGTTGCAGCACACGCAGGTGTAGATGCCGTGCTCGTGGTGGTCCCAGAACTGGCCGGTGAAGGCGCGTTCGGTGCCCGCGTGGCGGGTAACCTGGTATTGAATCGGGTCGAGCGCGGCGCGCCATTGCTCGTCGGTCTTGACGACCTTGCTGGGGTGATCGGGTTGGTCGCTCATGGCGCACTCCTCTAGGATGAACAGCTCACTTCCAGGTGGCTGGCCCAATCGGGCGGCAGGGCCGCGTAGGCTTCGTTCTCGGGTTGCTCGTCGAACGGGCGTTCCAGCACGGCGAGCAGGCGAGCCACTTCGGAAAAGTCCTTATTTTGCGCCTTGTCGATCGCCACCTGGGCCAAATAGTTGCGCAGCACGTATTTGGGATTGACCAGGTCCATGGCCGCCTTGCGCGCGCTGTCGCTGCGGTCCTCGCGCGCCAGGCGGGCGCGGTACTGCGCGACCCAGCCGTCGAAGGCGGTGCGGTCGATGAACAGGTCGCGCACGGCCGCGTCGCTGACGGCGATCTCGCCCGCGGGCCGGGCTTGCAACTGGCCCAGCTTGCGGAAGAATTGGGTGAAGTCGACATGGCTGTCCTGCATCAGGCTAAACAGCTTGTCGAACAGGGGACGATCGTCGTCCTCGGTGTTCATCAAGCCCAGCTTGGCGTGCATCAGCACGTCGATGGCGCGCGCGAATTCGGGCTGGTAGACGTCGAGCGCATCCTGGGTGGCTTCGACGGTGCCGATCAGGGGCAGCAGCGCCTGGCCCAGCGCGTAGCAGTTCCAGTGGCCGATCTGGGGCTGGTTGGCATAGGAGTAGCGGCCTTGCTCGTCGGTGTGGTTGCAGATGTGCTCGGCGTCGAAGGCTTCCATGAAGCCGAACGGGCCGTAGTCCAGCGTGAGGCCGAGGATGGACATATTGTCGGTGTTCATGACGCCATGCATGAAGCCGACCGCCTGCCACTGCGCGATCAGGCGCGCGGTGCGGCGCGACACTTCGGCCAGCAAGGCCTGGTAGGGATTCGGTTCGGCGGCCAGCTCGGGATAGAAGCGCGCGATGACGTAATCGGCCAGCACCCGCAGTTCGTCCGGCTTGTCGCGGTAAAACCAGTGCTCGAACGAGCCGAAGCGCACGAAGCTGGGCGCCATGCGCGTCACCACGGACGCCGTTTCCACGCTCTCGCGCAGCACGCCCTGGTCGGAACCGGTCATCATCAGCGCGCGCGTGGTCGCAATGCCCAGCGCGGCCATGGCTTCCGAACACAGGTACTCGCGGATCGAGGAGCGCAGCACGGCGCGCCCGTCGCCCATGCGCGAATACGGAGTCTTGCCGGCGCCCTTGAGCTGCAGCTCGAGCGGGCCTTCAGGCGTGTCCAGTTCGCCCAGCAGGATGGCGCGCCCGTCGCCGAGCTGGCCGGCCCACACCCCGAACTGGTGACCGGAATACACGGCCGCCAGCGGCTTGGCGCGCGCCGCGACCTGGTTGCCGGTGAACAGCGCGACGAAGTCTTCGCTGGCCAGGCTGGCCGGGTCCAGGCCGACCAGGCGCGCCGCCTTGCCGCTGGCGGCGAGGAAGTAGGGCGCGGGCAGGGGCGTCGGCATCAACCGGGTATAGAACGCCGGCGGCAATTCGGCGAACGAATTGGCAAATGGCAGATCGGCAGCGTTAATGGCGGTTCCAGTCGCGGTCATATCAAAAAGTTGTCGTGATTCTACTTCAGCCCAACATTGTAGGCGCACACGCCAGTGTAATGACACCTGGTTACATGTTGTAACGGCTGCGTTTTGGCAAAGTTGCGCATCGGATCACGAGAAAGCCGTTGACGGCGTGCCGCCCGCTGTCCGACACTGGCTTGACGCAAGCGCCACCGTGGAGCCCCGATGACCAGTTTTCCGCCCAGCCCGCTGATGGGCCAGATGCAGCACCAGCCCCTGCTCATTTCCAGCATCATCGATTACGCCGCCAGGCACTACGGCGCCACCGAGATCGTCTCGCGCCGGGTCGAGGGCGACCTGCACCGTTACACGTACGCCGACTGCCAGCGGCGCGCGCGGCGTCTGGCCGGCGCCCTGGCGGGGCTGGGCGTGGGCATGGGCGAACGGGTGGCCACCTTGGCCTGGAATGGCTACCGCCACCTGGAACTGTATTACGGCGTGTCCGGCAGCGGCGCCGTGCTGCACACCGTCAATCCGCGCCTGCATCCGGAACAGATCGCCTACATCGTCAACCATGCCGAGGACCAGTACCTGTTCTTCGACCTGGGCTTCCTGCCCCTGATCGAGGCGGTGGCGCCGCACTGTCCGACGGTCAAGGCCTTCGTGCTGATGGCCGGGCGCGGCCATATGCCGGCCGCCGGCGGCCCGGTCCGCCTGCTGTGCTACGAGGACTTGCTCGACGCCGGCGACGACGATTACACCTGGCCCGTGTTCGACGAAAACGCCGCCGCCTCGCTGTGCTACACCTCCGGCACCACCGGCAACCCCAAGGGCGCGCTGTACTCGCACCGATCCACCGTGCTGCACGCCTACGCCGCGGCCACGCCGAACGGGCTCAACGTGTCCGGCGCCGACACCGTGCTGCCGGTGGTGCCGATGTTCCACGTGAACGCCTGGGGCTTGCCGTATTCCGTGCTGCTGGCCGGCGCCAAGCTGGTGTTCCCCGGCCCTGCGCTGGACGGCAAGTCGCTCTACGAATTGTTCGAGGCCGAGGGCGTCACCTTTTCGGCCGGCGTGCCGACCGTCTGGCTGGGGCTGGTCAATTACGCGCTCCAGAACGGCCTGAAGTTCAGCACCTTCCGCCGCACCGTCGTGGGCGGCGCCGCCTGTCCGCCGGCGCTGATGGACACCCTCATCGACCAGCTGGACGTGCAGGCGATCCACGCCTGGGGCATGACGGAAATGTCGCCGCTGGGCACGGTTAGCACCTTGCAGGCCAAGCACCTGCGCCTGCCGCCGGGGGAGCAACGCAAAATACTCTACAAGCAGGGGCACGCGCTGTTCGGCGTGGACATGAAAATCGTCGACGATGACGGGCGCGAACTGCCGTGGGATGGGATCGCCTGCGGCCACCTGATGGTCAAGGGGCCGTGGATCATCCGAGCGTATTTCCGGGACGAGGGCGGCGAGGTGCTGCGCGACGGCTGGTTCCCCACCGGCGACGTGGCCACCATCGACGCCGACGGCTACATGCAGATCACCGACCGCAGCAAGGACGTGATCAAGTCCGGCGGCGAGTGGATCGGCACCATCGACCTGGAGAACATCGCGATGGCGCACCCGGCGGTGCTGCAGGCGGCCTGCATCGGACTGCCCCATCCGAAATGGGACGAGCGGCCCGTGCTGGTGGTGGTCACGCGCCCGGGCGCGCAAGTCAGCCGCGAGGCGCTGCTGGCCCACTTCCAGGGCAAGGTGGCCAAATTCTGGATTCCCGACGACGTCTGCTTCGTCGATGCGCTGCCCACTGGCGCCACCGGCAAGGTGCAGAAGAACAAGCTGCGCGAGCAGTTCAGCGGCCATCGCCTGGACGCCCCCGCAAAGGGGAAATAACACGATCGTACTTTTTATCGGGTATAGTTGGCGCTGCCTTTTAACCGACCAAGGAAGAACATGAGCGCCGACTACCAGGTGCATGGCAGCGTGGCCGTCATCACGCTGAACAATCCGCCCGTCAACGGGCTGGGGCTGGCCACGCGCACCGCCGCCGTCGCCGCGATCGAGCGCGCACTGGCCGATTCGGCCGTCAAGGCGCTGGTGATCACCGGTGCCGGCAAGGCGTTTTCGGGCGGCGCCGACATCAAGGAATTTAATTCGCCCAAGGCGCTGGCCGAACCGACCCTGCACACCCTGATCGCCGCAGCCGAGGGCTGCACCAAGCCCGTCATCGCCGCCATCCACAGCGTGTGCATGGGCGGCGGCCTGGAGCTTGCGCTCGGTTGCCACTACCGGGTCGCCATGCCGGGCGCGCAGATCGCGCTGCCCGAGGTCAAGCTCGGCCTGCTGCCGGGCGCCGGCGGCACTCAGCGCCTGCCGCGCGTGCTGGGGCTGGAGATGGCGTTGAAGATGATCGTGTCGGGCACGCCGGTGCCCTCCGAGCAGTTGGCCGGCACAGCCTTGTTCGACCGCGTCTTCGGCGCCGACGCCGACCTGCTCAGTGCGAGCATCGCCTTTGCCAACGAGGTCGCCGCCGTGCGCCCGCTGCCGCGCGTGCGCGAGCGCGCCGTCGCTTGCGCGGACCCCGAGGCGGTGCTGCAATCGGCGCGCGCCACCGTCGCCGCCACGGCCGGGCCGTATCCAGCGCCGCTGGAATGCGTGGCCACCGTTGGCGCGGCGGTGACGATCGCGTTTGACGACGGTCTCAAGTTCGAGCGCGAGCGCTTCATCCACCTCATCCAGACGCCGGAATCGAAGGCCTTGCGCCACGCCTTCTTCGCCGAGCGCCAGGCGGGCAAAGTGCCTGACGTGCCGGCCGACACGCCCACGCGTACTATCCGCAGCGCCGCCGTCGTCGGCGCCGGCACCATGGGCGCCGGGATCGCCATGAACTTCGCCAACACCGGCATCCCGGTGCGCCTGCTCGACACGCGCCAGGATGCGCTCGACAAGGGCCTCGCCACGATACGCAAGAACTACGAGAACAGCGTCGGCAAGGGCAAACTGACTGCCGACAAGGCCGCGCAGCGCGTCGCGCTGGTGAGCGCCACCCTGGCCTTTGCCGACATCGCCGATGCCGACATCGTGGTCGAAGCCGTGTTCGAGGACATGGCCGTCAAGGAATCGGTATTCCGCCAGCTGGACGCGGTGATGAAACCGGGCGCGATTCTGGCGTCGAACACCTCGACCCTGGACCTGAACCGGATCGCCAGCTTCACCAAGCGGCCGCAGGACGTGATCGGCACCCACTTCTTCAGCCCCGCCAACGTCATGAAACTGCTGGAAATCGTGCGGGGCGCGGCGACCGGGAAGGACGTGCTGGCGACGACCCTGGCGCTGGCGAAAAAGCTGCGCAAGACCGGCGTGGTGGCCGGCGTGTGCGACGGCTTCATCGGCAACCGCATGATCGAGCAGTACAGCCGCCAGGCTGGTTTCCTGCTCGAAGAAGGCTGCCTGCCCGAGCAGGTCGACCGGGCCATCGAAGGCTTCGGCTTCGCGATGGGCCCGTTCCGCATGGGCGACCTGGCCGGCAACGATATCGGCTGGTATATCCGCAAGCGCCGCTATGCCGAGTCGCCCGAGATCACCTACTCGAAAACCGCCGACCTGCTGTGCGAGATGGGCCGCTACGGCCAGAAGACCGGCGCCGGCTGGTACGACTACCGGAGTGGCGAGCGCAAGGCGCATCCGGCGAAGGTGGTCGACGATATGATCGTCCAGCACAGTGCCGATCTCGGCGTGGCACGGCGCGCGATCAGCGACCAAGAGATCGTCGAGCGCCTGGTGTACGCGCTGGTGAACGAGGGCGCGCGCATCCTGGAAGAGGGCATCGCGCTGCGGGCCTCCGACATCGACATGGTCTACCTGAGCGGCTACGGCTTCCCGCTGTTTCGCGGCGGGCCGATGTTCTATGCCGACACGGTCGGCCTGCCGAACGTGGTCAGGGCGATGCAGCGATACGCGGGCGGCCGTCATGGCGACGCGTGGACGCCGGCGCCGCTGTTGCTGCGATTGGCAGCTGAAGGCAAGGGTTTCAACGACGTAAAAGGATCTTGATGATGCGCTCCCCAGTTTCCAGAACCGTGATGGCGGCCAGTATCGCGGCCGCCTTGATGAGCTGCCAGCTCGCCGGTGCCGCCGTGCCCGCGCCGGCCGCGCATGCCCTTAGCGCCAGCGATGCGAGCGCCAAGCGCCAGATCGACCAGCTTGCCGACGCCTTCTACCGCGCCCGCTCGCGCTTCGACCCGCTGATGGCCACCGCCAACGGCGACAGCCGCTACGACGACCAGCTCGGCGGCACCATCGACCCGGTCCAGCGCAAGCGCCAGTTCGCCCTGTATCACCGCATGCGCGGCCAACTGGGGCAGATACGCCGCGACCGCCTGGACGAAAAGGACCAGACCACCTACGACCTGCTCGACTACGAGCTCAAAAGCGGCCTGCGCTTCGAAGCCTTTCCCGAACACTTGCTGCCGCTGAACCAGTTCGACAACGTGCCCGCCACGCTCGCCAACTACGCCGGCGGGACCGGCTCCCAGCCTTTGGGCTCGCTTAAGCAGCAAGAGGCCTACCTGAGCCGGCTGCGCCAGCTGCCGGGATGGATCGACCAGGCCATCGCCAACATGCGCGAAGGCGTACGCCACGGCGTCGTGCAACCGACCTCGATCATCCGCGCCATGCTGCCGCAGTTCCAGCAGATGCGCGCGGCCACGGTGGAGGCGAGCGTGTTCTATTCGCCGGCCACGCGCCTGCCAGCCGGGTTGGCCGAGGCCGACAAGGCGCGCCTGGTCGCCGGCTACCACGACGTGGTGGCAAAAGGCATCGCACCGGCGCTGGACCGGCTGGTCGCCTACCTGGAAAAAGACTACCTGCCGGCCGGGCGTGCCAGCACGGGCCTGGGCGCTCTGCCGAACGGCAAAGCCTGGTACCAGGCGCGCATCAAGGAAAACACCACGACTGACATGACGGCCGAGCAGATCCACGCGCTCGGCCTGTCCGAGGTGGCGCGCGTTCAGCGGGAATGGACCGCGCTGGGGCCGAAGCTGGGCTACGACGGCCCGCCCAACGCCTTGCCGCAGTGGGTGGCGGCCCAGGACAAGTTCAAGCCCTTCACCACCGATGAGCAGGTGCTGGACGCCTACCGCCAGATCGACGCCCAGGTGCGCGCCAAGCTGCCGGCCTACTTCAGCCTGCTGCCCAAGGCCAAGCTGGTGCTCCAGCTCGAGCCGGAACTGAGCCGGGCCACCGCGTCCGACCATTACACGCCGCCGGCGGCGGACGGCTCGCACCCGGGCGTGTTCTGGGCGGTCGTCAACGATCCGAAAAAGTACAGCCGCACCGGCATGGTGACCCTGTTCCTGCACGAAGGGCAGCCTGGCCACCACCTGCACGCGGCCCTGCTCAAGGAAATGGACTTGCCGGACTTCCGCAAGTTCGACACCGAATATCTTAATTGCGCCGCGTATGCCGAAGGCTGGGCCCTGTACTCCGAAACGCTGGGCCACGAATTCGGCTTCTACGACAATCCCGAATACTATTTCGGGCATTTGAACGACGAGCTGCTGCGCGCCGTGCGGCTGGTGGTCGACACTGGCATGCACGCCAAGGGCTGGACGCGCGAACAGGCCATCGCCTACATGCGCGACACGCTCGGCTACAGCGAGGCGCGGGCCGGCAACCAGGTCGAGCGCTACATGGCGTGGCCGGCCCAGGCGCTGGCCTATAAGATCGGCGCGCTGAAGATACTCGAGCTGCGCGAACGGGCACGCAAGGCGCTGGGCGAGCGCTTCACCTACTCGGCCTTTCACGCCGTCGTGCTCGGCGACGGCACGCTGCCGTTGCCGATCCTGGAGGCGAAAGTCGACCGTTGGATCGCGCGAATGGGGGCCGGCAGCTCCAGGCCATGACGGCAGGGTGTTGGACACAAAAAAAATGCCGCTATCGCTAGCGGCATTTTCACTTCACCGGGCTGCTTAGTCGGCAGCGTAGATGTCGTTGTTCTTGGTTTCCTTGACGAACAGCGCACCGATCACGAAGGTAGCCAGCGCCACGACGATCGGATACCACAGGCCGTAGTAGATGTCGCCCTTGTAGGCCACCAGCGCGAACGCGGTGGTCGGCAGCAGGCCGCCGAACCAGCCGTTACCGATGTGGTAAGGCAGGGACATCGCGGTGTAGCGGATACGGGTCGGGAACATTTCAACCAGCATCGCGGCAACCGGGCCGTACACCATCGTCACGTAGATGACCAGGATGAACAGCAGCAGCACCAGCATCGGCTTGTTCATCCGTTCCGGGTCGGCCTTGGCCGGGTAGCCGGCGGCCTTGATGGCGCCCGTCACTTCACCTTTGAGCGCGGTTTCCTTGGTCTTGCTGCCGGCGTCGAAGTTCAGGCCGTCCGGGGTCATCACGGCATCGAAGGAGGTGATCTGCTTGTCGCCCACCTTGATCGTGGCCAGGCTGCCCGCCGGCGCATCCTGGCGTGTGTAGCTGACCGAGCTGGCGCTCAACATGCCGGTGGCGATGTCGCAGGACGATGGGAACTTCTTGGTGCCGGTCAGGTTGAACTGGAAGTGGCAGGTAGCCGGGTCGGCCACGACCACCACTGGCGAGTTCTTCAGCGCCGTTTCCAGCGCCGGGTTGCCGTAGTGGGTCAGGGCGCTGAAGATCGGGAAGTAGGTCAGGGCGGCGATCAGGCAGCCACCGAGGATGATCCACTTGCGGCCGATCTTGTCCGACAGCGAGCCGAACACGACGAAGAACGGCGTCGCCAGCAGCAGCGACAGGGCGATCAGGATGTTGGCGGTAGCACCTTCGACCTTCAAGGTCTGGGTCAGGAAGAACAGCGCGTAGAACTGGCCGGTGTACCACACCACCGCCTGGCCCATGGTCAGGCCGAGCAGGGCCAGCAGGGCGATCTTGGCGTTACGCGGCTGCAGGAAGGCTTCCGACAGCGGTGCCTTGGAGGTCTTGCCGTCGGCTTTCATCTTGGCGAAAGCTGGCGACTCGCTCATCGACAGGCGAATCCAGACCGAGACGGCCAGCAGCAGCACGGACACCAGGAAAGGCACACGCCAGCCCCAGGCGGCAAATTCCGGTTCGCCCAGCGCGGTACGGGTGCCCAGGATCACCAGCAGCGACAGGAACAGGCCCATGGTCGCGGTGGTTTGAATCCAGGAAGTGAAGAAGCCGCGCTTGCCTTCCGGAGCGTGCTCGGCAACGTAGGTCGCCGCGCCGCCGTACTCGCCGCCCAGCGCCAGGCCCTGCAGGATACGCAGCGAAACGAGGATGATGGGGGCGGCGATGCCGATCGACGCATAACTCGGGAGTAGGCCGACAATGAAGGTCGAGCTACCCATGATCAGGATGGTGACGAGGAAGGTGTACTTACGGCCGATCATGTCGCCCAGGCGGCCGAACACGAGCGCGCCGAAAGGACGCACGATGAAGCCGGCGGCAAAGGCCAGCAGCGCGAAGATGAAGCTGGTGGTGGGGTCACCGACGAAGAACTGCTTCGCGATGATAGGGGCAAGCGAACCGTACAGATAAAAGTCGTACCATTCGAAAACGGTACCGAGCGAGGAGGCGAAAATAACCTTTCGCTCTTCCTTGGTGATGCCGGTGGATGCAGGCACTGCCTTGCGTCCATCGGCAGTCATGCCTGGGGTGATTGCCATATTGTCTCTCCGTGTCTTTGATTGAACTGCTTTTCATCGGATTAGCCGATACATCGTCAGCTGCACGGAGTGTGGACCGCCAAACTTACGCGATACTTGCTTCAAACTTACATCAAACTTACATGGTTGCGCGTTTGCCGAGGGTTTTTTGCATGAACACGCTGTACGGGTCATCAGGATAGTCACCGTAGGGTCCGCAACGGGCATAGCCGTAGCGCTGGTAGAGGGCCAGGGCGGCCTGCTGGCGGGTGCCGGTTTCCAGCGTGAGCCGCTCACATCCGCGCGCGTGCGCCGCCGCCTCGAGGAAGTCGAGCAACAGGCGCGCCACGCCCTTGCCGCGCAGCGCGGGCGTGACAACCATGCGCTTTAATTCGCCATACGCCGGCGTCAGCACCACCGCCGCGCAGCCGGCCGCGGCCCCGCCCGATTCGCGCGCCACCGCGAACAGCACGTTCGGCTGCGCGAGCGCGTCCAGGTCCAGCGCGTAGACCGATTCGGCCGGGTACAGGCTGTGCTGGTAGGCGTCGAGCGCGGCGATCAAAGCGATCACCTCGGGCTGATCGGGCGACTCAATAGTCACAAACATGATTGAATTGAAAGTAAATGACGAGTACTTATTGTAGCTGAGCCGGTCCCCGCCCAGCGCTGCGAACGACCGTACTATTGTGCTATTCTCGCGGGACTTCGCGCCGCGCGAGGGCGAATCCGCGCCGCCGCGGGCCGGCTGCGGGCCGGCCGCAGGCCAGCTATTACTTTAATCAAGGGAAGAACAACAAATGATCAAGCACATCGTCATGTGGAAACTGAAGGACTTCGCCGAGGGCGCCGACCGCGCCGCCAACGCCGCCGAGATGAAAAAGCGCCTGGACGCCTGCGCCACGCTGTCGCCGGGCACGCTCAAGTTCGAAGTCGCGCTGGCCCAGCCGGGCCTGGAAGCGACCTACGACGTCGTGCTGTACTCGGAGTTCACCAGCCGCGCGGCGCTGGAGGAATACTCGAACCACCCAACCCACCAGGCCGTCAAGCCCTTCATCGGCGCCGTGCGGTCCGAGCGCCAGTGCATGGATTACGAGATCTGACCATGCGCACGACTCAGGCCTTATTCTCCCTGGCCGGCAAGACCGCCCTGGTGACGGGCGGCTCGCGCGGGCTTGGCCTGCAGATGGCCGAAGCGCTCGGCGAGCAGGGCGCCGCGCTGGTGCTGGTGGCGCGCAAGCAGGGCGAGCTCGACGACGCCGTGGCCCACCTGGCCGCGCGCGGCATCCAGGCCAGCGCCATCGCGGCCGACCTGTCCCAGGACGAGCAGGTCGGCGCGCTGGTCGACGAGGCGCTCGCGCGGCTCGGCCAGATCGACATACTGCTCAACAACGCCGGTGCCAGTTGGGGCGCGCCGGCCGAGGACTATCCAGCCGAGGCCTGGGACAAGGTGATGAACCTGAACGTGCGCAGCGTCTTCCTGCTCAGCCAGGCGGTCGGCAAGCGCTCGATGATTCCCCGCCGGTACGGGCGCATCATCAATATCGCGTCGATCGCCGGGCTGGCCGGCAATCCGCCGGGCACCATGCAGACCCTGGCGTACAACACGTCCAAGGCGGCGGTGATCAACTTCACGCGCACGCTGGCGGGGGAGTGGGGCCGCTACGGTATCACGGTCAACGCGATCGCGCCCGGTTTTTTCCCATCCAGGATGACCAAGGGCGTGCTCGACACGATAGGCGCCGAGCGCCTGGCCAGGGACGCGCCGCTGGGGCGCATCGGCGACGACGAGGATCTCAAGGGCGCGACCGTCCTGTTCGCGTCCGACGCAGGCAAACACATTACCGGCCAGACCCTGGCCGTCGACGGAGGAGTGACAGCGGTATGACGAGAGCGACGTATCAACGGATTGTCCTGGCGGCGCGTCCGCGCGGCCAGGTGAAGGAGGAGAACTTCCGCCTCGAAAGCGTTTCCGTGCCGGTGCCCGGCGCAGGCCAGGTGCTAGTCCGAAATCAGTTTCTTTCGCTGGACCCCTACATGCGCGGGCGCATGAGCGACGCCAAGAGCTACGCGCCGCCTCAGGCCTTGGACGAGACCATGCTGGGCGCCACGGCCGGCGAGGTGGTCGAATCGAACCACCCCGGCTTTGCCGCCGGCGACAAGGTGGTCGGCATGCTCGGCTGGGCCGAGATGGGCGTGGCGGACGGCGCCACACTGCGGAAGGTCGACACGCGCAAGATTGCCCTGTCGGCCTACCTGGGCGTGGTCGGCATGCCGGGCATGACGGCCTGGTATGGCCTGAACCACATCATGCTGCCCAAGGCGGGCGAGACGATACTGGTGTCGGCCGCCAGCGGCGCGGTGGGCAGCGTGGTGGGCCAGCTGGCCAAGCTGAAAGGCTGCCGCGCCGTGGGCATCGCGGGCGGGCCGGACAAGTGCGCCTATGTGGTCGATGAACTCGGCTTCGACGCCTGCGTCGATTACAAGGCCGGCAAGCTCGACGCCGACCTCGCTGTGGCGGCCCCAGCCGGCATCGATGCCTTGTTCGAGAACGTAGGTGGCGCCTGTTTCGACGCCGCGCTGCCGCTGCTGAACCCGTTCAGCCGCATCGCCCTGTGCGGTCTCATCGCCGGCTACAGCGGCGGCGACGTGGCGATCCGCAACATACGCTACCTGTTGACCAGCCGCGTCAGCCTGCGCGGCTTCATCGTGACCGAGCACCCGGACCTGTGGCCGCAAGGCCTGGGCGAGCTGGGCGCGCTCGTGGCGGAGGGGAAGATCAAGTACCGCGAATCGGTGGCGCCGAATCTGGCGGCGGCCCCGACGGCCTTCATCGGCCTTCTCAGCGGCAAAAACTTCGGCAAGCAGCTGGTCAGCCTCGCCGCTTGAGGGGCGGCGGCGCGGCGGCTTACGCCGTTCGCGCCAGGTTATTGCAGGAGGCGCTCGTGCAGTTCGCCGGGCGCGTCGGCATACAGCTTGACCACGGTGGAGGTGCGGGTGCCGTAGCCGGGGGTCTCGATGCACACGGCCGACAGCTTGCGTTCCAAGTCGAGTTCGATGCCGGTGTCGGGCAGGCGCATGTCCGGCGCGCGCGTGGTGTCGGCCAACATCTCGAAATACGCATCCTCCGGCGCGCCCTGGCACAGCAGGCTGGCGAACTGCGCCTTGGTGCGCAGCACCTTGGGCCAGGGCGCGTCGAGCAGGCCGTTGGAAATGCCGTAGATGCCAGGCTCGAGCGGCTTGCCATTGCGCGCGTCGCCGCCGCCCCGGTTGGAGAACCACAGCAGTTGTTCGCGGTCGCCCAGCACCAGATTGAAGCCGTTGTACGCGCCAGCGCCATCGGCGATGCTGGCCAGATAGTCGGCCGCGCTCAGCTCGCCGGTGAGAAAATCCGCCACCAGCGCGCCGCGCGAGGGCGCGTCCGTGCGCCGGTCCTGCGGGCCGCGGAAATTGGTCAGCGCGGCAAAGCGCGGTCCGTTGGCGCCGTGCTGGGTGATGCCCATCCAGCTGCCGCCGAACTTGAGGTCGCGCCCGGCGATGACTTGCGGGTGCTCGGGCCAGGCCGCGGCGGGCGCGGCCGGACGGTCATAGAATTCGTCGCGGTTGGCGGCGGCGACAAGCGGCGCGCCGGGCACGACCTTCCAGGCAAAAACGATCAGGCACATGGGCTGCTATCCGTAAAGACTTCGATGTGGCGCGGGCCGTCGATCAGCGCGGCAATGCCGGCGTCGCGCACGGCGTCGGCCAGCGCGGTCTCGAAGGCGGCGTCCGCGGCCGGGTAAATTTCCATCCAGGTTTGGAGGCCGTCCTGGTCGTGGGGGCGGCGCCGCAGCCGGCCATCGACGCCGTAGCGGTCGGCCAGCTGCGCCTGCATGGCGTGGACACGGGGCCATAGCGCCGCCGCGTGCTCGCCGGGCACCTTGTAGTAAATGAACAGGTCGACCATACGATCAGACGTCGATGGCGTCGAGCGGGTAGGGCATGGGCAGCAGGCGCAGGGCCACGCCGCCGGCCGAGCCCACGCGGATGTCCGCGTGATCCAGTGCCGCCAGCTTCATTTCGACCAGGGCATCGACACCGCCCAGGCCGTTGGGGGCCGCGTTGACCACCATGCCGCAGGGCTGGCCAGGGTCGGCCACGTCGAACACCTCCGCGCCGGCCTGGACCGCCGGGTCGTCAATCGAGGCCAGCGCCGTGCGGCGCTTGAGCTTGCCCAGGTACTGGCTGCGCGCGACGATCTCCTGGCCAGGATAGCAACCCTTCTTGAAGTTCACGCCGCCGAGCAGCTCGAAATTGACCATCTGGGGCACGAATTGCTCCTGAGTCGCAGCCGCAATTTGCGGCACCCCGGCGTGGATCTCGGACAGGCGCCAGGCCTCGTTGCCGCCCACGGCGAGCGCGGCGGCGAGCTCAGGCAGCGCCGTCTGGGCGGCCTGCTCGCTGGTGATCCACTGGTAGCGCGGCAAGCCGAAGGCGTCGCCCAGGCGCAGCAGCATGTCGGCCCCAAGCGCCACATGGGTGTAGGGCTGGGCCGGCAGCTCGCCGAACAGCTGGCGCAGCGCGGGCCCGGCGGCGGCGCCGCCGAAGCCGAGCACCACCTTGTCCGCGCTGGCGTCGGCCAGCTTGGCCTTGGCGCGCAGCACGAACATCGACAGGCGCTTTTGCAGCGCGGCCTGGATGTCGCGCGCCAGTTGCAGGAAAATCGCATCGCCCGCGCGCCACACGAGGAAGCTGGCCTGGAGCCGCCCCTTGGGGGTGCAATAGCCGGCCAG
>DIZW01000135.1:0-9732 GCA_002428015.1 Oxalobacteraceae bacterium UBA6018 | reverse complement strand
GTGACGGCGATCAGGCCCTGATCGGTCACAATAGCGGCAAAGCCGGCGGCCAGGTCGGCCGCGCCCAGGACGCGCGCGGCGCGATATTCGTTGCTGTCTGTCATAAAATTTTAATACTTCCCGCTTAAAGCTTTATCATTACGAGCTCATTATAGAGATGTCGAGAACTTCGCGCCGGACACGGCGAAAAACAACCAAGCGAAATATGGGCTTCATCAAAAAAACCATTGTTACGACCATCATCGCCGGCGCGGCCGCCATGGCCGGCTTCGCCTATTGGGCCAAGCAGCCGATCACCACGGGCGGCGCGCCTATCGACTTCACGGTCGCGCCCGGCAGCAGCGTGGTGGCCGCGGCCCAGCAGATCGCAGCGGCCGGAGTCCCGGTCAACCCCTACCTGCTGTCCTTGCTGGCCCGCGTGACCCAGCAGGCGTCGCGCATCAAGGCCGGCACCTATGAACTCCAGCCCGGCACCACACCGCGCCGGCTGATCACCCAGATGGTGCGCGGCGAGTTCGCCCAGGAAGCGCTGACCATCATCGAAGGCTGGACCTTCCACCAGATGCGCCAGGCGGTCGACGGCAGCACGGGTCTGCGCCACGATACGGCGGGACTGTCGGACAAGGAATTGATGGCCAAGCTCAGCGCCGACTTCAAGGAGCCGGAAGGGCTGTTCTTCCCCGACACTTACCTGTTCGCCAAGAAATCGAGCGACCTGGCGATCTACAAGCATGCCCACCAGATGATGCTCAACCACCTGAACGCGGCGTGGGAGAAGCGCGATCCTAGCCTGCCATATGCTTCGCCCTACCAGGCCTTGATCATGGCGTCGATCGTGGAGAAGGAAACCGGCCAGAAGTCCGAGCGCGGCATGATCGCCGGCGTGTTCGTCAACCGCCTCAAGATTGGCATGATGCTGCAGACCGATCCCACGGTGATTTACGGCATGGGCAGCAAGTACGACGGCAAGATCCGCAAACGCGACCTCGAAACCGATACACCGTACAATACCTACACGCGCGCCGGGCTGCCACCCACGCCGATTGCCTTGCCGGGTTTGCAATCGCTGTCGGCCGCGCTCGGCCCGGCCAAGACCGACGCGCTGTACTTCGTGTCGCGCGGCGATGGCACCAGCCAGTTTTCGGGCAATCTGAACGATCACAACAAGGCCGTGAACCAATACCAACGATAGGCCAGCAACGCTCCATGACCGATAGTTCCGCAGCACCCGGCAAGTTCATCACCTTTGAAGGCATCGACGGCGCCGGCAAATCCACCCACATCGCGTATGTCGTCGCGCTGCTGGAAAAGCACGGCAAGACGGTGGTGTCCACCCGCGAGCCGGGCGGCACGGCACTGGGCGAAAAGCTGCGCGCGCTCCTGCTGCACGAAAAAATGCATCTGGAAACCGAGGCGCTGCTGATGTTCGCCAGCCGCCGCGAGCACCTGGCCCAGGTGATCGAGCCCGGCCTGGCGCGCGGCGACTGGGTCGTCTCGGACCGCTTCACCGACGCCAGCTTCGCCTACCAGGGCGGCGGGCGCGGCCTGGAACGGGCCAAGCTGGAGGCGCTCGAGCAATGGGTGCACCCGCGCCGCCAGCCCGACCTGACCTTGCTGTTCGACGTGCCGCCCGGCGTGGCGCGCGCCCGCCTGGACGCGACCCGCACGCTGGACAAGTTCGAGCAGGAGCAGGCCGATTTCTTTTCCGCCTGCCGCGCCGAATACCTGCGCCGCGCGGCCCAGTTTCCCGAGCGGATGGTGGTGATCGACTCCACCGTCAGCATCGAGGAAACCCGCGCCCGGCTCGCCGAAATACTTCAGAAACTACTTTAACTTCCCGAATGAGCGCGACCATTTATCCTTGGCAGAACAGCGCGTGGGAGCAGCTCCAGCTGCTGCGAGCGCGCATGCCGCACGCCTTGCTGTTCTACGGCGCGGCCGGGACCGGCAAGGCCGACTTTATCGAAGCCTTCGCCCAGGCGCTGCTGTGCGAAAACGTCCAGCCGGACGGGCATGCCTGCGCAAGCTGCGTCTCCTGCGGCTGGTTTTCCCAGCATAACCATCCGGACTACCGCCGCGTGCGCCCGGAAGCGCTGGAAGACGAGCCCGGCGCCGACGGCGAGGACGGGGCCGACGCGGACGGCGGCAAGAAAACCAAGGCGGCCAAGACGCCATCCAAGGAAATCAAGATCGAGCAGATCCGCGCCCTGGCCGATTTCATGAATATCTCCACCCACCGCCAGGGCTTGCGCGTGGTGGTGCTGTACCCGGCCGAAGCGCTTAACACGCCGGCCTCGAACGCGCTGCTGAAAACGCTGGAAGAGCCGCCGCCGGGCACCGTATTCCTGCTTTCCTCGAACAGCCTGGACCGCTTGCTGCCGACCATCCTGTCGCGCTGCCGCAAGTTCGCGCTGCCCATGCCCGATGAGCTCGCCGCACTGGCCTGGCTGAAAGCGCAAGGCCTGGGCGACGCCGAGGCCTGGCTGCGCGAGCAGGGCGGGGCGCCGCTGGCCGCGCTGGCCCAGTCGGAGGGCGGCAACCGCGAGGAAATGGACGCGCTGCTGCAGTTGCTGGCCCATCCAAATGTCGAAAACGCATTAAAGAGCGCCGATAAGTTGAGCAAGATCCCCTTGAGCGCACTTGTCTCCTGGCAACAACGGTGGCTTTACGATGTATTTTGCTACAAACTGTCCGGGACTATTCGCTACTTTCCCCGCTACCGGAAGGAGGTCGCCGCTCTGGCGGAGCGGGTTCAGACCGCCAAGTTGATGCAGGCAATCAAGGGCGCCAACGATAGACGGGCGACGGCGGAACATCCGCTGTCACCGAAACTGTTTGTCGAGGACATGTTGCTTGATTACACTGCGTGCTGCACTTGAAAGGATTTAGATGAGCGGCAACCCAACTGACCCGAACGCCCCGCACGCGCCGCGGCCGTCGGTGTTGTCGCTTGCCATTAAGGAAAAAGCGGCCCTGTACGCCGCCTACATGCCTTTTCTCAAGAACGGCGGCATTTTCGTTCCGACCAGCAAACCATACAAGATCGGCGACGAGATCTACCTGATCCTGGCCTTGATGGACGACACCAACAAGTACCCGATCGCCGGCAAGGTTGCCTGGATCACCCCCGCGGGCGCCAATAACAACAAGGCGCAAGGCATTGGCGTGCATTTCCCCGAGGACGAGGCGGGGCAGCGCGCCAAGTCGCGCATCGAGCAAATTCTCGGCGCCGCCCTACGTTCCTCGCGCGCTACCCACACCCTATAATACCGCCGCGTTCGCCCCATGCCGTCCTTCGTACACCGTCTTGCCGCCCCCGATGACCTGGCCGCGATCGTCGCCATCTACAATTCGACGGTCGCCTCGCGCGAAGTCACGGCCGACACCGAGCCCGTCACCGTCGCCTCGCGCCAGCAATGGTTTGACGATCATCATCCCGGGCGCCGCCCGCTGTGGGTGATCCACGCGGCCAACGACCAGGCTGAGCGGCCGGAAGTGCTCGGCTGGCTGTCGTACTCCAACTTCTATGGCCGTCCAGCCTATGCCGGCACGGCCGAACTGTCGATCTACATCGCCGAGCAATGGCGCGGCAAGGGCCTCGGCCGCTACTGCCTGGCGCAGGCGATCGCCCATGCCCCGTCCATCGGGGTGCACACCTTGCTCGGATTTATCTTCGGCCATAACCGGCCCAGCCTGGCGCTGTTCGCGCGCTTCGGCTTCGACACCTGGGCCACTCTGCCCCGGGTCGCCAATCTGGACGGCGTGGAGCGCGACCTGGTCATCATGGGCAAGCGCGTGGGCGCCTAGGGTTTACTTTACAATGGCGGGATGTATATCGACTCCCACTGCCATATCAATTTCCCCGAGCTGGCCGCGCGCATGCCGGACATCCTGGCCAAGATGGCCGAGAACAAGGTCACCCATGCCTTGTGCGTCTCGGTCGACTTGCCGGACTTCCCCCAGGTGCTGGCGCTCGCCGAACAGTATCCGCACATCTACGCTTCGGTCGGCGTGCATCCTGATTATGAGGACACGCCCGAACCCAGCGTCGAGCAGCTAGTTTCCCTATCGCAGCATCCGAAGATCATCGCGATCGGCGAAACCGGCCTCGATTACTACCGGCTCCAGGGCGACCTGGAATGGCAGCGCGAGCGCTTCCGGGTCCACATCCGCACTTCAAGAATCACGCGCAAGCCCTTGATTATCCACACAAGATCGGCCAGCGAGGACACCATCCGCATCATGCGCGAAGAGGGCGCAGGCACCGACAAGGACGGCGTGGCCGGCGTGATGCACTGCTTCACAGAGTCGCTGGAAGTCGCGCAAGCCGCCCTGGAAATGGGTTTCTACATCTCGTTTTCCGGCATCGTCACCTTCAAGAGCGCCAAGGACCTGCAAGCGGTGGCCCGCGCCGTGCCGCTGGAGCGTATCCTCATCGAAACCGATTCGCCTTACCTGGCGCCGGTGCCACACCGCGGCAAGATGAACGAACCAGGCTTCGTGCGCCACGTGGCCGAGTATCTCGCCGACCTGAAAGGCATTCCGCTGGCCCAGGTGGCGGAACAGACGACAAACAATTTCTTCAATCTTTTCAATGTGGTGCGAGGATAACTGAATGCGAAACATGAGGATTTGCCTGATGCTGTCGGCGCTCTGCTGCTGCGCCGCCTTGCCGGCGGCGGCCGATCCTGTGCACGACCTCGTGCTGGCCGCGCAAATGGACAACCGCAGCACGGTCGCGCAGCTGCTGGACAAGGGCGCCAGCCCGAACACGGTCGACCCGGCCACCGGCGAAAGCCTGCTGATCCAGGCGCTGCGCGAAGGTTCCGAGCGTGTGATCGACCTGCTGCTGGCCCGCAAGGACTTGCAGCTTGAACAAAACGCCCCGAACGGCAACACAGCCCTCATGATGGCCGCGTTCAAACGCAACCAGCGCGCCGTCGAGGCCCTGCTGGCCAAGGGCGCCCAGGTCAACCGGGCCGGCTGGACCGCCCTGCATTACGCGGCCGCCAGCGGCGACGACGAGATCGCCCGCATCCTGATTGCGCACCATGCCGCGGTCGACGCCCCATCGCCCAGCCAGCTTACTCCGTTGATGATCGCAGCGCGCGAAGGGCACGAATCCACCGCCCTGGTGTTGCTGCGGGGCGGCGCCGATGCCCGGCTCAAGAATAACGAAGGCTTGACTGCGGCGCAGATCGCCAAGCGGGCGGACAAGGACAGCATCGCGGCCGCCATCGACGCCTTCGTACCGGCCAGCCGCTAGCCGCGGCCGCCGGGCTAATCCCCGAACTGGCACGGAAAACCGACGCAGCTCACCGCTTGGTCCTTGATTGAACTTTACGATAATGGCTACGTCGTACTGATCACACAAGCTTAGCACCGGCGCGGGGCGGCCCCCCAGGACTGGGATTAAAAGGAAACCTATGCTGAACGAACGCGAAATCGAAAGCTGCTACCTGGGGCAATTCATTCCAGTCCATTACCATCACAACATGCTGATGGATCAAAACCGCATGCATGGCTTCAAGTCGGCGATTCATTACGCGGTCGCTCCCGGCGCCAAGGTGCTGGAACTGGGCGGCGGCACCGGCGTGCTGTCGTGGTTCGCCGCGGCCAAGGCAGAGAAAGTCTACTGTGTCGAATTCAATCCCGACATGGTCAAGGAAGCGCGCAAGATGCTGGCGATGAACCCCAACGGCCACAAGGTCGAGGTGGTACATGCCGACGCGTTCGAATACCTGCCGCCCGAGCCGGTCGATATCGTGATCTGCGAAATGATCCACGTCGGCATGCTGCGTGAAAAACAGGTTGAAGTGATCGAATCGTTCAAGCGCCGCTACCTGGCGCGTTTCGGCGGCCCGCTGCCGATCTTCATGCCCGAGGCGGTCATCATGGCCGTGCAGCCGCTGCAGCAGGAATACGATTTCGAAGGCTTCTACGCGCCCATCGTGCAGTTCCAGGAGACCACGGTCGTGTATCCCGGCACGGTGGAACTGGCCCAGCCGGCCGTGTACAGCATTATCGACTTCAGCCAGCCGGTGGACGCGCAAATCGCCTGGGAGGGCAAGTTCCTGGTTGAAAAGGCCGGGAGCGTGAACGCCATGCGTTTCGTCACCAAGAACGTGCTCGCCATTGTCCCTGAACGCAACAGCACCATCGACTGGCTGAACCACTACATGACGCTGCCGCTGGCCCAGCCGGTGCAAGTGCAGGCGGGCGACGTGATCCAGGTGAGCTTCCAGTACCGCGCCGGAGGATCGATTCCGTCGCTCGACGCGTCGATCAAGGTCGAGGTGCTCTACGATTCGGTCGCCCAGCCGGCGCTGCGCACCGCCGCCTACGCTTAAACGCGGCAGCGCCAGCCTTGCCGTCGTTCCCCCATCAGGCGGGGGGACGACGTAAAATGTCGGCTTTATTGGCCACATTTCAGCAAGGAACCCCATGCAAGACGTCGACCAGCGTTATCTCGTCCAGCAAAACAAGCTCAGCGACGAAGGCAAGAAGCCGCCCGTATTTGCCAAGGTTATGCGCGGCAAGGACGGCGCATTCGAGGGCGTCTCCTTCATCAAGAACAAGGACAAGGCCAGCATCATGACCATTGACGAAGCCAATGAGGTCATCGCCTGGGCCGGGTCGCGCAAAGCCAACGCCAAGGAATACGCCACCAAGATCATCTGCGTGGGCCAATAAAGCGGCGTGAGGCGTGTCCGAGCGCCGCGCGCTCGCCTGCGGGCACCTTCGATACGACGCAACCCAGCCTGAAAACACCGTCTCCGCACTTCCATCCTTCGATTATTATAGAATGATTGAATTCTTGCGCCGACCTAGGCGCGGGCAAGCCAACGATTGTGAGGACAGAACGGCAATGACAGAACAAATCTCCGACATACCCAATATCAAACTCGCCCAGCTGGACCAGCCCACCTTAGCGAAGCTGGCGCCTGTCGGCGATTTCTCGCACCCGCCGCGCATCCTGATGTTGTATGGCTCCCTGCGCGAGCGCTCGTTCAGCCGCTTCCTGACGTACGAGGCGGCGCGCATCCTCGAGCATTTTGGCGCCGAGGTCAAGATTTTCGACCCGTTCGATCTGCCGATGGCGGGCAGCGTTCCCGAAACCCACCCCAAGGTGGTGGAGCTGCGGGCGCTGTCGCTGTGGTCGGAAGGGCAGGTGTGGTGCAGTCCGGAACGGCATGGCGCGATCACCGCCGTCATGAAGAACCAAATCGACTGGATCCCGCTCGAACAAGGAGCGACCCGCCCCAGCCAGGGCCGCACGCTGGCCGTGATGCAGGTCTGCGGCGGTTCGCAGTCGTTTAACGTGGTCAACACGCTCCGGCTGCTGGGCCGATGGATGCGCATGTTTACCATTCCGAACCAGTCGTCGGTTCCCATGGCCTACAAAGAGTTCGACGAAGCGGGGCGCATGCGGCCATCGGGCTACTACGACCGCGTGGTTGATGTCATGGAGGAGCTGTTCAAGATGACCCTCTTGATGCGCGGCCGCAGCGACTATTTAACGGATCGCTACAGCGAGCGCAACGAACGGGCAATGAAAGCGATCGACAAGCAAATCGGCAAGCTGTAGCGGCTAGGCGCCCAGGTGGCCCGGCTTCGCGCGGCACAGGCCAGGAACGCCGGTTAAGCGCGCCATGGCCCATTGGTCGCGCCTAGCTGCCATTCGTCGCAATCGTTTTGCATCCACAGCGCAGCCGGCCTACAGTGGCGCCATCAATTCATTGGGAGCTGACCATGCTGGGATTTTTGCTGTGGCTTATCGTATTGGTGCTGTGCTGGCCGCTGGCCCTGCTGGCGCTCGTCCTGTATCCGCTCGTCTGGCTGATCCTGCTGCCGTTCCGCCTGATCGGCATCAGCGTCAGCGCCGTTTTCGAGTTGCTGGCGGCAATAATCACTTTGCCGGCCCGGATACTGCGCGGCGGGCCGAAGCCGTCGAGATGATCGCTGGTACGAGAAATGTTTCGTCTGTCATAATATTGGCACAGCAGACGGCGGCGACCGGCACAGTACGGCCCGCCGGAAATTGTTTACCAATATTTTTAATTGACGAAAAGGCGTAGGCTTCAGATGCCGTCAGTGCGTACAAAGGTTTTATCGACGACGCCTATGCTGCGCATGGCGTTAGCGGCATTGATCGCCTTCAGTCTCGACCAGCTTTCCAAATTCGCCATCATCCATTGGCTCGATCTGCCATCGGCGCACACGATCGGCGTGTGGCCGCCGTATCTCAACTTGGCGATGGCCTGGAATACAGGCGTCAATTTCGGCCTGCTGAGCAACTTCGACGCCCATTGGCTGCTCGTCGCGTTCAGTATCGCTGCCTCGGTGGTGCTGATTGGATGGGTGCGCAACAAGCGCGGCTGGATCCTTCCGCTGGCGACCGGCGCAATTGTCGGCGGTGCGCTCGGCAACGCTTTCGATCGCGTGATCTATGGCGCGGTCGTGGATTTCCTCAATATGAGCTGCTGCGGAATCAACAACCCGTATTCCTTCAATATTGCCGACGTCTTGATCGCCTGTGGCACGCTGCTCATCGCAATCGCACAGCAGCCAAAAGGGCATCAGCCCACGGTGGTTCCCGGGCAGTAGTTTGCGCGCGATGGTGACGCCGAGGGAGTAGGGCGCCCGCGGTTTGAGCCGCTATCGTCCCCCGGGACGGGCGACAATCGAGCCTGCGCGAGCGCGCTTCTTGTGTACCAAGCCAAGCGTGACTGCAACTCATGCGAACCATGCACCTGCAATGTGATCCAATTAACAGACGATACTGCCGGGGTGGACTAAGTTAGGGACGGACGTTACATCCGCCCGGGATGTGGCGCGAACGATCACCTTGCAAAGGACCTCATCATGCGTTTGGACATCTACCGCAGAGCCGAAGACGGCGGCAAATTCTCTTATCTCGCCGTGCCGGAATCCCGCGACATCCCCGAGGAAGCCACGAACACTGATTGGCAAGTCGAGGCGAAAGCGGTCGAGGTCGGAGACGAGGACGACCAGATTCCCGACTACGATATCGAACGCCTGAACGAGCAGATCGCCGAAAAAGGCTATGCGATGACGGCGCTCCATTAAACGCACGGAGACCGCCATGCCCCACGTCCGCCAATTCGCCCTGATCGCCATCATCGCCGCCCTGGCCGGCTGCGCCTCGACCACCAATCCGGGTGCGGTCGACATCACGCGCCGCCAGTTGCTGATCGTTCCCGCATCGACGGTCGACCAGATGGCGGCCGTCAACTTCAAGGAACAGAACGACAAGGCGAGGGCGGCCGGGCACTTGATTGACAGCGGCCCGGAACTCGAACGGCTGCACAAGATCGCAGTACGCCTGGAGCGCCAGGCGCCCGTGTTTCGGGCCGACGCCGCCAGCTGGCAATGGGAACTGGCGCTGATCGACCAGCCGGAAGTCAACGCCAGCTGCGCGCCCGGCGGCAAGATCACTGTCTACACCGGCTNNAAGCTCCAGCTCTCCGACGCCGAAATTGCCATGGTACTTGGCCACGAAATCGCGCACGCGCTGCGCGAACACGGGCGCGAGCGGCTGTCGCAGGCGGCCGCGCAAAACGTGATCACCTCGGCAGCGCTGGGCGCGCTCGGCACCCCGGAAGCGCAATCCCAGATGGCCAAGCAATTCGCCGACATCATGTACGCGCTGCCCAACTCGCGCAAGAACGAAACCGAGGCCGACCAGATCGGCCTGGAACTGGCGGCGCG
>DIZW01000059.1:3825-4023 GCA_002428015.1 Oxalobacteraceae bacterium UBA6018 | reverse complement strand
TATAAGAGACAGGCCTACCGGCGTTCGATCCATCGGCGGGGAGCGATTTGAGCGTGTCCTTCCGGTGAGGGTGCATGATTTTTCGCGGCGGCCTTGATATCTTCATCCTCCATAGCAATCACACGAATGGGGATGAACATGACGACGGCGACAATGACGGCACGAGCCGAACAGCCCGACGAGAGCCTTGAACAGGTC
>DIZW01000059.1:0-3563 GCA_002428015.1 Oxalobacteraceae bacterium UBA6018 | reverse complement strand
CCGACGAGAGCCTTGAACAGGTCAAGCAGCGCTTTGCCCTCTGGCGTGCGGGGCGCAAGCCCGGTGCCCATGTCACGGATGCGTTATGGGCGGCGGCCGTTGGCTTGGTGGTACGGCACGGATTGATGCGCGTGGCCCGTGAATTGGGTGTCGATTCCGGCAGGTTGAAGAAGCGCCTCGAACGCGGCGCCGTGGCAGCTCCTGCCGCCCGTGGCGGCAAGCGCGGCGTTCAGTTTGTCGAGCTATTCGCGCCGCCGGCGACCGCGCCAGCCAGTGCAGCCTGCGTCGTNNCTGGACCCGCAGCGCTACTCCGAGGTCGCCAAGGCGATCGCCGATCGGCTCGCGCGGGTGGACCCCGCCCACCGCGCCGACTTCGACGCGGGGGGGCAGGCGCGTCTTATTTTTTGCCGAGCTATCCCCCCCCCCGGCCCCCCCCCCAGCCAGTGCAGCCTGCGTCGTCGATATGCACAATGGCCGTGGCGGCACGATGCGCGTCGAACTGGCGAACGGCGACGCGCTGGCCGTCCTGGCCGGCGCATTCTGGAGTGCGCGGTGATTCAAGTGACTCCCCACATGCGCGTTCTGGTGGCAATCGAACCGGTCGACTTCCGCGCCGGGATCGACGCCCTGGTGGGCGTGTGCCGGCAACGGCTGTCCAGCGACCCCTTCGACGGCGGCCTGTTCGTCTTCGCCAACCGGCGCCGCAGCGCGATCAAGATCCTGGTCTATGACGGCAATGGTTTTTGGCTTTGCCAGAAGCGCTTGTCGAGCGGCAAATTCGCCTATTGGCCCGGTGGCCAGACCCCGGCGCGCACGCTCGAAGCATTCGAACTGCAGGTGCTGCTGATGGGCGGTGATCCGACCCAGGCCAGCGTACCGCCGCCATGGCGGGCGCTACGCGCGGCGCGCTAAGCGAGCGCTCACGCGCCGTTTTGCAGCGCCGCCAGGTAATTCCATGGCAGCCATCGCTGCGGCGCCAGCGCCACCGCCGTGGCGTACTTTTGCAATGCCTGCAAATAGTTGAACGGGTTGGCGCCGCACGACTGGCAAGTGAAGATCAGGCTCATGTAAATATCGCCCACCTCGGCCCCGCGCTCGCTGCGGTAAAACAGTGAGTTCTTGCGGTGGCAGATCGCCTTCTTCAAGGCCAGCTCGCAAATGTTGTTGTCCAGCGGGGCGCCCGGCACCCGAAGAAACAGCGTGAACGCCGGCCAGTGCTTGAGCATATACCGCAAAGCTTCGCCAAGGCCGCTATTCGGTTCGACCTGCTTGTGCGCCAATTGTTTGTACATCCAGAGATGAAGCCGCAACATCAAGCCGGCGCTGTTGCCGCGATGGTAGTCGAGGCGCTGCATGGCGCTCATGTTCTGCTCTTTGCAATGGGCGTCGTTGCGGTACAACTGGGCCAAGCTGTCGATCACCTGCTGGCATTGGGCGGGGAAGTTCCCGGCCACTTCGACGAATTTCCTGCGCCCGTGCGTAATGCAGTGGCACAGGATGGTCTTGAAGTCCCCCTTCATATTGGCCGTCAGGGCATCGCACATTTGGATCGGCGCGGCCAGCGCCTCAACCCTGTGCGCCAGCACGCGCGCCAGGTTGCTGCCGGCGTGCTCGGGGCCGGTGAAGAACAACATCGCCTTGTGGGCGCCCACCAGCGCGACGATGCCCGAGGTGCTGATCGCACGGGAGGCGGGCATGGCTTCGCCCGCCGCCTCGGCCTTCGCGCGGCGCTCGCCCATCAGGGTCAAGATGCGCGCTGGGGTGTCGTCGTTGTGCAGCACCTCGCCCTGGGCGGCTTGCCGGATCAACGCATCGAAGGCCAGGCGCGGGCCATCAATCGCCTTTGAAACAATGTCCCACTGGGTCGCGTCGGGCAGAGGCACGCCCAGGCTGGACTGCAGTGCGTCGAGCCGATTGAAGGGCATACCACAGCCATAACGCAGCAGCGCGATCATGCTGGCGCAACTGGCGTCGTATTTGCCGCCGGCGTCGACACCGGCCGGCAGGGGTGCGGTGAAGGTCGCCTCGCATAGCCGGCAGCGCACGCTGACCCGATGGTGGATGGTGGCGCCGATCGGCAATTGGGCCGCCATCTTGACCACGACCCTCGGTTCGGCAAGGTAAAGTTTGCCGACGCCGCACTCGGGGCATCGCTGGCCCGCCTGCACGCTCGGGTGGGTGCAGACGACGACGGTGGCGCCGGGATAGGCATCGGCGCCGTTGCGACCGTGACCTTTGGATTTCTTGCCTTCGGTAGCGGGCTGGCCGCTCGACTGCGCAACCGCCCCGCCGGCATGTTCGTGTTTATCTGCGGCGCGGCAGGCGAGCTCCTTGCACACGGCAGCGCGGCTCTCGCTTTGCTGACCGAACAGCATGTGGCGAAAGCGCTTGAGCGTCATCTTCGCATTTTGCAGGGCCAGCATCACATACGCGAACGTCGCCAGCACCCGTTCGAGCAGCTCGTATTGCGGCTGCGGAAACGCGGCCTTGGCCAGCGCCAGAATCTCGTCGAGCTCGGCCTGCGTGGCAGATACGAGCTCGGGCGGTTTCATTGTGCGCCCAGATGGGCCAGGCGCTGCCGGAAATCCTTCACCAGTGGGTAGCCCAGGATCTGCTTGAGCGGGCGGTTCGCCTTGCTGCTGGTGGCATCCTTGCCCCGCCCCGTCGTCAGTCCCAGCAATATCCAGTTGGCCGCCCGGTAACAGGTGCCGCGGAATCGCTGTGGATCGACGAAGGTTTCCAGGTAGTGGACCGGATGGCCGTAAGCGCGCTGCCAGTCGGCGGCGATCTCGCGCGCCACGCGCCCCAGCAGATGGGAGGCGAGATGCGGCACGACCACCCAGGGCAGGATCAGGAAGCGCGTGTTGTAGGCGAGCAGGCCGATGTTCTTTAGCCGTGCCTCGGGTGACCAGCCGATGAAGCGGTCGCGCTCCCCCAAGTGGCGCGGCGCCGAACTCCATGCCAGGCAGGCCACCGGCCGGCCGCCGGCGTAGGCCATGTATTTCAGGTGTTCGCCAACCGGTTGGGTATAGCCGAGATAGTGGTGTTGCTCCATCAGGCTATTGAACACGGCCTCGTCGGGCGTGCGCCGCACCTGCCGCAATTCGAGCGCGCCAAGCCCGGCCAAACTGGTGTGCAGCGGCGTGTCATCGATCTCGACCGGTGTCGGCTTGGCGCGCCGGGCCAGAGGATTATTGCGCAAGAAGCGCACCGGCGGCAACTCGATATGCCCCTCGCGGTGCAGTTGCAGCATCAGGCCACGGCACACCATGTCGCGCAGCGCGCCGTTGGCCTGCACCCAGTTCCATGCGTGGCACAGCTTCTTGGACAGGTCGCGCCGGCTCGACGCAGGATGGTCGGCGATGAGCTGGCGGATGAAGATCACGTCACTTGCGGTGACGGCCCGGTGTCGGTGGCTCAGGATGGTTTCCATGCAAGCCATCGTAGCGAAGGTTGCGATGGAACGCAAGCTGAAAATGAAAATCGGTCAAGCGGCGACAACGGTGTCGACCAATACCATCAACGCCGAGAAAATTCATGCAGCTTTGCCGGAAGGACACTTT
>DIZW01000032.1 GCA_002428015.1 Oxalobacteraceae bacterium UBA6018 | reverse complement strand
GGGCCGCTCGCCCGCGTCATGGGTCCGTCATGCGTCCGGCATGCGTCCGGCATGCGTCCGTCGTGCGTCCGTCGTGCGCCCTATTCTATGACATCGAAGGCGCTCAGTTTGTCCTCGTTGATCGTCAAGCCCAGGCCCGGCAGGTTCTCGTCCAGATCGATGTAGCCGTCGGCCGGCAGCGGTTCGCCGTTGAAGCAGTACCAGAACAGCTCATTGCCGACTTCGACGTCGACCGCCGGGAAGAACTCGGCCATCGGCGAGTTCACGCTGGCCATCACCAGGTGGTAATTGTGCATCTGGCCGGCGTGCGGGATCACCGGGATCTGGTGCGCCTCGGCCAGCGCGGCGATCTTGCGCGCCTGGGTGATGCCACCCACGCGGTTGGTGTCGAACTGGATGACGTCGACCGCGCGCGCCTCGATCATCTGGCGGAAGCCGAACAGGGTGAATTCGTGCTCGCCGCCCGAGATGGGCACGCGGCCGCATTTCTTCAGCTCGGCGTAGCCGTGGATGTCGTCC
Source organism: Oxalobacteraceae bacterium UBA6018 (assembly GCA_002428015.1). Taxonomy (GTDB): domain Bacteria; phylum Pseudomonadota; class Gammaproteobacteria; order Burkholderiales; family Burkholderiaceae_D; genus Telluria_A. Next base: position 9,812 of record DIZW01000032.1, on the reverse strand, counting down.
GGCAGCACGGCCTCCTCCAGCCAGCGCAGGTTGTACTTCTCCAGCAGCGGAATCATGCGCTTGGCGTAGTCGAGGTCCCAGCCCATGTAGGCGTCGGCCATCACGTCGATCTCGTCGCCGACGGTCTCGCGCACGGTCTTGACCAGCTCCAGGTTGCGCTGCATGCCGGCCGCGCCATCGGTCGGGCCCCAGCCGAAACGCAGCTTCATGGCCTTGAATCCCCCCGCCTTGTAGCGCGCCGCCTCGCAGGCCAGCTGGTCGAGCGGCATCGAGTACAGGCGGCTGGCGTACACCGGGATGCGCGGCTTGGTGCGCCCGCCCAGCAGGCGGTAGACCGGCTGCCCGGCCGATTTGCCGAGCAGGTCCCACAGCGCGATGTCGAGCGCGCTGATCGCCACCATGCCGATGCCCTTGCGCCCGAACGCCATCGTCTTGCGGTACATGTGCTGCCACAGGAACTCGGTGTCCCAGGGATCGGCGCCGATCAGCAGCGGCTTGAGGTACAGGTCGATCACCTGCTTGGCCACGCGCGGCGCGAGCGCCGCGTTGCCGATGCCGACCAGGCCGTCGTCGGTGTAGATCTCGACGATCAGCCAGCTGTGAAAGGTGAAGGTGCCCATGGTCGCCTTGCTGAGCATGGGGGCCACCGCGTCCATCGGATTGGTGCAGAAGTTGGGCGGCAGTGGAACCGTCTCGCCGCGCCATTCGATGACGCGGGTGCGGATGTCGGTGATTTTCATGATGCGGTCCTGGTGTGTGGATGGGTGAATGGAAGTGCCTTGATATTCGGGATCAGCACGCAGATGACGATGAAGGCGGCGATGTGCATCGAACCGGTCAGGATCAGCGCCGGCTCGTACGAGTAGCCGTGGTCGCGCATCCAGCCGACCACCTGGCCGAGCGCGACGCCGCCCATGGCGCCGCCGAAGCCCACCAACCCGGCCAGGGTGCCGACCGCGCGGCGCGGGATCATGTCCGTCGGCAGCACCATGATCAGCGTGGACCACGATTGCTGGCCGAAGAAGGCGAGGCTGAACAGGAAGATCACCAGCGGCACCGACTGCGTGTGCGGCGCCAGCATCACCCAGGGCATGAGCGCCGCCGACAGGCCGAGAGCGACCTTGCGTGCCCGGTTGACGCTGGCGCCGCGTCCGAGCAGCGCGCTGGACAGGCCGCCGCCGACGAGCGCGCCCAGGCCCGAGGCCGCGTACGGAATCCAGCCGATGCTGCCGGCGGTCTTGATATCGAGGTGGAAGGCGTCGAACAGGTATTTGGGTAGCCAGAACAGATAGAAGTACCAGGCGCCGTCGCTCAGGAACTTGGCGAAGACGACCGCCTTGACTTCGGTGTGGGCGAGGATCTGGCCGAGCGTGATCACCGGTTCGGCCGCGCCGGCGGGGCCCCCCGCGCCGGACGCCGCCGGCGTGCGGTAAGCGGTCATCCACCAGCAGGTCCACAGCAGGCCCAGGCCACCGGTCAGGAAGAACACCCAGCGCCACGGCGCCAGGCCGAGCCAGCCGACCTGGGTGAGGATCACGGCGATCAGCGGCGGCGCGATCACGGCGCCGAGCGCGGTGCCGCCGTTGATGATGCCCATCGCGGTGGCGCGGTCCTTGGGCGCGAACCATTCGGTGACGGCGCGGGTGGCGGCCGGAAAGCCGCCGCCTTCGCCGACGCCGAGCATGAGCCGGCTGGCGGCCAAGGCGACGATGCCGCCGGCCAGGCCGTGGCTGGCGCAGGCCAGCGACCAGAAGGCCATGATCAGCATGAAGCCGCGCCGCGTGCCCAGTTTATCGAGCAGCATGCCGCCGCCGATGTACATCAGCCCGTAGGTGATCAGGAAGGCCGAGTCGAGCCCCGCCTTGACCTGGTTGCTGAAGGGGATATCGACCTGGATCGCGCTCAGCGCCCATGGCAGGGTCTGACGATCGAGGTAGCTGATCGCGATGGCGACGCTCAGCAGCGCCGCCACCATCCAGCGATAGGCGCCGTCGTCCGAAGGTGCATGTGACATCTGGTCTCCTGGTTGTTGGGAACCTCGGAACACCTACTGCGCGTCGAAATTTTCGCCCTGCGATGCTCGCCGTACCCGTATGGCTGCGCGTCTTGGACGAAACTTTTCGCCGCTCGCTACGGTTTTGCGAGGTTCCCTGTTGTGGCGGCGCGCCGGCTTATTCGACCAGCAGCAGCGTCACGCCGTGGCGCGGCAGCGCGAAGCTCATCGCGGCGGCGCCGTCGCGGGGCGCCAGCGGCGCCAGCACGGCCGGCTTCATGACCGACGCCGCCTCCAGCGCCTGGTACTGCTTCAGATCGGGCGACTGCGGGCTGCCCATCGCCTGCCAGGCCGTGAAGGCATTCCCGTTGGTCTTGTCGACGCGCCACTGCGTCACCTTGCGGCTGGCCGCCCTGCCCAGCCCCTTCAGATGGAGGGTGACGGCGGCATCGGCGGCTGGGACGTCGTCGTCGTGGTAATGCCAGCTCAGGATGGCCAGCTTGCCGTCGGCCGTCGTGGTGGCGATCACGCCCACGTCGGGCGCGCCGCGCACGCCGTGGCGCATGACGTCGTCGAGCGGCATCTCGGCGCTGCTGGCGGCACTGAGCCGGGTCGGCCCCAGCTTGGCGAACAGGCGGAACACGTTCATCACCGGCAGGTCCACGCCGTTGCTGGCGAGCTGGCGGTAGCCGGCGAACCAGGGCTGGTCTTCGAACGTGAAGGCCCAGGTCAGGGCGCCGTCGATATTGACGTGGTGGCGCTCGGCCAGCTCCCAGATCCGGCTGAAGCTGGCCGCCGTATAGCTCGAGTACATGGTGCCGTTGCGATAGGCGTTCTGTGGGCCGGGACAGGCGGCGCAGCCTTCCGGGTCGCTCTCGCCGATGACGATCGGTGTGGACTTCAGTTCCGGCACCGCGGCGATCTTGGCGAAGCCGGTATCGACATCCTTGATCTGATTGCTGATCCCCATGCGCACGTGGCCGTCGACGAAGCTCGGGCGGCCCTTGGCGTGGAAGGACAGGAAATCGGTCGGCGTACCGGTCGCGCCGGTGGCGTAGTTGGTGCCGCTGACCACATGCTTCAAGAAGCCGTCCATGAAGGCGCCGCCGGGGCCGGCCGCCTCCGGTCCGCCGACCCGCGCTTCAGGCAGCGCGCGGCGCACGCCGGCGATGGCGTAGTCGTGCAGCTTGTAGAATTCTTCGGGCGTGCCGGACCAGTAGGATTTCCCGTTCGGCTCATTCCAGACTTCGAAATACCAGGTCTTGACCTCCTCGCGACCATAGCGCTCGATGTTATGGCGCGTCCATTGGTAGGCCAGCTCTTCCCACTTGGCGTAGTCCTTCGGCGGCGCGTTCCAGCCGCCTTCGATCAGGTCGTAGGCAAACCCAGGACGCCAGCTGTGCTGATACGGCGTGCCCGGCTTCGCGCTCGACATCGCCTCGGGCATGAAGCCGAGCTGCAGGTAGGGATGCACGCCGCGCTTGAGGTAGGTGTCGATGATGTTGTCGATGACGGTCCAGTGATAGACCGGCTTGCCGTCCTTGTCTTCGCCGTACATATCGGTGCTGCCCCACTTGAAGGCGGGGGTGCCATCGCCGCTGCTCATCAGGTTATGGGCGCGGAAGAAGACGCCGCCTTTTTTCAGGTCGCCCAGGCCGGCGATCAGTTTGCGGCCATCCTTCATCGTCGCGTAGTTCGGCTCGTCCGCGCCGAAGAAGCGCCAGATCGGCTTGAGCGGGCCGGCTGGCTTGCTGGCGTCGACCTCGATGTTCACCGCGAACGGCGCTGGACTGTTGGCCAGGGTGGCGCCCGCGAGCAGGCTCAGGACAGTGGTCAAAGCAAAATGGTGGTGCCGCATATGTCTCCCCCGCCCCCGCTCGCGCTCGCGGCGAGGTCAATGTTGTGTTTAGAAATGACTATGGGCACGGATTGTATGACAATTTATTCCGTTTGTATGGGTTTTTTTAATTATTTTGTCGATTAGAAGCCCGTCCCAGCCAACTCGAGCATGTTTTCGATTTGATTGTCTGACGATTTTCTGATTTCAAGGTCACCCGAAGGGATCAGGCAGCAGAACGACACGATCGAGAAGACCAATTTGATTCCCGCCACTAAGCCAGACAGTGCGCATGGCGAGCAGCGCGCGCCCACCTGATGCCGGCCAGGCAGCGCATGGCGGCCCTGCTGGCCGAGCTGGCGCTGGCCACGCCACGGCACGGTTTGGGCGATAATTGGCGATTGCCGCCTGCTGGAACTTCCCACCGCCCCATGCTCATCGCCGATCCGCTGTTTTACACCGTTGCCATCCCCGCCGTGCTGTTGACTGGTATTTCGAAGGGAGGCTTCGCGGGCGCCCTGGGCGGCATCGGCGTGCCGCTGATGGCCCTGGCGATTTCGCCGGTCCAGGCGGCGGCGATCTTGCTGCCGGTGCTGTGCCTGATGGACGTCGTCGGCTTTCACGCCTACTTCCGCAAATGGGACACGGCCAACCTCAAGATCATGCTGCCCGGCGCCCTGCTCGGCATCCTGGCCGGCACGCTCAGCTTCGGCATGCTCAGCGAAGACGCTATCCGGATCCTCATCGGCACGATCGCGGTCGCCTTCACCCTCAACAACTGGCTGGGTCTGGCGGCCAAGCAGGCGCCAGCCGGACCGGCCGTGGTCAAGGGGACGTTCTGGTCGATGGTGGCGGGGCTGACCAGCTTCCTGGCCCATGCGGGCGGCCCGCCGGTGATGATCTACCTGCTACCCCAGCGGATCGACAAGGTGCGCTACGTCGCCACCGCCAGCGCCTTCTTCTTGGTCGTCAACGCGGTCAAGCTGGTGCCCTACGCCTCGCTGGGACAGCTCTCGCGCGATAACCTGACCACCAGCCTGGTGCTGGCGCCACTGGTGCCGCTGGGCGTGCGGCTGGGGATGTGGCTGCAGGATAAAATCGATATCGTCTGGTTCTACCGCATCTCGCAAATCTGCCTGCTGGTCACTGGCCTGCAGCTGATGTACCAGGGGATGGCGCGCCTGTTCGTCTAGCACCGCGGGCGGCAGGCCGCCAGGCCTTGGCATCGTCCGCACGCGAAAGCGCTTCGCAATCGCGTGTCATGCCAGTGAGGCGGCGGCCGTAGCGCCGCCCATTCCACAATCAGAGCGCGGCCGCCGCTTCGCTGACCGTGATCGTCGGCGCATGCTGGTCGCTGGCGTCGAGCACGAATCGATAGGACGCCGCCTTGGGCACGTCGACGCTGAAATTGCCGCCTTTGGTCTCGACCTTGCGCGCCTGGCTTAACGTTGCCGCTTCCTCGTGCGGCGCCGCGCCCAGGTCGATGACCTCGAAATCGTCGGAGCCCACCTTGAATTCGTAGTGGCCTTTTTCGAGCGCGACCGTGGCCGCATACCGCTGCGCGCCCGCCGCCTGCAGCTTGTCGCGCAGGCCCCAGTCATTCATGCTGCCGCGCAGGTACATCGCCTCGGTGGCGAATGGCGGCGCGCTATCCTGGTCGGCCACGGCCGGCGCGGCCGCCGCGGCCAGCGTCACCCGGGAAAACTGCAGCTTGCGCACCCGGCCATTGGACACGTTCATGCCGCTGCATTGCGCGTCCGCGCGGCAATCGAACTGCACCCGCCCGATCGGATACTCGGCGCCGAAAGCCTTCGCCGATATGGGAGTGAGCGTCATCTGCCCACGCGGATAGCTCAGCGTCAGCTGGTCACCGCGATGCCCGATGGTGTAGAGCACGTGCAGCTCGTCGCTGTAATACTCGCCCTCGAAGGCGCGCAGCGCGGCCGGGCTCAATGAGGTGCGCACGACGCGCCGTGCAGGGACGTCGCGGCCGTTCTGATGCAGCGCGCCGCTGGCTACCACCCCATCCTTGCCGGGCGGGTCGAAGGTGAACTGGGCGTCCACGACTTTGAGGAAGAAGGTCCGCTCATCGGCCGCGGCCAGCGGGAACTTGGGCTGCCCGGTCGCCTGGGCCATCAACACGCCGTTTTCCTTCGTGAAGACGATCGAGAACTGCTGCGAGAGCGCGTACTCGCCCACCAGCGCATCGAGGTGTGCCGGGTCGACCGCCACTTCCGTCCAGGTCTTGGCCGGCTTGGCGATGTCGGCCGGCGCGCTCTTCATCCGCTTGCCAAGGTAAATGTCCGCGACCTTGCGCGAGAAACGTCCGGTATCGAAGTCGCCGGCGTTGGCCAAAATGACGACCGAAAAATGCTGCTCCGGGAAGCGCAGCAGGTTGCTGCGGTAGCCGGCGTCGGCGCCGCCGTGTTCGACGGTATTCAGACCGCGGTAAGAGCCCATCATCAGGCCGGAAGCGTAGTCGATCGTCCTGCCGTTGGACAGTTCGCCGCGCGTCTGCATCGCGGCGATCAAGGCCTTGCCGCCGACTTTACCGTCGTAGAAGTTCTGGTCCCACAGGGCCAAATCCTCGACGGTGGTGAACAAGCTGGTGGCGCCCACGTTCGAATACGACAGCGCGACGTACTGGTAGCCGCCCCGCGGCAGCGGATCGTAGGACAGCGCGCGGCCCTGGACCAGGGTGCCGTAGGTGTCATGGAACTGCGTATGCGACATGCCCAGCGGCGCAAAGATGCGCTCCTGCGCGAACACCGGCAGCGGCTTGCCGGATACGCGCTTGACGATCATCCCGAGCAGGGTATAGCCCGTATTGCTGTACAACTCCTCCTTGCCCGGCACGAAATTGAGCGCCGTCTGGCGCGCCAGCAGACCGAGGATATCGTCCTCGGTGATCACGTCGTCGAGGCGCCAGCCGGCCAAGCCGAGCAGCCCCCACTGGTCACGCAGGCCGCTGGTGTGGTGCAGCAGATGGGAGATCGTGATGGTGTGGCCGAAGTCGTGCAGCTCCGGCAGGTACTTGCGGATATCGTCGTTGAGCGAGAGCTTGCCGTCCTGGGCCAGCAGGTGGATGGCGAAGGCGGTGAACTGCTTGGACATCGAGGCCACGTGGAACGGCGTGGTCGGCAGGATGGGCGAATCGTGTTCGAGATCGGCCATGCCGAAGCCGCGCCGGTAGACCAGTTTGCCGTCCTGGATCACGCCGACCGCGCAGCCGGGAATATCCTTGCGATTCCAGTGCGCGAACAGCGCATCGATTTGTTCCTGCGGCGTTGACGCGGATACGGCGATGGCGGGCGTATCGGCATGCGCCTGAACGCAGGTGGAAAAGAGCGTGGCCGACACCAGGGCCAGGTAAGCAAATCTCATGTTTGTCTTCACTCGTTAATGAACCGGTTGGCCGCACCGGCAGCGCGCAGGATGTTGTCGCCGGACGTGCCGGCCTACCCCTCAGCAGGCGAGACTATACAGGGATCATTTGCGTCAATGTACGTGCTTTGTCACATGCCGGATAGGTGAATATGTCCACCTGTGGCAATGATATCGCTCACATCGATGCGCAGCAGGGATTGTCGGGGAAAAGCGCGTTAACGAGGCGTCTTCTCCAGCGCGCTGGTATGCATAGGAACTCTATAGATTTGGACTCGGATAATGCAACCCATCGTTCGCCGCGGACAAGGTGGAACGATTACGCGCCTATGCAACTTCCCATGTCACTCGAACTTCTTAACAAAGCCCACATAGAGGCGCCGCGCGACGAAATGGTCGAATCCGGCCTGCCGGAATGTGCTCGTCTCGGTCGAATAGGTGCGCTTGCTGCCATCGAAAATATCGTTGGCGTTGACCGTCAGGCCTAGCGTCTTGGTCAACTGGCGCTTCCATGTCAAATTCAGGCTGCTGGTGGCGCCGTAACGGCCCAGCGGGGTGATTCCCGCCGACTGCCGATGTGCGTCGAGCGATACGTCGTTTTGTCCGATGCTGTAAGCCGCCCTGAGATTGAGATAGCCGGAGACGCCGTCCTGGCGCACCGGGCCGGTGAGGTCGGGCGTATCAAGCAGCACGCGATAGGCGCCGCCATCGACGCCCAAATGCAGCTTCGTATCGGGCGTCCAATCGAGAGAGCTTGTGATGCCGGTCGAGCGAGCTTGCCCACCATTCTGCTTCGAGGTGATGAGCACATTGTCGGAAAAACTGCGCGCATCGGTCACCGTGTCGCGGCTGTTACGGTAGAAGACACTCACATTGCCGGTGATGTGAGCCGTGTCCAGATTGGTGCCGACCTCCCACGAAGTCAGACGCTGCGGCTTGAGGCCAGGGTTGCCGCGGCTCAGATTTTGCGCATCGATATAGGTGGTGAACGGATTAAGGTCGCGCGGATCAGGCCTCTGCAGGCTGCGGCGATAATTCAGCGTCAGGTCGGCTTTGTCGTCGAATGCATAGCTCAGGTGAAGGCTGGGATTGAATGCCTGCCAATGCCCGGTCTGCGTGATGCCCTGTCCCGGGCTCACACGAAGCGCCATGCGCTCGGCCCGCCCGCCCAGCAGCACTTCCCATTGACCGTGCCGGATCTGGTCGGTCAAATAGGCGGCGGTGAGCGTTGTCGTCACCGCGTAGCCGTTGGTCGTATTCGGGTCGGGCGTCTCTGCTCCTGTCGCAGGGTCCACGGGCGCCTGATAATTGGAGATGTCGTCGACTTTGTTCTGGATATCCAGGCCCATGCCCCATTTGCCATGTTCCGATGGGCCGGTCCAGTCAAGGGTGCCCTGATTAAGGTGGCGCGCCGACCTGGTAGCGCCATGGCTGTAGCCGGTGGCGCGCGCCGGTGCGACGAACACGTCGCTGTAGGACTTGTCGATCAGGCCGACCGTACCGCTGCGCTGAAGCGTCGCCTTGAGCGCTGTACCAGCGTCCTGGTGGCTATAACCCAAGCTAGTGCCGTCGTCCGACTGCTCGTTGGGACCATAGGAAATACGGTGATAGATGCTCTCCCCGGCTGGCGTGCTGTTCACGTTCAGCGTGTCGAACACAGGGCGCGAGCGGCGGGCGTTATATCGCGTCGACAGGCTGAGGCTATCGGCGGCGCTGAGGGCGTAATCGACGCCTAGCGCCGCGCTGTCGACGATGCGGCGCACGAACACCTCCGACGTCTGCACTGTCCGTCCGGCCTGGCCGCTGAGCGGATTGTTCCAGTCGACTGCCGAGCTGCGGGTCTTCAGCGTGCCGTCATGACGGTAGGCCAGGTTGCCGTGCACGCTGATATTCTTGGTCGTCAGGTCGCCCGACGTGCCCACATTCCATAAGCCCTGGTCCGTGGCGCTTCCCTGCATTTGCGCGTGCGCGCCAGGCTTGCGGTTTCGCTTCAACACGATGTTGAGGATCGCACCGCCGTTGGCGTTATAGGCGGCGGACGGATTGGTGATGACTTCAATGCTGGCGATGTCCGCGCCGCTCATGGTCTGGAGCGCTACCGCGCGATCATCACCGGACATGATCGCCGTCGGCTTACCGTCGACCAGGACCGTGACCTCGGGATTTCCCTTGACTAGAATTTTCCCATCGGCCGACACCGATACCTCAGGCGTCGATTGCAAAACATCCTGGGCGGTGCCGTTCGCCGCCCGCGGCATATTGGATACGTCGTAGACCGTTTTATCGAGCTTTTTGACGACAGGTTCTTTCTTGCCTACCACCGTGACCGTTGGGCCTGCCGAGTCTTCAGCACGCGTTTCGAATGGCAGCGCAGCGAGTCCGAAAAAAATAACACTGAGTGTCGTCCTAAGCACGGGGGTTCTTTCAAGCGGAGACACGGGATTGGCGCTCGTTTGCGATTAACTTTTAGGGGGCGTTGGATGGTGAATGATGATTGTCTCCGGCAGCCGGACGACACTATAACTCATCCGCCAATTTCCCGAATTTTCAAATAGTTTAGTGCCGCGCGAGCTAAGGAAGCACTGATTTATTCATGAC
>DIZW01000104.1:554-28248 GCA_002428015.1 Oxalobacteraceae bacterium UBA6018 | reverse complement strand
TTCTCCGCCAACGGCGGCCGTTCGCTTAACTTCGAAGACGTCCCGCCCGAGCTGATGGCCGGCGTGGACGTGTACAAGAACCCCTCGGCCGAGCAGATCGAGGGCGCCGTCAGCGGCCTGGTCAACCTGCGCACCGCGATGCCGTTCGACTTTAAGGGCTTCAAGGGTGCCGTGTCGGGCCAGGAAACCTATTCGACCCTGCGCAAGGGCAAAGCCCAGCCGTCGGAGTCGCTGCTGCTGTCGGACCGCTGGACCACCGGCCTGGGCGAATTCGGCGTGCTGATCGACCTGGCCAAATCCCAGAGCAACACGCGCACCGACGCCTACCAGATCGACCCCTACTATCCGCGCACCAACATCGAGCCGGGCAAGACCCTGTGGGTTCCGAAAGGCGCGCTGTGGCGCACCATGGAATTCGAGCGCGAGCGCCAGGGCCAGTACGCGGCCTTCCAGTGGCGTCCCAACCGCGACATCACCAGCTCGCTGACCTACTTCAAGTCGAAGTACCACATGACCTGGTCGGAGCAGGCGCTGCTGATGCAGCACACGACGCCGTATGCGATCCAGGTGGATGACGCGACCTATGACGCCAACGGTGCCCTGATGACGGGCACCCTGTCCGACCCCGGCCACGGCGGCATCAACTTCAACCCGGACCGGCGCGTGGCCGACCGCGATTCGACCACCACCGACATCGCCTGGAATACCGAGTGGCGCGTCAACCAGCAATGGCGCGTACGGGCCGACCTGCAACGCATCCGCGCCAAGACGGCCGGCTTCGATTCCGACGTGGCCACCGGCCTGCAGATGCCCAAGCAGCGCCTGGACCTGACCGGCGACCTGCCGAAGCTGGTCTTCGACGCCACCGACCGCGCCTTCCTGGCCAACCCCAATAACTACTATTGGGCCTACACCATGGAGCACCTGGACATCGGCACGGCCGGCAGCAAGGCCTTGAAGCTCGACGCCCAGTACGACTTCGACCACCCGATCCTGCGCGACATCCGCTTCGGCGTGCGCGCGACCGACCGCGAGGCGATGACGCATAACTCCAACCCAAGCTACAACTGGCAGGGCGTGACCCAGCCATGGATGGTGGGCTGGCAGATCCCGCACGTGGCCTACCTGGGCGACCCGCGCTTTGGCAACGAGACCAACGTCCACACCTTCGAGAACTTCTTCGCCGGCAAGTCGTCGGTGCCTGCGGTGGTGTTCCCGAACGACAGCCTGGCGCGCGGCTACCCCGGCACCTACGAGGCCCTGCACAAGTATCACGACATCCTGTGCGCCGAGCAGGCCAAGGCGCAAGGCTGGGGCACCTGCACCCCGTGGGCCGGCGCCACCTTCGGCACCGATCCGGCCGAGGTCAACGACGTGCACGAGAAGACCAAGTCCTTCTTCACCCAGCTGCGCTTCGGCTTCGACGATCTCAAGTACCCGATCGACGGCAACCTCGGCATGCGTTACGTGAAGACCGATTCGACCGCGAACGGCTACACGGTGTTCAAGCCGAACCTGCCGACGATACCGCCGGGCAGCATGGTGAGCGGGGTGGCGATCCCGAACATCGCCGCTTTCTCGGTGGGCAACGACTACACGAACTCGTACAGCAATGTGCTGCCGAGCTTGAACCTGCGCATGAAGGTCAGCGAGAAGCTGCAGTTCCGCCTGGCGATCGGCTCGGCCATGTCGCGTCCGGATTTCTCGCAGATGCAGGGCTACACGACCTTGTCGGAAAGCGTGTCCACCAGCACCGACCCGGTGACCAAGGCCATCACGATCAACAACGTGAGCCTGACCGGCACCGCGGCGGGCAATCCGATGCTCAAGCCGACCACCTCGCGCCAGATCGACCTGACGGCCGAATGGTACCCGGCGCCTGGCAGCTCGCTGACCCTGGCCGTGTTCGACAAGCAGCTCAAGGACATCGTCGTCAACCAGATGGCGAACTACTCGGCGACGGACACCACTGGCCAGCAGCAGAACTTCTCCGTCAGCTCGCCGGTGAACGGGGCCAAAGGCTTTGCGCGCGGCTTCGAGCTGGCCGGGCAGACCTACTTCGACAAGCTGCCGGGCTGGATGTCGGGCTTCGGCGTGCAGGCCAGCTTCACCTTCGTCGACAGCGTGCGCAAGCTGTACAACCCGGTGTTCTCGGCCTACTGCACGGGCAGCAGCGACGGCGCGGCCAACCTGAACCTGTACATCAACGGCTGCGACACCGACGGGCGCAGCTTCGGCAACCTGCCGCTGCAGGGCCTGTCGCGCCAGACCTCGAACCTGTCGCTGATGTATGACAAGGGTCCGCTGTCGGCCCGCCTGTCGTACAACTGGCGTTCGAAGAACCTGCAGGCGGTCAACACCTGGGGCGCGCGCGGCACGGACGGCATCGACACCAATCCGGCCAGCCCGACCTACGGCAACACCAACCTGGCCTGGGGCCTGCCGCTGTGGGCGGCCGCCTACGGCCAGCTGGACGGTTCGGTGTTCTACAAGATCACCGAGAAGCTGTCGATCGGCCTGGAAGCGCAGAACCTGGACAGCGCCACGTTCAAGCAGCTGATGGACCAGCACGCTGGCCAGAAGCCGCACTCGTGGTTCGTGACCGGTCCGCGTTACACGGCGCAGATGCGCTACTCGTTCTAAGGCGCGACACGGACTAAATCGGTACCCGTTCTACATCAGTACCCGTTTCAAGGCGATACCCGTGCTGGACGGGTCATCGCAGCAACGCTCCTCTGGTGCGCTGGCGGCCGGCAGTATCGACCGCCAGCGCTTCATTCGATGGCAAGCCCGTGTTCGCGTGGGCTTGCCATTTTTTTTGTCGTCAGAACGTGGTCGACACTTCCGCGTCGAAACGCTTGTCCGGCACGGCGCGGCTGCCGAAGGTGCGGAAGCCAGCCACCCGGTCGAGCGCCGCCACCGGCGCGCCGGCGGGCAGTTTCAGGAATGAGGCGTCGAAGCCGTTGACATCCTGCAGCCACAAGCCGGGTCGGGCGTCTGGCGCCCTGGTGCTCACCTCGATATGGCTCAGTTCGATGTTGCTGGCGTGGCGCGCGAACACGCCGCTGGCCGGCAGGGCGCCGAACATGTTCGGATCGGGATACTTTTCCTCGTTGGCGGGCGGGCGCAGGGCGGCCATGGCCGCGTCGCCGCCGCCGGCCTGCTGGAAGAACACATTGCTGATCTTGACGTCCTGGACCGGATGGCCGGCGACGCCGGCGATCACCAGCGGAAACTGGGCCTGGCTGGTGCAAGTGATGTTGTCGATGACCACGCGCCGCAGCACGCCGACCGGGGTCTGGCTGGGGCCGCGCATGCGCCGGCCCAGGCGCAGGAACAGGGGCGCGCTGACGCAGTCGCGCATGGTGATGTTGCTGATCGCGATGTCCTCGAGGATGGCGCCGTCCACCGTTTCCAGCGCCAGGCCCCAGCATTTGTCGAACACGCAATTGGTCACGGTGATGTTCTTGAAGCCTCCGTTCGATTCGGTGCCGCACTTGATGCGGCCCAGGCGCCAGACGCGGCGGTCGGTGATCGGCTTGAACGTGCCGTCGATCACGGAACCGATCTCGTAGCTGCCGCTCACGTTGCAGTCCGAGATCGTCACGTTCTCGGTGACGCGCGCATAGCCGAGCGCGAACGAGGACTTCGGCACGATCGCGTCGTCCCAGGGCGAGTTGATGGTGCAGTTGTGCACGCGCACATTCTTGCAGCAGTCGATGTCGAGCCCGTCGCGGTTGGTGTCGATGGTGAGATTGTCGATCGTCAGGTTGTCCACGCCCGTGGCCAGCAGCGCGAACCAGCCGCCCTGCAGCACCGAGAAGTCGCGCAGCTGCACGTTGTGGCAGTTCTTCAGGGCGATCGCCTTGCAGCCCACGCCAGGCAGTTCGGCGCGCGGCAGGTCGGCGTCGGGATGGCCGCGGCTCAGGCCCCGGCCCCAGATAAGGCCTTCGCCCAGGATGGCGATGTCGTGCAGGCCCTCGCCGTAGATCAGGCTGTTCTTCCAGTGGTTGTGGCCGTAGTCCTGGAAGGGCGCGATCAGCGGGTCCTGCGGTTCGGCCATGTCGTAGCCGCCGCGGGTGGTGCCTTCCAGCGGCACGGAGGCGGCCAGCAGGGTGGCGCCCTGGTCCAGGTAGAGCGTGACGTGGCTCTTGAGGTGGATGGTGTAGCTGGCGTAGGTGCCGGCGGGGAAGAACACCGTGCCGCCGCCCTGAGCCGCGGCGGCGTCGATGGCGCGGTCGATTGCCGGCGAGTCGATGCTCACGCCGTCGCCCCTGGCGCCGAAATCGCGCACGTTGATCAGGCCGCCCTTGAGCAGGGTGGCGATGCCGGGCCGGGCCCATGCCTTGTTGGTGGACAAGAGCAAATAGGCGGCACTTCCGGCGAGGAGGTGGCGGCGGCTGGCGTTCATGGTCATGGTCGGTCCCGGTCGGCGTGAGGAAGTGTGCCGGCGATGCGGCAAGCTTCATTGCCAACAGGCCAGTCAAGCGCCGATGCTACGCCAATTCATGCGGGCACGGCACAGGCCGGCGCGAAACGCTCAGCCAGTTGAGCGCCCAGGCGCCGCCTTGCGGTCCGGCTAGCGCGCGCCGGCTGCGCTTGGGTTGCCGGGGGTGAACTCGGGATGGGCGATGGTCAGTTTCTTGTCGGCCGCGCCGGTGTAGAGCACCAGCAGCTTGACGCTCTTGCCTTCCATGGCGCGGCCGTTGTGCAGCGTGTTCACCACTTCGGCCAGCATGTCGCCCGCGTGCAGAAGCTTGGTCTCGCCGCTGGCGCGGGTCACTTCCAGCGTGCCTTCCAGAACGTAGGCGAACGAGGGAACGGCGTGCTCGTGCCAGCCGGTCTGCCCGCCTGCGGCGATCTCGACAATCAAGGCCGTCACGTTGGCCTGGCCCTGCGGATAGACGATCGGCTTGCCGTCCCAACTGGTGGACGTCTTCAGCAACGGTGTCACTTTGACGCTGGCTGTATTGTCGAGCGCGCTTGCGGATTGCACAGCGCTGAAAAACAGGGCCGTTGCCAAGAGTAGATGTTTCATTTTTCTTTCGCTGATGATGGATGGGATACGAACAGCACTGCGGCGCTGCCGAATTTTACTTGATCAATCCACCACGCTACGGAAAAACCCGGCCGGCCTGGCTACGCCTTCGTGTTGAGCGCGACCGCGGCGCGGATGAGCGCCTTGAAGGCCGCCTCGTCGATCACCTCGTCCGCGCCGATGTCGATCGCGCGCCGGGCGTTGCCGTCCAGGCTGGAATTGAACAGGCGGGCCGGATCGGCCAGCGCGGCGCCCTTGAGGAAGGTGAGCTTGACCTTGTTCTTGTAGGTCTCGCCGGTGCAGATGATCCCGCCGTGCGACCACACCGGCGTGCTCCACTTCCACTCCTCGCGCACGTCTGGATCGGCCTCGTGGATGAGCTGGCGGACGCGGGCGAGCGCCGCGCCGCGCCAGTCGTCCAGCGCGCCGATCTTGGCGTCGATCAGCTGCGCCGGGGACTGGTCATTGCTTGCCGTGTTCTTGTCCATTGCATGTCACCTCGTTCCAGGTTGGGAAGGCGCCGCGCCGCTCAATCGAGCTTGGCCAGCACCGCCTCGAGTTTGCCGAACATCTGCTGCCAGCCGAACTTGGCGCCTTGGTAGGCCTGCTGCTGGTCTTGCCGGAAGCCTGACTGCTCCATGCGCACCAGGGTGCCGCCGGCGGTGGCGGTGAGCGTCCAGGTGACGACACTGTCGAGTCCCATCGCGGCCCAGGTGTAGGCCAGCGTCTTGTTGGGCTCGATCTCGAGGACCTGGCATTGCACCGTGCCCCAGTCGCCGCGCAGTTCGAAGCGGTGCGCCAAGGCGGGCACGAAGTCGTTCTTCATGAGCCACTCTTGCACCAGGTGCGGCTGGGTGAGCGCGCGCCATATTTTTTCCGATGGAAAAGGCATCTCCCGTTCGACGACGACGGCGAGGGTATCCGAAGCAGTATTGGTCATTGGTCCATCCTTTTTAAAAGTGATTCGAGGCTGTCGAACCGGTCTTCCCAGAAGGTGCTGTAGCGGCTGATCCAGTCGCGCATCGGCGCCAGGCCGAGCGGGTCGACACTGTAGTGCGTCTCGCGCCCCGCGCTGCGGGCACTCACCAGCCTGGCCTGCTTGAGCACACGCAGGTGCTTGGAGACGGCCGGCTGCGACACGCCCGCGCCATCGGTCAAGGCGTGGACGGTCTGCTCGCCGCCGCGCGCCAGGCGCTCGAAGATATCGCGGCGGGTGGGGTCGGCGAGGGCCTTGAAAACATCGTTGGGAGCTGGCGGCATGGCCAAATCATAACCAATCGGTTATGGAATGTCCAACGATTTATTTAGCGCGGCGTGGGCGCCGCGGCGCGTCGCGGGCGCCGCCAGCGGCCCCATGCGCGTCGGGCGAAAAGAGTTTACGCACATTAGAACCGACACGCGTTCAAGATCTCAGAATCGTGCTAGTCTAGCCACAAAACGGTACAGCCAGCTTTCATATCACTCGGCAAGCTAACGCTGAAAGGTGTGCTTCATGATGCGGTTTGCAATCGGTTATCGGCGCGGCGCGCCCTGGAGGGGAACGCTCGCGCTCGTCCTCGGCGCCTGGCTAGTGCACGCTACCAGCTGGGCCCAGGCGCAGCCGGCGCGCCAGGACGTCATCCCAGCATTTCAAAAGCTCGACTCCATCGAAGCGCGCGTCCAGGGCTGCGTGACATGCCATGGGCAACAAGGGCAGGGCACGGCGGACGGCTACTATCCCCGCATCGCCGGCAAGCCGGCCGGCTATCTCCATCACCAACTGACCGCCTTTCGCGACGGCACCCGCAGCTACCCGCCGATGAACTACCTGGTCGCCTACCTGCCTGACGCCTACCTCAAGGAAATCGCCGAGTACTTCGCGGCCCAGCACCCGCCATTCCACGCGCGGGAGGGCGCGCCGCCGGACCCGGCCCTGACCCGGCGCGGGCAGGCATTGGCCACGCTGGGCGACGCCGACAAGGGCATTCCCGCCTGCGTCGCCTGCCACGGCAAAAGCCTGAGCGGCATGGAGCCCGGCATCCCCGGCCTGGCCGGCCTGCGCCCTGCCTATATCGTGGGCCAGCTCACGCGCTGGCGCGTGGGCGAGCGGCGCGCGGCCGAGCCGGACTGCATGAAACGCATCGCCACGCGCCTGAGCGACGCCGACATCTCGTCGGTGGCGGCGTGGCTGTCGCAGCAGTCGCCGTCGCCCAGCACCACGCCCGAGCCGTCCAACCTCGTGCGCATGCCGCTGGCCTGCGGCAGCCAGCGGTGAGCGCCATGCGCAAAAGCCTGCTCGCCGCCTTGGCCGTCGCCGCGCTCGCCGTGATCGCGGTCGGCGTGCTGCGTTTCCTGCGCCCCGGTGCGCTGCCGGCCGGCGCCGGGCAGGCGCCATTGACGGCCACGACTCAAATCATCGACCGCGGCGAATACCTGGCCCGCGCCGGCGACTGCGTGGCCTGCCACACCGTGCCCAACGGCGCCATGTTCGCCGGCGGCCGCGCCATGGCCACGCCGTTCGGCAATCTGTACGTGCCCAACATCACGCCCGACGACGACACCGGCATCGGCCTGTGGAACGCCAACGACTTCTACCGCATGATGCACACCGGCGTGGGCAAGGACGGCACCCTGCTGTATCCGGCCATGCCGTTCGCGTCCTACACCCAGGTCACGCGCGCCGACTCGGACGCCATCTTCGCCTACCTGATGTCGGTGCCGCCGGTGCGCCAGAAGAACCGCGAACACGCGCTGCGCTTCCCGTTCAACGACCGCGACCTGCTGATCGGCTGGCGCACCTTGTACTTCAAGGAGGGCGAGTTCACCCCGACGCCGGGCCAGAGCGCCGAGTGGAACCGCGGCGCCTACCTGGTCAGGGGACTGGGGCACTGCGCGATGTGCCACACGGCCGTCAACGCGCTGGGCGGCTCGAGCGAATCGAAGGCCTTCGAGGGCGGCATGATACCGAACCAGAACTGGTACGCGCCCTCGCTCACGTCCAACCGCGAGGCCGGCCTGGGTGACTGGCAGATCGACGACATCGCCAGCCTGCTGCAGGCGGGCGCCTCGCACCAAGGCACCGTCTACGGTCCCATGGCCGAGGTGGTGTACAACAGCCTGCAATATTTAAGCGACGCGGACGCCAAGGCGATGGCGGTCTACCTCAAGGCCCTGCCGCAAAAGGACACCGAGCCGGCGCCGACCGGCCAGGCGCGCCTGGTCGATCCCGAGGTCATGGAAACCGGGCGCAAGGTGTACGCGCTGCAGTGCGCCGTGTGCCACGGGGCGGAAGGGCGCGGCCAGGCGCCGGCGTTTCCTCCGCTGGCCGGCAACCGCTCCATCACGATGGCCTCGCCGGTCAACTCGATCCGCATGGTGCTCTATGGCGGCTACGCGCCGGGAACCCGCAAGAACCCGCGGCCCTACGGCATGCCGCCGTTCTCGCACCTGCTCAACGACGACGAGGTCGCCGCCGTGGTGAGCTACATCCGCGTTGCCTGGGGCAATAGCGGCACGCCCGTGACCGCCAGCCAGGCCAACGATCTGCGCAAGCTGCTACCCCAATAGGCGAAACCGATGACGACACCTGACGACGAGCAAGCGGAAAATTCGCCCGACCAGGCCGAGCTGGCGCAACAGATCGACGCGATCGTGGCACGCGGCCCGGGCGGCGCCTTCGCCGTGGCCGGCGTGGCCACGGCGATCGTGGTCGGCCTGTTCTACCTGTTCTACCTGCTCGTGTACTTGCCGCGCGGAGTGGTGCAATGAGCGCGCCGGCGACGCCGGACGCCGGCGCGCCGCACGGCGCCGAGGCCGTGGCCAACGCGGCCGAGCGGCGCTGGGCCGTCATCGTCGTGCTGATCATGGCGTCCCTGCTGGCGATGATGGTGTTCACCGGCGTGCACTGGGCCGCCATGCCGCCTTCGCGCGTGGAAACGGTGGACGTGAACACCTTGCACATCAAGGGAGAATTCGTGGAAAACAATCTCGGCACGGCGCTGGGCAAGGACGGCAGAATCGTGGTACGCCTGGTCGCGCAACAGTACTCGTTCACGCCGCAATGCCTGGTGGTTCCGGCCGGAATCCCAGTGACCTTCCGCGCCACCAGCAGCGACGCCATCCACGGCTTCGTCATCGGCCGCACCAACGCCAACACCATGCTCGTGCCGGGCTTCGTGTCCACCTTCACCACCACTTTCCCCACCCAGGGCAAGCAGCTCATGCCCTGCCACGAATATTGCGGGATCGGGCACGAGGCCATGTGGGCCCGGGTCCAGGTCATTTCCCAGGAAGCATTCTTCGCACGGGCCAGCGCGTCCGGAAGGCTCAGCTGTGTTGCGCGCTAAGACACTGGTCCTGGCCCACTTCTGGGTCGCATTCGTCGCCTTCCTGGCCGCCATCGTCCTGGGCGAATGGCAGATGGTGATCCGCAGCCCGCTGCACGCCTGGATCAGCAACCCGGAGCACTACTACCGCTCCGTGACCGCGCACGGCACCGTGATGGCCTACGTGATGCCGACCCTGGTGGCGATGGGCTTCGGCTACGCGATCACGGAGCTGGCCCTCAAGCGCCCGCTGATCGGCCTGCGCTGGGCCTGGGCCGGGTTCTGGCTCGTCATCGCCGGCACCGCGATGGCCGCGCTGACGATGGGACTGGGCAAGGCCTCGGTGCTCTACACCTTCTACCCGCCGCTGCTCGCCAGCAGCTTCTACTACCTCGGCATCGTCCTGGTCGTGGTCGGCTCATGGATCTGGGTCGCGCTCATGTCGGTCAACCTGCACGCGTGGAAGAAGGCCAACCCGGGCGCCTCCGTGCCCCTGGCCATGTACGGCAATGTGGCCGGCGCCTACCTGTGGGCCTGGACCTCGGTGGGCGCCGCGGTGGAGATCCTGGTGCTGATCCTGCCCGCGTCGCTGGGGCTGACCGACACCATCAACGCCGGCCTGGCGCGGGTGCTGTTCTCGTGGACCTTGCACGCGATCGTGTACTTCTGGCTCATGCCCGCCTACATCGCGTTCTATACGCTGTTCCCCGGCGCCATCGGCGGCCGGCTCTACAGCGACACCATGGGCCGCGCCGCCTTCGCGCTCTTCCTCGTGTTCTCCATGCCGATCGGCATACACCACCTGTTCGCCGACCCCCAGGTGGGGGCCGGCTTCAAGTTCGTGCACGCGGCCATGACGGCCATGGTGTCGATTCCCACCTTGCTGACGGTGTTCACCATCGTCGCCTCGGCCGAAATCGTCGGGCGCCTGCGCGGCGGCGGCGGCCCGTTCGGCTGGGTCAAGGCGCTGCCCTGGACCAACCCGATGATGCTGGCGGTGACGTTCGCCTTCATCATGCTCGGCTTCGGTGGCGCGGGCGGCCTGATCAACATGAGCTACCAGCTCAACGAATCGATCCACAACACCCAGTGGGTCACCGGCCACTTCCACCTCATCTTCGGCGGCGCGATCGTCATCATGTATTTCATGATCGCCTACAGCTTGTGGCCGCAGCTGCGCAACTGTCCGCCGCTGCCAGCCAAACTGATCCGCACCCAGCTGACGCTGTGGTTCGCCGGCATGATGATCCTCAGCCTGCCCTGGCACCTGGTTGGCCTGCTCGGCGCGCCGCGCCGCATGGCCTACTACGACTACACCGACCCGGCGCTCCAGTCCCAGGCCATCACGGTCACGATGTCGGCCGTCGGCGGCATGATCCTGGTCGTCTCCGCGGCGCTGTTCGTATATATCCTGGCCAGTGCCAGGCGGCGGCCGGGCGCCGCGGCGCCGTTCGCGTTCAGCATGGCCGTGCACCCGGACAGCCGGCCGCCCGCCGTGCTCAACGGCCTTGGGCTATGGGTGGCGATGATGATCGCGCTCACCGTCGTCAACTACGGCTATCCGATCGCCCAGCTGGCGATGACGCCCCAGGCTTACGTGCCTGTCATTCCGATCGGGGAGCGATGATGCCGCAGCGCGAACTTGCCCGCGGCCGGCATCGGCTGGCCCGGATCTGCATCGTCAGCCTGGCGCTGCTGAGTCTTGCCGCGATCCTGATCGGCTTCATCTGGCTCCCCAGCGCGCAGGCAGACTTCAGCGCGGGCACAATGTGGAACAGCATCTGCCGCGCCGCCGGCGTGCCCAGCACCTGGGGCGAGCGCGACGTCACCAGGGCAACGGCGACCGTCGCCAGCGACGTCATCCTGACACCCGGCATGCGCAGGGCGGCGCCCGCGGCGGCGGTGGGCCGCGGCGCCACCCTCGCGCTGAACTGCACGATGTGCCACGGCGCCCAGGGCATGAGCAGGTCGAACGCGCCTAACCTGGCGGGGCAATATCCCGAGGTCATCATCAAGCAGCTGTCCGACTACAAGAGCGGCAAGCGCGCCAGCCCCATCATGGCGGCCCTGTCGCGCAACCTATCCGCCGACAACATCAACGACCTGGCGGCCTACTACGCCAGCCTGCCGAAGGCGCGCACGGCGCCCACCACCTATGACGAGACGCTGCCCGCGCTGGTGAGGGTCGGCGCGCCGATGCGCAACATCGCGCCGTGCATCTCCTGCCATGGCGGCGTCGATCAAAAGCTGGGCGCGCCCTGGCTGGAAGGAATGCCGAAGGACTACCTGGTCCAGCAACTGCAATTGTTCCAGCACGGCGAGCGCCGCAACGACGGTTTGCTGCAGATGCGCAACGTGGCGCACGCGATGACGCCGCAGGAAATCGACAGCGTGGCCACCTTTTACGCGCGCAAGGCCTTGCCGGTCGCCCAGTAAGGGAGTGCGGAGCGGCGCGTCATCGATAGCGCCCGGTTGTGGCGCCCCGCGCGCGACCGTCTCAAGAGGACGCGAGTTCGCCGTACCAGTAGGCGGCGGTGACGCCGCCGTCCATCAGGAAATCGCTGCCCGTGATGAAGGCGCCGTCCGCCCCCATCAACAGCGCGGCCACGTTTGCCACCTCATCCGGCGTGCCGGCGCGTCCGGCCGGGCTCAGCGCGATCATGCGCCGGTAGCCGGCGCCACGGGGACCGGACAGCTCGTCGCGCGCCAGCGGCGTCATGACGATGCCTGGGCTGATGGTGTTCACCCGGGCGCCGCGCTTGCCCCATCGCACGGCTTCGGCCATGACGCGCAGCGCGTTGCCGCGCTTGGACACCTGGTAGGCGTGCAGGGGATCGTTGACCTGGTCCGGCTGCAGCATGGGAAGCGCGAGCAACTGGTCCGCCGGGGTCGTGGCCAGCGCCTTGTCCTGCTCGGCGCTCAGCGCGCCAAGGCGGTGACCCGACTGCGAGGCGATCACCACGGCGGCGCCCGCGCGCGCCATCACGTTGCCGAATTCCTCCAACACTAGCGCGGTGCCATACATATCGACCCTGAGTATCGTGGCAGGCGACGCCTGGGTTGGCGAGACGCCCGCCGCATGGACCAGGCCCGTGATGGCGCCAAGCGCGGCCGCCGTCTCAACCAGCGCATGGACCGATGCGCGCTCGGCCACATCGACCACGGCGGTGCTGACCTCGAACCCCGCGTCCGCCAGCGTCTTGGCGGCGGCAATAGCGTTCTCCTCCCGCACATCGGCCAGCAGCACATGCTTGCCCGCGCCGACCCTGCGGGCGATGGCCTGGCCGATCGATCCGGCCCCGATCACGACGACGACTTCGTTCATTGAATACTCCTTTTCGGTTTAACTGGGACCGAAGCCATCAACGTCCAACGCGGGCCGCCATCTGCGGTGGATAACGCTCGCCTTCCACTGTCACGTGGGATAGCGCCTCATGGATCTGGCGCAGATCGTCCACGCTCAGTTCGATGCTGGCGGCACCCAGGTTCTCTTCCAGCCGTTGCAGCTTGGTGGTGCCGGGAATCGGCACGATCCACGGCTTTTGCGCCAGCAGCCAGGCCAGCGCGATCTGGGCCGGCGTCGCCTGCCTGGCCGCGGCGATCGCCCCCAGCCGGTCGACCAGCACCTGGTTGGCCTTGCGCGCCTCGGGCGTGAAGCGCGGCACGACGTTGCGGAAATCGTCCTTCGAGAACGCGGTGTGCTCGTCGATCTTGCCGGTCAAGAAGCCTTTGCCCAATGGACTGAACGGGACCAGGCCGATGCCGAGTTCTTCCAGCGTGGGAAGGATGTCCTGTTCCGGCTCGCGCCACCACAGCGAATATTCGCTTTGCAGCGCGGCCACGGGCTGGACCGCGTGCGCCCGGCGGATCGACTGCACGCCGGCTTCGGACGGGCCGAAGTGTTTCACCTTGCCCTCGGCGATCAAGTCCCTCACCGTGCCGGCCACGTCCTCGATCGGCACCGCCGGGTCAATCCGGTGCTGGTAAAACAGGTCGATGCGATCGGTCTTGAGGCGGAGCAGCGCGGCCTCCGCCACCGCGCGTATGCGTCCCGGTCGGCTGTCCAGCCCCTTCTTGACATCGCCTTGCTCAAAGCCGAACTTGGTCGCGATCACGACCTGGTCACGGAAGGGCGCCAGCGCCTCGCCGACGATTTCCTCGTTCGTGAAGGGGCCGTAGGCTTCGGCCGTGTCGAAGAAATTCAGCCCCAGCTCGACCGCCTTGCGGATCAGCGCGATGGCCTGCGCCTTGTCCGTGGCCGGGCCGTAGCCGTAACTCAATCCCATACAACCGAATCCGAGGGCGGACACTTCGAGTCCGGTATTGCCAAGTTTCCGCTGTTTCATTTCAATCTCCTGTGTCGGGAAAGCGGCGCCCGGCCTGAGTCCCATCTGGCGCCCACGCCGCAGCCGCTTGGTCATGCACACACTATAGCCAGCAAATCATCGTTTGATTAGCCGCTATAATCGGCATGAACCTATAAGATCAACTTATCAATGGCACGCGAAAATTTCAACGATCTGGCGGCCTTCGCCAGTGTCGCGCGCGAAGGCAGCTTCACCCGCGCCGCCGCGCTGCACGGGGTATCGCAGTCGGCCCTGAGCCAGACGGTGAGGGCGCTCGAGGCCCGCCTTGGCCTGCGCTTGTTGACGCGCACGACCCGCAGCGTCGCGCCCACCCAGGCCGGCGAGCGCCTGCTGGCCACGCTCACGCCAAGGCTGGACGAGATCCAGGCGGCGCTGGCCTCCTTGAGCGAGCTGCGCGACAAGCCTGCCGGGACCATCCGGATCACCACCACCGACCATGCGGCCGACACCATCCTGCTGCCGAAGCTGGCGAAACTGTTGCCGAGCTATTCGGATATCAAGGTCGAGATCAGCACCGACTACAAGCTCGTCGACATCGTGGAGCAGCGTTTCGACGCCGGCGTCCGGCTTGGCGACCAAGTGGCGAAGGACATGGTCGCGGTGCGCATCAGCCCGGACCTGAGAGTCGCGGTAGTCGGTTCGCCCGCATATTTCGCCAGGCGGCCGCTGCCGGCCAGGCCGCAGGATTTGACCGGGCACGACTGCATCAACCTGCGCCTGCCGACCCACGGCGGCATCTATGCCTGGGAATTCCGGCAGGGAAGACGCGAACTGCAGGTCCGCGTGGAAGGCCAGCTGGTCGTCAACGGCATGCCGCAGCTGATCAACGGGGCCTTGGCCGGCCTCGGTCTCGCGTGCACGCTGAAAGACCGGGTGCAGGAGCACATCGACCAGGGCAGGCTGGTGTCGGTGCTCGAGAACTGGTGCCCATCGTTTCCAGGCTACCATCTGTACTACCCGAGCCGGAAGCACGCGTCCCCGGCCTTCGCCCTGGTCGTCGACGCCTTGCGATACAAGACCATGCGTCGTTCTTGAGCGGCGAGCGGACCGCGCTTGTCGCGAAGCCCACATGCGTATTGAAATAGCGGCGGCGTCAATTGAACAGTATCTTGATCGTCACGAGAGAAAAGGGGGTAATTTTCGGTTCTTTTGTGGCGAAACCTACCCCAAAACTTACCCCCACCTGTTGCCGCTGGTCACTTGTACTTTGAACCGAATTCCTGATTCCCTACGATTGGGGTAAGTCGCAAGAAAGGACCCTGCCACGCCGACAAGGATGCAGGCACGTGGCAATGTATTGCCGCTTGGGGTATCGTGGGCAGCGCCCTCGGACGTATTCCTGACCGACGATGTTATCGTCGGCAGGCTCGGTGCTTCATGGATGCTTGAGTTTAATGAGTTAGAGCCGCTTGTAGCATGGTGGCGTAAGTTCTTCCCATGCGTACATGCCGATGTCCGCTTCACTTCCAGCGTTCGCACATTAACGCCTTCTGACTTTCCGTCTTATAGATCCGAGGTTTCTGTTTCGTCTTCAACACTCCCCTTGCTGAGGCACTTGGATTAGCGTGTTGCGACCACGATTAAATCCGTAGCCAAGAGCGGTCAGTCTCGCGAAGTTCCTAGATACGACCAACGCGCCAAAGATACGTAGAGAGTCCGATTTTCGCCTATTATCGTACTGATTAATAAACAACAAAGGATATTTCAATGCACCTTACTGTTGTCGCATGGACTGCGGGACTAGCGACGCTAGTTACTCTGGCAGCGCCTGTCCGGGCCGAATCGAGATCCATAATTGTTGCCTGCGCAGTACCCGCCGCTTCGGCGCCTTGCTTAATCCAACAGGGTGAACCCGATCGTTCTCACCTACCCACGACAGGGGCGGCGGCGTGGGTCAGCGACAACAGGTTGGTAATTTCGTGGATGGGCGATGCTGACGAAGTACGCGTGACCGGCAATATTCAGTTCGGCGGCCCGATGCCGCTCGTAGCGCCAGGACTATACCAATACGTGATCCAGTATCCGAAGGCGCAGAACACACGTGTTCATTTACAATTTTCCGTAAAACGTGACGGCAAAACTGACATGCAACAGCCGATTGAACTAGTTGGGCCGAAGGCCTTTGAGATTCTGCGTGATGGTGATATCAAAGACCAGACCATCAGCTTCGACAAGTCCATGCCAGAAGCACGAGTATGGCTCCCGCCTGGGTATCGCCCGGGATTGCACTATCCCATTCTTTACCTTGCCGATGGGGGCTGGACTAGCCCCGGCTCATGGCTTACGGAGCCTATTCGCAGAGGAGATCTAGCGCCACTGATTGTGGTCGGGGTGGATTACTGTCCAAAGGATCAGCTTGGGTCTGATTGCCGCAAGAAGAGTTACATCGGTGCTGTGAGTGGCCCGCAGGGGCAGGAGTTTTCGGCACATGAGCGCTTCCTGCTGGATAAAGTGATTCCGGCGATCGAGTCAAAGTATGGCACGCCGCCCGAGCGGCGGTTGCGCGCGATTGGCGGTGCGTCCAACGGCGGTGTGTGGGCGGCGTCAATGGCCTTGCGTAACCCCGGCGTGTTCGGAACTGCGTTCGTCATGTCGCCCGGAGTAGCGCCCGCCCAGCATGGAAAGGCGCGGCCGTCTTCTCGGTTTTATGTTTCGGCGGGCGACTTGGAGCTGTCGTTCCGGCGGAATGCACAGTGTCTAGCGGGCCAGATTATTGCACGCGGCGGCATTGCTACGTTTGCCTCCTATCCCTCTGGTCACGACTACTGGATGTGGGGGCGCATCATGTTGGATAACGCGCGCGATTGGTTAGCGCCGAAAGTAGGGGCATCAGTGCTTGCGGCTCCGCCCGAAGCGAACTGCAGGGCTTATCGGTAGGATCTGCGAATGAAATTATGTCCGTTAAGTGACGCGCATGATTGCTTGCCGAAGGGCCGCTTTAGGGCATGCCCTTGACGCAATGGACCCGGTAGCTTACCGGCAAGCCGTGGCGATTCGGACCGGACCGCGCGCGACCGCTGATTCAGGCGCGGCGGCGGGCGAAGACGCAACCGGCCAGTGCCACGCCCAACAGCGCCAGCACCGATGGCTCAGGTACGTTGGCCTCGTTGATGGTGAGATTGTCCATCGCGATGCTGGTGTTCCCGCTATGCGTGACCGTCAGCGCGGTCAAGTTGTCAAACCCGGTCAGCGCGAAGGTCGTGAAATCGTTCCCCACATGTTTCATCGAATTCCTGACCGAGCTCAGATTGAGGCTCTGGGTTACCACGCCGCCGCCTTGGCGCTGGCCCGTCAACGTCGCCGTGTTGGCATAAGTGATGTCCGACCACGACACCAGATCCAGGCTGTTGACCGAGAAAGGCGAAGCCGTCGCGCTGCGGATGGTGATTGCCCCGTACGTCATGAGATAGTCGGTGCCGTTAAAGGCGTAGGAGGCGGCGTCGCTGCCTGAGTACCCCGGCCCGATCAGATAGCTTGAATAAGTGGCGGCAAACGTCATGCCGCCGATGGTCGTCAGGGCGGGCAACTGCGTATAACGCCCTGGGCTCACGTACGGACTGCCTGCGATCGCGGTGCCTGCGAGATGATCGAAGTTGATCACGGTGGCGCCGGCGTTGACGCTGAAGGCGGCGGCCGCGAACAGCAGGGAAGCGACGAGGGACTTGGTAGCGAACATGAATTCTCCGGACGGTAATAGATTAAATGGAACTCCTAGCTTTGATAGTAAGCACCATTCGTGCCACGCGGAAATAAGTGTTTGCTTTCAGAAAGTTATAAAATATCGATACCCTTGACCTGCTACAAGTGTAAAGAATCTCGACACCATGTTTGGCCGGTGAGCTACATGGCGGAGGTTGCGGATGACGGCGTCTTGGTGACGCCGCGGGGCGCTGCGGTGGCTGGCTACCTGACAGGCAGCCGCTCGCTACCCTGGCGGCAGGCTAGAGAGTCCCGAGCAGGCGCGCAAGATCCTTGACGCTATCGATAAAATGGGTAGGCAGGATGTCGGGATGAGTAGTTTGGCCGTCCGCATATTTGCCGGTGCCCACCAAGACCGTGCGTATCCCGGCCGCGCTGGCGCCGCCGACATCGGTCGAGATATCGTCGCCCACCATCAAGACATGCTCGCGCGCGCAGTCCAGGCCCGTCAGGGCGCTATCGAAAAACAGGCGTGACGGTTTGCCCGTCACCGTGGCCTGGGTGCGCGCGGCCGCTTCCAGCGCCAGCACAAAGGCGCCGCAGTCGAGCTTGGGGCCATCGCTGTCAAACCAAAACAGGTTCTTCTGCAACGCGATCAGTTCCGCCCCATCGCGCAGCATGAGGAAGGCCCGGTTCAGGGTGTGGAAGTCGAAGCGCTCGCCGATATCGCTGATGACGACCACCTGCGGGCGCTCGTCGTCGCGCGCGATCCCGTCGAACATGGGCAGCACGTCGGGCGGCACCATGAGATGGCAGCGCACGCCGGCACGCGCGCGCAACATGGCCACGCAGACCGTGGTAGCGGTTTGCACTTGAGCGGCGGCGACGGGGATTCCGGCCGCGCCCAGGTCGGCGGCGATGCGCTCGGGAGTCCGAGCCGTGATGTTGGTCAGGAAGCGCACCTGCATGCCCAGCGCGCGTACGTGCGCCACTGCGGCGGCGGCGCCCTCGATGGCGGCGCCGCGAGAGAGCAGCGTGCCGTCGATATCGAACAAGATGGCTTTGACTGGCATCGGGGCTTACATTGACTCACAAAACAAAATTCTAACCGACCAGCATGGTGGCCTACCATGCATGAACTCGTTTCAAGATCGATTCAATGCCGCTCTCGCAGAAAACCAGGCAAGCCAACCGGCCGGACATGCGGCACGGCGGACGAATTGCGCACGGTTGGCGAATCACTTCCGCAATTTATGATGCGGACCGAATCGACAGCGGCAGCGCAGAAAACCCGGAAGCTGGATAAACCGCCTTCACCGGCTCTTTCCCTGGTACAAGTGCAATCTGGGAGGTACGCGCGAGCAATTCCTCCATGAAAATTCGCAATTCCATCCGCGCCAGCGGCGCACCAGGGCAAACGTGGATCCCGGCGCCGTACAGCAGGTTTTGCGCGGGATCACGGTCAAGCCGGAATTCATCGGGATTGCCAAATACCGCCTCGGTGCGGTTGGCCGAGGCCCAGATCAGGCTGATGCGTTCCCCTGCCTCCAAGGTCCGGCCCCCAATTTTCACCCGCGTATTGGTAATTCGCCGGCTGGCGATCAGTGGCGCATGGATCCTTAGTATTTCATCAATTGCTGCGGGCAAGGACGCGGTTTGCTCCCGCAGTTGTTGCTGAAGGGAAGGCCGCTCGGCCAGGTAATGCGCCAGAATGCCCACGCAGCTAGCGATCGTGCTCAGCTCTCCGACGGTCCAATTGCGCAAAATACTGACAATGTCTTTATCACTAAGGAAGTTATCCCCGATTTTGGCCCGAAGCAGGCTGCTTGTAATATCGTCGGGTGCATTGTCGCCAGCATCACGGCGTACGGATAGCAGGTCCTGAATGTAGCTGTCAAATTCAAAGGCTACATCGGCCATGATGCTTTTGTTTCCGGACAGCGTGGCCTCGTGATTCTTGCGAATCCATCGCCGCAGTGGCGCATGCAAGCGTGCTGGCCAGCCTAGAAATTCCGACTGCACTTGCAATGCAAAGTCGTGCGCGACGTCCGTCATCAGATCGATTTCTGGCCGTGCTAACAGGTCGCCTACCAGCTTGACGGCGATCTTCCGGCATGCCGGTTCGAAAGCGTCCATATGCTGCCGACTAAAATACGGATCGATAATGTCCCGGTACGCTGTGTGTTGCGGCGGATCCATGCCGTTTGGCACCGATAAATGTCTGGATACCGCATTGCTGAAGGTTTGGTGATCGTTCAGCACACGCGCTACATCTTCGTGCCGGAACAATGACCAGTTCAGATAGCTACTGTGAGCCACAGGGCAGCGCTGTCGCATGTCATCATAGGCTGCTATCTGGTCGTGAAGGGCGACTTCAGCCCGTGGATCCCAATCGTCTTGTTGTTCGTTTTTCATATTACCTTCAACGTATTGTTACGTCGCGGCTATCGTGCGCATTGGCACGCAAAGCGCCTCGAGTAACATGTAACCAGGCGCGTTGCCCAAGTCATCGGCGCCCGCTCCATCCGCTATGTTTTGCAAGCGGCATCGCCTCACCTGGATCCAGTCTAAGGCAATGCCGCATTTAAAGCAATATTTTACATACATCTTTTTAATCGGTGCCGCTGTGCCTAAGGGTGGTGCCCGGGCGACTACGTTGGCCGGCATCGCCCGTATTCTGCCAGCGAGCTAGTGGGGCGCGCGCTTCAAGGCTGCTGGCCAAGCGGTAGAATTGGGCTCTGGTGTGCCGACATGAGGAGCGGCTATGCTGAAGATCGCCTGGGTATTGTTACCGTTCGCGCTGTATGGCACGTATCTGATCGGTCAACTGGTGTCGCGCAGAAGGCGATTCTCGCGGCTGGAGTTGAATGTCCAGCTGAGCCTACTGTTGATGTTCTATCTGGCCACGACTGCCGGTCTCGGCATCTTCTGGGTGGCCAATCAGCAGTTGCCCGTATTCGACTGGCATTATCTGTTTGGTTACGCCACGCTGGTGCTACTTGGCGTCCATTTGTATTTCAACCTTCCAATGGCTTTGCGCGAATTGCGTGCGCCACGCCAGAGCGCAACCGAGCGCGGGACGGGTGGGGCGGGCAAGGCAGGGATGGCCGCCGCGCTGCTCGCCGCACTGGCGGCAGGATATTTGTTGGGAACGAGACAGCAAGCGACCCCGCTTGCAGCGACATCGGCGGCACCGCACGGAGCGGAAGCGGTGCAGCGCCTGCACGCGTATTCATCCCAATCACGGCACAAGCTGTTTTCCCGCGCGCCAGGCATCGAATGGGGCGATGCGCCGCCCGATTTCAAGACCTATCCGCGCGCACCGCATATCCTGCTCGCGCGCGACGACGTGGGCCGGCGCGGCTTGAGCGCGTCGCTGCGCAGCGCCGGTGCGAGAACGGACGCTTTGCGCTTGCCCGAACTGGGGGATCTGCTTCACCTGTCCGCTGGCGTGACGGAGCGCCGGCGCACAGGGAAATCGTTGCGCGCGGCGCCATCCGCAGGCGCCTTGTTTTCAAGTGAACTGTATGTGCTGGCACGTACGGTGCAGGGCTTAGCGCCCGGCATCTACCACTACGATCCGGACCAGGAACGCCTCGACGCGCTGGGTCCATTGCCTGCCACCAGCGGCGCGCCATCGGCTGAGAATGCCGACGCCGCGGTCGTGCTCACCTCAGTGATCCGGCGCACCGCTTACAAATACCGGGATCGCACGTATCGCTATGTGGCGGTCGATGCTGGTCATCTGCTGGAGAACTTGCGCGTGGCGAGCCAGTCTGCCGGACTGGAGGCGACGTTGGCGGCACGCTTCGACGAAACGCGGCTGGCACAAACGCTGGGCGTGGACAACATCGAAGAAATCGTGTTGGCGGTGATGGCGTTGCGCCGCGCCCACGTGGCGCCTATGGTTTTACCGTCCCCGCGTTACATGGTGGCACCGGCCACCCCGGCGCCGTCGACGGGAGTGACCGGCATCATTCACCAGGCGACCTCGCTGCGGCTAGCGGACGTGGACGCTGGCAATTCCATTGCGCTGCCCGCTCCTCAGGCGAGCGGCGCGCAAGTGCGGCAGGTGATTGCCACAAGGCGCAGCAAACGCCGCTTCACGAGCGATCCGGTGCCGCTCGTCGCACTGGCATCGATCCTCGCTGACATGACGCAGGCGAATCAGTTATCCGATGCGGTGCGCATTCACCTCGTCGTGAATCGTGTGCGGGGTCTGGCGCCAGGTATCTACCGCTACGATGGGCGCCACGTCCTGAAGCTTGTGCGCCGCGGCGACTTCGCCGCCGCCGCCGAATCGGCCGCCCTGTCCCAGTCGGTGATCGGGAACGCCGCGGTCGTGCTGGTGCTTTCCGTCGAGCGTGGAGCGCTGCTGGCCGAAGGCGCGCGCGGCTACCGTCATGGCTTGATCGAAACCGGCATGATTGGCGAGCGCTGGCTCCTGGGGGCCGTTGCGCGCGGGCTGGGCGCCTGCCCGGTGGGGGCTTTCTACGATGATGAGGCGGCCGAACTGATCAACATCGATCCACAACGCGAGTGGGTGCTGCATTTCGCCGCGCTGGGCATGGCAGCCGAGTGAGCGGTGCGCCGGCCCTGACATACAGTTCGCATACAAAAAAGCGCGAAAAGCGATGGCTCGGGTGAGATTTCGCGTCGTGCGGCGAAAATAGACACAGTAACCCATCGCCAAGCAAATGATTGCCTGCGTTCAAGCGAAGCGCAGGCAGTTGCTGACCGTATGCGGAGGTCCATCGGGAAGCAATTGGCTTGCCGTCGTAGTCAACTCTACATTAAGGAAACACGGATCCATTCGGCCACACTTCGATGTGCCGTTTGCCCATTACATCAAGAAACGAAAACGCCAACCGGTGATGGTTGGCGTTGCGTGAACGATGTTCTTAGTGCCCGGGGCGGAATCGAACCACCGGCACAAGGTTTTTCAAGCATTCAGTCTCATGCGGCTACGAACTACGGAAACCGACCTGCTGGCCGACTTCCAGGGCGCCTTCAGCCTTAGGTGCCGCCCGTGATCGCGTAAGGATTGGACTTGGCCGCGTTGTTGGCAGCCGTACTGACGGACGTGTTGACCGTGCCGTTCGTGGTCGTCAGGCCGCTCGTTCTCAGTACATCGAGGTCCTTGTCGCCGCCACTCTGGGTCCCCCCAGTCGGCGTCGTGATCGTAGTCGTCAGAAAATTCGTTGTCGAGATCGTGACGTTGTACGTAGTCTTGAGGAGGCTGACGAGACCGGCTTGCGCGTCCGTCAGCGCCTTCGAATCGCTCAGGATCGCCTTGCCGTTGGTATTGGTCAGCAAATTGGCGGCCGTCGTGCCTGCGCGCGTGGCCAGGTAATCGGTCAGCATGTCGGTCAAGGGGGTAATGTTGGCCACGCCCGCGCCTGGTGTCACTGAACGCAGGACAGTGGCTCCCTTGGTGGCCGTGAGGACGCATGGCCCTTTGCCATCGCCAATGGTGACGTTGAAGGTGCCATCCGTGTTGGATGTGGCCGCCCCGGTATTCGTGCTGCAGGTCACGGCAATCGCGGCGCCGGCGAGGGCGACACCGACGGCGGCGGTTCCGATGATCGTCAGTTGAGCCGTAGGCGCCGCGGCATTGTCCGAGCCCCCGCCGCATGCCGTCAACGCCGACATTGCCAGCAGCGCTGCGCCCGCGTTCCACCTCTTGTGCAATCCTGCCGTCGTTGGCTTACTCATGTTTTCTCCCTAGTGGTTTAGCATCAACATCATATTATCGAGCGGGACAAAGTTCGTTGGCAAGGAAAAAGGTTGGTCTGTGGCAAAGAAGCCATTGTTCGCGATATTCCTGGGAGGCTGCAGGCCTCTGCTTGGTGCTTCTGGTGGTGGCGTTGTTTCCGCTAAAGACGCTTTCTTGGCGTCGGCAGCTGCATTTTTTTTGGGGCGGCAAATTGAGCTTGGTACATGTCGCGTCCTGTTCGGCCGGGTAGGCTTCGGGATTTTTCCCGAAGCGGAAACCACAGGCGACCCGATTGGTGCTACCGCTTCAGTTCGGCTCGAACGGTACACCATTTGGCGGGCGGTACGGTGTGTGCTTTGCTGGTAAGCGTCAATTATCTGGCATGGCCGGCCAAGATGATTGGCGCATCCGGCCGCGGCAAGTTAAACCACAGCAAATCGCGACTCCATGCCGAGGTTATTCCGACACGGATCCGCCAGCCGCCATAATTCGGCCTTGTTTGATGGCTCTGCTTGCTGTGTCGCAACGAACTGGCTGCGGGCCCCGTTTAAATTGGCGGTCTTGACGCACCGACCGGGAGACGCCGATGACCAAACATGGACATGCCCACGCCATGCCCCTCGTAAATGCTGGGATGAAGATGAGCCCTGAAGCACGCGCGCGGATGCGTCGGCGCGAAAGGGACGTATTCAAATACTATGACGACATGGGCCCAGGTAAGGGAAACTGTACTTGGGGGCCCGGCATCCTCGCCCACAAAGGCGTATGCACTAAAGAAGAGTTAGCGCGTCGGGTCGGCGCGGCCTCAGTAAAGGCAGAATTTTCCCGCAGAGTGGCTGAAGCTGAAACCGGCGTTGTACGCCGTGTGCGCAATCAGAAGCCCCCACAAGACCAATTCGACGCCTTGGTCAGCTTGACTTTTAACGCGGGCGTAACCGGCTCCCGCCGCGTATACGCCCTCATTGACAGTGGACGACCGTTGGAAGCAGCTGCGGAGATTCGAACGATGACGTCGTCACATGTGAATGGTAAAAAAGTGCTGGCACGAGGTCTCATTTCGCGGCGAGCAGAAGAAAGTGCTCCGTTCCAGGCAGCGGCGAAAGCAGCCGCCGTGGCGAAACAATAGACGAAGGAGCAGAAAAATGTCCGTTTTACGCCCCCCCATGCATCGTTTGGTCGTGACCGCGATATTTGCGCTCGCCGCTCATTCGGCCCAGGCGAAGCAGACCGAAAATAACGCCGACATTCTCGGCGCCTGGACACTGACCAAAGTCCTGGACTCAGCGGACGTCGCCTCGCTGACTGACCAGCAAGCTGCGGCGCTGGTCGGCAAAACCATCGTCGTGCGACGCGACAGCTTCATGTTCAATGGAGAGCCGTATCGTGCGCCAGAGTTGACGCGCCACCGCGAGGACGCTGCGAAGTACATGCGTGAGGGCTATCACGCTCGGGTCGGCTATCTTGGATTACCCGACACCGTCACGGTTATCGACCTTGACTGCACCGAAGCGTTTCTCAAGGGTAGAGGAAGGATTGTAGTGTTTTGGCGAGGCTATTTCTACGACGCGATAAAACAAGCGCCGACAAAGCGCTGACGTCGACGCAGAGTCGAGCGCCCCTGACGACACTTCTCTCACGGCAGGGTACTTCCCGTAGGGGCGTGTGCAATCAAAGTGTGTCGAGAACGCATCCCTCCCCAATCAGGGCGCTGGGAAAACGCGCTTTTTCTCGCTCCAGAAATATAATCGGGCTGGACGTGAATAAAACTCTCAAGGTCACCACGCCACCACAGAA
This sequence comes from Oxalobacteraceae bacterium UBA6018, assembly GCA_002428015.1. Lineage (GTDB taxonomy): Bacteria > Pseudomonadota > Gammaproteobacteria > Burkholderiales > Burkholderiaceae_D > Telluria_A. The sequence goes on along the minus strand of DIZW01000104.1, from coordinate 3,390 downwards.
TACCTGCACCTACCGGCAACGGTAACGGTAACGGTAACGGCCGTCGATGCTCGTTTCACTTTTTTGTTCCCTAAGACGAGCGGAAGACTGATGTTTCTGTGGAAGGGCTTCTTCCTCGATGCATATCGAGTAAGGCCGCGTAGCGCCGCCGCCAGTACCCCAGTTGTTCCTCGCCATTAAAGTCCGGGACAGAGTCTACGATATCTGCTGGCCTGAAATGAGTAATCTGCATGGTTCAAAGCTCGGGACATGAACGCCTACAAGTACGCGGCGGAAAAAAAGATTTCAGCATTAAAGTCAGGGTGCAGCGCGTTGTTAATCGATATGACCCATCACCAAGTCAGCGCGCGCGCCGGTAATGCATAGCGACCGCGCCGCTGCGGAGTGGCTTCGCCGAGATCAACTCGAGCCGTCGCGTGCGGGGCAGTCCGCTCCCGTACAGGGTCGGGCCGTGGCCGGCGATCCTGGGGTGCACGAGTAACTTGTACTCGTCGATCAGATCCAGCCGGTCCAGCTCGGTCGCGAGCTTGCCGCTACCGAGGAGTACGCCGTTCGGGGTTGCGTCCTTGAGCTTCTGTACGCCCGCGCGCAGGTTGCCGGCGATGTGGTGGCTGTTGATCCAGGGGAAGGCCGTTCGCGTCGAGGACACGACGTACTTCGGCTTGGCCTCGAGCTTGACCGCCCACTCGCGCATTGCCGGTGGTGCCTCCGCAGCGCCGCGGGCGACCGCTGGCCAGTAGGTCTCCATCATCTCGTAGGTGACGCGGCCCCACAGCATCGCCCCGCTCTCGTCCATGAGGCGGGTGAAGAAGGCGTGTGTCTCGTCGTCGGCGATTCCTTCTTGGTGGTCGACGCAGCCGTCCAAGGTGACGTTGATACTGAAGGTCAAGAGTCCCATAATGTCCTCCGTTCGAGTTACGCGACGAGCCGCTCGCCGTCTGGCGCCGAGGGCACGAGTCCAGTTCGCCAGGTGCTTACCCCGTGTCGCATCACTTATAAATCGCAAAATGCCAAATTTACATGGCGACTTGTCCTTCAACACTGAGTGGAAAGCTGCGGCAAGCTGTGCCAACGGTAGCTTTCGGCTGTTTCACTGCCAAAGAAGAGGTTTAACAGACCAGTAGTCAAGCGGCGCTCGCGAACATCACTCCACCGTCACCGACTTCGCCAGATTGCGCGGCTTGTCCACATCCGTACCCCGCGCCAGCGCGGTGTGATACGCCAGCAGCTGCAAGGCCGCTACGTGCAGGATCGGCGACAACAGCCCGTAGTGTTCCGGCAGGCGGATCACATGCACTCCGTCGCCCGAGGTGATGCGCGAGTCGACGTCGGCGAACACGTACAGCTGGCCGCCGCGGGCGCGCACTTCCTGCATGTTGGACTTGAGCTTTTCCAGTAGCGCGTCATTAGGGGCGATGGTGACGACCGGCATTTCATCGGTGACGAGCGCCAGCGGGCCGTGCTTGAGCTCGCCGGCGGGGTAGGCCTCGGCGTGGATGTACGAAATTTCCTTGAGCTTGAGCGCGCCTTCGAGCGCGATCGGGTAGTGCATGCCGCGGCCGAGGAAGAGAGCGTTGTCTTTGCGCGCGAAATCCTCGGCCCAGGCGATGATCTGCGGTTCCAGCGCCAGCACGGCGGCGATCGCGACCGGCAGGTGGCGCATCTGCTTGAGGTGGGCGGCCTCTTCCTCGTCGCTCAGGCGGCCGTTCACTTGCGCCAGGGTCAAGGTCAGCAGGAACAGGGCGGCCAGCTGGGTGGTGAAGGCCTTGGTCGACGCGACGCCAACTTCCACGCCGGCACGGGTGATGTACGAGAGCGAGCACTCGCGCACCATGGCGCTGGTGGAGACGTTGCAGATGGTCAGGGTGTGCTGCATGCCGAGGCTGCGGGCGTGCTTGAGCGCGGCCAGGGTGTCGGCCGTTTCGCCGCTCTGGGATATCGTCACGACCAGGGTGTCGGGGTGGGGCACGCTGTCGCGGTAGCGGTATTCGCTGGCGATCTCGACGCTGACGGGGACCTTGGCCACCGATTCGATCCAGTACTTGGCGGTCAGGCCGGCGTAGTAGCTGGTGCCGCAGGCAAGAATCAGCACGCGGTCGATCTGTTTGAAGACCTTGAAGGCGTTGTCGCCGAACAGCTCGGGCATGATGCCGGTGACGCCTTCGAGGGTGTCGCCGATCACGCGCGGCTGCTCGAAGATTTCCTTTTGCATGTAGTGGCGGTAAGGGCCGAGCTCGGCCGCGCCTGTGTGCGCGTGCACGGTCTTGACTTCGCGCTCGACCGGCTTGCCGTTGACGTCGACGATCCAGATCTTGGCTAGTTGCAGGTCGACCACGTCGCCTTCTTCCAGGTAGACGATCTGGTCGGTGGTGCCGGCCAGCGCCATGGCGTCGGAGGCCACGAAATTCTCGCCGTTGCCGACGCCGACGATCAGCGGCGAGCCCTGGCGCGCGGCAACGACGCGGTGCGGTTCCTCGCGCGCGAACACGGCGATGGCGTAGGCGCCTTCGAGGCGCTTGACGGCCTGCTGCACGGTGTCGAACAGGTCGCCGTTGTACATGTGGTCGACCAGGTGGGCGATCACCTCGGTGTCGGTCTGGCTCTGGAATTCATAGCCGAGGGCGCGCAGTTCGGCGCGCAGCTCATCGTGGTTTTCGATGATGCCGTTGTGGACCAGGGCGATGCGGGCGTTGTCGCCGCTCGGGGAGAAGTGCGGGTGGGCGTTGTGCGAGGCCGGCGCGCCGTGGGTCGCCCAGCGCGTGTGGGCGATGCCGGTGAAGCCTTGCAGGTGGGCGCCGTCGATCTGGGTTTCGAGGTCGGCCACGCGCGAGGTGCT
>DIZW01000104.1:0-331 GCA_002428015.1 Oxalobacteraceae bacterium UBA6018 | reverse complement strand
ACGTGCAGCGCGACGCCGCAGGAGTCGTAGCCACGGTATTCAAGGCGCTTCAAGCCTTCCACCAGGATGGGCGTGATGTTGCGCTGCGCTACTGCTCCGACGATACCGCACATAGATGACCTCGTGAATGAATAATGAACAATGCCCAGATCGTAGATGAGCTATGATGAAATAAGCTATCGAAATTTGCTTTTTTACGAAAGATAATTTCGATAACGAAAATACGTGAAATATAATTTCAAATATACACTAGATTTATTCAAAAATGGCACTCCAATCCGATCCCCAGCTCGATGACGTCGATCGTCGCATCTTGAACATGCTGCAAATT
>DIZW01000003.1:92192-92365 GCA_002428015.1 Oxalobacteraceae bacterium UBA6018 | reverse complement strand
GACGCCAGCGGCACCAACGTGGTGCTCTCGCTGGCCCGCCTCAACCGGGTGCGCGCGCTCGACCCGGCCAACCGCACCATCACCGTCGATGCCGGCTGCATCCTGCAAACCATCCAGGAGGCGGCCGCCGCCGAGGGCTGCCTGTTCCCGCTGTCGCTGGCGGCCGAAGGCAG
>DIZW01000003.1:77812-91934 GCA_002428015.1 Oxalobacteraceae bacterium UBA6018 | reverse complement strand
CGCAAGGACAATACCGGCTACGACCTGCGCGACCTGTTCATCGGCGCCGAAGGCACGCTGGGCGTGATCACCGGCGCGGTGCTCAAGCTGTTCCCCCAGCCCAAGGCGGCCATCACGGCGCTGGTGGCGCTGGCCTCCCCCGGCGCCGCGCTCGAGCTGCTCAACCTGGCCCAGGACCAGTGCGGCGCCGGCCTGACCGGGTTCGAGCTGATGTCCGACTTCTGCCTGCGCCTGGTGGCGCGCCACTTCCCGGCCCTGCCGCGCCCGTTCATGACGCGCCATGCGCAGTACGTGCTGCTCGAGGTGTCCAGCAGCGAATCCGAGGCGCACGCGGTCGGCTTGCTGGAACAGGCGATCGGCGCGGCGCTCGAGCGCGGCATTGCCGACGACGCGGCCATCGCCACCTCGGTGGCCCAGTCGCGCGGCCTGTGGCACGTGCGCGAGCATATTCCGCTGGCCCAGGCGGCGGCCGGCAAGAACATCAAGCACGACATATCGCTGCCGGTGTCGCGCATCGCCGGCTTCATCGAGGACACCGAGTCGCTCCTGCTGCAAGCCTTCCCCGACTGCCAGCTGGTGTGTTTCGGCCACCTGGGCGATGGCAATCTCCACTTCAACGTCGCCCCGCCGGACGGCATCGCGCACGAGCACTTCCTGGCCAACCAGCACGCCATCAATCGCATCGTGCATGACCGCGTGGCCGCCAACGCCGGCTCCATCTCGGCCGAGCACGGCATCGGCGCGCTCAAGCGTGACGAGCTGGTCCGATATAAGTCGGCGGTCGAGTTGAACATGATGCGTGCGATCAAAGCCGCACTGGACCCGCTGGGCATTATGAACCCTGGCAAAGTCCTGTGAACCCCGTGGAGGCGCTCATGTTCCCATTGCTGGTGTTGGCGTTGTTGCTGCTGGTGCGCCCGGTGTCCGCGCAGACCGTGTACAAGTGCCGCGTGGACGGTAAGCTGGCCTACGGCGACGTCCCGTGCGCCGCGGGCAGCGCCGAAGCCTTGCGCGTGCCCACCGCGCCGCCGCCCGACCCGGACACCGAGGCGCGCCTGGCGCGCCAAAAGGCGCTGCTGACCGTCCTGCAGAACGAGCGCAGGGTGAACGAGGTGCGCGAGGCGCGCGCCGCGCGTGCGCAGGAGCGTGCCGGGCGCGCCGCCGCCCAGCGCTACCAGCAGTGCGCGCGCGAACGCCTGCACCAGAAATGGGCCGAGGAAGACGCGGCCCAGGCCAGCGGCAACCGGCGCGAAACGCTGCGCACGCGCGCGCGGCGCCAGCGCGAAACGATGGCGCTCGCATGTCCGGGCTGAGGCTCCTGTCGCGCTGGCTGCTGCTGGGCGAGTGGCGCGCCCATCCCGTGCGTGCGCTGTTGGCCATCGTCGCCATCGCGGTCGGCGTGGCCATGGGTTTCGCCATCCACCTGATCAACGCGGCGGCCTTCAACGAATTTTCGGCCGCCGTCAAGAGCCTGTCGGGGCAGGCCGACATCCAGGTGACGGGGCGCGAAGCCTGGTTCGACGAGAGCGTCTACCCGCGCCTGGCCAGCATGCCCGACGTGGCCGTGGCCTCGCCCGTGCTGGAACTGAACGCCGGCGTGCCGGGCCAGCGCGCCGGCCTGAAAATCGTCGGCATCGACGCCCTGCGCGCAGGCTACGTCACTCCCGGCCTGGTGGGCGCCGCCAGCCAGATGACCGACGTGCTGGCCGACGACGCCGTGTTCCTGTCGCCCGCGGCCATGCGCTGGCTTGCGCGCGGCGCTGGCGCCAGCGTGACGCTACGTGCCGGCACAACCCAGGTTTCCCTGCGCGTGGCCGGCACGCTGGCGCAGGCGCGGCCCGGCCAGCGCCTGGCCGTGATGGACATCGGCGCGGCCCAGTGGCGCTTCCACCAGCTCGGCAAGCTCTCGCGCGTCGACCTCAAACTGCGCGGCGGCGTCGACCGCGGCGGTTTCGAGCGCGAGCTGGCGCGCACGCTCGAACGCGACTTCCCGGGCCGCTTCATGGTCGGCCAGCCCAACGACCAGGACCAGGAGAGCCGCAGCAACGGCATGAGCCGGGCCTACCGGGTCAATCTGACGGTGCTGGCGCTGGTGGCGCTGTTCACCGGCGCCTTCCTGGTGTTTTCCACCCAGGCGCTGTCGGTGATGCGCCGGCGCAGCCAGTTCGCGCTGATGCGCGTGCTCGGCGTGGAACGGCGCCAGCTGATCGGCCAGGTGCTGCTCGAAGGCGCCATCCTGGGTGTGGTCGGCGCGGCGCTGGGCATCGCGTCCGGCTACGCGCTGGCAGCGCTGGCCCTGCACTTCTTCGGCGGCGACCTGGGAGCAGGTTACTTTTCGGGCGTCAGGCCGCACGTGCAGTTCGCACCGTTGGCCGCGCTGGTGTTTTTCGCGCTCGGCCTGGGCGTGGCCCTGCTGGGCTGCCTGGCGCCGGCCTACGAGGCGGCGCGCGCCGCGCCGGCGGTGGCGCTCAAATCCGGCAACGACGAAGTGGCCCTGGCGCGCCTGGCGCGGGTGTGGCCATCGGCCCTGTGCATCGCCCTGGCCGCGCTGCTCTCGCGCGCGCCGCCGCTGTTCGAGCTGCCGCTGTTCGGCTACCTCGCCATCGCCTTGCTGCTCATCGGCGGCATCGGGCTGATGCCGCGCCTGGCCGCCAGCCTGTTCGGCCTGCTCAACCGCGCCGCCATGCGCCGCGCCGCGCAGCCGCCGGTGCTGGCGCTGACCTTGGCGCGCCTGGCCAACGCCTCCGGCCAGGCCGCCATCGCCCTCGGCGGGGTGCTCTCGAGCTTCAGCCTGATGGTGGCGATGGCCATCATGGTGGCGAGCTTTCGCGTCTCGCTGGACGACTGGCTGGTGCGCCTGCTCCCGGCCGACCTGTACGTGCGCGTGGCCAGCGCCGGCAGCGCGGGCGGCATCGCGCCGCCCGAGCAGGCCGCGCTGCGGGCCCTTCCCGGCGCCGCGCGCGTCGATTTCCTGCGCACGCGCCAGCTCGCGCTCGACCCGGCGCGTCCGCCCGTGGCCCTGATGGCGCGCCCGATCGACGCGGCCGACCCCGGGCGCGCGCTGCCCCTGATCGGCGAGTCCATCACGCCCCCGCCGGGCGCCATGCCGGCCTGGGTGTCCGAGGCCATGCTCGACCTCTACCACGTGCGCGTGGGCGGCAGCGTCGACCTTCCCCTGGCCGGACGCCTGCACCGCTTCTTCGTCGCCGGGGCCTGGCGCGACTACGCCAGCCAGGCCGGATCGGTGCAGATCCGCATCGCCGACTACCGCGCGCTCACCGGCGACGGCGACGTCAACGACGCCGCCATCTGGGCGCGCCCCGGGGTCACCGGCGCGCAATTGCAGGAAAGGCTGCGCGCCCTGCCCTTCGCCGGCGCGCTGGAATTCTCCCAGCCGGGCGACATCCGCGCCATGAGCCTGACCATCTTCGACCGCAGCTTCGCCGTCACCTACCTGCTCGAAGCGATCGCCATCGCGATCGGCCTGTCGGGCGTGGCGGCCACCTTCTCGGCCCAGACCCTGGCGCGCTCGCGCGAATTCGGCATGCTGCGCCACGTGGGCGTGAGCCGCGCCCAGGTGCTGCGCATCCTGGCGCTCGAAGGCGGCGCCCTGACCGCGCTGGGCGTGCTGTGCGGCTTCGCCCTGGGCCTGCTCATCAGCCTGATTCTGGTATTCGTCGTCAACCCGCAATCGTTCCACTGGTCGATGCAGCTGCACCTGCCCTGGCCGCTGCTGGCCAGCGTGGCCGGCGTGCTGCTGGCCGCGTCGGTGCTGACCGCCCTGGTGTCGGGCCGTTATGCGCTTTCAGGTGGGCCGATACGCGGCGTTCGGGAGGATTGGTAATGCTTACGCGCCGTTTTTTCCGCTTCTTGGATTTTTCCCGTCGTTTGCTCGCTTTGAGTTTCCTGCCCGCGCTGCTGGTGCTGGCGGCCGGGCCCTGCCGGGGCGCGCCGCCGGCGTTCGCGGCCGTCACGCCGGGCCAGGTGCTGACCTTCCCGCGCGACTACGGCGCCCATCCGGGTTTCCGAACCGAGTGGTGGTACGTCACCGGCTGGCTCAAGACCGAGGATGGCAAGCCGCTGGGTTTCCAGGTCACCTTCTTTCGCAGCGCAACCGGCACCGACCGCGCCAACCCGAGCGCGTTCGCGCCGGCCCAGCTGATCATCGGCCACGCCGCCCTGTCCGATCCGTCCCTGGGCCGACTGGTGCACGACCAGCGCAGCGCGCGCGCCGGCTTCGGCCTGGCCTACGCCAACACCCCCACCACCGACGTCAAGCTGGACGACTGGCGCATGCTGCGCGGTCCGGACGGCAGTTACCGCGTGATCGTCAAGTCGGCCCAGGCCTCCATGGAACTGGTGCTCACGCCGACCCAGCCGCTGCTGCTGCAGGGGCGCGCCGGATTCTCGCAAAAAGGCCCGGGCCCGGCCCACGCCAGCTATTATTACAGCGAGCCTCAGCTCAAGGTGGTCGGGGTCACCTCCGCCGCCGGCGCCGCCCCGCGCAACGTCAGCGGCACCGCCTGGCTCGACCATGAGTGGTCCAGCCAGGCGCTGGACCCGGCCGCTTCCGGCTGGGACTGGGTCGGTGCCAACCTCGACGACGGCTCGGCGCTGATGGCCTTTCAGATCCGCGCCCGGCAAGGTGGTAAACTATGGGCGCACGCACTGCTGCGCGACCGATCGGGCAAGATCACCCAGTACACGCCCGACCAGGTCGAGTTCGTGCCGCGCACGCAGTGGAAATCGCCGCGCACCGGCGCGCAGTATCCGGTGGCCACAACGCTTGTCACCGGCACCACGCGCTGGGAGGTGACGCCGCTGCAGCCCGACCAGGAGCTCGATTCGCGCCGTTCGACCGGAGCGGTGTACTGGGAGGGCGCGGTGACGATAGGGCGCGATGGCAAAACGGCCGGGCGCGGGTATCTGGAAATGACCGGTTACGACCGCGCAATGACACTTTGAAACCGTAACAGCACAGAATAAGCAAAGCTCCGACACGATGACCAACAGCTCCACCAGCGCCACCGCCGGCGCCCCCGCCGCCACGACCGTCACCAGCGCCCCCAACGAACGCAGCAAAGGCAGCCTGGCCGCATTCCGCGGCCTGCTCCCCTTCCTGCTGCCGTACCGGCGCCAGTTCATCCTGGCAGGGATCGCGCTGGTGGTGGCGGCCGGCTCCACGCTGGCGATTCCGTACGCGTTCAAGCAGATGATCGACCTGGGCTTCGGCGCGGCGGCCGGCGCGCGCAGCATCAAGCACGTCGACGCCACCTTCCTGGCGCTGTTCGGGGTCGCAACCGTGCTGGCGCTGGCCACGGCCGCGCGCTTTTTCACGGTGTCCTGGCTGGGCGAGCGCGTGGTGGCCGACATCCGCAGCGCCGTGTACCGCCACGTGGTCGAGCAAAGCCCGGAGTTTTTCGAGACCACCCAGACCGGCGAGGTCCTCTCGCGCATCACCACCGACACCACCCTGATCCAGTCCGTGGTGGGCACCAGCATCTCCATGGCGCTGCGCAATATGCTGCTGTTCGCCGGTGGCCTGGCGATGCTGTTCGTGACCAGCGTGAAGCTCACCTCCATCATCCTCGGCCTGCTGGTGCTGGTGGTGGTGCCGATCGTGCTGTTCGGGCGGCGCGTGCGCGCGCTCTCGCGCGACTCCCAGGACCGCATCGCCGACGCGTCGGCCATGGCCGGCGAAATCCTCAACGCCATGCCGACCGTGCAGGCCTTCACCCACGAGAAGATCGAATCGGACCGCTTCGGCGCCCTGGTCGAAGGCGCCTTCAAGACCGCGCTGCGGCGCATCCGCGCCCGCGCCCTGCTCACCATGGTGGCCATCGTGCTGGTGTTCGGCACCATCGTGTTCGTGCTGTGGCTAGGCGCCCACGCGGTGCTGGCCGGCGCCATGACCGGCGGCGACCTCGGCCAGTTCATCCTGTACGCGTCGATCGTGGCCGGCTCCATCGGCGCGCTGTCCGAGGTCATGGGCGAGGCGCAGCGCGCCGCCGGCGCCACCGAGCGCCTGCTCGAACTGCTCTCGGCCCATTCGACCATCCACAACCCGGCCCGTCCGCTGGCGCTGCCGGCGCGCGCGGCCAACGGCGCCGCGCTGGCGCTGTCGGACGTCACCTTCTCCTATCCGTCGCGCCCCGAGACGGCGGCGCTGGCGCACCTGTCGCTGTCGATCCAGCCCGGCGAGACGGTGGCCGTGGTGGGCCCGTCCGGGGCCGGCAAGACCACCCTGTTCCAGCTGTTCCTGCGCTTCTACGATCCCCAGGCGGGCAGCATCACGCTCGACGGCGTCGACATCCGCCAGCTCGACCTGCACGCGTTGCGCGGGGCGATCGGCATCGTCCCCCAGGACACCATCATCTTCTCGGCCGACGCGATGGAGAACATCCGCTACGGCCGCGCCGGCGCCAGCGACGCCGAGGTGGTCGCGGCCGCCAGGATGGCCGCGGCCCACGAATTCATCGAGCGCCTGCCGCAAGGGTACAAGTCCTTCCTGGGCGAGCGCGGCGTGCGCCTGTCGGGCGGCCAGCGGCAGCGCATCGCGATCGCCCGCGCCCTGCTCAAGAATCCGCCCCTGCTGCTGCTCGACGAGGCCACCAGCGCGCTCGACGCGGAATCCGAACGCCTGGTCCAAAGCGCCCTCGAAGCGGCCATGGTCGGGCGCACCACAATCATCATCGCGCACCGCCTGGCGACCGTGCAGCGGGCCGACCGCATCATCGTCATGGAAGACGGCAAGATCGTCGAAACCGGCACTCACACTGAGCTGGTGGCGCTGGGCGGCATCTACGCCAACCTGGCCGCGCTGCAGTTCCACAGCGTCCACGTGACCCACTAATTTTTTTGTCAGCGAACGATGCGTCAATATCTCGACTTCATGCGCCATGTGCGCGACCACGGCACCGAAAAGACCGACCGCACCGGCACCGGCACGCGCTCGGTGTTCGGCTACCAGATGCGCTTCAACCTGCAGGACGGTTTCCCGCTGGTGACCACCAAGAAGCTGCACCTGAAGTCCATCATCCATGAACTGATCTGGTTCCTGAACGGCTCCACCAACATCGGCTACCTCAAGGAGCACGGGGTGCGCATCTGGGACGAATGGGCCGACGCCAACGGCGACCTGGGCCCGATCTACGGCTACCAGTGGCGCAACTGGCCGACCCCGGACGGCGGCCACGTCGACCAGATCAGCCAGGTCATGGAGCAGATCAAGAACAACCCCGATTCGCGCCGCATGATCGTCTCGGCCTGGAACGTGGCCGACATTCCGCAGATGAAGCTGCCGCCGTGCCACGCGCTGTTCCAGTTCTACGTGGCCGACGGCAAGCTGTCGTGCCAGCTGTACCAGCGCAGCGCCGACATCTTCCTGGGTGTACCCTTCAATATCGCCTCGTACGCGCTGCTCACCCACATGATGGCGCAGCAGGCCGGCCTGGAAGTGGGCGATTTCGTCTGGACCGGCGGCGACTGCCACCTGTATTCGAACCACATGGAGCAGGTCGCCCTGCAGCTCGCGCGCGAGCCGATGGCCCTGCCCGAGCTGGTCATCGCGCGCAAGCCAGCCTCGCTGTTCGAGTACCGCTACGACGACTTCGAGATCGTCGGCTACGAATCGCATCCCCACATCAAGGCGCAGGTCGCCGTCTGAATCCGGAACCGGCCCGCGTCCGCAACGCGCCGCAAGGCGGCATGAGCATGCCCTTCTCGACCCTGATGGTGCAGGGTACGACCTCCGACGCCGGCAAGACCACGCTGGTGGCCGCCTTGTGCCGCCTGCTGGCGCGGCGCGGCGTGCGCGTGGTGCCGTTCAAGCCGCAGAACATGGCGCTCAACAGCGCGGTGACCGCCGATGGAGGCGAGATCGGGCGCGCCCAGGCCCTGCAGGCGCGCGCCGCCGGCCTGGCGCCGCACACCGACATGAACCCGGTGCTGCTCAAGCCCTCGTCCGATACCGAGGCCCAGGTCATCATCCACGGCAAGGTATGCGCCGACATGAACGCGCGCGACTATCACGCCTACAAGAGCACGGCGATGGCCGCCGTCCTGGAATCCTACGCCCGCCTGCGCGCCGGCTTCGACGCCGTCATCGTCGAGGGCGCCGGCAGCCCGGCCGAGGTCAACCTGCGCGAGCGCGACATCGCCAACATGGGCTTCGCCGAGGCGGTCGACTGCCCCGTGATCCTGGTGGCCGACATCGACCGCGGCGGGGTCCTGGCCCACCTCACCGGCACGCTCGACTGCCTGTCCGAAAGCGAGCGCGCGCGCATCGTCGGCTTCGTCATCAACCGCTTCCGCGGCGACCCCGCCCTGCTGCAGCCAGGGCTGGACTGGCTGGAGCAGCGCACCGGCAAGCCCGTGCTGGCGGTGCTGCCCTACCTGCACGGCCTGTGCCTGGACGCCGAAGATGCGCTGGTGCCGGAGCAGGCGCAACGCGGCGCCTTTCGCATCGTCGTGCCGCTCCTGCCGCACATCAGCAACCATACCGACTTTGACGCGCTGCGCGCCCATCCCGGCGTCGACCTGCGCTATGTCCGCCATGGGCAGCCCATTCCCGATGCCGACCTGGTGATCCTCCCGGGCAGCAAGAACACGCGCTTCGACCTGGCCTGGCTGCTGGCGCAAGGCTGGGGGCCGGCGATCGCGCGCCACCTGCGCTACCGCGGCAAGGTCATCGGAATCTGCGGCGGCTTCCAGATGCTCGGACGCAGCGTCATCGACCGCCAAGGCGTCGAGAGCGGCGTGGGCGAATCGGCCGGACTGGGGCTGCTGGACATGGTCACGGAACTGGGGAGCGAAAAGCGCCTGGCGCTGGTCGGCGGCCGCTGCAGCTTTGCCGACGCCGCCGTCAGCGGCTACGAAATCCACCTCGGCACATCGGCCGGGCCGGCGCTTGCCAGGCAGGCCTTCGACATCGACGGCCGTGGCGAGGGTGCGATTTCGCCGGACGGGCAGATCCTCGGCACCTACCTGCATGGGGTGTTCGACACGCCGGACGCCTGCCTGGCGCTGCTGCGCTGGGCCGGCTTGGAAACCGGCGTCGGCGTGGACCTCGCGCGCCTGCGCGAGGAAAGCCTCGAGCGCATCGCCGACATGGCGGAGCCCCTCATGGCGGCGCTGGAACGACTAAGCGGCTAGGCGGGTGAGCCCGAGTCCGGGTCCGCCGCGCTAGCCGCCGTAAGGGGCGATTAGAACGCTTCCCGCGATTAGAACTCTTCCCAATCGTCGTTGGCCACCACAGCCTTTTTCTTCGGCACCGGCTTGGCGATCGCCTTCGGCTCGGCCGCCGCTTGGGACGCAGGCGCGGGCGCGGCAACGCGGGCCGGGGCGGTCACGCGCGGCGCTGCAGCGCGAACGGCCGGCTTGCGCTGCGCCGCCGGGCGCGCTGCGCGCTGGCCCGGGACCGGGTCCAGGCTGAACACGCCGACCACCTTGCTCAACACGCTGGCCTGGTCCTGCAGCGAACCGGCGGCGGCCGCCGCTTCCTCGACCAGGGCCACGTTCTGCTGGGTGATCGCGTCCATCTGGCCGATCGCCTGGTTGATCTGGTCCAGGCCCGAGGTCTGCTCCTGGCTGGCCTGGGTGATCTCGCCCATGATGTCGGTCACGCGCTGGATGCTGGTGACGATCTCCTTCATGGTCACGCCGGCCTGGTCCACCAGGCGCGCGCCGCTATCGACCTTGCCGACCGAGTCGCCGATCAGTTCCTTGATTTCCTTGGCCGCGCCGGCCGAGCGCTGGGCCAGGTTGCGCACTTCGGACGCCACCACCGCGAAGCCACGGCCCTGTTCGCCGGCACGCGCCGCCTCCACCGCGGCGTTGAGCGCCAGGATGTTGGTCTGGAAGGCGATGCCATCGATGACGCCGATGATGTCGACGATCTTGCGCGACGATTCGTTGATCGAGCCCATGGTGTCGACCACCTGCGCCACCACCGCGCCGCCGCGCACCGCCACTTCCGACGCCGACACCGCCAGCTGGTTGGCCTGACGCGCATTGTCCGCGTTCTGGCGCACGGTGCTGGTCAGTTCTTCCATCGACGAGGCGGTCTTCTCCAGCGAGCCGGCCTGGTCGCCGGTGCGCTGCGACAGGTCCATATTACCGGCGGCGATCTGGCTCGACGCGCTGGAGATGGTGTCGGTGCTGGCACGAACTTCGGCCACGATGCCGGCCAGGTTGCCCTTCATCTTGCCCAGCGCCGCCAGCAGGGTGCCGATCTCATTGTCGCTGTGGGCGACGATCTGGCCGGTCAGGTCGCCTTCGGCCACGCGCGAGGCGATCGCGGTCGCTTCGCTGAGCGGCTCGGAAATCGCATTGATCATCATGACGCCGACCGCAACGCCCAGCAGCACCGCCACCGCGAGTACACCGGCCATGAAATAGAGCGTGTTCTGCAGGCTGGCCGCGACGTTCGCCTCGTTGCCCTTGGCGCGGCTGTCGGAGGCGTCGTTGAGCGCCTTGAGGGCCACGTCGCCGACGCGGTAGGAGGGATTGATCTTCTTGATCAGGACATCTTCCGCGCCGTCCCAGTTGCCGGCCTTGATCGCATCGCCGGCGGCCTTGATGTGGGCCATGCCCAGGCCATCACTCTTGGCGTACCACTCCTCGGCCAGATGCTTCTCGTCCGCCGAGCGGGTCGACGCCAGGTACTTGTCCCACTTCCTGGCCGTGCTGGCGACGAGGGCGTCGATCTGGCTGAAGTGGACCGTCAGCGGATGGTCATGCAGCTGCGCCCAGGTCAGGGTCGGGTTGTGCTGCAGCGCCTGGAGGATCTGGCTGCGGTTCAGTTCCATGTCGAGACGGATCGAGTGCAGGTCGCTGCTGGCCTTCTGGTCCGCCAGGGTGACCCCTTTGACCAGCTCGACCGAGCGGTTGGCACCGTAGATGCCTAATCCGCCGATCAGCAGCATCAGCGCGACCAGCAGCCCTAGCGCGCCGATCACGAGGGTTTTTATTTTCAGATTGTCGAACATGCCATGCTCCTGTGGTGTTATGCGTTAAACCCGTACTGCTCGCCCTAATGCGCGCTGCCCAATTTGTGGCTATTGAAGAAGCGGTGTATCCCTTCACGTAGTTCTTCCACGTGGTCGAATTCGACATAGGTGACGTCGACCAGGTCTTCCAGCTCGCGGATCAAGGTGGTCTTGATCGGCGCCTGCTTCCACACCAAAAACAGCACAGGAGTGCGGCGTCCCTTGAAGATATGGTAGCTCAGTTCGAACGCGCTGCTCTCGCTCATGCCGACACGGATATTGACCATGGCGTCGGCCTGGTCGAGCAGCAGCAGCCGGTGATCGCGGAAGTTCTTCGGCGTGAACGGCATGTGCTGATCGCGCTCGAACGCCTGCTTGAAGGTGTGCGCGCTTTCGGCCTGGATACCGGTCAGGTAGTCGAACGGGTACGGTGCACCGTTGGCACTGTCAATCAAGTGCATGATCTCGCTGATCATACGCTGCTGATTGGCGTCCGACTCAGTAAACGGCTGGCGGATGAATAACTTGACCGGCGGCGCGCCGACCGTGCGGGTTCGCGCGCGCGCGCGCCGCTCGGGCAGCTCGGTGGCGGCGGCGGCCAGGTCGGCCTCCGTCAAGGCCAGGCGCCCCGCCGGCGCCGGCGCTTCCGGCGCAGGCCGGTGCAGATCGCGCAGGCTGTACAGGCCATAGCTGTCGATGTGGCGGATGCCTTCAAGGGCCGCCTCGGCGCCCGCGATGGTGGTGTAGAACGGCGCGCCCGAGGCCAGCGCGGCCACGCGCAAGGTGCGCGAGGCCATGATGGTGGTGCGCTTTTCGTCCACCGTCAGCACCACCAGCGCAATCTCCTTCTTGGCCAGCATGGCCGTCACCTCGGCGTCGTCGACCGTCGTGACGGGAATGTCGGCCGCGCCGATCACGGTGGCGGTGACGAGGCTGGCGCACAGGGTGAAGCCGGCCGCGTCGAGCTGGCGCGCCAGCGCCACGGCGCGCGCCTGGTCGCTGCGCTTGACGCGCATGAACACCCGGCCGCTGCGCGGCAGGCGCACATTGGCCGCTAGCTGGGCCTTGTAGAACGCCTCGCCGAAGGTCGCGCCCACGCCCATGACTTCGCCGGTCGACTTCATCTCGGGACTGAGGATGGTGTCCACGCCAGGGAATTTCGCGAACGGGAACACCGCCTCCTTGACACTGAAGTAAGGCGGAATGACTTCCCCGGTGATGCCCTGGCTCGCCAGCGACTGGCCGGCCATGCAGCGCGCGGCGATCTTGGCCAGCTGCAGTCCGGTGGCCTTGGAGACGAAAGGCACGGTGCGCGAGGCGCGCGGATTGACTTCCAGCACGTACACGGTGTCGTGCAGCTTGCCATCCACCTTGAGCTGCTGGATCGCGAACTGCACGTTCATCAGGCCGATCACGTTCAAGCCCTTGGCCATGCAGGCGGTCTGGCGTTTCAGTTCGTCGATGGTGGCCTGCGACAGCGAATACGGCGGCAGCGAGCAGGCCGAGTCGCCCGAGTGGATGCCGGCCTGCTCGATGTGTTCCATCACGCCGCCGATGATCACCTGCTCGCCGTCGGAGACGCAGTCGACGTCGACCTCGATGGCGTCGTTGAGGAAGCGGTCCAGCAGCACCGGCGAATCGTGCGAGACCTTGACGGCTTCGCGCATATAGCGTTCCAGGTCGGCCTGTTCATGCACGATCTCCATCGCGCGTCCGCCCAGCACGTAGGAGGGACGCACCACCAGCGGGTAGCCGATTTCGGCGGCCAGGCGCACCGCGTCCGCCTCGGTGCGCGCGGTGCGGTTGCGTGGCTGGCGCAGGTCCAGCGAATGGAGCAGTTGCTGGAAGCGCTCGCGGTCTTCGGCCGCGTCGATCATGTCCGGCGAGGTACCGATGATCGGCACGCCGTTCTTTTCCAGCGACAGCGCCAGCTTGAGCGGGGTTTGGCCGCCATACTGCACGATCACGCCGACCGGCTTTTCCAGCGCGACGATTTCAAGCACGTCTTCCAGGGTCAGCGATTCAAAATACAGGCGGTCGGAGGTGTCGTAGTCGGTCGAGACGGTCTCCGGGTTACAGTTGACCATGATGGTCTCGTAGCCGTCCTCGCGCATCGCCATCGCGGCGTGCACGCAGCAGTAGTCGAACTCGATGCCCTGGCCGATGCGGTTCGGGCCACCGCCAAGCACCATGATCTTTTTGCGGTCGCTAGGCGCGGCCTCGCATTCGCTGTCGTAGGTCGAGTACAGGTAGGCGGTGCCGGTGGCGAATTCCGCGGCGCAGGTGTCGACCCGCTTGTACACCGGGCGCACGCCCAGCGCATGGCGGCGCGCGCGCACTTCGTCCTCATCGGTCCCCAGCAGCGCGGCGATGCGGCGGTCGCCGAAGCCCTGCTGCTTGAGCTTGCGCAGGACCGGCTCGTCCAGGTCGCCCAGGCGCTGGGTCTCCAGCCACAGCTCCACTTCCACCAGGTCCTGGATCTGGGCCAGGAACCATGGGTCGATGAACGACATGTGCTGCACTTCTTCCAGCGAAAAGCCCTGGGCGAAGGCGTCGCCCACGTACCAGATGCGTTCCGGGCCGGGCGAACCGAGTTCCTCGGCGATCACGTCGCGTCCCGCGTTCTTGCGGCACAAGCCATCCACGCCGATATCGAGGCCGCGCAGCGCCTTCTGGAACGACTCCTGGAAGGTGCGGCCCATCGCCATCACCTCACCCACCGATTTCATCTGGGTGGTCAGGTGGGCGTCGGCGCCGGGGAATTTCTCGAAGGCGAAGCGTGGAATCTTGGTGACCACGTAGTCGATCGACGGCTCGAACGAGGCCGGCATGGCCCCGCCGGTGATCTCGTTGCGCAGTTCGTCGAGCGTGAAGCCGACCGCCAGCTTGGCCGCCACGCGGGCGATCGGAAAGCCGGTCGCTTTCGACGCCAGCGCCGACGAGCGCGACACGCGCGGATTCATCTCGATGACGATCATGCGGCCGTCTTTCGGATTGACGGCGAACTGCACGTTCGAGCCGCCGGTGTCCACGCCGATCTCGCGCAGCACCGCCAGGCTGGCGTTGCGCATGATCTGGTATTCCTTGTCCGTCAGGGTCTGGGCCGGCGCCACGGTGATCGAGTCGCCGGTGTG
>DIZW01000003.1:77109-77737 GCA_002428015.1 Oxalobacteraceae bacterium UBA6018 | reverse complement strand
TGCACGCCCATCGGATCGAGGTTTTCGATCGAGCAGACGATGATGCAGTTGTCCTTCTTGTCGCGCACCACCTCCATCTCGAATTCCTTCCAGCCGATCAGGGATTCCTCGATCAGCAGTTCGGAGGTGGGCGACAGTTCCAGGCCGCGCGTGCAGATGGTGGTAAATTCAGTGGCGTCGTAGGCGATGCCGCCGCCGCTGCCGCCCATCGTGAAGGACGGCCGGATAATCACCGGGAAGCCCAGCGTGGCCTGCGCCTCCCAGGCCTCGGCCATGCTGTGGGCGATGCCCGAGCGCGCCGAGCCCAGGCCGATCTTGGTCATGGCGTTCTTGAACTTGGAGCGGTCCTCGGCCTTATCGATCGCCTCCGGGGTCGCGCCGATCAGCTCCACGCCGTGCTGGGCCAGCACACCGTTGCGGTGCAGGTCGAGCGCGCAGTTGAGCGCGGTCTGGCCGCCCATGGTCGGCAGGATCGCGTCCGGCTTTTCGGTGGCGATGATGCGCGCCACGACTTCCCACTGGATCGGCTCGATGTAGGTGACGTCGGCCATGTCCGGGTCGGTCATGATGGTGGCCGGATTGCTGTTGACCAGGATGACCTTGTAGCCCTCCTCGCGCAGCGCCTTGC
>DIZW01000003.1:41986-76930 GCA_002428015.1 Oxalobacteraceae bacterium UBA6018 | reverse complement strand
CGGGCGAGGCCTCCGGGTGGCCCTGGAAGCAGAACGCAGGGCGGTCGGTGCGCGCGAAGCCTTGCAGCGAGCCGTCGAACAGCGAGACGTGGGTGACGCGGCAGTTGGCCGGCAGCGAGTCGGCGTCGACCGCGAAGCCGTGGTTCTGCGAGGTGATCATGACCTGCCCGCTGTCGAGGTCCTGGACCGGGTGGTTGGCGCCGTGGTGTCCGAATTTCATTTTGAGTGTGCGTGCGCCCGAAGCGAGCGCCATGATTTGATGGCCGAGGCAGATGCCGAAAGTGGGGATGCCGCGCTCGATGATGTCGCGCGAGGCGGCGATGGCGTAGTCGCACGGCCCAGGGTCGCCCGGCCCGTTGGACAAGAACACCCCGTCCGGATCGAGCGCCAGCGCTTCGGCCGCGCTGGTCCGGGCCGGCAGCACCGTCACCTTGCAGCCGCGCTGGGCGAGCATGCGCAGGATATTGGACTTGACGCCGAAATCGTAGGCGACGACGTGAAAGCGCGGCGCGTCCTGGCTGCCGTAGCCACTGCCCAGGCGCCATTCGGTCTCGCGCCACTCGTAGCGCTCCTTGACCGAGACGACCTTGGCCAGGTCCATGCCGGTCAGGCCGGCGAAGCCGCGCGCCAGCGCGACCGCCTCGTCGGCGCTGGCGCCGACGGCGATGGCGCCGTTCTGGGCCCCCTTGGTGCGCAGGATGCGGGTCAGCTTGCGGGTGTCGATGCCGGCGATGGCCACGATGCGCTGCTCCTTCAGGCAGTCCGACAGCGACTGGGTCGAGCGGAAGTTCGAGGCCAGCAGCGGCAAGTCCTTGATCACCAGGCCGGCCGCGTGCACGCGCGCCGATTCGCCGTCTTCGCGGTTGATGCCGGTGTTGCCGATGTGGGGATAGGTCAGGGTGACGATCTGGCGCGTGTAGCTGGGGTCGGTCAGGATTTCCTGGTAGCCGGTCATGGCCGTGTTGAAGACGACTTCTCCGGTGGTGTGCCCTTCGGCGCCGATCGCGTATCCGAAAAAGGTGGTGCCGTCGGCCAGGGCCAGGATCGCTTGCGATCCGGCGCCGGCGGCGAGTTCGAGAGGGTGTTTCATCGTGTCTCCTGGCAGGATCTCTGTGCGCAATGTGTCGCGGTTCGTACTTTTTGTTGCGGTGCGCCGAACCCCTCACAGTAGGGAAGAATAGTGACGTGAGGCAACGCGTCCAGACACAATACATGAAAATCTTGCGATGCCACAAGGAAATAAATCGATGCGTCGCAAAATCCACAGAAACCGTTAAAAATCAGACGAATACTCACGAAAACTCACACTGGAACGTGGCGTTTTTTCATAGACGTTTTGATAGTTGGACGATTGTTAAATAAATGCCGGCCAACATCACTCAGCGGCCACCCATTTCGGCCCGGCGCAGGTGGCGCAAGCGGCCGATTTCGCTGATAATGTCGACTCGATTACCACAGGAGTCGCAGTGTCCCGGATCACCCTCATCGTCGCGACCGACGCCGGCCGCGGCATCGGCGCCGGCAACCAAATGCCCTGGCACCTGCCCGAAGACCTGGCCCATTTCAAGCGCCTCACGAACGGCCATCCGATCGTCATGGGACGCAAGACCTTCGACTCGATCGGGCGCGTCCTGCCCAACCGGCGCAACATCGTCGTCACCCGCAACCGCGACTGGCGCCACGAGGGCGTCGAGACGGCCGCCTCGCTGGCCGACGCGCTGGCGCTGTGCGGCGACGCGCCAGTGTTTGTGATCGGCGGCGGCCAGATCTTCACCGAGGCGATGCCGCTGGCCGATCGCATCGAGCTGACCGAGATCGGCCGGCGCTACGCGTGCGACACCTTCTTCCCCGAACTGGACGCGGCGGCATGGCGCGAAAGCGCGCGCGCCACCCATCACTCGGCCGCCAACGACTTCGACTACGCATTCGTCACATTAGAGCGCGCCCCGGCCGCATAAGGCCGGCGCGCACCTCCAGCAGCGCCCACCGAACAGGAACCACCATGTCAGAACACGGCTTTCACGTCCACGGCCCGCACGATCACGCGGTCGAACACGCCGCGCACGGCGGCGACAGCTTCTCCAACAATATCGCCGTCATGACCGCGATCCTGGCCACTGTCGGCGCCCTGTTCGGCTACCTGGGCGGCGCCACCCAGAACGACGCGGCCCTGTTCAAGAACAACGCGGCGATCGAAAAGACCAACGCGGCCAACAGCTGGAACTACTACCAGGCCAAGTCGAACAAGCAGAACCTGGCCGAGCTGGCGATGGTCCTGCCCAACGTGGACCGCGCGCGCTACCAGGGCGAGGTGGCGCGCTACAATAGCGAGAAGGAGCAGATCCGCAAGCAGGCCGAGGCGCTCGACGCCAAGTCCGACGAGTGGAATCACCGCTCGGACGCCAAGATGCACGAGCACCACCAGTGGGCTCTGGCGACGACGGCCGAGCAGATCGCCATCTCGCTGGCGGCGATCACGCTGTTGACGCGTAAGAAGTGGCTGATGGCGGCCGCTTGCGGCGTGGCCGTCCTGGGCATGGTGCTGGGCGTGCTGGCATGGCTGCACCTGGACCCGCTGGGGGCCCTGTTCGGCGCCGCGGTGGCGGCGCACTAGCGGGGCGCGGCGAACGGCGCGTGGTGGTGCGGCAAGTGTGCGACAGTCCCGGGCGCTAGTAGCTACTCTTACAGAAGTTTTTTCACCGGACCGCAGGCATTTCTGCGAAAATCCGCTTCTTGTTTTTTTTCGGTGCCGTGAGCGCCGTCCCCTTGCGCAAGCGGGGACGGCTCTCACGGCGCCGCGCTTTGGAGACCTCCATGAAATTTCGTTTCCCCATCGTCATCATCGACGAGGATTTCCGTTCCGAGAACACGTCCGGCCTTGGCATACGCGCGCTGGCCGCCGCGATGGAAAAGGAAGGCATGGAAGTGCTCGGCCTGACCAGCTACGGCGACCTGGCCCAGTTCGCGCAGCAGCAGTCGCGCGCCTCGGCCTTCGTGCTCTCGATCGACGACGAGGAGTTCGGCAGCGGCTCGGTCGAGGAGACCGATTCGGCCCTGACCGCGCTGCGCGCCTTCGTGGCCGAGATCCGCCACAAGAATTCCGACATCCCGATCTACATCTACGGCGAGACGCGCACCTCGCGCCACATCCCCAACGACATCCTGCGCGAGCTGCACGGCTTCATCCACATGTTCGAGGACACGCCTGAATTCGTGGCGCGCCACATCATCCGCGAAGCCAAGTCCTACCTCGACGGGCTGGCGCCGCCCTTCTTCCGCGCCCTGGTCCACTACGCCAACGACGGCTCGTATTCCTGGCACTGCCCCGGCCACTCGGGCGGCGTGGCCTTCCTGAAGTCGCCGATCGGCCAGATGTTCCACCAGTTCTTCGGCGAGAACATGCTGCGCGCCGACGTCTGCAACGCTGTCGAGGAACTCGGCCAGCTGCTCGACCACACCGGCCCGGTGGCCAAGTCCGAGCGCAACGCCGCGCGCATCTTCAACGCCGACCACTGCTACTTCGTCACCAACGGCACCTCCACCTCCAACAAGATGGTGTGGCACTCGACGGTGGCGCCGGGCGACATCGTCGTCGTCGACCGCAACTGCCACAAGTCGATCCTGCACTCGATCATCATGTGCGGCGCCATTCCGGTGTTCCTGATGCCGACCCGGAACCACCTCGGCATCATCGGTCCCATCCCGCTCGAGGAATTCACGCCGGAGTCGATCGCCCGCAAGATCGAGGCGAACCCGTTCGCGCGCGAAGCGACGAACAAGAAGCCGCGCATCCTCACCATCACCCAGTCCACCTACGACGGCGTGGTCTACAACGTCGAGACCCTGCGCGAGATGCTGGACGGGAAGATCGACACCCTGCACTTCGACGAAGCCTGGCTGCCGCACGCCACCTTCCACGACTTCTACAAGAACATGCACGCGATCGGCCGCGACCGCCCGCGCGCCAAGGAATCGATGATCTTCTCGACCCAGTCGACCCACAAGCTGCTGGCCGGCCTGTCGCAGGCCTCCCAGGTGCTGGTGCGCGAGTCGGAGTCGGTCAAGCTGGACCAGGACGCCTTCAACGAGGCCTACCTGATGCACACCTCGACCTCGCCGCAGTACTCGATCATCGCCTCGTGCGACGTGGCCGCGGCCATGATGGAAGCGCCGGGCGGCACCGCGCTGGTGGAAGAATCGATCCTGGAGGCGCTGGACTTCCGCCGCGCCATGAAGAAGGTCGACGCCGAATGGGGCCAGGACTGGTGGTTCAAGGTATGGGGCCCGGACACCTTCTCCGAGGAAGGCATCGGCACCCAGTCCGACTGGATGATCCGCGCCGAGGACGACTGGCACGGCTTCGGCAAGCTGGCGCCGGGCTTCAACATGCTCGACCCGATCAAGGCCACCGTGGTCACGCCCGGCCTGTCGCTGGACGGCCAGTTCGGCGAGTCCGGCATCCCGGCCTCGATCGTGACCAAGTACCTGGCGGAGCACGGCGTGATCATCGAGAAGTGCGGGCTGTACTCGTTCTTCATCATGTTCACCATCGGGATCACCAAGGGCCGCTGGAACACGCTGGTCACCGCGCTGCAGCAGTTCAAGGACGACTACGACAAGAACCAGCCGATGTGGCGCATCCTGCCCGAGTTCGCGGCGGCCAATCCGCGCTACGAGGCGATGGGCCTGCGCGACCTGTGCCAGCAGATCCACGACTTCTACAAGGCCTACGATGTGGCGCGCCTGACCACGGAGATGTATTTGTCGGACATGATCCCGGCGATGAAGCCGTCCGACGCCTTCGCCAAGATGGCCCACCGCGAGATCGACCGCGTGGCCATCGAGGAGCTCGAAGGGCGCATCACCGCGATCCTGCTGACGCCCTACCCGCCCGGCATTCCGCTGCTCATTCCCGGCGAGCGTTTCAACAAGACCATCGTCGACTACCTGCGCTTCGCGCGCGACTTCAACGAGCGCTTCCCCGGCTTCGAGACCGACGTGCATGGGCTGGTCAAGCGCGAGGTGGACGGCAAGCGCGGCTACTTCGTGGACTGCGTCCGCCAGGCATAAGGCCTAGTCCGCCCACAAAAAAAGGAACCGCGCGGTTCCTTTTTTTTCGCCTGCGGCCTGCGGCCGGATCGAAATACGCTCAAGCTCTCAGGTCTTCGGCAAGGTCACGCCATGCTGGCCCTGGTACTTGCCGCCGCGGTCCTTGTACGAGGTCTCGCACACTTCGTCGCTCTCGAAGAACAGCACCTGCGCGCAGCCTTCGCCGGCGTAGATCTTGGCCGGCAGCGGCGTGGTGTTGGAGAATTCGAGCGTCACGTAGCCTTCCCACTCCGGCTCGAACGGCGTCACGTTGACGATGATGCCACAGCGCGCATAGGTCGATTTGCCGAGGCAGACCGTGAGCACGTTGCGTGGAATGCGGAAGTACTCGATCGTGCGCGCCAGCGCGAACGAGTTCGGCGGGATGATGCACACGTCGCTCTTGATGTCGACGAAGGAGTTCGAGTCGAAGTTCTTCGGGTCGACGATGGTGCTGTTAATGTTCGTGAACACCTTGAATTCGTCGGCGCAGCGGATATCGTAACCGTACGAGGAGGTGCCGTAGGAGATGATCTTGCGCCCGTCAACTTCGCGCACCTGGCCGGGTTCGAACGGTTCGATCATGCCGGTGGCGGCGGCCGTGCGGCGGATCCATTTGTCGCTTTTGATTGTCATCGCGGGGCTTTCTTTGATATAGCAGGGGGAAACCCCGCGATTTTACGCGAAAGCGCGGCGTTCAAGTAGGTTTACGCCGGCCGCCTCAGCCGTTCTATCATGGCGCGGGTCAGCTCGGCCGCCAGCGCCGGCGAGGCGAGCGGGAACAAATGGCCGCCTTCGATCCAGCTGAAATTGGCGCCGACCAGGCGCCGCGTACCGGCCAGCCCGGCCTGGCGCAGCTCGACCGAGTCGGTCCCGCCGATGAAACCCACCGGCACCGGGAAGCCGGCCGCGGTCAGGCGCCCGATGTGATGCGGGAGCGCGTTATAGATCTCGGTTTCGACATCGCGCGAAAAACGCAGCTGCACCCCATCCGCATGGGGTTCCAGGCCGTGCTCGAGGTAGTCGTCCAGCACACCGGGCGCGAAGCCGGCGAACAAGGGCTTGGACACGAAGTGGGCGTAGGCCGCCTCGCGCGAGGGCCACAGCTTGCGGCGCCGCTGCGACAGCTTACCCGGCGAGAAGCGCGACACCCAGCCGCCCCAGCGGACGAAGCGCAGCAGCGCGGCGCGCCAGCCCGCCACCACCGGCGAGTCCAGCATCACCACGCAGCGCGCCAGCTCCGCGCGGCGCTCGGCCGCCATCAGGCTGAGCATGCCGCCCAGCGAATGGCCGAGCAGGATGACCGGTTCGCCGTAGCCTTCAACCTGGGCGATCAGCTGGTCGGCCAGGTGCGACCAGCCGTCGGTGACCGGATAGGCCGGATCGTGGCCGTACATGTCCACCGCGCGCACGTCGAACTCATCTTCCAGGTTGCGCAGGAACTGGCGGTAGCTACCGGCCGGGAAGCTGTTCCCGTGCGAGAAATGAATGATCGGTTTAGCCATGCACCGGATTGTACGGGCAATCCGGTGCGCCGATCCCGTTCGGATTAGAGGGAAACCCCTACCGTGAGCGTGGCCACGTAGCCCTGGCTGACGCTGCCGGTGACGCTGGCGATCTGCAGCGAGGTACCGTCGCTGAACACGAGGTCGGTGGTGTAGCTCATGTTCGCCAGGTTGCCCACGCTGGTGCCGTAGCCGATCGCGGTGTAGGCCTCGGTCAGCGTCGCGCTGGGAAAGCCGAGCTGGGAGGTCTTGATGCGGTTGCCCGCGCTGGTCGCGCTGGCCAGGCTGGGGTAGACCTCGAAGTGAATGTGCGGCATGCGGCCCGAATAGCAGCCCGGGAAGATCGTGGTGAAGGTGACCACCCCATCGCTGTCGGCCTGCTGCACGCCGCGCAGGTAGTTTTCGCCCGCCACCGCGCTCGAATACATCGAATACTGGCCGTCCCGGTCGCAGTGCCACAGATAGACGGCGGCGCCGGCCAGCGACGCGCAGCTCGACGTGACGTTCAGCAGCTGGAGCTTGAGCGTGAGCGGCACGCCGGCCGCCACCCCGCTCGCCCCGGCGATGCTGGCGCGGATGTCGCTGCGCACGATGCCGGCCAGGATCAAGGCATTGGCCACCCCGCTGGCGTTGGTGTTGGTGCCGTCGCCAGGATACGGGCCGCCGGTCTCCTCGGGTATGACGGCGCAACTGACGCCGGACGCGCTGACACTGTCGCCCGCGGTGGACGTGGCCGTGCCCACGCTCGCGGTGCTGGCCGCGGCCGCTTCCGAGGAGGCGCCGCCACCGCCGCATCCGGCCAGCGGCAGCGCCGCGGTCGCGAACAGCCAGCGCAGCGACTGGCGCCGACTGGCTGTCATGTTCAACATCGTTGCGATATCCCGCTCGAGGCTATGGTCGTCGCCGTGATCCTGGCTGGGCTCATGATCGTTATGATGATCGTGCATATGCGTCTCCCGCGCCTACGCGCTAGTGTGATTCAGGTTTCGATTCTTGGCGCGGGCCGCGCTGCGGGTGCATGTCGTGCATCTGTTGACGCTGTTCCGGCGTGAGTACGGCCTGGACCTGGGCGTCGGTGCGCGCCTGCAGCAGGGCCAGCGTCGCCACGGCTCTGCCCTCGGCCTGCGCCAGCGCGCCCGCCTTGGCCTCGTCGAACTGGCCAGCGTCGACCATGGCACGTAAGGCCTCGTGGGCCTTGCGCGCCGCACGTTCCTGTTCGCGCCGCTGCGGCTCCTGAGCGTGCATGATGGCGAAGATCTTGTCGTCCTGGGCGTCCGACAGGTTCGCCATGTGGCGGCCCATTGGTCCCATGCCGTGGCCTGGATGGCCATGCATCTCCATCAGCGGCCCGGGTGGCGGCATGTCCGGCACCTCGGCGGCGATGGCGCCGCCGCATGCGGCAGCTGCCAACAACAAGGTAACGCAGCTGATGCTTTTCATATTCGCTTTCATACTCCCGTTCATACGAACTCCAGTGGTGTTATCGAAGGCTCCATTCTCTGTGGCGGGTCTGTAAAGCGCTGTTAGGGCGATGTAAAAACACGTAAAGACAGGCGCATGAAATGGGCCTGGCGGCGGCCGATTTGCTATGATCGCCGAATGAACAAGGTCTTGTTAATCGACGACGACGTCGAACTGGTCGGCATGTTCCAGGAATACCTGGAGCAGGAGGGCTTTCGCGTCACCTGCGCCCATGACGGCGAGGCCGGCGCGCGCGAAGCGCTCACCGGGCAGCACGCCATCGCCGTCCTCGACGTGATGATGCCCCACATGAACGGGCTAGAAACCCTGCGCCGAATCCGCGCCAAGAGCCACATGCCGGTGCTGATGCTGACCGGGCGCGGCGACGACACCGACCGTATCCTCGGGCTGGAACTGGGCGCTGACGACTATGTCACCAAGCCGTGCACGCCGCGCGAACTGACGGCGCGCATCCGCGCCATCCTGCGCCGCACCAACGGCGTGCGGCGCGACGAGGACGGGATCACGCTCGCCGTAGGCAAGTTGTCCATGCAGCCGGAGCAGCGCCGGGCCAGCTGGGACGGCAAGGCGCTTGAACTGACCAGTACCGAATTCAATCTGCTCGAAGTCCTGGCCCGCAACGCCGGCCGCCCGGTCAGCAAGAACGAGTTGTCCGAGCAGGGGCTGGGCCGCCCGATGGCGCGCTTCGACCGCAATATCGACGTCCATTTGAGCAGCCTGCGGCACAAACTGGGCACCCTCGCCGACGGCCGCTCCTGCCTGCAGACCGTGTACCGGCTCGGCTACCAGCTCATTCGCGACTGACGCATGGGCCGCCTGTTCTGGAAGTTCTTCCTGTCGATCCTGCTGGCCCAGCTGGCCGCGACGATCGGTGTGGGCACGGTGTTCTGGCTGCGCGACCAAAGCCGGGCGCAGTCGAACGCCCATCCAGTGATCGACACCAGCCGCGCCGCCGAATTCCTGATCGACTCGGCGGCCGTGACGCTCAAGCATGGCGGCAAGGAGGCCTTGCGTGAACTGATCAACGAATCGACGCGCTACAGCCTGTACGTGATCGAGGACGACACCGGCCACGACATGCTGGGCCGCCTGGTGACGCCGGAACTGCGCGCGGAAGCGGCGGCGCTGCTGGCCGACGGATCGCGCCATAACGTGGTGCGCATGCTGACCGCACCCGACGGCACGCGCTACCTGGTGTTCCTGCGCTGGCTGGGCGAACGCCATCGCGGACCGGGCGCGCTGCCGCAGGACGAACTGCGCCACGTGCTGCGCTCCGGGACGCACGGACCGGGTGGCGGCGTGCTTGGCGGCCCGGGAATGGGCCTTGCTGGTGGCCCGGACGGTCACGGCGGACCGGGCGGCCCTGGTGGACTGGGCGATCACGGCGGACCGGGCGGCCCCGGTGGCCCTGGCGGACAGCCGCCGGAGCACCATTTTTTCCCCTACATTACAATGATCGGCGCGATCCTCGCCAGCCTGTTGTTCGCGGCCCTGCTAGCGTGGTATTTTTCACGGCCGATCCGCGCGCTGCGCAGCGCATTCGAGGCTGCCGCCGCAGGTGACCTGGCGCCGCGCTTCGGCGCTGCGGGGAAGGTGCGCGGCGATGAACTGGCCGACCTTGGGCGCGATTTCGACCGCATGAGCGGCCGGCTGCGGACACTGATGGAAGGCCAGCGCCGCCTGCTGCACGACGTCTCGCACGAGCTGCGCTCCCCGCTGGCGCGGCTGCACGCGGCGATCGGCCTGGCGCACCAGCAGCCCGAGCGGCTGGCCGCTTCGCTCGATCGCATCGAACGCGAGAGCGTACGCATGGATAAACTGCTCGGTGAGCTGCTGACCTTATCGCGCCTGGACGCGGCCCCGGCGCTGCCCGTCAAGGAAGACATCGCGATCATGGAGCTGGTCGAGGAGATCGCCAGCGATGCCCGTTTTGAAGCGGAACAGAGCCAGCGCCGCATCGAAGTGAGCGGCCTGGCTATCGTCAACGTGCGTGGCGCGCCCGACCTGCTGTGGCCCGCGATCGAAAACGTGGTAAGGAACGCCATCAAGCATAGCCCGCCGGGCGGCGCCGTCGGCATCGACGTGTCTGCCAGCGCCGCGCAGGTGAGCGTCGCAGTCCTCGACCAGGGGCCGGGTGTCGCGCCGGCCGACCTGAACGCCATCTTCGAGCCCTTCTTCCGCTCCAACGCCACCTCCAACGACGTGGATGGGCATGGGCTGGGGCTTGCGATCGCCCAGCGCGTGATCAGTGCCCACGGCGGCACCATCGTCGCGCAGAACCGCGACGGCGGCGGTCTGTGCGTGACGATCACCCTGCCGGTGGCCTAGGAGTCAGTGTGCGGGGACGATCTCTTTACGAAACCAGTCGTCCAGCATCTGCTTTTCGTAGCCGTAGATCTCGTTTCTGTAGTTGTTATAGCTCATCATGTAATTCGAGTCGGTGAGCTTCCGGTCCCCGCTGCGCAGAACGCGACCGTCCTGTTCGATGCTGTAGCGCAGATGGATCGCGGGCCGGTCCCCGATACCCTTGTACACGCGGACATCCTGGACCGCCACGCGCGGGAACACCTCGCCGGCGAGATCGATGTCGAGGATATCGACCTTGAGCGCCTGCCCCGCCGGCAGCTCGGCCGCGAGCTTGTTGAAGTGCTCCCTGAACTGCTCTTCCATCGACACCCGATCGCTCTGGAAGCGGGGCACATCCGTCATTTTCTCCGGATTGACAAAGGTGACCGTCGCCGTCGCGCAGGCGCTGGCCGATGCCGCCAGCAAAACCGCAGCCAGCGCGAGATAGTGGTTGAGCTTGTTCATGGCGATTTCCGCCTCACGAGATTGATGATGTATAAATATACCCTCATTTGCGCTTGCCGCACGCTGCCGGGCTGCCCCGCTTTGTATCAAAGTGTGGCACGCGTGGCCGCCATCAGCGCGCATACCAGTAACGCGCGTGTTCGCGGCGATATTCGCTCACTTGTACGGTGGGCCCCAGCTCCAGCAGCAGCGCGCCCGACTCGTCGGTGCGCAAGCGCTCGATGCCCAGCTTGCCGTAGCGCTCAAACACCTCGGGTTTGGGATGGTGGTAGCGATTGCGGTAGCCAACCTGGAAGATCGCCAGCGTCGGCTTGACCGCTCCCAGGAAGGCGGCGGTGGACGAGGTACCGCTGCCGTGGTGGGGCGCCAGCAGCACCTGGGCCTGGAGCGTTGCGCTCGATGCGAGCAACTGCGCCTCCTGCGGCGCCTCGATGTCGCCCGCCAGCAGAATGGACGTCACGCCGGCGCTGATGCGCAAGGTGCAGCTGCGCGCGTTCGGCTTGAGCGTGCTGTCGTCGTAGCTGGCAGCGCCAGGATGGAGCACTTCGAAGCGCACGCCGTCCCAGGTCCACGCCTGGCCCGCCGTGCAGCGGCAATGCCGGGCCGCGGCGCGCACCGCTGGATGATTTTCCGGCAGCGACGACATGAACAAGGTCACCGGCAGCGCCTCCAGCACGTCGAGCGCGCCGCCCGAGTGGTCGGTGTCGCTGTGGCTGACGACGACGGTGTCGAGGCGCTCGATGCCGCGTGCCTTCAGGTAGGGATTGATGACGCGGTTGCCGCCGTTCGAATCGGGGGAATACAGCGGTCCGGTGTCGTACAGCAGGCGGTGGCCGGCCGTTTCAACCAGCAGCGCCATGCCCTGCCCCACGTCGAACGCGATGACGCTAAGTCGCCCGGGCGCCGGGTGCGCGGGCTGGGCCGCCAGCAGCGGCAGCCAGGCCAGCGCGCCGGTCCAGCGCAAGGGCCAGCCGCGTGGGGCCAGCATCCACACGGTGCCGAGCAGGGCGAACGCGAAGAGCCAGAACGGTGGCGTGGGCGCGCTCCACACCGCCAGCGGCGTGCCGGCCAGCCAGCCGAGCGCGAGGGCCAGCGCCCGCACAACCCCGTGGGCCAGCGTCAGCAACAGCGTCGACAAGGGCGCCGGCAGCATGCTGCCGGCCAGCGACAGCGGCGTGACGATGAAGCTCACCACGGGAATGGCGAGCGCGTTCGCCAGCGGGCTGACCAGCGACACCTGGGCGAACAGCAGCATCGTCAGCGGCACCAGGCCGAGCGTGACCACGTACTGGGTGCGGGCGCCCGCCCGCAACGCCGCGCGCCAACCACGCTCGCCGTCCTCTGTGCGCCCCACGCTGGCGAACAGGATCATCGCCACCGCGCCGAACGAGAGCCAGAAGCCCGGCGCCAGCACCGCCCACGGGTCGAGCAGCTCGACCACGCCGAGCGCCACGCACAGCACGTGCGACACGCTGGTCAGCCGGCCGTACCACGCGGCGGCGGCTACCACCGCCAGCATGTACAGGGTGCGCTGGGCCGGCACGCCGAAGCCGGCCAGCAGCACGTACAGCAGCGCGACCGCGGCCCCGCTCAGGGCCGCCACCTTCTGGGCCGGCAGCAGTAGCGGCAACTGGGCCTGGGTGAAGAAGGAGCGGCGCCATAGACTGGAGGCGAGCAGCGCGAACGCGCCGGCCACCATCGTAATGTGCAGGCCGGATATCGAAATCAAGTGCCCGATTCCGGTGCGGTTGAAGACCGCCCAGTCAGACTGCCCGATGCCGCGCTGGTCGCCCACCACCAGCGCCACGATAACGCCGGCGTAGGGCTGGCCGGGCAAGGCGCGCAGGATGCGTGCGCGCAGCACGGCGCGGCAGTGTTCGACCAGGTTCCCGGCGCTGAACACGAAGCTGGCCAGGCGCCGGTTGCGCGCACCGGCCGGGCGCACGTAGCCGGTGGCGCGCACGCCCTGCTCCAGCAGCCAGGCCTCGTAGTCGAAACCGTAAGGGTTGGCGTTGCCGTGGGGGCGCTGCAGGCGCACGGTGAGCTGCCAGCGCTCGCCCGGCTGGACGTCGCCGAGGTCTTGCGCGTGGCCGCGAAAGCCGCCGCTGTACCAGGCCAGGGCGACCCGGGGTGGCACGGAGAACTGCGCGCCATCGACCCGTTCGACCGCGAAGTTGAAGCGCACGCCGTCGTCGAAGCGGTACGGCAGGCTGTCGATGGTGCCGGTGAGCGTGAGATCGACGCCTTCATCGGCCGGCGACAGGTGGGGCGCGAGCGCCGCGTGGGCCAGCCAGGCGGCCCAGCAGAAACCGAGCAGCGCGCCGGCGATGGCGCTGCGGGCGCGCCAGCGCAGCGCCAGCAGCAGGAGCGCGACGGCGGCCAGCGCGGCCAAGGTGCGAAAGTCCGGCAGCACGGCTTGCGTTTGCAGCCAGCCGGCCCCGGTGACAAATCCCAGCAATGCGGCACGCATCGGCTCGTCCTGCCCGTGAAAACGTTTAGTTTGCCGTGACGCAACGATGCGCGCTTTGGCGTCCGTCTAACTTTGGGTGGGGATGCGGGAGGTTTGCGACGGCAGCAGCATGCGCGGGCGCGCCAGGGCCGCCAGCGCGTTGGCGCCGGTGACGCGGGCCACGTGAGGGGATCGGAGGCATGCGGCTCAGACGGCGCGCACGCCGATAAGCGCTGGCGGATTGCGCTCCCAACCAACCATCCTGCGCGATGCAAACGTCAATCCGCAAGGTGTCGGAACCGATCTAATTCAGATCGACACGTAGATCTGTTAGCGACAAGCGTGCTCTCAATTCGTTAAGCAGCCAAAGCCCAGCGGGTCCTAGTGGCCTATTGCGCATGTGCGCCGCGAAAATCGTCAGCCCATCGCGTGGGGAAGATTCATCCTCAATGGCTAGTTCGATTAACTGTCCGGTGTCAATCAGCTTGCCAACGAGGTGTTCTGGCATCCGACACCAACCGAAGCCAGCCATAACAAAGTCTAGCCGCCTTCCGAGGTCCACGAAGCGCCAGAGCCTCGTGCCGAGCACGCCGTAATTCGGCTCATCGGGAGCAACCGGGTCGGACAGCACCAGTTGTACGTATGGTTCCAAGTCGCTTTGCGTCGCTGGACGGCCAAGCGAGGCGAGCGGATGTTCGGGCGCTACCACGGACTTTAAGCGGACTCGAAACAACGGGTACGCAATCACGTCATCGGGAACTGTCGGAAGCAGTAGGCAAATGCCCAGTGCGGCCGAGCCACTGCGGAGGCGGCGCAGTGAACCGCCCAGTCCCTCTGTCGAGAAACTGACTGGAAGGCTGGGAAATTTATCGCCCAGCGCACGCAGGTTTTCAATCCACGGCGAGGTTGGCACAATCGGGTCGATTGAAATGGTGAGCTCGGGCTCCAAGCCGCCGCGCATGCCTAACGCGGCGCCTTCAAAACGCGCTGCAGTTGCCAAAACATGGCGGGCAAGGTCAACTAATACGCGTCCGGCTTCGGTCAGCCGTGGCTTGTGGCCGCTGCGGTCGAACAGCACGACCCGCTGGACTCCCTCCAAAGCCGCGACCGCCTGACTAATGGCTGATTGCGCGCGGGCAAGCTTTCGACCAGCGGCTGAGAAGCTTCCGGTGTCTGCAATCGTTACCAGCACCCGCAGCTGGTCCAGCGTAAAGCTCCCAATCATGGCCACTCCCCAAGTCAACTCAATCATAAATTATGATTGAACTTATCATAATTTAATCAGTTACGGATATAAAGCGAGAAAGCTATAGTAAGGACACCAATAACCCATCACTAAGCCGCGCTGTCCTCTGCGCGCGTTCTGTGTACCGCAAAGGAGTGAACCAAATGACGAAGATTTTGATAGTTGAGACGAGCCCGCGAGGCGGGAAATCGGTCTCCCGCGCGATGACACAACGCTTCCTATCGGCGTGGCGCAATGCTCACCCCGATGGCGACGTAATTGAACGGGACCTGGCTGAAACACCGTTGACCTTTGTGACAGCACCCTGGTTGCAAGCCTACTTCACGCCCCCTGCACAGCATACGTCGGAGATGAAGGAGTCGCTGCATCTATCAGACGTCCTCGTTGCTGAGCTGGTAGACGCCGACCACCTGGTCATTGCGACCCCGGTTTATAACTACAACGTGCCGGCAGCGCTGAAAGCGTGGATTGACCACATCGTGCGCAAGGGCATTACCCTCGGGCTTGACGGTCGTGGCCTTGTGACCGGCAAAAAGGCGACGGTCATCCTTGCCTCTGGAGGAAGCTATAACGAAGGGTCGCCTATCCGTGACCGCGATGTCGCAACGCAGTATTTGAAACTCATCCTGGGCGTCATCGGCTTTACCGATATAACGTTTGTCGCCGGCGGTGGCGCTAAAGCGGTGGACCTGGGTGAAGAGACGATGGAGGGATTCGTCGCAAGCCTGGCATCGGAATTGAACGACGCGGCTACCGTTGAAACCGTCCTAGTGTGAACTAACTGACTTCCGTGCGCAGGCGGTTTAGGACGGCAGCAGAATGCGCAGGCGCGGCAGGGCCGCCAGCGCGTTGGCGCCGGTAACGCGGGCGATGAAGGCGGGATCGACGCCGCGCAGCCCGGCCAACGCGGCGCCGATGGCGGGCAGGTTTTCCGGACTGTTGCGGGCCGGATGAATCCAGGCCGGAGAGATGTCGGGCGCGTCGGTCTCGAGCACGATCGATTCGAGCGGCAGCTGGGTCGCCAGGCGGCGTATCTGCAGGGCGCGGGTGAAGGTCATGGCGCCGCCGAAGCCGAGCTTGTAACCGAGGTCAATGTAGATGGCCGCCTGCTGGAAGCTGCCATTGAAGGCGTGCGCGATGCCCCCTGGCGGGCGGATCTGGCGCACGTGCTTGAGCACCTGGTCCTGGGAGCGGCGCACGTGCATCAGCACCGGCAGGCCGAGATCGCGCGCGATGCGCAGCTGCTCGCGGAAGAAGTGGTCCTGCTTTTCGCGCATGGCCGGCTGGCACAGCATGGGAATGAAGAAATCGAGGCCGATCTCGCCGATCGCCACCAGGTTGGGGTCGCCCAGCGCGGCTTCGGCGCGGCGGCGCAGCGTCACCAGGTCATCCTCATGCGCCTGGGGCACGCAGATCGGGTGGATGCCGAGCGCGTAGCTGGTGTTGGCGGCGCCGGCACCGAGCCCGGTCACGCTGTCGAAATTGCCCTTCTCGACCGCCGGAATGACGATCATCGACACCCCACCCTCGCCTGCCCGGCGCGCCACGTCCAGCGACTGCGCGCCGAATTCGTGGGCGTCGAGGTGGCAGTGGGTGTCGATCCACATGCTTACACCTGGACCGCTTCCAGTCCGTGCTCGGTCAGGCGCAGCACGCGGTCGCAGCGTTGCGCCAGTTCGATGTCGTGGGTGACGATGACGAAGGCGGTGCCCAGGTTCTTCGACAACTCCAGCATCAGGTCGAAGATCTGCTGGGCGGTAGCGTGGTCGAGGTTACCGGTGGGCTCGTCGGCCAGCACGCAGGCCGGCTGGGTCACCAGCGCGCGCGCCAGCGCCACCCGCTGACGCTCGCCGCCGGACAACTCGCCCGGCACGTGGGTGACCCGCTTGGCCAGGCCGACCCGCTCGAGGATGGCCTGGGCCTGGGCGACGGCGCTGGCGCGCGACTCGCGCCGGATCAGGAGCGGCATGGCGACGTTGTCGAGCGCGGAAAACTCCGGCAGCAGGTGGTGGAACTGGTACACGAAGCCGAGCGAGGCGTTGCGCAGGTCGCCGCGCGCGCGCTCGGACAGGTTGGCGAAATCGCGCCCCAGCAGGCTGACCGCGCCGACCGTGGGCGTGTCCAGCCCGCCGAGCAGGTGCAGCAGGGTCGATTTGCCGGAACCGGAGGCGCCGACGATGGCCACGCGCTCGCCGCGATAGACGCTGAAATCGACGTTGTTGAGCACCGGGACGCGGTAGGCGCCCTGGATGAAGGTCTTGCCGAGCCCGCGCGATGCGAGCACCGGCTCGCCGTGGCTGGTCATGTCATTCATAGCGCAGTGCCTCCGCTGGTTTCACGCGCGAGGCGGCGTAGCTTGGATAGAGGGTGGCGACGAAGGCCAGCACGATGGCGACCCCGCCGATGGTAAATACATCCGGCCAGCGCAGGTCCGACGGCAGGGCGCTGATCAGGTAGATGTCCTTGGACAGGAACTGCACGCCCAGCAGGTGTTCGATGAAGGGGACGATCACGTCGATGTTGAGCGCCACCAGCACCCCCAGCGCGACCCCGGCGATGGTGCCCATGATGCCCACCAGCGCGCCCTGGATCATGAAGATTTTCATGATCGAGCGCGGCGAGGAGCCCAGCGTGCGCAGGATCGCGATGTCGGCCTGCTTGTCGGTGACGGTCATGACCAGGGTGGACACGAGGTTGAACGCGGCCACGGCGATGATCAGGGTGAGGATAATGAACATCATCTTCTTTTCGGTCTGGACCGCGGCGAACCAGTTGGCGTTCTGCTGCGACCAGTCGCGGATCAGCAGGTCGCCCGGCATGCTGTGCTTGAGCTCCATCGCCACCTGCGGCGCCTTGTGCATGTCGGCGATGCGCAGGCGCAGGCCGGACGGCGCGTCCAGACGTTCCATCTTCTCGGCGTCGTCCATGTGCACGAAGGCCAGGCCGGAATCGAATTCGAAGTGGCCGGCCTCGAAGGTGCCGACCACGGTGAACGAGCGCATGCGCGGCAGCATGCCGGCCGGCGTGGTCTGGGCCTGCGCCAGGGCCATGGTGATCTTGTCGCCGATCTCCACGCCGAGCGCGTGCGCCAGCGCGTAGCCAAGCACGATGTTGAATGAGCCGGGCTTGAGATCCTGCAGGCTACCGTGGCGCATCTGCTTGGCGACGTCGGACACCTTCGATTCTTCGGACGGCAGGATCCCGCGGATCATGGCCGGACGCATGACGCCGTCGCGCAGCAGCATGCCCTGGGTTTCGACGAAGGGCGCGGCGCCCTTCACGGCCGGGTTCTTGAACGCGTCCTGCATCGCGGCCTGCCAATTCGGCATGCCGCCGCTGGCGTCGAACACTTCGATATGCGACAGCACCGACAGCATGCGGTCCGTGACTTCCTTCTGGAAGCCGTTCATAACCGACAGCACGACGATCAGGGCGGCCACGCCAAGCGCGATACCGGACACGGAAATGAGCGATATGAAGGAGATAAAGCTGTTGCGGCCGCTGCGGCGGCCGGCGCGCGTATAGCGCAAGCCGACCTGCCATTCATACGGCAGGGTGTGAATGATACTCATGGTCTCCGTCAGAGGAATAAACGTAAGTGCGAAGTGTGCCACACAAAGCTCATCCTTGACAGGATCGCCACGATTGACGCGCCCGGCCGTGCGGCGGCAGCCTGGGACGCGCATCGCGCCGACGCGCAGATAAGGTCCGGTCAGGCGCCGGATGCCTTAAAATGCGGCATGACCGAAATTACGCTTGTCCTGCCGTTCGCCTTACCGCCGCCTGAACTGGCGCCCGATCTGATCCGGGCGCTGCAGACCCCGGCCCTGGCCAGCCTGCTCTCGCGCACGTCCGCGCGCCATCCGCTGCCCGTGAACGACAGCGTGCACGCCCTGCCGTACGAAGCCTGGGTGGCGCGCGCCACCGGCGTGTCGAGCTCGGGCCGACCGGCTTTCGCCACCCGCGTCATGCACGCCCACGGCCTGCATGCGCCGGCCGAAGGCACCTGGTTTATCGTCAACCCGGTGCATATCGCGATCAGCCGCAGCCACCTGCTCATGCACGATCCGCGCGGCCTGCACCTGTCGGATGCGCACTCGCGCGCCCTGTTCGAGGCCGCCCAGCCGTTCTTCGCCGACAGCGCCAAGCCGCTCCATTACGGCGACGCCGGCACCTGGTTCATGCGCGCCGACGACTGGGCCGATCTGAACACGGCCACCCCTGACGCCGCGCTCGGGCTGAACCTGACCGACTGGCTGCCCACGGGCGAGCGCGCCGTGGACTACCGCAAGCTGCAAAACGAAGTCCAGATGCTGTGGTTCGGCCACCCTGTCAACACGCAGCGCGAAGCGGAGGGCCTGGCCGCGGTGAACGGCTTCTGGCCGTGGGCGCAAGCGGCGCCGGGCCACGAGCGCGGCGCCGTCAAGCTGGCCGCGTCGGGGGCGCCGGCCTGGTTGGCGGCCCTGGCCGGGGCGGATGCCACCTTCGCCGGCCTGGTCGACGCCGGCCAGGACGCGCTGCTGGTCTGCTGCGAGCTCACCGGCGCCGCGCTGGCCGCCGAATGGTCCGCCTGGCTGGCCGCCATGCAGCATCTGGAGCAGACTGTATTTACGCCCGCGCTGGGGGCGGTCAAGGCGGGGCGCATCAAAGGCCTGCGCCTGCTGCTGAGCGACCGCGCGCGCCAGCTCGAACTGAGCACCTCCAGCCTGGCCCAGCGCGCCTTCTGGCGCCGCCCCACCCTTAACACACTGCTGCCATGACCCGGATCACCACCCGCCCCTGCTCCTTCCGTACCTCCGAAATGCTGCGCCAGAGCGGAGTGCACCCGGTCCTGGCGCGCCTGTACGCCTCGCGCGGGCTGACCGACACGCGTGAACTGTCGAGCGAATTGAGCGCGCTGGTGCCGCCCGGCGGCCTGCTGCACATCGATGCGGCCGCCGTGTTCCTGGCCGACGCCATCGGCGCGCGCAAGAAGATGACGATCGTGGCCGACTACGACTGCGACGGCGCCACCGCCTGCGCGACCGCCCTGCGCGGCCTGCGCGCGATGGGTGCGACGGTGGACTACATCGTCCCGAACCGCTTCGAGTATGGCTACGGCCTGACGCCCGAAATCGTGGCGCTGACCGCGCGCGAAAAGGCGCCCGACATCATCATCACAGTCGACAACGGCATCGCCAGCGTGGACGGCGTGGCGGCCGCCCAGGCGCTGGGAATCGAGGTCGTCGTGACCGACCACCACCTGCCGGGCGAGACGCTGCCGCGCGCACGCGTGATCGTCAACCCCAACCAGCCCGAGTGCGGCTTCCCCAGCAAGCACCTGGCCGGGGTGGGCGTGGTGTTCTACGTGCTGCTGGCGCTGCGCGCGGAACTGCGCCGGCGCGGCGTGTTCGACGCCCAGACCCAGCCCAAACTGGACTGCCTGCTCGACCTGGTGGCGCTGGGCACGGTGGCCGACGTCGTCAAGCTCGACGCCAACAACCGCATCCTGGTCGCCCAGGGCCTCAAGCGCATGCGCGCCGGGCGCATGCACGCGGGCGTGGCGGCGCTGTTCCGCGTGGCCGGACGCGAGGCGCGCAGCGCGTCGCCTTTCGACCTGGGCTTCGCGCTGGGCCCGCGCCTGAACGCCGCCGGGCGCCTGGACGACATGTCGCTCGGGATCGAATGCCTGGTCACCGACGACGAGGGCCGGGCCTGGGCCATCGCCCAGCAGCTCAACGAGATCAACCTGAAGCGGCGCGAGATCGAAGCCGAGATGCAGGACGCCGCCCTGCTGCACCTGGACGCCTTCGAACCGGCCGCCAGCAACACCATCAGCGTGTTCGACGCCTCCTGGCACCAGGGCGTGATCGGCATCGTGGCCTCGCGGCTGAAAGAGAAGTTCTTCCGCCCGACGATCACCTTCGCGCCCGGAGGCGACGGCTGGCTCAAGGGATCGGGGCGTTCGATCCCGGGCTTCCACCTGCGCGACGCGCTCGACCTGGTGTCCAAGCGCGCGCCCAGCCTGATCGACAAGTTCGGCGGCCACGCGATGGCGGCCGGCCTGACCATCCGCGCCGACGCGTTCGAGGCGTTTTCGGCCGCCTTCGAGGCGGTCGGCAAGGCCTGGCTCGACAGCCACCAGCTCGAGCGCATCATCGAGACCGACGGGGCGCTGGAAGACGCCTACTACACCACCGAGTTCATCAGCCTGATGGATGGCCAGGTGTGGGGCCAGGGCTTCGCCCCGCCCGTGTTCTGCGACGAGTTCCGCGTGGTCAGCCAGCGCATCCTGAAGGAGCGCCACCTCAAGCTCCAGCTCGAGCGCAACGGCCAGCGCTACGACGCGATCTGGTTCGGCCACACGGCCGCGGTGGGCGAACGCGCCCGGGTGGCGTTCCGGCTCGACGCCAACGAATACAACGGCGTCACCAAGGTCCAGCTGATGGTGGAGCACGCCGAGGCGGCCTGATTGGTCCGATTCGCCTGGGCGGACGGACGGGCGGCCAGGCGCGCGCGCCAGGGCATTCTTGCATCTAGTCCGAAAAAAGAGTATAACTACTCCATAACCGGAGCAAACCATGAATCTTGCCTACGCTTACCCGAAAAGCCGCTTCGAACCGGCCGTGCTGGTCGACCTCAACGCCCGCGGCGAGCGCGAGCGGCTCTCGAAATCGGCCCTGAAGGGCTTTTTCAAACTGGTCCAGGCCTGGAAGCTGCGCGACGACGACGCCCGCGAACTGCTCGGCGGCCTGTCCTCGTCCACGTTCTACGAGTGGAAAAAGAACCCGGACCGGGTGCTGGAGGTCGACCGCATTACGCGCATTTCCTACCTGCTCGGCATTTACAAGTCGCTGCACATCCTCTACGGCGACCAGCTCGCCGACGAGTGGGTCATGCTCCCCAATAAGAACCCGGTGTTCGCCGGCCGCACCCCGCTGTCCCACATGCTGGGCGGCGGCCTGCTGGCCATGCAAACCGTGCGCAAACTGCTGGACGCGCGCCGCGGAGGCTTGTGATCTTGGCGGTCGTTCCTAAAACCTCCACCCTGCGCCAATTCGACACCTGCCGGCTGATCCCGTCGCGCTTCGCCGAGCTCGAGGATTCGGTCCTCGCGCCGCTGGCCGACGACAGCGACACCCTGCGCGACCTGTTCGACCTGGACAACGCCACCAATGAGCGCCTGCGCGGCGAATATGGTGGCCTGCCCGGCATCGGCGTGGACGAACTGGTGTTCGGCGTGCCCAATTTCCGCATCATCAACGCGGCCTTCACCTATCCGCGCCCCGAAGGCAGCCGCTTCAACGACGGCGAGCGCGGCGCCTGGTATTGCGCGTTCGAGGTCGAGACCTCGCTGGCCGAGATCTGCTTCCACAAGACCGTGGAATACCAGGAGATCGACCGCTTCGACGACAGCGTCACCTACCAAACCCTGCTGGCCGACTTCACCAGCGAGTTCCACGACCTGCGCGGGGTGAACGGTTTCGCCAAATACCTGGACCCGGCCAGCTATATCGCCTCGCAGCGGCTGGCCGAGCAGCTGCTCGACGCCGGCTCCATGGGCATCATCTACCCCAGCGTGCGCCGCCCCGAGGGCACCTGCCTGGCGTGCTTCCGGCCGGCCCTGGTGGGCAACGTGCGCAAGGGCCAGGCCTACCGCTTGACCTGGTCCGGCGCGCCGACTCCGGTGATCGAACTCCTTTGATTTTTTCCTAACGTTGAACCGTCATGCAAACCAAGCCCGAAAACGATACTGAACTGCGCATCAAGATCAACCGCGAGACCGCGCGCCTGCCCTGGGCTGAACTGCAGCGCCATTTTGCGCAGGGCACGGTGGTCTACGTCAGCGAGGAGCTCGACCTGGTCGACGTGGCCGTGCGCGTCTCGCACGACGACAAGGACAGCATCGCGCGCTGGATGAGCGAGTCCAAGGTGGCGCGCGTGTCGGACCTGCAGGCGCAGGCCTGGAGCGAGTCCGGGGCGCTGCTGTGGACCTGCGTGGTGAGTCCATTCGTGCTGGTCCAGCCCGAGAAAAGCCGCCTGCACTGAACGCTTCAGCGCGGCCTACTTCGCCAGATCGAGCGCGTACAGCGCCAGGCCGGTGCCGGCACCATCGTCGGCGCGCAGCTGCTCGACGTTGGCCAGGCCGGCCTCGCGCGCCAGCGCCGTCAGGCCGGGTGGCGCATGGAACAGCACCGGCGCCGCGCCGGGCAGGCGCGTGAAGCGCCAGCTGCGCGGCTGCCCGTGCAGAGTGCGCGTGAGCGTGCGCGCCTGCTTGATGTAGGCGATCAGCACGTCGCGGTTGGTGTCGGGCGAGGCAAGCACGGTCTTGCTGCCGTCCAGGCCCGGAAATCCGCCCCCGCCGTTGGCGCGGTAGCTGTTGGTGGCGACGATGAAGGCGTCACCGGCGCCAACCGGCTTGCCGCGGTAAGCCAGGTTCCTGATGCGCTGCCCGGCCGGCTGGGTCAGATCGATCTCGTAGCTGACGCTGGGCGACGTGATCTCGTCGAAGTTATAGGCCGGGAAGGACGGGTTGACCAGCTCCTGGGCCTGTTTGCGCGCTGGGTCGATCGTGTTGAAGCGCTCGGCGCCGCGTTCCAGCCACGCCTTCAGGGCCGCCCCGTCGACCTTGACCGCGTACAGGGTGTTTGGATACAGGTACAGGTCGGCCGCGTTGTTGAGCGCCAGGCTGCCAGGGGCCACGTCGGTATAGTCGCGCGCGCCGGCCGCCCCGCTCTTGAACGGCGCGGCCATCGACAGCACCGGCAGCGTGGCGTACTGGGGCAGATTGGCCAGCACGTAACGCGTCACGTAGTCGGCCTGCGCCTGGTTGACCGGGGCGACGGCAGACACGTCGCCGACGTCGGCGAAATACGAGGACATGCGAAAATCGCTGGCGCCGATCGGCGTCTTCACGTAGCCGATCGTGGCCGCGTGCTCGGGCGCCACCAGCGCCGCCAGTGCGGGGTCGGGCGCGACGAAGGATTTGCCGGGCAGCGCGGTGACGCGCGCCTCGACGCGGGTGTTCGGCTTGTCCACGCTCCAGTGGGCGCCGTCGTAGGTCAGGGTCAAGGAGATCACGCCCAGGTGCTTTCCCCACAGGCCGGCCATCACGGTGGGCACGCCGTTGACCAGGCCACGGACCTTGTCCACGCCCGGCAGGTTGAATTCCGGGGCGCCGCTGGCGGCGTTGGGGAACACCTGGTGGGCGTGCCCGAGCAGCAGCGCGTCGATGCCGGCCACCCCGGCCAGGTAGTAGTTACCGTTCTCCATGTGGGGCGAATACGGCGCGCCATCGAGGCTGCCGTGCGAGAGCGCCACGATCAGGTCCGCTCCCTTGGCGCGCATGGCCGGGATGAACTTGAGCGCCGTCTCGCGCACGCCGTCGGTATAGACCTTCCCTTGCAGCGCGCGCTTGTCCCACGACTCGATGGTCGGCGGGGTGAAGCCGATGATGCCGACCTTGATCGTGGCAGAAAGCGGCGCGCCGTCGGGCCCGCGCACGGTGATCTGCTTGTCGATGATGCGGTAGGGTTCGAACAGCGGCTGGTGGGTCTTGAGGCTGTAGACGTTGGCCAGCACCAGCGGGAAGGCTGGCCCGGCGCAACGCGGCCCGCCAGCGTCGAC
Source organism: Oxalobacteraceae bacterium UBA6018 (assembly GCA_002428015.1). Taxonomy (GTDB): domain Bacteria; phylum Pseudomonadota; class Gammaproteobacteria; order Burkholderiales; family Burkholderiaceae_D; genus Telluria_A. Next base: position 52,743 of record DIZW01000003.1, on the reverse strand, counting down.
GCCGGCCACGTCGAACTGCTGGCCGGTCACCTGGTTCAGGTAGGCCAGCCCGTAGTTAAATTCGTGGTTGCCGACGCTGGCGCCGTCGTAGCCTAGCCGGTTCATCATCTTGTAGACCGCCAGCGTCTGCCCGCACGGTAGGGGACTGTCCAGCGCCTGGTAGTCGGCCAGGGCGCTGCCCTGGATGGCATCGCCGTCGTCGAACAGCAGGTTGTTGGGGTAGTCGCGGCGGGCCTGGGCGATCAGGGTGGCGGTGCGGTCCAGCCCCAGCGAGGGGTCGGGCGCCAGGCGGAAGTAGTCGAAGCCGACCACGTTGGCATGCAGGTCGGTGGTCTCGAGCAGCGCCAGCACGGCGGTGCTGCCGGCCGGCGCGCCGGCGCGGGCGCCGCCGCACAGGGCCAGGCTCAGGCAAACGATACAAAATCGATAACGCATGGGCGGTCCTGGCAACAGTGGGACGATGCGGCCCATCATACGCAGCGGCGCCGCGGCGGGCAAGGCGCGCACGCGGCCGGCTGGAGCGTTTGTGACTCGGCCGGGCCTGTGCTGCGGTATAATCTACGGTTCGACGCTGTAGTCCTCACTCACCAATTTAACACCGGAACGCCATGGAAGCCGAACGCATCAACGCCCTCTCCGCCCTGCTGAACGACCTGACCGGTCGCGAAGCCGAACTTCGGAGGTATCTTTGACTTCGATAAAAAGTCAGAGAAGCTCGAACAGGTCAACGAAGAACTAGAAGATCCGACCGTCTGGAACGATCCGAAACGCGCCCAGGATCTCGGCAAGGAGAAGAAGGCGCTGGAGGCGGTCGTGCATACGCTGACCAAGGCCGACGCCGACCTGCGCGACGCCACCGACCTGTTCGACATGGCCAAGGAAGAAGGCGACGACGAGACGATCGAAGCGATCGCCCAGGACGCCGAGGAGTTCAAGAAGATCATCGAGGGCATGGAGTTCCGCCGGATGTTCAACAATCCGATGGACGCGAATAACTGCTTCATCGACATCCAGGCCGGCGCCGGCGGCACCGAAGCCCAGGACTGGGCCTCGATGCTGCTGCGCCAATACCTGCGCTACTGCGAACGCAAGGGCTTCAAGGTCGAGATCCTGGAGCAGTCCGAAGGCGAGGTGGCCGGCATCAAGACCGCCACACTGAAGGTCGAGGGCGAGTACGCCTACGGCCACCTGCGCACCGAGACCGGCGTGCACCGCCTGGTGCGCAAGTCGCCGTTCGACTCGGCCAACGGACGCCATACCTCGTTCACCAGCCTGTTCGTGTATCCGGAGGTGGACGACTCGATCGAGATCGACGTCAATCCGGCCGACATCCGGGTCGACACCTACCGCGCGTCCGGCGCCGGCGGCCAGCACATCAACAAGACCGACTCCGCGGTGCGCATGACGCACGGGCCGACCGGGATCGTGGTGCAGTGCCAGAATGACCGCAGCCAGCACCGCAACCGCGCCGAGGCGATGGAGATGCTCAAGGCGAAGCTGTACGAGCACGAACTGCGCAAGCGCATGAGCGAGCAGCAGAAGCTGGAAGACTCCAAGACCGATGTCGGCTGGGGCCACCAGATCCGCTCCTACGTGCTGGACCAGTCGCGCATCAAGGACCTGCGTACCAATTTCGAGACCGGCAATACCAAGGGCGTGCTCGACGGCGACCTGGACGACTTCATCTCCGCTTCGCTCAAGCAGGGCGTCTAAGCGATGGCAGCGCAGATGGCACAGGACGCGGCGCACAAGCGCGCCTTTATCTTCGACATGGACGGCACCATCGTCGACAACATGGCTTTCCACACACGCGCGTGGATCGCCTTCTTCGAGCGCCGTGGGCAGCGGATCGACGCCGATGAATTCTTCCGCGCCACGGCCGGGCGCCAGGGACATGAGATCATCCGCGCCCACCTCGGCGCTCACCTGGACGATGACGCGGTACGCGCGCTCAACGAAGAAAAAGAGCTGGTCTACCGCGAGCTGTATGGGCCGCACCGCAAGACCATCGGCGGCTTCGACGCGCTGATCGCGCGCGCCGGGCAGGAAGGCGTGGCGCTGGCCGTGGCCACCGCAGCGCCGAACGGCAACATCGTCTTCACCCTCGACGGCCTGGACCTGCGGCGCCATTTCGACGCCGTGGTCGGCGCGGCCGACGTCGCGCGCGGCAAACCGCACCCGGACGTATTCCTGGCAGCGGCCGAGCGCTGCGGCGTGGCGCCCGAGCACTGCATCGTGTTCGAGGACGCCCCGCTGGGCGTGGAAGCGGCGCGCCGCGCCGGCATGCGCGCGGTGGTGCTGACCACCACCCTGCCCGCCGCCGCGTTCGCCGAGTTCGACAACGTCATCCACATCGCCAGCGACTTTTCCGCGCTGACGGTGGCCGAGCTGTTTTCGGCTTCATTTTCGTAATTTTTTCGCCACATTCCACAAAGCGATACCTATCATGACCACGGACACCCAAGAACAAGCCGGCGCACCGGCAGACGAAAACAAGATCATCGGCGAACGCCGCGCCAAGCTGGCGGCGATCCGCGAACAGGGCGTGGCCTTCCCGAACGACTTCCGCCCGCAGCACAAGGCGGCCGAACTGCACGAGAAGTACGGCGCGATGAGCCGTGACGAGCTTGAGGCCGACCCGGTGCCGGTGGTGCTGGCCGGGCGCATGATGCTCAAGCGAGAGGCGGGCAAGAAGGCCGCCTTCGCGACCCTGCAGGACGCATCGGGCGCGCGCGCCGACGGCCGCATCCAGATCTACGTCACGCTCGACAAGACCGGCGAAGAGGCGATGGCGGCGATGCACCACTACGACCTGGGCGACATCCTGGGCGTGGAAGGCACCCTGTTCAAGACCAAGACCGACGAGCTGACCGTGAAGGTCTCGACGCTGCGCCTGATCACCAAGTCGCTGCGCCCGCTGCCGGACAAGTTCCACGGCCTGGCCGACCAGGAGACCAAGTACCGCCAGCGCTACGTGGACTTGATCATGAGCGAGGAAACGCGCCGCACCTTCAAGGCGCGCACGGCGGCGATGTCGTCGATCCGCCGCTTCATGGAGAAGCATGACTTCATGGAAGTGGAAACGCCGATGCTGCACGCCATTCCCGGCGGCGCGGCGGCCAAGCCCTTCATCACCCACCACAACGCGCTCGACATGCAGATGTTCCTGCGCATCGCGCCCGAGCTGTACCTCAAGCGGCTGGTGGTGGGCGGCTTCGAACGCGTGTTCGAGGTGAACCGCAACTTCCGCAACGAGGGCGTCTCGCCGCGTCACAATCCTGAATTTACGATGATGGAGTTTTACGCGGCCTACGTGGACTACCAGTGGCTGATGGACTTCACGGAAGCGGTGATCCGCCAGGCCGCCATCGATGCGCACGGCACCGCGGTGCTCAGCTACGGCGGGCGCGAGCTGGACTTGTCCAAGCCCTTCCACCGCATGACCATCGTCGGCGCCATCAACAAGTACGCGCCCCACTACACCAACGAGCAGCTGCATGACGCGGCGTTCCTGAAGGCCGAGCTGCACAAGTTCGGCGTCAAGCCCTTCGCCACCGCCGGCCTGGGCGCGCTGCAACTGGCCCTGTTCGAGGAAACCGCCGAGGCGCAGTTGTGGGAGCCGACCTATATCGTCGACTACCCGGCCGAAGTGTCGCCGCTGGCGCGCGCGTCGGACACGGTGCCTGGCATCACCGAGCGCTTCGAGCTGTTCATCGTGGGCCGCGAAATCGCTAACGGTTTCTCGGAGCTGAACGACGCGGAAGACCAGTCGGCGCGTTTCCTGGCCCAGGTGGCGGCCAAGGACGCCGGCGACGAGGAGGCGATGTTCTACGACGCCGACTACATCCGCGCGCTGGAATACGGCATGCCGCCAGCGGGCGGCTGCGGTATCGGCATCGACCGCCTGATGATGCTGATCACCGATTCGCCGAACATTCGCGACGTGATCCTGTTCCCGCACTTGCGACGCGAGGAATAAGCGAACATTGAAAAAGGGCCTGCGCGGCCCTTTTTTCTTGGCGCGGAAATCGGCACACTTTAGGTTCACTCAGCGTTTGCTTTCGGTCCACTCCTGCTTCAAACTCGCCCGATGATATAGGCCGCGCCGACGAGCACAATGCCGAACCCGTACATGCGCCAAGTTAACGCGTTGACTGCCTTCATGAAGTCTTCGCGCGCCTTCATGACGTCTTCCTTGGTTGCGCTGGTCGCAGCCAGCACGGCGAGCTTCGCATTCACGCTACTGATATCGGCTTGCGAACGGTCACGTAACGCGGTGACATCGCCCTCGACACGGTCGCGCAAGCCGGTGATATCGCTGGTTACAAGTTCGCGCAATACGGTCATATCGCCGGTGAGACGGTCGCGCAATCCGGTGATTTCGCCGGCGACTTGTTCGCGCAATCCGGTGATTTCGCCAGTGACATGTTCGCGAAATTCGGTGATATTAGCTGTGACACGGTCACGCAGCGCGTCCAACGACGCCTGACTTGCCATATGCGTGCGAAGGTACGCCAACTGCGCGTTGATTGACTCGTATTCGCTCCGGTTGACGGAGTCTTGCCGCAGGGTCGCCAGTGCGACCTGCACAGATGACATCTCGTTCTCCAGCTTGCTGATGCGGGTCTCGGTGTCCATCTGTCGATGATCCGCCGCCCGGCTCGCGCGGTCAACGGCCGCACGCTTCATGCGCACCCGCGCTGACGCAGGTCAAGCCGACACCACGCCCGATTTACCCGGCCGCCACCGCGCGGCGCAGCTGGAACCGGGCCAGCGTCGGATACAGCGGATGGCTGATCGCACGCGACAAGGCGCTGGCCACGAGCGCGCATGCCATCAGGCTGAGAATCATGGCGTGCCCGTCGACCATTTCCATCACGATAATGAACGCGGTCAACGGCGCCTGGGTGGCGGCGGCCAGAAAACCGACCATGCCCAGCGCGATGAGCGGCGCGGCCAGCGGCTGGTGGACCAGCAGCGCGACGTCGTTGCCGAGGCCGGCGCCGATGGCCAGCGCCGGCGCGAAGATGCCGGCCGGTACGCCCGACCAGGCGCTCAGCCACGTCGCGATGAACTTGAAGAACACATACACCGCAGGCATGCTGCTGGCGCCCTCGACCATCGCGCGGGTCGAGCTGTAGCCGCTGCCGAAGGTGGCCCCGCCGGTCAGCACGCCGATCACCGCCACGGCCAGGCCGCACAGCGCGGCGAAGAGCACCGGCCGGCGCGCGCGCAGGCGCGTGGCCGCGTCGCGCGCGTCGCCGCTCATGGAGGCGGCCAGCAGGCGCGCGAACACGCCGCCGATCACGCCGCTGAGCACGGTGACCAGTACGCCGGGCCAGAACAGCGCGACCCCGACCGTGAGGGCGTGAATCATGCCAAAATAGGTGGCGTTGCCGTTGATCGACACGGCGATCAGGCCGGCCAGCACGATGCAGGAGATGATCAGGCCGCTGTTGCGCTGCTCTGGGGTGCGCGACAATTCCTCGATCGCGAACATCACCCCGGCCAACGGCGTGTTGAAGGCCGCCGCGATGCCGGCGGCGCCGCCGGCCACCAGCAAGCTGTGGGCGTTGGTACGGGCGCGCCTGGGCAGGATGCGCTCGGCCTGCAGCATGACGCCGGCGGCGATCTGCACCGACGGCCCCTCGCGCCCGATCGACAAGCCGCCAAGCAGGCCGGCCGCGGTCAGGCCGATCTTGGCGAGGGTGAGCTTGAACGACACGTACAGGCCGCGCTGGGAAGGATCGAGCTCGGTGTCGAGGGCGGCCATGACCTGGGGAATGCCCGAGCCCGAGGCGCCCGGCGCGAAGCGGCGCGTGAGCCAGACGATCAGCGCCGCGCACAGGGGCGTCCATAGCAGGGGGAGCCACCAGCGCACAGCGCGCAGGCCAGTGAAGCGCAGCGACGCGGCCTCGGACAGCCAGGTGAAGCCGACCACGGTCAGGCCGGCCAGGACCGCCATGCCGACCACGGCGGCGCGTTCCCACCACAGGCGCCAGTCGCCGAATTCCTTGCGCAGGCCGGCGCTCAGCCGCGGCTGATGCCTCATGGGAGGCCTCCCGCGCGCTGGCCCATCGTGCCGTTCCAGCCTCGGCGAAGCCCATTTTCCGCTATGATCACAATATGCTTTCTATTCAACGACAGATTCCATGAACGCGCCATCGACCCTCGGTCAAGCGCCCGGTGTGCGCGTGCTGCGCCAGTTCCGCATCGTCTTCAACGCTGTCAAGACACACTTCCGCCAGGTCGAGCGCGCCGTCGGCATCGGCGGCGCCCAGGTGTGGGCGCTGAGCGAGGTGGCGGCACGGCCGGGTATCGGCGTGAATGAACTGGCGCGCGCGCTCGACATTCAGCAATCGACCGCGAGCAACCTGGTCAAGGGCTTGCTGGAGCGCCAGTTCATCGTCTCCAAGCGCAGCGATACCGACCGCCGCGCCAGCAAGCTATTCGTCCTGCCGGCCGGAGAAGCGGTGCTGAAGGTGGCGCCGGCGCCGCTGTCGGGCTTGCTGCCGGACGCGCTCGGCGCGCTCGATGCAGCCACCTTGGCGCGCCTGGAAACGGACCTCGCCGAACTGATCGGTCTGCTACAGGCCGATGAGGCCGGCGCGAACATTCCGCTGGCCGACCTGTAAGCCCCACGCATGCCGCACGCATGTCCCCGCGCCGCGAAGCGCCACCATTCTGCCCGTTCGCGGCCGTCTCGGCAATAAACATTTGCACAAATTCAATTTCAAGTCCGCAGTTGTTGAAAGTCATATGCACTCAGACTAAAAATTTCTGGGAACCATATTTGTGCGAATGTATAATTGACCCATGGATTTGATTACACCCCCCATGGCCGACGAACCCAGCCGGCGAGTGCGGGCGTCATGAGTGCGCTGCCGATCCCCGACGATGTCCAGCGCTTCATTCTATTGGCGATCCCGTCGGTGCCGTATCTGGAAGCGCTTTTGCTGCTTCGCGGTGCCCCCCAGCGCAGCTGGGACGCGGCCGAGATCGCCCAACGGCTCTACCTGAGCGAGAAAGTGGCGGCCGGGCTGCTCGGCGAGCTGAGCGCCGCCGGCATGGCCGACCCGGAGCGGCCCGCCGGCGCGCGCTACCGCTACCGTCCCCAGTCGGCGCATCTGGCCGCGATGGTCGACCGCCTGGCCGATATTTACGCAAAGAATCTGGTTGGCGTCAGCACCCTGATCCATTCCAAACTCAGCAAGAAGGCACAACAGTTCGTCGATGCCTTTGTATTAAGAAAGGACACGTAGATGGCCGCAGCCGTTTATGCCCTGTGCGCGCTGACCGCGCTAGCCTGTGCGGTGCTGCTTCTGCGCAGCTTTTTCCGGCAAGGCCACCGGCTGCTGCTGTGGAGCGGCCTGTGCTTCTGCGGTTTATTCGTCAACAACGCTTTGCTCATCGTCGACCGCTTCGCGCTGCCCGAACGCGATTTGTCCACCTTGCGCCTGCTGGTGGGACTGGCCGCGCTGGCGCCCTTGTTGTACGGCCTGATCTGGGAGGAAGAATGAACCAGCTAAACTTATTGATCTCGGGCGCCATCGCCGCGGCGGCTCTGGTGGTGACCCTGTTTTTCCTGCGCTTCTGGCGCAGTACGGGCGATCGCTTCTTCCTGTATTTCGCCGTCTCGTTCGCGCTGGAGGCGATCACGCGCACCCTGCTCGCGCTCAGCCACGACCAGGGCGAGCAGACCCCGGTGTTCTACCTGCTGCGCCTGGTGGCATACGCGCTGATCCTGCTGGCGATCATCGGCAAGAACCGGCGCCGCCCGCCGGTTGAGGCGCCGCCGCGGATCGGCTCATGATGGCGGCCCGGGCGGCGATCGTCCTGCCAGTGCTGCTCGGGATGCTGGCGCAGGCCAAGCCAGGATACGCTGCGGGACCGGTGGCCCTGGAAGCCGAACTGGCCGGGATGCATCAGCGTTTCGATACCTGCCCGGTTGCAGCGCAGGACGGCGCCGCGCCGTCCGGTTGGCGCGCGCTGCCGGCGCAATGCGCCTGGAGCGGACGCTTGCAGGCGCGCCACTGGGAAATGCCGCTGGCAACCGGCGCCGCCTGTGTCAGCCCGGAAGCGCGCTGGTGGGCTTGGGAACAGCAGCGCCTGGGCGGCGCCAGCGCCTGGCGCGCCGGCAGCGCGGTACGCACGCTGGCCCTGAGTGGAACCGGGCAGCGCAGCCTGGCGATCATCGCGCGCACGCCGGATGGCTGGGAGGCGATCGAATGGCGTTGGACCCCAGCGGCGAGCGAGGACACACGCAAATGGGAGCAAGCCGAGTGGCACGCGCTGACCGCGCTGGTGGCCGCTCGCGAAGACACGCGCATGCCGGTGCGAACGCGCGACCCGGTCGAGGCGGCGTGGCTGCGCCAGCTCAACGGACGCCCGGGCGAAATCGGACCCGCCGGCTGGCAATGGGAAGCGAACGGGCTGTGCCTGCGCATGCTGCCCTCGGTGCCGCCCGAGGCCGGGCTGCGGCTTCCCTATCACCGCGAGGACGCGCGACTGGAGCAGCGCAGCGCGATGCAGATCCAGCTGGCACGGCGCTTTCCCGACGCGGTCTGGCTGAGGCCGTTCGGCCTGGTCGACGTTCCCGGCGCCGACGGCGCCAGCTACCGCGCGGTATGGACCGACAAGACCAATGTCATCGGCCAGCTATGGCAGCCGGGCCAGGATGGCCAGGCCATGCTGCGGCTGCGCATCGTCACGCCGCTGCGTACGCGCGACGACAGCGCGGCCGGGCACGCCGCCGCCGAGGCTGCCGGCGCAGTTGTCGCGCGCGAGCTCGACGGCATGGCGCATACGCTGGGAGCGGGACATGGAAACTAGCATCACCGACCTCGCGCCGTGGCTGCTATCGCCGCTGGCGATCATCGGGGCGGCCTTGCTGCTGGCCCAGCTGATCGGCCTGTGGCTGTCGGCGCGCGGCCTGCCCAAGCTGTACGGCGCCGTCATTTCCGGGCTGATCGTCGGCGTCAGCGGGCTGGGCCTGGTCGATGCCCCCCTGCTGGGGCAATTCCAGGAACTGTTCAATGCTGCCACCGCCCTCGTGCTGTTCGAAGTCGGGCGCAAGATGGACCTGCAATGGTTGTGGCGCAGCCGGCGCGAGGGCGTGTGCCTGGTGCTTGCCTGCCTGCTGCGCGGCACGCTCAGTTTCGCCTGCCTGGCCGCGTTCGGCATCGCCGCGCGCGACGCCGCTGTGATCGCCGTCATCCTGGTGGCGGCCAGCCCGGTGATTTTCGGCTCGATGGCGGCCGACGCCAATGCCAGCGGGGTGGCCAGTTTCGCCAGCGCGAACATGGTTGGCCTGGGTAACGTGCTGGCGCTGCTCGCGCTGGGACCGACACTGGCGTGGCTGAAGTCCGGCGCGGCCGGCACCGCGGGCGTGGGCGCCGAGCTCCAGGCGCAAGCGCTCAAGCTGGCCCTGGGCGCCTTGATCGCCCTGCTCTGCTACGCCTTGTACGCGGCGGCGACCCGGCTGAGCAAGGCCCCGGCGCGCCAGCGTCCACCGATGCTGCTCGCTGCGCTGCTGATGGATCTGGGCCTATGCTCGATCAGCGCGTCGAGCGCCCTGCTGTCGTTGTTGCTGATGGGCCTGCTGCTACGGAATGCGGAAAAGCGCGACAACGTGTTCCAGGCGCAGATCAAGACCGGCCAGGACATCGGCTACGCGTTGCTGTTCATGATGTCGGCCTCGCTGGTGCCGATCCAGCAGCTCATGCACCCGCAAACACTGGCCCTGGCGCTGCTGGTGCTGGTGGTCCGTGTGGGTGGCACGCGGCTGGCGCTGGCGCCTAGTGGCGCCTGGAGCGCGCAAAAGAAAAACGGCATGGCCATGTCGTTGTGCTCGGTGGTCAGCTTCGGGACTTTGATGGTCGACAATTCACTGGGTATGTATCCCAATATGGGCGGCGCGGCGGCGCAGGTCATGGCGGCCTTGCTGGGACTAAATGCCTTGATCGCGCCGGCCGTCACCTGGTGGGGCTTGAAGACCGCCGGCGAAACCCACGAGGACGATAGCGATGAGTGATCTATTGAGCGCGGATATGCAACTGGCGCAGGCCCAGGCGACAGCCGGTACCGGACCCGCGTTCCTGCCGCCGTTTGCCGAGTCGCGCATGGGTTCGATGGGGATCGAGCTCGAACTGATGGTGCTGGACCGGCTCACCTACGATTTGCTCCCGGCCGCGCCGGACATCCTGCGCCTGCTCGACATGCGCGACAAGCGCTGGGTCGCCACGCCGGAGTTGACCACCTCGATGCTGGAGGTGGCTACTTCGGTGCTGGGCGGCTACGCCGAGGCGGCCGAACAAATCGAAGAAATCCGCAGTTCGGTGCAGCAGGCGGCCTTCCAGGTGGGCGCGGCCATCTCGGGCGGCGGCGCCCATCCGTTCCAGAAGTGGCACGAACAACGTATCTATCCGAAGGACCGCTATCGTGCCTCGGCCAAGAAGTTCGGCTACCTGGCCAAGCTGTTCACGGTGTTCGGCATGCACGTGCACATCGGCGTGCCCAGCGCCGACGAAGCGATCAGGGTATGCGCCTGGCTGACCCAGCGCGCGCCTTTGTTCATCGCGCTGTCGGCCAACTCGCCGTGCTGGCAGGGTGAGAATTCCGGGTTTTGCAGCTCGCGCAGCAATGTTGTCGGGGCATTCCCGATGAGCGGCACCCTGCCCGCCCACATCCGCACCTGGGCACAGTTCGAGGCGCATTTTGCACGCCTGGCCAGTTACGGCATCGTCAACAGCATCAAG
>DIZW01000003.1:8935-41932 GCA_002428015.1 Oxalobacteraceae bacterium UBA6018 | reverse complement strand
ATCAAGGATTTCTACTGGGACGTGCGGCCCAAGCCCGAATACGGCACGGTCGAACTGCGCGTGCTCGACACGCCGCTGCGCCCGGCCTACGCGGCCGCGCTGGCGAGCTACGCGCGCGAGTTGTGCATCGAGGTGCATGCCACGCCGGGGGTATGGCCCGCGCCGGCGAGCGCCGACCTGTACGACTGGAATCGCTTCAACGCGGCACGCGATGGCGTGCTCGCCAGCTGGATCGATCCGGAAACGGGCGCCGCGATGCCGCTCGTCGAGGTCGTGCGGCAGGACCTGGCGCGGCTGTCGGCACGCACGCGCGATCCGGACTTTGGCACGGCATGCGAGGTCATCGAGGAACTCATGCGCGATGGTGGCCAGGCGCGCTGGATCACGGCGCATTTGGACGCTGGCTCGGGCATGAATGACCTGGCCAGGGTGGCCAGCGAACTGTTCGAGAATGGCACGGCTTGAATTGCGTGTTCGACACGAGGTCATCGAGGAAATCGAACGGGAGGGTGGCCAGGCGCGCGGGGTCACCGGGCATCTTGACGCCAGCGCGGGCATGCATGACCTGGCCAGGGTGGCCAGCGAACTGTTCCAGGATGGCACGGCTTGAATTGCGTGTTCAACCAGTCAAACTGAATACCGTATCGCGCCCCCAGTAAGAGCGGCCATCGCGAGCTTGCCGGACCGTCGTGGGCTTGCGCGAAGTGTGACCGGAGCCGTTAGTGTAGCCAAGTCAACGAATGTTCAGCTCAGCACACCGGTATCGTAGCGATGCCGATTACGTCGGGGTCGCTGCGCGCGACGTTGTTATTGTCGGTGTCGGCGGCGTTGGCGCCATCGCTATCGACCGCGTCCGTAATGCGTGCGCGGTCGATGGCGCCGGTCACGTTGGCGAGCTGGGCGACGCTCGCGGTAGATACGGCCTCGGCTGCGTTGGCACAGTGGACGCCGCTGGCGGCCCTGATCGCATGTGCGAGCTCGACTGAGCCGATATTGGCATTGGCGTTGGCGTTGGCGTTGGCGCTGGCGCTGGCGCTGGCAACAGTATCGTCCAACATTCCACCGCTGGTGTCATGGGAATCGGTGGCGGTGCGCGCGGATGCAATTGCGGAAATATCAGGCGGCGGCCAAATCGCCCCTTCCACGCACGCGCCGTTTAACCATTGACGTAGTTTGTCCAGGCGAGGAAGGCAGGCGCCGTCCAGCGCCATTGCATAGCCCCGCTCATCGGCGCCGAGTGCCTCATGCGTGGCCAATTGATAATCCAGTACCGCCAAGCCGGCGTCCGACGGGTCCTGGTGGCGGCATGCGCGTGCGACCACACGGTCGCGCAAGGTGGCTGGCGAGGCATACACATCAAGAATCAGAAACGGCACGCCGGCCTGCTTGGCCAACTGCAAGAACTGGTCGCGCTGCGCCCGCTTGAGGAAGGCGGCATCGACCACGACAGGCCGGCCGGCGGCGATCACGGACGCGGCCAAGGTCCACAGGCGCGCATAGACGCTGGCACTGGCATCAGGCGCATAGACACCAGCCTGGAGCGCCGCCGCCGCACCGGCGTGGGGGTCGAGCCCGTGCAGGCGTTTGCGCTCCACGTCGGAGCGCAGGCGGATCGCGCCGAACTCGTCCACGAGGCTTTGCGCGAAGGTCGACTTGCCACTGCCGGAAAAGCCATGGGTGATCATCAGGACCGATGGTGACGCCGGCTGCTCCATCGCGAGCGCAAATCGCAGGTAGCTTGCGGCCTGGGCCTGCCATTGCTCGGCATCGCGCATCCCGGGCATTTGCGCCGCACGCAGCAACGCCACCTTGCAGCGGACCAGCGCGCGAGCCGTTTCGTAGTAGCGCAGCGCAGGCAGGCCAGGGTAGTCACCGGTCTCCTCGAGGTAGGCGTTGAGGCAGCGGGCGGCCAGGTCGGGACGTTCCCGATAGCGCAGGTCCATACAAAGGAAGGCGATATCGTCGAGCACGTCAATCCAGCGCAGCCGGTCGTTGAATTCAATACAGTCGAAGGCTGTCACGTCGCCCCCGATGGTCACGATGTTGGCACTATGCAGATCACCATGGCACTCGCGGATACTGCCGAGAGCCTTGCGCGCGTCAAGCAGGTGCAGCACCTCCTTGAAGCGCCGCGCCAGCAGGGCCGAGATACGGCGCCACTGCGCCCCCGCCTGGGCCGACGGCAGAAGCGAACCGATGACGCGCAGATCATCCTCGCCAAGCCGCCCGACAGCGGCGCTACTGCCCCAGTCGCTCGCCGCTGGCGCAACCGCGGCGGTGGCGTGGAAACGCGCCAGCTTGCGCGCCAGCAGATCCGCTTCGGCGGCGACGATCGTGCCAGCCCGGATACGCTCGGTCCAGATCGCCTCTTGCGGGAAGGCGCGCATTTTGACAGCGTAATCGATCGCTTCACCGTCGCTGTCAAGGACCGGATGGTCCACAGTGCCGCCCACCGCTACCACGGCGAGGTACAACTCGGGCGCCAGCCTACGGTTCAGCCGTAATTCTTCGAGACAATAGTGATGACGTGATGCCAGGGTTGAAAAATCCACGAAGTCGAAACAAACGGGTTTCTTGAATTTATAGGCATACCTCCCTGCGACTAATACCCAGGAAATGTGGGTTTCGAAAGTGGACACCTGTTCGCCCAACTGCCGCAACTGGGCCGCAAGCGCGGCTATGAGCAGCTGTTGTTCGTGCACGGTATCGTGGTCAATCATGGCCGGTTCAATGGGAAGCGCGGACGGCGAAGACTGCCGCTACAGTTATTGGACCGCATCTTTTGGCGAATGACACCGCCGCAGCCGAAAGGAATACGATAGATTTGAGGTGAGACAATCGATAGCGAAACACAGCCAAAATATCCTGTGACTGATGAAACCAAAGGACGGGCTCCGGTGTCAAATACTCCACGTTCACACATACTTGGGGTCACTCATGGGCATCGCCCCTGGCATCGGTGACGCGCTCATCGTTGTCGACGTTCAGAACGATTTTCTCCCCGGTGGCGCTCTCGCGGTCGTCGGAGGCGATGCTGTCATCGCTCCGCTCAACGCCGTCATTGCCGTGTTCCGAAACAAAGGTTTGCCGATCGTTGCAACCCGGGACTGGCATCCGCCGGATCATTGTTCATTCAAGGCGCGGGGCGGTCCGTGGCCACCCCACTGCATAGCCGGCAGCGCGGGGGCGGCATTTCCCACACGGTTGCGATTGCCGGCCGAGGCCACCATCATCTCCAAGGCTGCCACGGCAGGCGCCGATGCGTACTCCGGCTTTGAAGGCACGATGCTGGCCGATACGCTGCGCGCGCTTGGTGTGCGGCGCCTCTTCGTGGGCGGACTGGCAAGCGATTACTGTGTGCTGCAGACAGTGCTGGACGGCCTGGCCCACGGCTTCGAGGTTGTCGTCTTGCTCGACGCCATACGCGCGGTCGCGCAACGTGCCGGTGATGAGAGGGCCGCAATCGACGCCATGGTGGCCCATGGCGCCCAGCCCGGGTCAGCCGCCGAACTGGCGTTCCCGGCCAGTGGATAGGCGGCTCGTCCCCAATCGCCGTAGTGCCGGCGCACTAGCGGGTCGCGGCGCGATTCGACTGCGCGTTCCATTGTTAGAGCCGGGTCGCAGCCAGCAAGGTGCGCAGCTCATCGAGCCCCCGCGTGTTGAGCACGTCACTTTTTTCCAGCCAGCCGCGACGAGCCTGACCGATGCCGAATCGCAGATCGTCGAAGTCAACCCGGCTGTGCGCATCGGAATTGACGCTCACGAGCACGCCCCCTTTTTTCGCTGCAAGGCAATAGCTGTCGCTTAAATCGAGCCGGTGCGGCTGCGCATTCAATTCCAGGAAGCAGCCGCGTTGCCGTGCGTGGGCAATCACGCGCGGCATGTCGATGTCGAACGGTTCTCGCTCAAGCAACAGGCGCCCGCTGGGATGCGCCAGGAGCGTGAAGCATGGGTGGTCCATCGCGCGCAGGATGCGCGTGGTCTGGCGGTCGCGCGAGAGGTTAAAGCCGCTGTGGACGGCGCCGACGACGAGGTCAAGCTGGCGCAGGCAAGCGTCGGGAAGATCGAGGCTGCCATCCTCGTTGATGTCGACTTCGATGCCTTTTAGTACGGTCAAGCCGTGCAGTTCCTGGTTGATGCGCTCGATCTGCGCGACCTGCCGGTCCACCGCCTCGCTGTCGAGGCCGTGTGCGATGCTCAGTTGACGCGAATGATCCGTGATCGCCAGATACGACCAGCCGCGCCGTTGTGCCGCCAGCGCCATCTCGCGCAGGCTGCTCTTGCCGTCGCTGGCCTTGGTGTGCGCATGCAGATCGCCCCGCAAATCGGCCAGCGTCACCAGTTGCGGTAGTTGTCCGGCAAGCGCGGCTTCGATCTCTCCGCGGTTCTCGCGCAATTCCGGCGCGATATAGGGCATGCCAAGCGCCGCGAAGACGTCGGCTTCGGTCTCGCCGGCGACCCGGCGCGCGGCTGAAAACAAGCCATACTCGTTGAGCTTGAGATCGCGTTCCTGCGCCAGGCGGCGCATGGCGATATTGTGCGCTTTCGAGCCGGTGAAATACTGCAGGGCAGATCCAAAGCTCGACGCTGGCACCACGCGCAGATCGACTTGTATCCCTTGGCGCAACAACACGCTCGCACGGGTTGGGCCGTGCGACAAGACCTCCGCCACGCCGTCGAAATCGACGAAACGCTGCAGCAGCGCGGCCGGACGCGGCGAGCTGGCCACGATGTCGAGGTCGCCAATGGTGTCCTGCATACGCCGCAGGCTACCGGCCGGCTCGACCTCGGCGTGCGCATCACCGGCCTTGAGATAACGAGTGAAAGACTGGGCCAGCTCGCTGGCGGTACCGATCCGAAAGCGCGCGCTCTTGGACAGCTGCGCCTCCACGGCATCGAGAATACGCTGTTCAGCGCGGGGGCCGAAGCCGCGGATCGTCCTGATTTCGCCGGCGCGGGCCGCCACGGCGAGCTGCTCCAGCGAGCCGATATTGCGCTGCTGATACAGGAGCTTGACCCGCTTGGGCCCCAGACCCGGAATCGACAACAAGGTCGCGAGCGCCGGCGGCAGTTCGTGCCGTAATTGCTCCCGGGTCGCACAGGTGCCGGTGGCGACGATCTCGCCGATCTTGCCGGCCAAGTCGGCACCGATGCAGGGCAGCTCAGTCAAGTCCTGGTGCTCGGCGATCATGGTTTGCACGCTGGACGCCAAGCCTTCGATGGTTCTGGCGGCGTTCCGGTAGGCACGCACGCGAAAGGTATTTTCGCCCTTGATTTCGAGCAGGTCGGCAATCTCCTGGAAGGTCTTGGCAACATCGGCGTTATGCACGAACACGTCGCCCGCGCCCGACGCTGTGCTCCCAGGCGGAGGCGGCAGCTCAAGCAGGGTAGACAGCTCCGGTAGGGACATTCAGCCTCCGCCAGGCTCCTGATGCAGTGTCCGGCGCAGCGGCGCCTCGCTGCCAATCCCGGACCGGAACATGGTGCACCCCTTGACGCCAGCCTCAAAGGCCTGGGTGAAGAGATCGCGATAGTGTGCCGGATCGGCGTCCACGGCCAGGTTGACGGTTTTGGAGATCGACTGGTCGACGTGGGTCTGCAAGACTGCCTGCAACTTGAGCTGCTCGGCCGGATCGATATCGCAGGCTTCCACGAAGTACGCCGGCAAGGGAGCGTCTTTCCCTTGCAGCTTGTGGTACAAGGCCCAGGCGTAGTCGCGCACGGGTATGCGCTTGCTCGTTCCGTCGGCGAAGGTCAGTTTGCGGTGCGTGTGCATCGCGTAGATCGGTTCGATTCCACTCGATACGTTGTCGGCGAGCAGACTGATCGAACCCGCAGGCGCGATTGCCGTCACGTGGCTGTTGCGAATGCCTTTATGCGCAATCGCATCGACGATATCGGGCGGCAGCGAGCGGATGAAGCTGCCCTTCAGATAGGGCTCGGGCCGGTATTCGGGGAAGGCGCCGCGTTCGTGGGCCAGGTCCGTGGCGCTGCGATAGGCCGCGTGGCAGATGGTGGTCATGACTTGGTCGGCGATCTCCATCGACGCTTGCGAGCCATAGCGCACACCGAGCATGGCGAAGGCGTCGGCCAGGCCGGTGATGCCCAGGCCGATACGACGCGAGGCCAGCGCGACGCGCTGTTGTGCTTTGAGCGGGAAGTACGACACATCGTAGACGTTGTCGAGCATCCTGGTCGCGACGGCGACCGTGCCGGCGATGGCCTGCAGATCGAGCCTCGGGTGCGCGCTGAACGGCGCGTCGATGAAGCGCGTCAGGTTGATGGAGCCGAGGTTGCACGCGCCGTGAGGCGGCAGCGGAACCTCGCCGCAGGGATTGGTCGCGCTGATGCTCTCCGCGTAGTAGAGGTTATTCTCGCGCTGGACCCGGTCGATGAACAGCACGCCGGGGTCGCCCATGTCGAAGGCGGCCCGGTGCAGCTCGTCCCACAGCGCGCGCGCCCCGACGGTGCGCGTGACCAGGCAGGTTTGCGGCGCGTCGGAGCCCGACCAGACGCGTTCATAGACGCGCGCGCCCTCCGGCACAGCTTGTGCGCCCAGCGGGAACATGAGCGGCCAAGGCGCGTTCTCTTCGACCGCGCGCATGAACGCGTCGGTAACGAGCACGGACAAATTGAAGTGGCGAAGCGCGCCCGGGCGCCGCTTGGCGTTGATGAAATGTTCGATGTCGGGGTGGTCGCAACGCAAATTTGCCATCATCGCCCCTTTGCGCGCGCCGCCGGACAACAGCGTTTCGCACGCCTTGTCCCACACGTGCATGAACGATATGGGGCCGGTGGCGAGGTTGCCGCTTGCCGCCGCCGGCATCCCGGCCGGACGCAAGGTTGAAAAGTCGCAGCCAACGCCGCCGCCGGCTTGCAGGGTGAGCATGGCTTCGGTGAGGGTGGAAAAGATGCCGTCGATGGAATCGTGCAGCGGCCCCATGACGAAGCAATTGAACAGGGTCACCTGCCGCCCGCTGCCGGCGCCGGCCAGGATGCGCCCGCCAGGCAAAAAGCGAAACCCGGCCAGCGCGTCCTGAAAGCGCACGCGCCACTCGTCACGGCCGTGCTGTTCGGGTGCGGCCAGGGCCAGCGCCACGCGCGCCCAGCTGGCATGGATGTCGGGCTCGGTGGGCGCGCCTTTGCCTTGCAGGCGGTAACGCGCGTTCCAGATATGCTCCGCGATGGGTTCCACATACGTAGAGTCCGGCATGGGATCCTCCGATGGCAGGTGATGGGTCCAGCTTACGAGCCAGCGCATGCGAAAGACTGATCTGGCGCAAACGCGCGTGCCTTGCGCTGTCAGCAGCCCGGCCCGTCGATATAGCCCACGCCTGGACCACGGCGCACGGGAGTTCCCATCTCGGCGCACAAAACCCGCATTCGTTCAAGAATCAGGCCCGCCTGCGCCCGGTTCGCCGGCCGCGCCTGGCAATCGGCAATGAACACGGGATGCAGCACGATCCGGTGCAGCACGTCCGGACCCAGTTCGAGCTCGAACAGGAGCTGGTGGTCGTTGCCGAATGTGGAATCGACCATGTAGTCGTCGACTAAGTCGCCGGCGGCGTAGAGGATGGGGCGGCCGTGATGCAACTCGATCGCCTGGAACACGTGGGCACTGTGTCCGTAGACGATTTTCCAGCCCATCTCAATGGCGCCGCGCGCCAGGCGCCGAAAGCGCTCGGCCGGGCGCCATACCATGTTGGGGCCCCAGTGCAGCGACAGGATCGGCCAATTCACCGCGGCACCGCGCAGGGGCGCGAGCGCGCGACGCATGGCCGCCAGCGCGGCGGCCTCGTCGTGCAGGTCCAGGTAGGCGATGCCGGGATGCTTGGCGCGCGCCGCGAAATCGGCCTGGTGGTCGCAAAACGCCGCCATGGCCACCGTCACGCCGCCGCGGCGCGCCACAGCCGGCGCCAGGGCCAACTCCAGCGTCGCGCCTGCGCCTGCGCTGGCAATGCCATTCTCGTGCAGCAGGCGGACTGTGTCGCGCAGCCCGGCGACGTCGAAATCGAGTACGTGATTATTCGCCAGGCTGACCATGTCGATGCCGGCACCGGTCAAGGACGCGATGGCCTCGGGCGGCGCGCCAAAGTAGAACGCTTTCGGCGCGCCACGCCAGGGACGCTTCGCGGCCGTGAGCGCGCACTCGAGATTAACGACACACAGGTCCGCCCCAGCCATCAGCGGCGCCAAGCGCGACAGCGGATAGTCTGCGCCGGCGCGCGCGATTGCCTTACCAACCATTCGCCCGAGCATGACGTCGCCACCGAACATGAGGCGTAACGCGGTCGGCGGCGGCCCTTCAGCGCCAGCCCTACCCGTATCGCCAGCAGCACGGGCATCGCCAGCAGCAGCAGCAGCAGTATCGCCAGTGTCAGCACTATCGCCAGTACCACCAGTACCACCAGTATCGGACGCAGCACCAGTATCACCACCAGCAGCAGTATGCTCTGCAGTACGAGCACCGGCAGCGTCAGCAAGCCCAGCAAGACCAGCATCACCCGCATCACTAGCATCACCAGCATTGCATGGATCACCAGCGCCAGCACCGGGCACCGCCGGTCCAGTCACACGCTCCACAAGGCTGCCTCCCAGTCGATGTTGGACCTCATCGAATGCCATTCTGATAGAAATAATCGCCGGTGCCCCGTATCGCTTCGCATTCGGCGCGGTCTTGCCTGCCCACGCCCATTCGAAACGCGGCCGCAGATGAAACGTGTCCCTACCGTACGCCGAGCGCACAAGCGTATCCGCCCCGGGCCCTTGCCAGCGCCCTCCCCGCCCCTGTCGCCAGCCAATGCGGTGGCGTCCGCTAGCGGCGCCGGCCCGCCTCGCGCACCGGCTGTCCGACAATGGCCTCGGTCATCATCGACAGCTCGCCGGCAAGCAGATTGAGCAGATCGTCGGCCGACACGATCGCCGCCAGCGCGCCATTCTCGGTCACCACCGGCAGCCTGCGCACCTTGTGTTCGCGCATTACGCGCAGGGTTTCCAGCACGCCGTCGCTTTCCTTGACGGTTGCCACGGGCGTGCTCATCAAGTCGCCCGCGGTGAACGCGCTGACATCGACCTGCTCGGCAATGGTTTCGACGACGATGTCGCGGTCGGTCACGATGCCAACCGGCACCCGCCTGCCATCGGCGATCTCGGTCACGACCACGTCGCCGACATGGTGCCTGCGCATCAGCGCGGCGACTTCGACAATCGCGCTGTCGGCATCGCAGAACACCACATTGGGATTGCTGCATTCTTTAATAGGCATACTCATTCTCCCGTTGATGATGCGTAGCTGGCGCCGCCGGCAAGCCGCTATCCGTCCCGCGCTTTCACCACCGCTACACCTTCAATTGCCCGCCACCTCGGCCAAGGCCCACATCAGCCTGCGGGACCCGGAGCACTACCAAGCCCCCATATCCCTCGTCAGCCTGCGATGGTTCTCTAGCGCCAATCCCTCCTGACGTTGATCGGTTCGCAACGCCAACTCGCGCAGCCGGTCCGAAACCGTCACTGGATAGGGCGGCGCCCGCGCCAAGCTGCGCAAGGAGGCCGGCAAGGCGGCGATCTGCGTCTGTGCGCGGGCGCGCAGGTCGGCAAGCGGCGGCGGCGGCGCCAACGTGGCACCGCCACGCATGGCCGGGAGCAGCAAGGGCTCGCCGTCGCCAGCCTCGTCGTCGAGCGCCAGGGTATCGCCAACCATGATGCCGGCGCCGTCATGGCGTCGGAATGTCTGCTTGCGGCCGGGCCAGTGAATCTTGCCCACCGAGCGCTTGCGGCATGGCCGGCCCGCGTAGGCGACCAGCTTGTAGGCGCAGTCAAGGTAGGGCGCGTCGCTCGACACGTTCATGCGCGTGCCCACGCCGAAGCCGTCGATTGGTGCGTCGGCAGCCAGCAGCGCCTGCAACGCGTACTCGTCCAGGTTGCCGCTGGCGAAGATCGTGACGTCATGGCACCCGCCGACGTCGAGAATGGCACGCACCGCCTCCGCCTGCGCGGCCAGGTCGCCGCTGTCGATCCGTACGGCGTTAATGCGCCCACCCTGTGCGCGTACTTGCTGCGCGAGCGCGACGACCTCGCGCGCCGCCGCCAGCGTGTCGTAGGTATCGATCAGCAAGGTGGTGCCACCGGGGAAGCAACGCGCGAAGGCGGCAAATGCCGCGCTCTCGACCTCGTGCGCCTGGATGAAGGAATGGGCCATGGTGCCGAACACCGGAATCCCGAACGCCGCGCCGGCGGCGCAGGTGGCGCTGCCGTCGAAGCCGGCGATGTAGCTGGCACGCGCCGACAGCAGGGCCGCCTCGGCGCCATGGGCGCGGCGCAATCCGAAATCGATGAGGCGCCGGCCCCGCGCGGCGAGCACCGACCTGGCCGCCTTGGATGCCACCATGGTCTGGAAATGTAACAGATTGATCAGGCGGCTCTCGACCAATTGGGCCTCGCGCAGGGGGGCGGTGACCCGCAAGAGCGGTTCGTTGGCAAAGCAGATCGTCCCTTCGGCGACGGCATCAACGTCGCCGGTGAAGCGCAAGCCCCGCAGCGAGTCGATGAAGGCGGGGCTGAACTGGGCCTGGGTCCCGATCCAGGCCAGCTCGGCGTCGTCGAAACGCAGGCCGGCCAGGTAGGCAAGCGCCTGAGCCAAACCGGCGGCGACGAGGAAATTACGCTGCTCGGGCAGGTCGCGGACGAAGAATTCAAACACCGCGGTCTGGTTCATGCCCTCGGCAAAGTAGGCCTGTAGCATGGCCAACTCGTAGAGGTCGGTCAGCAAAACGCTGTCGCTGGATTGTCGCACTGGGTGGCCTGCGCGTCTGGTACCGAAAAAGCCAGCGTAGGCGCGCGCACGACGCCGGGTTTGAGATCGATCAATCGCGCGCCGGCGCCAGACAGCGGCGCCGACCAGGCAGGGCCGCTAGCTGACGCGTCGGTCCAGAAACAAGGTATTGCCGGGGGTTTTCTTGGCCTGGGCCTTGGCGGCGGTGGCAGCGGTGGCAATCTCGTGGTGCGAGCCGTAGCGGCCCGCCGCGACCCGGATGACGCCTAGCGACAATGTCATCAAGGGAAAGAACATGGCATTGCCCTGCCGGTCTTCGCTTAGGAAGCCGCCGCGCTCGCGGTCCTCGGCCACATACGAGGCGGCAATGGCGCCCTCGAACTGGGCCAGGACGCGCTGGCAGCGCGCTTCCCAGTCAACGCTCTGGAACAGGATCATGAAATCGTCGCCGCCGATGTGCCCGACAAAATCGCGGTCCGGGTCGGTATTGTTGGAGAGCAGGTTCCCCACCAACTGAATCACATCGTCCCCCTTGCGGTAGCCGTACACATCGTTATACGGCTTGAAATGGTCGAGATCGCAGTAGCAGGCCCAGAATACGACCTCGCTTTGCACCAGGCGCTCGATGTGCTCGTTGATCGGCACGTTGCCGGGCAGTTGGGTAAGCGGGTTGGCATAGCGCGCTGCGTTGATCTGCATCTGGGTAATCTCGCGCATCAAGTCGTGCCCCGTTCCCATGCCGAGGTAGCGTCCCTCGTCGGTGACGATGAAGCCGTTGGCCAGGTGATGGGCGTCGCCGTTGGCCATGCTGTAGCCGAGTTCCTGCAGGGACGCGTCCTTGTCGGCGATGATCGGGCTGGCATCCATGAAGGCGGTGCACGGACGTTTGCCGTACAGTTCGCGCTGGTAGGGACGCGCGAAATGGTCGATCATCACGTAGCGGCTGAGCAGCCCGAGCGGCTTGCCGTCGTCGACGATCGGCACCACCTGCAAGCTGCTGTCGGCCATGAAGATGTCGTACAGTTCATTGTTCGTCAAGGCCGGCGCGTACGCGCGGACCCGGCGCAGCAGCTTGATGATGCTCATGGTCTTTTCCGGTTGCCTGTCCTGCGGATAGATGGAAATGGTATTGCCACGCAGCGCAGCCGCGATCTCCGCGCTCACGGCGTGGGCCGGCTTGGCGTTTGGCCGCCCCAAATGGTAGCCCTGGCCGAAGTTGACGCCAAGATCGCGCAAGACCAGCAGCTCGGCCTGGGTCTCGATGCCTTCCGCGATGACCTTGGTGCCCGAGCGCTCCGCGATTTCCTGGATCGAGCGCACGAACTGCAGCTTGACCGGATCGTGGTTGATTCCCTGGATGAAATGCATGTCGATCTTGACGTATTCCGGCCGCAACTCCGACCACAAGCGCAGGCTCGAGAACCCCTCCCCGAGGTCGTCGATGGCGATCTCAAAGCCCATTTTGCGATAGTGCAGCACGGCTTCGCGCATCGCGTGATAGTCGTAGGTGGGCTGGTTTTCGGTCAGTTCGATGATGACGCGGCCCGGATCGATGCCGAGCTCCAGGATCATCTGCATGGTCTCGCCATGGCGTGCGTTGTGCAGCAACAGACATTCGGGACTGACATTCAGGAACAGCTTGCCGGGTAGATTCAGTTCGGCGAAGCGCTGGATGACCACGCGCCGGCACAAATGCTCGATCTGCACTTCCATGCCTTCGGCGCGGGCCGCCTTGAACAGGCTCAGCGGCGAATGCAGCACACTGTCGGACGGGCCGCGAATCAAGCCTTCATAGCCGAGTATGGTTCCATCGCTCATGTATACGATCGGCTGGAGCAAGGCGGTGAGCCTGGCCGCACCGATAATGTCGAGCAGATGCTCGCGCATCGAGCCATCCGCCTCCTCTGGCACGACCAGGCGTGGATAGGCGACGTTTCTCGCTGGGTCGCGACCGCCCGCAAGTTCAAGACGCAAAGTTTGTTGCCTGTTTGACATTTTATACGTCCGGACATAAGAATAGTTTCTCATCATAAATATCAAATATGACGCTTTGATGAAAAATAGGCATCGAAGCGCATTTTTGTTACATTGCGTGCATTTTTAGGGCTTCCGCGGGCGCGCACACCGCCAGGGGCCGGTGGCGGGCATGGGAAGCGTTCCAATTGCGCTTGCATGCCAGCTTTTAGTTGTGATACAAGATTTGTTCACCTGAAACGACAGCGAGAAGCCCATGTTCAAACCCCGTGCCGCCTCCCTGGCGCTCACCCTGCCCCTCACATTGCTGGCCTGCGGCGCCCACGCCCAGGTTCCACAGCATGCGCTTAGCAATGGCGTCGTCGAAGCTGACGTCACCGAGGCGATCGGCGGCCGCTTGCTGTCGTTTTCGCTCGCCGGAAAGCCGAACTTCCTGAATTTGGAGGTGTCGGCCGGCGATCCGGGCGCGGTCGTGACTGCCCAGTCCACCAACGTCGGCTATCTCGGCCACGAGGTCTGGGCTGGCCCGCAGAGCCAGTGGTGGATCCATCAGCGTGTCAATCCCGAGCGCGCCGCGGCCAAGGCCGACTGGCCGCCTGATCCTTACCTGAGCCTGTCGAAGTACACGCTGACGGAACAAGGCCCCAGCGCGGTGGCGCTCGACAGCCCGGCCAGCCCGGTGTCCGGCCTGCAATTGAGCAAGCGCTATTCCCTCGTCGCCGGCAAGCCGAACAGCTTGAAACTCGACGTCAGCGCAACCAACCGGCGCGACCAGGCGGTCGCCTGGGACATCTGGTTCAATACGCGTACCCGTGGCGATACCCGGGTGTACGTGCCGGTCGCCGCGGCGGCCGACATCCGGACCAAGAACGTCGATGGCATGAGGGGCGCACCACTGGTCTACACCCTGGCGGAAGGTATCTTTTCGCTCGACATGGTGGCGCCGCCTGCCGGGAAGCTCGCGCGCCAGGGCAAGGTACTGCTGCAACCCTCGCACGGATGGATGGCCGGCTTTTATGGCGAACAGGCCTTGATCATTCAGTTCGAGCATCAGCCGCGCTCAGCAATTCATCCGGAACAAGGGCAAGTGGAATTTTTCAACGACTACCGGCCCGACGCGCCTTCCAAGGGCTTGCTGGAAATGGAATTGCATGCCCCCTACGTCAACCTTGCCCCCGGCCAGCGCATGCAGGCCAG
The DNA here is from genome assembly GCA_002428015.1 of Oxalobacteraceae bacterium UBA6018. Classification (GTDB taxonomy): domain Bacteria; phylum Pseudomonadota; class Gammaproteobacteria; order Burkholderiales; family Burkholderiaceae_D; genus Telluria_A. Next base: position 27,990 of record DIZW01000003.1, on the reverse strand, counting down.
CGAACACTGGACCATCCTGCCGTATAGCGGAGCGCTCAGTCGCGCCGCCCACCTCGCCTTCCTGCGCCGCCACGCCGCCGAACTGGGCCTGCAGGGTCTGTAATCACGGCTGCGGCGCGCCGCTGTCCGGCGGCGTGCCGTTTTTCTTGCGGTAGGCCTGCAATTCACCCAGGCGCAGCCCCTCGGGCAGGTGGCGCTGGTGCTTGGCCTGGCCCAGCCGTTGTGCGCGATAAATGCCGGTGTGGCCGGAAAACAGGTAGCTGATGACGCAGGCAATACCCGCGTAAGGTCCAATCTCCGGTCCGAACAGCTCGATCGCCATGACGGTCGATGCGAGCGGCGTATTGGCGGCGCCGGCGAACACGGCGACAAAGCCCAGTCCAGCCATCATGCTGAAGGGCATGTGCAGCAGCGGCCCCAAGGCGTTGCCCAAGGTGGCGCCTATATAAAACAAGGGCGTCACCTCGCCGCCTTTGAAACCTGAACCGAGCGAGGCGATGGTGAATGCCATCTTGCCAGCGAAGTCCCAGGCCGGCAGCGGCTGGTGGAAAGCCTCGAGGATCGTTGGAATGCCAAGCCCGATGTAGCGCTGGGTTCCCAGGGCCCACACGGCCACTGCCACGACCACGCCGCCGAGCGCCGGCCGCATCGGGGCATAGCGCAGCTTGGCCTTGACCACGGCTGAGAGCGCATGCGTGGCATTGGCAAACAGCATCCCGGTCAGGCCGAACAGGACTCCTGCCGCCAGGGTCGCCGTCAAGGTCCAGATGCCCAGCGCAGGCACCGATGCCACCGCGTAATGAGTGTGGTGGATGCCCCAGGCCATGCCGACCTGGTCGGCGATCACGGCGGCGATGAAGCACGGCAGGATGGCGTCGTAGCGCATGCGCCCGATCGCCAGCACTTCGAGCCCGAAGATCGCGCCCGCCAGCGGCGTGCCGAACACCGATGCGAAACCCGCGCTGATGCCGGCCATGATCAGCAGGCGACGCTGCTGGTGGTCGAGCCTGAACACCTTGGTCAACTGGTCGGCCAGCGCGCCGCCCATTTGCACGGCCGTGCCCTCCCGGCCCACAGAGGCGCCGAACAAATGCGACACGATGGTTCCCCCCAGAACCAAGGGGGCCATGCGCGCGGGAATGATGTTCTTCGGATCGTGAATTTCGTCGATTAGCAGATTGTTGCCGGCTTCGACCTTGCTGCCCAGCTTGAGGTACACCCAGCCGACGGCGAAACCGGCCACCGGCAGCAAGCCGATCAGCCACGGATTGGCCAGCCGGGTCGCAGTCGCCCAGTCGAGCGAGAATAGGAACAGCGCGGACGCGGTCCCGGCCAGCAAGGCCACCAGGGTCGCGAGCAGCAGCCACTTGCCCATGTAGGGCAGCAACGCGATTTGTTCGGAATGAGATGAGGTGTTCAGGGGAAGCCCGCTAGTCGATGGACTCGATTCTAGCATTCTTGTTGCCTCCTACAAACATGGCGCCAGGCGGCGTCGTTTGCGCACAAGCTGGCCGCGGGCCACGCCCGCAGGGGAACGTCTTTCGATTAAGATGCACTATTCGACTGCGGAGCCTGCCTTGAAGATTCGTAACGCTGCCATCGGCGACGCCGACGCGATCGCCGACATTTACAACCATTTCATTCTCCACACCTGCGTAAGCTTCGAAGAGCAGGCCGTGACCGCAGCGGATGTCGCGCGCCGCATCACGGAACTGCAAGCGGGCCAATTGCCATGGCTGGTCGTCTGCGTCGACGACGCCGTCGTCGGTTATGCCTACGCCAGCAATTGGCGGGTGCGGCACGCTTACCGCTTTTCGCTGGAAAGTTCGGTCTATTTGCGCCCTGGCATGGAGGGCCGCGGCCTGGGCAGCGCGCTCTACGCTGGCTTGATCGAACGCTTGCGCGTCAGTGGACACCATCTCCTGATTGGCGGCGTCGCCCTGCCCAACGACGCGAGCGTGGCATTGCACGAGAAGCTGGGATTTCGCAAAGTCGCCCACTTCAGCGAAGTCGGCTTTAAACAAGGACGCTGGATCGATGTGGGCTACTGGCAGCTGAAACTGGCGGCGCCGGCGACGTGACGGGCGCTACCGCGGAGCGCCAAGCAGCCCTTCATAGGGATTCCATGCCGAGTACGCCAGCGCGCCATCGCCACGCGCCCGGCTGTGCCCGGGTGGCGGCGCCACCGTTGTACGAGAGGTCATCCACGGCTGCCGCTGGCAGCGGTCGACGCCGACACACCAGCGTGATCCATGAAGCGGTTCACGCGCCGCGCTCCCATGATTTCGACACGCTTGCGTGGAACACCTGCGTGATACGTGGAGTGGTCGACGCGCTGCGCTCACATGATTCCGACACTGCTTGCGAACACATGCGTGATCCGGCAAACCGGCATCGACCGGACCGACGACGAGCCGCTACAGGAAGACCATCGTCAAGGCATGCAGCAGCAAGCCGACCAGTCCCCCGACGATCGTGCCATTGATGCGGATATATTGCAGATCGCGTCCCACGTGCAATTCAAACTTGCGCGACACGGTATCGGCGTCCCAACTGCGGATCACCCGCCGCACTAGCGCGACAAGGACCTCACGCCGCGCGACGATGGCGTGTGCGGCGAAGCTGCAAATCGACTCGTTCAGGCGCTGTTGTACCGCCGGATTGCGGGCCAGGGCGCGGCCGAGCGCCTGCAGGCTACGCTCGAGATGCTTCGCCAGCTGAGAATCGGCCGACGCCGCGTCCGCCAGCAGGCGCCCACGCGCGCCATGCCAGACCTGATTGACGTAGCGCCGAAACAGCGGGTGCCCGAGACTGCGCTTGAGTAGGGCATGCAGCTTCTCTTCATATTCCGGCGAAGTCGCCAATTTTTCGATCAACTCATCGGTCGCGTGCTCAAAACGGGCGCGCCAAGTCCCGTCCTCGCTGCGGATATCGTCGAGTGTGTCTTGCACGCCCTCCATTAAGCGCTCAAAAAATTTCTCGTCAATCAGCTTTGGCACCCAGCGCGGGCTGTGCTCATGCACTTTTTGCCGGATATAGGGCCGGTGCTCGTCGAGCGCGCTGGCGATCATGTTCAGAAAACGTTCGAGCAGCACCGTATGCTGCCCGCCAGCGACCAGCACCGAAAGCAAGCGCGACAGCAATGGCGCCAGCTTTACCCCTTCGAGCGACCCGGACAAGGCATCGCGCAAGAAGCGCACGGCGTCCTTGTTGTTGACCATCTCAAGCAGCGTCGGCACCGCGTCCGTCATCTGCCGCCCCACTGCGCTCGTGTTGGCGGGCTGGGTCAACCAATGCGCGGCCGCGCCGGCGAAGTCGAAGCGCGCCAGCTCGGCGTGCACGACTTCGTAACTCATAAAATTATGCTCAAGAAAATTGCCGAGATTCTCTCCGATCCGCTCCTTATTCGACGGAATAATTGCCGTATGTGGGATCCGCAAGCCCAGCGGATGCCGGAACAGCGCAGTCACAGCGAACCAGTCCGCCAGCGCGCCGATCATGGCCGCCTCCGCGAACGCCGTCACGTACGACAGCGCCGGATAGCGCCCTTGATAGACGCGCGCAAACACAAACACGACCGTCATTGCCAGCAGCAGGCCGGTGGCGACGCGGCGCATGAAAGTCAGGCGCGCGAGCTGCCGTTCCTCGCGCGGATCGGGCGCCATGCGCGCGCGCTCAGAGCCTGAGCTTACCGTGCTCACCTTCATCGGGCGTAGTGCCGGTCAGCACCGCCTTGGCCATCTTGAACAATTGGACCATCGCGTTGCCATTTGAATCCCAGTATTCGGCCGCATGCGGTACCACCTTGATCAGCATCACATGTGGATCATCCGGGCCGTTGGGATACCAGGCCTGGACCGCGGGGTTCCACATTGCCTTGATCTGGTCCCGATCGACCACCCGCTCGGCACTGGCGCTCACGGATACATAAAGATGGTCGGCCGGCTCCGAAAACGCGATGTTCACTTGCGGCCGCATGGCAATGTTCTCCCACAGGTCGGTATTGCTCGACGTGTAGAACCATAAGTTGCCGTCCGCATCCATGTCCCGATTGGTCATTGGCCGGCTGACCAGGTGGCCATGATCGTCAATGGTGGTGAACATGGCAAAGCGGACCGACTTGATTTTCGCCGCTAACTGGGCGAGTTGGCCGGACGTGTTCGATGTCGACATGATTTTTCCTTTTCGATGTAGGCCAGCAGACCAAAACACCATCCTAGTTGGAATCAGGTTGCGGCTCTGTGCGTAAGCGAACGTACTGCCGGGAACGTGGAGCCTTTGGGGCGCGCGTCATAGGGCGGATGAGCTTGCAAAGACGAAAAAAAGTTCAGCGGTGCACCTTGATTCGGCTCACGGGCAGCTCGCACTGCACATTGATACTGAATGAACGGACGGCGAGCGGATGCGTTCCACCGTGCCCCCCTTTTACCGCGGAGGAAACATGGCAACCCCTGGCGATGACCAAGATTCCCGTCAATCGAACCAGCAGGAGTTCCTCAACAGCCTGAGCCTGTTTACCAAGCAGCACCGGGCCGGCCACTGGTCAGGCTCTTTTTCCGACTTCATGGAGACGGTGCTGCCGAAAGCGCCTCAACAGATCGCACGCACGTCCCATCAATATATCTGGGACATGATCCGTGCCACCTGCGACGACGACGGGGACGCCGGCTTGCGCTGCCGCCTGTTCGAGGACGACCTGTTTGGCATCGACGAGGCCATTGACCGCGTCGTCGACTACTTCAAGGCGGCCGCGGCAGGGTCCGAAGTCGGACGGCGCCTGCTGTTGCTGCTCGGCCCCCCGTCGGGCGGCAAGAGCACCCTGGTCATCCTGCTCAAGCGCGGCCTGGAGGAATACAGCTATACCGACGATGGCACCCTGTACGCGATCACCGGCTGTCCCGTGCACGAATCACCCTTGCACCTGGTACCGCACACCATGCGCGCCGCTTGCCGCAACACCTACGGCATCGACATCAGCGGCGAGATCTGCCCATTCTGCCGGGCCCGGCTCGAAGACGAATTCGCGGGCGACTTCATGCAGATGCCGGTAGAACGCTTCTTTGTCTCCGAAGCCGGGCGCAGCGCCATCGGCACCTATGCGCCGCATGACCCCACCACCGCCGACCTCGCCGACCTGGTCGGCTCGGTAGACCTTTCCAAGGTGGCCCAATACGGCGACGAAGGGGACCCGCGCGCGTGGTCATGGTCAGGCGCCGTCTACGCCGCCAGCCGCGGCGTGCTCGAGATGATCGAGATCCTCAAGGTCAAGCGCGAATTTCTCTACCTGCTCTTGACCCTCACCCAGGAAAAAAACGTCAAGGTGTCGCGCTTCCCGCTGATCTATCTCGACGAAACTATCCTGGCCCACACCAATCTCGCCGAATTCCGTAAGTTCCTTCAAGAGAGCGAGAACGAGGCCCTGCTCGACCGCATGGTGATCATCCAGGTGCCCTACACGCTCAACTACAAGGAGGAAGCGCGCATCTACAAGAAGCTGATCTCCTCGGCGGCACCGGCGTTTCGTGACGTCCATCTCGATCCGCATGTCCTGCACGCCGCGGCCGTGTTCGCGATCCTGTCGCGCATCCAGGACGCGGAAGAGAAAGAGGTCGAGCTGATCAAAAAAGTCCGCATCCACGCGGATGAAGAAGTCGATGGCGTGAACCGCGCCGACACGCGCCGTGTCAAAGAAAAGGACAGAGTACCTGACGAAGGCTTGGCCGGCGTGTCGCCGCGCTTCGTCATCAATGCGCTGTCGAACGCGATCATCCAATCGAACCGCAAGAGCCTGTCGACCATGGACGTACTGTTGGCCCTCAAAGATGGCATCGAGAGCGATGCCCGCATCGACCCCAAGAAGAAGCGCAAGTGGGTCGATTACCTTGTGCTCACCCGCAAAGATTTTTACAACCGGTGGGTCAAGGAAGATGTCCACAAAGCCTTGTTCGTCTCCTTCGAACAGGAAGCCCAAGACCTGCTCAACAAGTATCTGGACGAGGTGGAGGCCATGCTCGACAACCGGCAAATCAAGGACCCCATCACCAACGAAGAAAGGCGTCCGGACGAACGCTTCCTACGCGCCGTCGAGGAAAAAATTCACATCTCCGAATCGGGCAAGCAATCGTTCAGGCAGGAAGTGGTACGCAAGGCGATGGGTGCCTACAAGCGCGGCACCAAGTTCGGCCTCGAAAGCCATCTGCAGCTGAACGACGCGGTTCAGCAATATCTTTTTGAACAGCGCCGCGACGTATTGCGGCTGGTCAGCTCGGCCAAGCGCCCCGACGACGAGGTCCGCACCAAGATCTCCGCCGTCGAGAAACGCTTGGTCGACGAGTATGGTTACGACTGCCACAGCGCGCGCGAGGCGCTCAACTACGTGACCACTTTGCTGGCGCAGGAATAGCCAGCGCGGAGGTAAGGCGTGACGGCGATAATCAATACCGGATGGTACGACTTGTTTTCCCGCGGCGCGCGCGACTGGTTGCGCCACAACGATAAGGTGCGCGAGGCAGTGCAACACCATCTACCGGAGCTCATCGCCGGCCCCGACCTCATCACCGGTCCGCAGCAACGTACGGTCCAGGTACCGGTGCGCATGCTCGAACATGCGCGCTTCAAGCTGGCCGAAGGGCGTAGCCAGACCGGTGCCGGCCAGGGCGAGGGCGAGCCAGGCGCCCTGCTGCAACCAGGCCAGCCCGAACCAGGCCAAGGCGACACCGGCGGCGGCAACGAGGATGGCGAGGTGCGCCTGATGCTGGAATTCTCCATCGACGACGTGATGGACTGGGTGTGGGAAGAACTCAAGCTACCCGACCTCAAGCCCAAGACAAGCGCCACCATCGACGATATCGAACTCGTGCGCGAGGGCTGGGATAAGCGCGGCGCGCGCTCCCGCCTCGACCGGCGCCGTACCGTCAAGGAAGCCATCAAGCGGCGCGCGCTACAGTCAAACCCGGTTCCTTTCACCAACGACGACCTGCGCTTTCGTCAACTGGTCACCCGCCAGCGCCCCAGCACCAGCGCGACGATTCTGTTCGTCATCGATGTATCGGCCAGCATGACTCAACTCGAACGCAAGCTCGCCAAATCCTTCTTCTTCTTCGCGCTGCAGGGTATACGACGAAAGTACGCCAAGGTCCAGACCCGCTTCATCGCCCACACCACCCACGCATGGGAATTTGGCGAAAACGAGTTCTTCCAGGTCACAGGAATCGGCGGCACCATCGCGTCAAGCGCGTTCCGTCTGGTGCTCGATCTGGTGCGTACCGAGGGTCATGGTGCCCAGGACAATGTCTACATGTTCTATGCGTCGGACGGGGAAAACTTCACCGAAGACCGCAGCGCGGCCAATATCGCCCTCAGCGAACTGGCCAGCATGCTCAATTACATCGGCTATATCGAAACCTTGCCCGGCTCGCCGCGTTCGCTGGAGACTGAAATGCGCCGCCTTTGCAATGATCTGGAACGGCGCGGCTTGCCGGTCGGTAGCAGCGTCCTGTCCAGCCCTGATGACGTCTGGCGCGCCCTGCGCAAATTCTTCAGCCAGGAGATGGAAGACGCCCCCCAGGAGGCAAGACCATGATCGACGACCACGCCGCATTGGCGGACTATACTGACCGTATCGAGCGTCTGGCCGTGCAAGCCGGCCTGGATTTCTACCCCGTCAATTTCGACCTGGTGCCGGCGAACTTCATGATCGAGATCGCGGTGTATGGGCTGCCGGTGCGCATGCGGCACTGGTCGTTCGGCGTCCGCTATATCCACCAACTGGTGCGCCAACACATGGGGCATTCGCGCATCTTTGAGGTCATGTTTCCGGGAGACCCGTGCCATGCGTTCATGCTCGAACAGAATTCGCTGGCTGAAAATACTCTGGTGACGGCCCATGTGCTCGGGCATGCCGATTTCGCCAAGAACAACCAGCTGTTCGCGCGCTTCATGGCGATGGCCGGAGGGCAGATCCTGCAACAAAGTGCCGCGCGCGCCCACAGGCTCGAGCGCGCGCTCGCCATGCACGGGCAAGCGCGCGTCGAAGCCGTTCTCGACGCCGCGCTCGCGCTTGAGACGCATATCGACGTCAATCAGCCGCTTCATCGTCCACACTATCCAGAATTCCTCGCCCCGACGGCGGTGGCGCCGGCCGCCGGAGCGCCGGCCGCCGGGACGTCGGCCGCCGGGACGCCGGCCGAAACGTTCCGCGACCGTTATGCGCGGCTCACCGGCGACGTCCAGGTTCAGCCGCCGAAGCAGCCCCAGCTTCGTGCGCCATTGCCACCGCACCCGGAATACGACCTCCTCTGGTTTATCGCCCACTATGCGCCGGACATGGAAGATTGGGAGCGTGATATTTTTTTGGCTGTGCGCGAAGAGGCTTATTATTTCTATCCGATTTACGCCTGCCAGATCATGAACGAAGGCTGGGCCTCCTACTGGCACGCACGGCTGCTGCGCGAGGCCGACTTCCTGCCGCACGACTTGTACGTCGCGGCGATCAAGTCGCATTCCGATGTCGTGCGTCCGTTCGCCAGCGGCCAGCAGCTGGCCTTGTCGCTCAATCCCTATCATCTGGGCTTTTCGCTGTGGGAGTACATCGTCGAACGGCACGGCATGGCCACGGCGCGTGAAATCTGCCGGGACGAAGATGACTTCGGCTTCATCCGCAACTATCTCGACCAGGAACTGGCGGACAAGCTCGATCTATTCGTCTACGAAACCCGCAAGGACGGCGAGACGAAAATCGCCAACCGCGACATCCATGCCATTCGGGAAGCGATTCTCGCGCCCAAATTCAATTACGGCGCGCCCTGTGTTTCCGTCACCCAGGTCGGCGCCGACGGCGCCCTCGACCTGCGCCACGATTACCTGCGTGACGGCCGCGGGCTTGAACTTACTCAAGCGGAAAAAGTCATGGACTATGTCGCCAAGGTCTGGCGCCGACCGGTCTCCCTCCACACGGTCGATTTTCGTGGCGTCGTGCGGGTGATTCCAGCGCGAAAACCACTTGTGTAGCGGGTCGATCGCGGCAATCAAAGACGGCGCAGCGCCGCTGTCTGCATCATCGCGAGCTCAGCCGACGCGCCACCCAACCCTACGGTGGCGGCATGCGCATGTTCGCGCTCACCGGCCCGTGAATTCCCTGACGACGCCATACGAATCGCCTTATCTCCCGGCGCCACCTGCCCCCGACGCCCTCCGCGCCCATTGCGCCTCCAGTCCCCGCCTTTCCTACGCCTCAATCCAAGCAGCGCGCTAGCTTGCGCAAGGCACTGCGGTATCCAGACAGAAAATTATTGAGCAGCCTCAACAAGAGCACGCCGCGACTCCCTACCCTATCCATGACCGCGCTTCGCGATTCCCCGCCGATACAGGAGATGTTCCATGCAAGCTAACCGCTGGCCGCGCCGGGCCGCCATTCTCGCACTCGCCATCGGCCTTGTCGTTGCAGGATGCAAGTCAGACGATCCCCGCAGCTTGCTCGCCGACGCCCGTCAGCAGCGCGATCGTGGGCAGTTGCGTGCCGCCGTGATACAACTGAAGAATGCGCTCCAACAGGACGACAAGCTACGCGATGCGCGCACCTTGCTGGGCGAAGTCTATCTTGAGCAAGGTGACGCCGCGTCGGCGGAAAAAGAACTGCGCCGGGCACTGGCCCTCGGTGAGCGCGGCGACGCCGGCCAGCTCGCCATCCTGATCGGCCGCGCCATGCTCATGCAGGGACAGTTCGCGCGCCTGCTCCAGCAAGACGCCCCGTCCCCCGCCGATCCGCTCTACCCGGAGGCCATCGCGCTGCGCGGCGACGCGCTGCTGGGACTGGGCAAGACTTCCGACGCCGAGGCGCAATACATGCGCGCCCTTGCCCAGCGCCCCAACGCGCCCGACGCCCTGCTGGGCCTGGCGCGCATCGCCAGCGCCTCAGATGCCCCGCGCGAGGCCGACGCCCTCATCGCGCGCGCGCTCGCGGCAGCGCCTGGCCATATCGCCTGCCTGCGCTTTCGCGGCGATCAACAGCGCGCCGAAGGCCAGCCGCTGGCAGCGTTAACGTCTTACCGGCAAATACTTGCCCTGCGTCCCGACAATGCCCAGGCCTACACCGACATCGCGGCCGTCGACGGCGACACCGGCCACTTTTCCGAGGCGCATGCGGCGCTCGCGGCGGCGCGCAAGGCCGCCGGCACGACCTTGCCAATTGTCTACGCCGAGGCCATGCTCGCCTTCCGCGAGCATCAGCTCCAGGAAGCGCTCGGCTCGGTCCAGCAAATCCTCCGCGCCGCCCCCGAACATTACCCCAGCCTGCTGCTGGCCGCCACCGTGGAGGCGGCGATGGGTTCGGATGAGCAGGCGCAACAGCACCTGCAAAGATTTCTGAGCGCGCATCCCGGTCACCTGTTCGCCACCAAGGGCCTCGCCTCCCTCCACCTGCGCGCCGGGCGCAACGAGGCCGCCACGCGCCTGCTCGCACCGCTTCTGGCCGCCCATCCCGACGATGTCGAATTGCTCACCTTGTCCGGCCAGGCCAGCCTCCAGGCGCACCAGTACACCCAGGCCTCCGATCTGTTCGAAAAGGCCAGCGCACTGCGTCCGCGCGAGGCGCTACTGCACACCCAAGTGGCGCTGAGCCGCCTGGCCGGCGGCGACAACGGGCGCGCGCTGGCCCAGCTGGAGCAGGCCGCCAGTCTCGACCTTGGCTCCCAGCGCAACGACATCCTGCTTGTCATGACCCAGCTGCGCGCCCACGACACGGAGAAAGCCCTGGCGGTCGCGCTCGAAATGGAACAGCGCGGCGACAATCCGCTCATCGAGAACCTCAAGGGCGGCGTCTATCTTGCCAAGCACGACACGGCAAGCGCCCGCGCCAGCTTCGACAAGGCGCTCGCCCTCGATCCCCTCTACTTGCCGGCCCTGGCCAACCTGGCCCAGCTGGACAAGGCCGAGAACCACATCGACATGGCGGTGCGGCGCTACCAGGCGGCACTGGCGCGCGCCCCCGGCCGCGCCGAGCTGATGGAATCGCTGGCCGGCCTGGCCCTGGCGCGTGGCAACAACGCCGACGCGGTGGCCTGGCTGGAACGGGCCGTCAAGGCCCACCCCGACAGCTTGCCGCTGGCGCTGCACCTGGTCGAGACCTACCTGCGCGCTGGCGCCAACGCGAAGGCGCTGGTGCTCACGCAGCAACTGCAGGCCAGCCATCCCGACAACATCGAGGCACTGTCCATGTTGGCGCAGCTGTATTGGATCAACCAGAACTATCCGGCCGCCGCCTCCGCCTACGCCAGCCTGGCCGCGCTCACGCCATCCGCGCCCTTGCCCCATCTGCGCCTTGCCATGCTGTCGCTCGCCACCCACGACGAAGCCGCGGCGCAAGCGTCGCTACGCAAGTCCCTGGCGCTCGCCCCCGACCTGTTCGACGCGCAGCTGGCTTTGGTCAACCTGCTCACGAGCCAGCACAAATTCCTGGACGCGCTCACCCTGGCGCGCGCCGCCCAGCAGCATCAGCCCAAGTCGCCCAACGGCTACAAGCTCGAAGCGGACGTGTACGCCGCACAGGAGCAATACAGCCTGGCCGCCATTGGCTACCAGCGCGCCTTCGCCCTCGCGCCCAGCGGCGCATTGCTGATTCAGCTGCACGGCACCCTGCTTCACCTCGGCAAGGGCGCCGAGGCCGAGCAGCGCATCGCCAGCTGGCTGTCCCAGCATCCCACCGACGTCGCGACCCGCCTCCACTACGCCAGCAGCAAACTGATCGCCAACGATCTGCGTGGCGCGATCGAACAATTCGAGGCCCTCTTGAAAGCCGATCCCGACAACGTGCCCGCCCTCAACGACCTGGCCTGGGCCTACCAGCGCAGCGGCGGCAAGCGCTCGCTCGAATATGCCGAGCGCGCCTACCGGCTGGCGCCGCACAACCCAAGCGTGATCGATACCCTGGGCTGGATCTGCATGGAGAGCGGCAACCTGGCGCGTGCCCTGCCCTTGCTGCAACAGGCCAGCGCGATCGCGCCCGACGCCGGGGAAATTCACTACCATCTTGCCATGGTGCTGGCGCGCACCGGGGACAAGCGCGGCGCCCGCCGCGAGCTGGAAAGGCTGCTCGTCGCGCCCGGCAACGCCGCGCGCCGCGACCAGGCCAGGGCCTTGCTGGCCACCCTGTGACGCGCCGTCGGAAAACTTGACAGACTCACCGCCCGAATCCCGGCTGATACCGTCCCGGCGCGATCAGCCCGTCCGGGTCCAGCGCCTGCTTGATGCGCGCCACGGTCTGCCAATACACGTCGCCATGCGGATCGAGGGCCGACATCGACTGATTCCCGACCCGGTAGGGAATATAGCCGGCCGCCATGACACGCTCGAACACGTTCTGGTAGCACAGCTTGGCGCGTTCGACCTCGGCCGGGTCCTCCTTGTCGTAGGCCACCGTGATCACGCCGCCCAGCGCGCGCTCGTTGATCATGCTGAAGGTGACGAACAGATCGAAGCCGTATTGCTTGAAGATGGGATCGACCATTGCATGCAGCTCCATCACGTCGGCCCCGCGCAAGGGCAGAATCGGCGACACCCACAGCATGCCGCACTGGTCGAGCGCCGGATTGGCGCGCTGCGGAAACCCGGCCGGCAAGCCGCCGCGCCGCCGCCAATAGGCCCCGGCCAGGAAACGTCCATTGGGCACGCCACGGTTCATCGCGAACAAGGCTTCGCCCAGGCCGACCTGGGCCCGCAACCGCTGTCCGCGCGCAGAACGGCCCAGCAGCGCCGCCAGCGCCGCTCCGATCCTGAGCTTGCGCTCGCTCAGGAAGCTGGCCTTGGCCGCGGTTCCCCGCAGCGCCTGCTTGAGCGCAGCGCGCGCCGCCGCCACCTGCGCAGCGCTCCCGTACAGCGCCCCCGAAATGGCCCACGCCCCGATGCCGGCGCGCTCGCGTAGTTCGCCGCGCAGCGCGTCCGGCAAGCGCGTCTCGCGCCCGGCCTGCTCGCGCGGGAACACCCGCCCGCCCGAGATCACCCGTAAATCGTTGCCGATATGCAGAATGCTGCGCAGGGTACCGTCCAGCCGCAGGGGGCGCAGCGCGTCGATCACCGCGCCGATATCGGCATGCCGCTCGACCGTGCACAGGAAGTGGTTGACGCAAGCCGTCTTGGGCATCAGCCAGATGCCGACCCTTGTCGCGATGCCGAAATTCGATTGCGTGAACAAGCCGTCCAGATACGGCCCCACCCCGTATGGAAACAGATGCGTGGTGCGCGCCTGCGGATAATGCCCGAAGCCGGTCGAGAGAACCTCGCCATTGGCCAGCACCACTTGCAGCCCCGAGATGTGCTGCAGCCGGTTGCCGTACGGCGAGTGGCCGAATCCGCGTTCCAGGATATTGCCCATGAAGCTGGTATCCGGCCCGGCGCCGGTGCAATCGATCCAGAACGGCAGCTTGTGCGTGCGCAAATAGTCAGACAACTGCTGCTGGGTGACCCCGGGCTCGATCACCGCATACGCCAGCTCGCTGTCGACCGACAGGATGCGGTTCATGCGCGACAGATCCACGATCAGCTGGCCGGCGCCGACCGCGCAGGCGTCGCCATAGCCCCAATTCTTGCCGGTGCTGACCGGATATAGCGCCACCCGGTATTGCGCCGCCAGCTTGACCAGCGCCACCACCTCGGCCTGGCAGCCTGGCGTCACCACCGCCAGCGGCAGCGTACTGCGCGATGCCGTGCTGGCCGCGTAGCGCCGCCGCGTGTCGCTGTCGGCCCGCACCTGGGTCGTGCCCACCGCCTCGCGCAAGGCCTTGAGCAGCGGCGCCTGCGCCTCCCCGCCTAGCCCCTGCCCGCTCGCTCTTTCCTGCTGTTCCACACTCACAGTCATATACCCTCCCTGGGCAAGAGTTCAATTGCGTCCGGCCAGCAGACGGGCCGTGATGCCGGGCTCGTCCCAAACCGGGAAGAAATACGGATAGAAAGAACGCTCCTCGCCGTGCTGCTCCATCAGCCCGCCCCAGCGCCGGATCTGCCCGCTCATATACGACAGCGGCAAGCGCAGCAGCACCGCAGGCGCCCCCACCCGCGGGCAAGGCCGCTCGCCGCCGAAGTCGCTAAATCCCAGCATGCGCTTGTAGAACAGCACGTGGCGGGGATTGACTTCGATCACATAGTCGCTGTAGCCGTGCAGCCTGTGCGAATACAGGTAGGAAATGTGTATCAGGGCCGCGAATACCCGCTTCGTCACGCCCTTGTCGATGGCCAGGCGCGACGGCTCGCACAGGCGCCGTCCGCACGCGCGCAGCGGGTCCAGCATGTCGCGAAAATTGTCATCGGCCGGCAAGCCGGGCGTGCTGTCCAGGCACAGGCTCATGGTGCCCACCACCTGCCCCCCGGTCTCCGCATACAGGGTGATCTTGTTAGCCTCGTACTGTTCGGCCGGATCGAAGGCATAGCCGCGCCAGCCGTACATCTTTCGTATCAGCACGCTAGCGGCCTCGCGCCGGTTGGCCGAATTGGCCAGACGAATATGAAAAACCTGGATGTCAAGGGGGTGGTCGGGCGTCGCGGCGCCGCCCAGTTCGCCGACGCACAACTCGCGCGCCTGCACCGGCAGTTCGAACGTGGCAATGGGGAGCTCTTCTTGCAGCATGGTGGTCATCCTTTTGGTTAACGTCCGCACCGCCTGCCGACGCGAACGAATTGTTGTGAAGGTCAGACAGAGCCATCCGTAACGAAGTTCCGACCAGGTCCCGTTCACTATTGCGCTCGGACAAACGTTGCGTCGGATATTTTTCCAACGCTGCCCGCAGATGCCCGCGCGCCCTTCCCGCCCACGCGCAAGCGATTGATTGCACGGCATATTTTTGACTGGCACGGATGCTGCGTAGTGAGCACCACGGCGGCCGCAGGCTGCTACCGATTCCCCGTCTTTCGTCCCCACAGGAGATCCCGCCATGAAGCAAGCAATGAAAAAATTTCGAACCTCATTGGTCGCGTCCGCCGCGCTCGCCAGCATCTGTCTTGGCGCCGCCGGCAATGCGCGCGCCGACGCCTTCGCCCAAGCGATTTTGACCATCGATAATTTCCGCCTGAGCCACTCCAACGGCGACGCCTTCAACGCCACCGACTTCAGCGCGCTGACCGGCATGAACGTGGCCGGCGCGTCGGCCAGCCTGGGCAACAGCAGCGTCACCGCGCCGGCGCAAAACATCAGCATCTTCAGCGGCGTCACGCCCGATATCGCGCACCAGTTTGTCGGCCTGCCCACCCCGCCCAGGCTGGAGAACGATTTCACCCCCTTCCCGTCGCCGGCCCCGGTGCCGGGCACCTTTGGCTACGCGGACGAGGCCATGAGCGGCACCGCCCTGACCATCGGCAACCGCGTCGCCGGCGCGCTGACCCAGAGCCGTGCCGACGCGTCGCTGCAGGCCGACGGCTCGGCGGCCGGCGCCTCCAACGTCGGCACCATGACCAGCTTCATGTTCATGCTGGGCGCCGCCGACACCATGACCTTCGCCTTCGACGCCACCCCGTTCACCGAGGCCTACACCAGCGGCAACCCGACCACCGCCGCCATGGCCAGCGTGACCTGGACCCTGAACATCCTCGACGAAGCCGGCAACAGCGTGTTCGTATTCGCCCCCAGCCAGTTGAACGGGATGTCCAACGTCAACAGCACCAACAATTTCGCCGGCAACGCCACCTACGCGCCAGGCACCTTGGCGTTCACGGCCACGTCGATGCTGCTCGCGGCCAACACCAACTACCGCCTGACGATCAGCCAGACCTCCGGCGCCAACGCCATGCAGGACACCGCCGTGCCCGAGCCGGGCAGCCTGGCGGTGTTCGGCCTGGGCCTGCTCGGCATGTCGACCTTCCTGCGTCGCCGCCGCTAGCGGCCAGGCGCCGGGCTGTCGCGCACTGCGTACATGATCGTGGCCAACGCCGGCATGACCACGCCAGGGCCTTCGCGCCTGCTCCACGCCGTGGACCTGCCGGGGATGCGGGTGTCACGGTGCGGCCGAAGGACTTGATTGATACTATCCCCGCCGCGCCGTTCGACGCGCGCGCGGAGCGCATTTCCCGGCCAGGATGCGCACCTGGCCGGACTGTTTTTATATTGCTTTTGGGCTTTTGATGAGAATCAACAGCACCGTGACTAGCGGAATGACGCTGTTTCCACGGCCATATAATCGAACGAGTCGCGAAGCCTGCCTGCTAGCCGTTTCAACGCTGCTCGACCTACGGAGACCGCCACGATATGGAGGACTTAATCAGCCAGATGCTGCTGCACGTAAGAGGCATCTGGAAATATCGCTGGATCGCCATCGGTGTGATGTGGCTGGTCGCCACGATCGGCTGGGCCAAGGTATTTTTCATGCCGAACGACTTCCAGACCTCGGCCCGCGTGTTCGTCGACACCCAGTCCATCCTCAAGCCGCTGCTGGCGGGCATGACCAGCGTTCCCAACGTCGAGCAACAAGTCTCCATCATGAGCCGCACACTGCTCAGCCGGCCCAACATCGAACGCGTCATGCGCATGGTCGACCTGGACGTGCGCACCACCTCGCCACGCGAGCACGAAGCCGTGCTCGAGGACTTGATGAACAAGATCAAGATCTCCGGCACCAACAGCAACGACATCTACACCATCAGCTACAACAGCCGCGACCCTAAAATGGTGCGCGACGTGGTCCAGTCCCTGCTGACCATCTTCGTCGAAGGCAGCTTCCAGGGCAAGTCGGGCGACTCGGCCAAGGCGGTGCAGTTCATCGACGAGCAGATCAAGAGCTACGAGGAGCGCCTGGTGGCGGCCGAGAACACCGTCAAGGAATTCAAGCTGCGCAACGCCGGCCTGCTGCCGCGCCAGGGCGTCGACTACACCGCCCAGCTGGCGCAAGCGTCCGACGCCCTGAGCGCCGCGCGCCTCGAACTGGCCGAGGCCGAGCAATCGCGCGCCGCCATCAAGGCCCAGATCAGCAACGACCCCAAGCCGGGCAGCGCCACGCGCCTGGCGCCGGGCCGCGACCCGGAACTGGACGCGCGCATCGCCACCGTCAACAAGAACCTGGACGCCTTGTTGATGCAATACACCGAGCAGCACCCGGACATCGTCGCCGCGCGCCGCCTGATGGCCCAACTGGAAGCGCGCAAGGCCGAGGAGGCCAAGCTCGACAATGACACCGACCCGGGCCGCAATTACAGCCCCATGCTGCAGCAGCTCAAGGTGGCGCTCACCGAGGCCGACGCCAAGATCGCCGCGATCAAGGTGCGGGTCCAGGAATACAGCCTGCGCCAGGAGCGCCTCCAGCAGCAGAGCAATGCCGTGCCCGAAGTCGAGTCCCAGCTGGCCCAACTCAACCGTGACTACGAAGTCAACAAGCTCAACTACGAAAAGCTGATCGGCCGGCGCGAAGCGGCCAAGCTCTCGGGCGACCTGAGCTCAACCACGGAGATGATGACCTTCAAGATCATCGATCCGCCCTTCCTGCCGGTCGCGCCGGTCGACCCCAACCGCCCGCTGCTGTACAGCGCGGTGCTGGCGGCCGCGCTGCTGGCCGGCCCCGCCGCCGCGCTGCTGATCAGCCAGGCCCGCCCGACCTTCCCCAGCCCCGGCGCCATGCGCGAGATCACCGGCCTGAACGTGCTGGGGACCGTGGCGATGAACTGGACCGAGGGCGAGAAACACAAGCGCCAGCGCGGCCAATACCTGTTCGGCCTGTCGTTTCTGGGCCTGTTGTGCATCTACGGCACGGTGCTCGTCTCGAGCCTGGCCATGAGCTGAGCCGGCTCTGCCGGCGCCCTACCCGCAAGGAGCCAAACGTGGACCACCCCGACCCGCCGGCCAACGGCGCACCGCGTTCTATCGTCACCCCCGCCGACCCTGACAGCGTCCGCTATGTCGACCTGAACCTGGCCCGCCTGCACCAGATGGGGATGGTGACCCACGACGGCGGGCGCACCAGCGCGGCCGAGGACTTCCGCATCATCAAGCGGCCCCTGCTGCGCAACGCCATCGCCGCCATCGGCGCCGGCACCCGCAACGGCAACCTGGTCGTCGTCACCAGCGCGCTGCCCGGCGAAGGCAAGACCTACTGCGCGATCAACCTGGCCATGAGCATCGCCATGGAGAAGGACCACACCGTGCTGCTGGTCGACGCCGACGTCGCCCGCCCCTCCGTGCTCAAGGTGCTCGGCCTGCCCGCCGCGCCCGGCCTGATGGATATCCTGCTCAGCGACGACATGACCGTCTCCGACGTGCTCCTGCGCACCAACATCCCCAACTTGAGCATCGTGCCCGCCGGACGCAACAACAAGCACGCCACCGAACTGCTGGCCAGCCAGACCATGAGCGCCCTGCTCACCGAGATCGCCGGCCGCTATCCCGACCGCATCGTGATCTTCGACTCGCCGCCGCTGCTGCTGACCACGGAGGCGAACGTGCTAGCCGCCCAGATGGGCCAGGTGGTGATGGTGATCGAGGCGGAGACGACCACCCAGCGCGAGGTGCGCGAGGCGCTGCGCCGGCTGGACAGCTGCCCCCGGGTCGACCTGATCTGCAACAAGGCGCGCGGCTTCGCCGGCGGCGACTACTACGGCTACTACGACTAGCGAGCGCGTCCGGACCCAGCCATGCGCCCGCCACCCCGTCCACATGCCGCCCGCGTCCGCGCGGAACGCCCGACCCGCTGCGCGCCGCGCCGGCCGGTCCGCCACACCCAGCGCGGCCAAGCAACCTGTCGCGGAGTCGACCATGACTGTCTCCCTTGAACAGCCGCGGCTGGTGGTACACCTGATCCACCAGCTCGACGTAGGCGGCCTCGAAAACGGCCTGATCAACCTCATCAAGCACATGCCGCCCGATCGCTACCGACACGCGATCATCTGCATGAAGGACTACTCCGAATACCACGCGCACATCCGCGCGCGCGGGGTCGAGATCATCAGCCTGAACAAGCGCGAAGGCAAGGACTTCGGCCACTACCTGCGCATGTTCAAGACCTTGCGCGCGCTCCAGCCGGACCTGATCCACACGCGCAACCTGTGCGGCCTGGAAGGACAGCTGGTGGCCGCGCTGGCCGGCGTCAAGC
>DIZW01000003.1:0-8720 GCA_002428015.1 Oxalobacteraceae bacterium UBA6018 | reverse complement strand
AGCTGCTGCGGCGCCTGCTGCGGCCCCTGATCGGCCACTTCATCGCCGTCAGCGTCGACCTCGAACACTGGCTCATCGACAGCGTCGGGGCCGAGCCGGGCCGCGTCTCGCAGATCTCCAACGGCGTCGACAGCATCCAGTTCCATCCGCGCCTGGGGCCGCCGGCGGCGGTCGGACCGGCCGGCTTCATGCAGGACAACGCCTTCGTCATCGGCAGCGTCGGCCGCATGGACGAGGCCAAGGACTACGCCACCCTGGTCGAAGCCTTCCTGCGCCTGATCGCCTCGCCCCACCCGGCCCACCAGCGCATGCGCCTGATCATCGCCGGCGACGGCCCCAAGCGCGCCGAATGCCTGGACATGCTCACCCGCGCCGGCGCCTCGCACCGCGCCTGGCTGCCGGGCGAGCGCATCGACATCGCCCAGCTGCTGCGCGCCATGGACGTATTCGTGCTGCCCTCGCTGGCCGAGGCGAGCTCCAACAGCATCCTTGAGGCGATGGCAACCGGCCTGCCGGTGGTGGCCACCGCGGTGGGCGGCAACGCGACGCTGGTACATTCCGGCTTCACCGGCATCCTGGTGCCGCCGCGCGCCCCCGAGCTGATGGCCGCCGCCATCGCCGACTACTGCCGGATTCCCGAAATGGCGGCGCGCCACGGCATGCGCGCGCGCAGCCGGGTAATCGCGCGCCACAGCCTGCCCGAGATGGCGCGCAACTACGTCGCGGTGTACGACGCCCTCACCCGGCCCGACCGCCCGCCCTGCACGCGCGGCGTCAGCCCGGCCTGAGGCGAGCGCCGATGCAGCTGCCGCTCTCCATCCTGATCTACCACCGCGTCGTGGCCCGTCCCGACGCCCTGTTTCCTGAGCGTGTGGACGCGCGCCGCTTCGAGCAGCATCTGCGCCTGCTCACGCGCTGGTTCCAGGTGCTGCCGCTGGCCGTCGCCGTGCGCCAGCTGCGCGCGCGCACCCTGCCCAGCCGCGCCGCCTGCATCACCTTCGACGACGGCTACGCCGACAGCGCCGACGTGGCCCTGCCGCTGCTGCAGCGCTACCGGGTGCCGGCCACGTTCTTCGTCGCCAGCGGCTTTCTCGACGGCGGCAGCCTGTGGAGCGACGTCGTTATCGACGCCGTGCGCGAGGCGCCCGGCGAACGCCTGAACCTGGGCCGCTGCGGCTTCGGCAGCTACGACATCGCCTGTCCGCAGCGCCGCCGCGCGGTGATCGACATGCTGCTCGAAACCCTGGCCGCGCTGCCGCAACGCGAACGCATGCAGCGCGTGGCCATGCTGGCGCGGCGTGCCTCCCCCAGCATGCTGTGCCCCGACCAGCTGCTCGCCTTGCACCGCGCCGGCATGGACATCGGCGCCCATCCGGTCAGCCACGCGGTGCTGGCCGCGCTCTCCAACGCCGAAGCGCGCGCCGAGATCGCGGCCGGGCGCGCGCGGCTGGAAGATGTCATCCAGGCGCCGGTGCGCCTGTTCGCCTACCCCAGCGGCCGTCCGGGACGCGACTTCGAGAAGCGCCACGCCAACATGCTGCGCTCGCAGGGATTCGACGCCGCCGTCACCAGCGCCTGGGGCGCGGCGCGGCCCGACACCGACCCGTTCGAGCTGCCGCGCTTCACGCCCTGGGACCGCAGCAGCGGCGGCTTCCTGCTGCGCCTGGGCGGCAACCTGCTCATTCCACCGGCTTGAGAAGCGCCCCCGGCTTCAGCGTCTTGGACGGCGCGCAGCTTGAACGCGGTGCCCGGTTCGCTCTGCGCGAGAGCACGACGCTCACTTGCCCAAGCCCGTCCGTCCGCGGGACGACGCTATGCGATGCGCAAAGAAAATGGGTACGCCGGCATCCGCAAATTCGTCATCGCGCCAGCCCTGTCGGGATCGGCGAAGGGGGACCGACGCACCCCGGTCGATGTGCTCAACCGGTGACGCAAACCGGCAGCGCTTAGTCGGGCACGCCGGGTTTGAACGCCAGTACGATGATCTCGCGGCTGGCCAGCTGGCCGCACAGCCGTAAGGGCGGCAGCGCCCGCAGCACTGCCAGCGCGGCCCGCGCGCCTGGGCGCCGGCTGGCACGCGCGGCCAGGTCGAAGCGGTCCAGGATGACGAAGCCGCGCTGCGCCAGCTCGGTACGCAAGCTGCGGTAGCTCAGCCGGGTACGCGCCGTATCCGCCGGATCCACACCATTCCCCTGGGCCCGCGTGCCATGCCGGCGCCGGGTCCGCAGTGAGTTGCCGCTGGCAAGGTAGAGCGCACCGCCGGGCTTGAGCACGCGCACCATCTCGGCCACGCAGGCGCGCCAGTCGGGCGCGTCGTCGAGCAGGCCGGCACCGATGCACAGGTCCATGCTGGCATCGCCCCAGGGCAGGGCGCCGTCCCGCGCCATGACGAACGCGATGTCCAGGCCCGCGTGAAAGGCGCGCTGGCGCGCCAGCTTGACCAGCGCCGCGCTGGTATCGGCGCCGAACACCTCATGCCCGCGCTCGGCCCACAGGCGGCAACCGGTACCGTCGCCGCAGCCGATCTCCGCCACCCGCAGGGGCAGGCCGGCGGCGCCGGGCTGGGCCAGCGCCGCGCTCACCCGCGCGTGGATCGCGGCGGCCCGCGCGCGCGCTGCCGCGCCCCCGCTCTCGCTCTGGTAGTAGCGCGCGTAGCGTTGCTGGGTATCGACGCTCCACGCCGCTCGCCCATCGTCGGGCGGACGCACGATGCTCACGGCGCGACGTTGGCAAACAGGTGGGACAGGTCCGCGCCGATGCCGCGCCGGTCGATCTTGCCGTTCGGGTTGCGCGGCAAGGCCTCGCTGCGCACATCCACCAGCGCCGGCAGCATATACGCCGGCAGCTTGGCGCGGCAGGCGGCCAACAGCACCGCGCCGGCCAGCTCGCAGCCTTCACGCGCCACCGCCAGCAGCGCGATCGCCTGGCCCAGCACCGGGTGCGGCACGCCGACCGCGGCCGCCTCCGACACCAGCCCGGTGGCGTAGACCACCTCCTCCACTTCGGTCGGACTGACCCGGTAGCCGGAAGTCTTGATCGTCTCGTCGCGCCGGCCGATGAAGTACAGATAGCCCTCCTCGTCCATGCGCACGGTGTCGCCGGACCACAGCGCCGTTTCGGTCAGGGGCATGCCGGGGGCCGCCGCCAGCGGGCGAAAGCAGGTTGCGGTGCGCACTGGGTCGTTCCAGTAGCCGAGCGCCACCAGCGGCCCGCGCTGCACCAGTTCACCCGGCTCGTTGGGCGCGCAGCGGCGCCCGTCCGGCGCCAGCGCCATCACCTCGGCGTTCGGAACGGCCTTGCCGATCGAGTCCGGCCGGCGCGCCAGCTGTTCCGGCGCCAGATAGGTCGAGCGGAACGCCTCGGTCAGGCCATACATCAAATAGATAGCGGTGCGCGGCATGCGCTCGCGCAGGGCCGCCACCGTGGGCAGCGGCAGTGTCCCGCCCGAGCTGGTGATGTAGCGCAGCGGGTGGCGGCCGCGCCAGTCGAGCGCGGCCAGCTGGATCCACAACGGCGGCACCGCGGCCAGCGCGGTGATGCGCTCGCGCTCGACCATCTCCGGGATGTCGCGCACCAGCAGCTGGTTCATGAGCACCACGCCCGCGCCGCAGGCGAAGGCGCTGGTCAGTTGCGACAGGCCGTAATCGAAACTGAGCGGAAGAACGGCCAGCAGTCGGTCGTGCGCGTTGTTGCCGAGGTAGTGAGCCACGCTCTGCGCGCCGGCCACCAGGTTACGGTGCGACAGCACCACGCCTTTCGGCTTGCCGCTGCTGCCCGAGGTGTACAGCAGCGCCGCCATGTCGGTTTCGACGCAGGCGTGCGGCGTGTGAGGCCCGCCGCGCCGCAGCCAGCCGTCCCAGTCCTGCACCTCCAGTCCGGCCAGGCGCGGCGCGTCCGCGCCGGTGTGGATCACGTGGCGCAGGTCGGGGCAGCGGCCCAGTACCAGCTCCAGCCCGGCCAGGCGCGCGGCCGAGGTCACCAGCACGCGCGCGCCGCTGTCGCGCAGGATGTGCGCCACCTGGTCCGGCTTGAGCAGCGGGTTGACCGGCACGAACGCGCAGCCGGCGGCGGCCGCGCCGAACATCGCCAGCACCGCTTCCTCGCGTTTTTCCAGCCACACGGCGACCCGGTCCAGACGCTGCAAACCCAGTCCCAGCAGCGCGTCGGCGCAGGCAGCGACGCTCGCGGCCAGGGTCGCGTAGTCCATGTTGTTGTCGGCGTAGCGCAGCGCCAGTCCGGCCGGAGTTTGCCGGGCGGTATCGAGAATCAAGTCATGAAGTAGCTGAGCCATGGTGACCTCTGGAAAGCCATTGCGGAAGAGAATTCATGATTGAGAAAAACAGCGTGATGCTCCTTGATATACGTCAACCATTGGGACGGCACTCATGTGCAGTTGCAGCATCGCTCGATATTGTGCGGGCTCAACATGATGCATTTTTTCGAGGTGTCTAATTGATATGTTCCCGCCGAGTTAGCAAGCACGCAAGCCGCTCGGCGTGGCTTGAATGCCCCATTTTTTACGCGCTACCTTTTCGCGAACGCCGCGCACCGTCCGTTCGTAAAGGAGACTTTGGTCATGAACGCCCCGTTGTTGCCCACACCCCATGTGGAGCCCTTCTTCTTCGATGCCGATCCGGGCACGCGCTTCAGCTTGTATCACGCGCCCGCCCCCCAGATGGCCGCGCGCGGTGCCATCCTGTACGTCCATCCCTTCGCGGAGGAGCTTAACCATTCGCGCCGCATGGCGTCCCTCCAAGCGCGCCGCTTCGCCGCCCTCGGCTTCGCGGTGCTGCAAATCGACCTGTTCGGCTGCGGCGACAGCTGCGGCGACTTCAACGCCGCCCGCTGGGACCAGTGGAAGCGCGACCTGGCGCTGGCTCACGCCTGGCTTGCCGACCGCAACGGCGGCCCGGTGCAGCTGTGGGGGCTGCGCCTGGGCGCGCTGCTGGCGCTCGACTTCGCCACCACCACGGCGGTCGATGGCCTCATCCTGTGGCAGCCCATCCTCACGGGGCGCACCTGCATCAACGAGTTCCTGCGCCAGCGCCTGGCAGGCGACATGCGCCGCGGCGGCCCGCTGCTGGCGCGCACCACCGCCGCGCTGCGCACCTATCTGGCCACCCATGGCACGGTCGAAGTCGGCGGCTACGAACTGGCCGCGGCCCTGGCCCAGGCCATCGACCCGCTTGGCGCCGCCGACATGGTGCCGCCGCCCTGCACCGTGCATTGGTTCGCCAGCGGCGCCAGCGCACCCGCGCGGCTGGCCGCCAACGCCGAGCGCCTGGCGGCGCGCTGGGCCGAGCACGGCGTCCGCCTGCATGTGCACACGGTGGCCGGGGTGCCGTTCTGGAGCAGCCCCGAGACGCCGGAATGCCCGGCCCTGCTGGACGCCACCAGCGCCGTCGTCTGCCCGGCAGTGTAATGAAATTCGATCCACGCGCCTTGCGCTTCACCTGCCAGGGCAGCTGCCTGGTCGGCATCGTCGACGTGCCGGAGCGCCCCCTCCCGCGCGGCGTGCTGGTGCTCACCGGCGGCCCCCAGTACCGCGTGGGCGGACACCGCCAGTTCACCCTGCTGGCGCGCATGCTGGCCCCGCGCGGCATTCCGGTCATGCGCTTCGACCACCGCGGCATGGGCGACAGCGAAGGGGCGCCGCGCGCCTACGACGACATCGGCGACGACGTGCGCGCGGCCATGAAGGAGTTCTTCATGCAGGTCCCCGAGATGAAGGAGATCGTCATCTGGGGCCTGGACGACGCCGCCACCGCCGCCGCCCTGTATGCCCACACCGACGCGCGCGTGCGCGCCCTGGTGCTGCTCAACCCATGGGTGCGCGACCCGCACGGCGCCGACCGCGCCAGCCTGATGCCCCACCTGCGCGCGCGCTTCGGCGAGCTGGGATTCTGGCGCAAGGTCGCCAGCGGCAGCCGCGAGGCCGGCGCCGGCGCGCCGCGCCACGACCTGCGCGCCGCCGCCCTCGACGCCGACCTGCCACTGCAGCAGCGCATCATGGCCGCCCTCACCTGCTTCGAGGGCCACACCATGGTCATCCTGGGCGGCGCCGATCCGCAGGCGCACGAGTTCTCCGAACTGCTCGACAAGCACGAGGCGCGCGTACGCCGCGTCACCATCGCCGGCGCCAACCACAGCTTCGCCAGCCGCGAATGGCGCGACGAGGTAGCCGAGACCAGCGCCAACTGGATCATGTCCTGGTAGCGCGCGTAGACTCCTAGGTGCGGATGCCGTGATGGTGCATCAGGTCGTACAGGGTCGGCCGGCTGACCCCGAGCAGCTCGGCGGCCTTGACGATGCAGCCGTCGGCGCGCGCCAGCGCCATCACCATGACCTTGTACTCGGCCGCGTCGCGCACCTGGCGCAGGTTGACCGGCTGGTCGTACTGGCCCGACGCCGCCAGGCCCAGGTCGCGCGCGCAGATCTGCGTGCCCTCGGCCATGATCACGGCCCGCTTGACGCAGTTTTCCAGCTCGCGCACGTTACCGGGCCAGCCATAATCCTCGATCGCGATCAAGGCCTCGTCGCTGAACGTCAGGCTGCTCCTGCCCTCGGCGCCGCAGAAGCGGTTCTTGAAATGGTGGGCCAGCAGCACCGCGTCGCCGATCCGCTCGCGCAGCGGGGGGATCGCCAGCACGATCTCGCTGAGACGGTAGTACAGGTCTTCGCGGAAGCGCCCGGCCTTGACCAGCGCCTTTAAGTCCTGATGGGTGGCGCACACGATGCGCGCATCGATGGCGATCTCGCTGCGCCCGCCGATGCGCTCGATGACCCGCTCCTGGATGAAGCGCAGCAGCTTGGCCTGCAGCGCCATCGCCATGTCGCCGATCTCGTCGAGGAAGAAAGTGCCGCCCTGCGCCATCTCGATCTTGCCCAGGGTTTGCTGGCCGGCCCCGGTGAAGGCGCCTTTTTCATGGCCAAACAGCTCGCTCTCGAGCAGGTCGGCCGGAATGGCCGCGCAGTTGATCGCCACGAAGCGGTTCTCATGGCGCGGCGAGAGCGCGTGCAGGCCGCGCGCGAAGCGCTCCTTGCCGCAGCCCGAGTCACCGGTGAGCATCACGGTGGCCGAGGACGGCGCCAGCTTCTCCACCGTACGGCACAGCCTGAGCATGGCCGGGTCGCGCGTGACGATGCCCGCCAGCGGAGAATCGGCCTGGATCTGCAACATGCGCCGGTTCTCCTGCTGCATTTCATGCAAATGGAAGGCGCGTTCGATAAGCAGCTTGAGCACGTCCGGCTGGCACGGTTTCTGGTGGAAGTCGTAGGCGCCCAGCGCGACCGCCTTGAGCGCGTTGGCGCGCTCCTGGTTACCCGACAAGACGATCACCTTGGTGTCGGGCGCGTCGGCCAGCAGCTGCTGCAAGGTGGCCAGGCCCTCGCTGGCGCCGTCCGGGTCCGGCGGCAGCCCCAGGTCCATCGTCACCACCGCCGGCTGGTGGCGCCGGATCTGCGCCAGCGCGCTCTCGCGGTCGTCCGCCACCTGCACGTCGTAAGCGTCGAAGCTCCAGCGCAGTTGCTTTTGCAGCCCCTTGTCGTCCTCGATCACCAGCAGCTTGCGCCCACCGGTCGAGACGAAGGCATCGACCCGGGCGAAGAGGCCCTCGAGCGTCTCCTTCCCGACGGGCTTGGTGAGGTAGGTGCTGGCACCCTCGGTCATCCCCCGCTCGGCGCCGTCCTCGAAGACGGAGATGATGTGGACGGGAATCTCCGCCGTCTCCGGATCGTGCTTGAGGCGGTCCAGGACCGCCCAACCGCTCATGTCACGCAGCCCGAGGTCGAGCGTGATGGCGGTCGGCCGGTACTGCCGGGCGAGGAGAATCGCGGTCTCCCCGTGGAGGGCGATCAGGCCCTTGAATCCGTTCTGGTGGGCGAGGTCGAGGAGGACTTTGGCGAAATTGGGGTCGTCCTCCAGGATCAGCACCGTGCGGTCGCCGTCGGCGAGCGCGTGGCGGTCGTCGGTGATCCCGGCCGGCAGCTCCTCGATCCGCCGGAACAGTCCCGGGGTCTGAACCTTCTCTTTCACGCCGCGATGGCCGTTGTCTCGGCTCTCGTCGATCTCGGTGAAGTCCGGCACCTCCACCTTGCTGGCCACCGAGGTGACCGGGAGGTAGACGGTGAAGGTGGTGCCCGAGCCGACCTCGCTCTCGAGCTTGATCTCGCCGCCGAGGAGCCGGACCAGCTCCCGGCTGATGCTCAGGCCGAGCCCGGTGCCGCCGTACTTGCGCGCGGTCGACCCGTCCGCCTGCTGGAAGGCCTCGAAGATGTGGCGCTGCTTGTCGCCGGGGATGCCGATCCCGGTGTCGACGACCTCGAAGGCGATCACCGAGCTGGCGGTTTTGAGGCTGGCATGGTCGGTGCTCCAGCCGCTACTCGGCAGCGTGATGCGGAGGTCGACCGAGCCCTTCTCGGTGAACTTGAAGGCATTGCTGAGGAGGTTCTTGAGGACCTGCTGGAGGCGCTTGGAGTCGGTCGTTATCGTCTGCGGCAGGGTCGGCGCGAGCGCGATCCCGAAGCGCAGCTTCTTGGCGTCGGCGATGTGCCGGAAGGTCCGTTCGACGAAGTCGTAGAGGTCGACGAGCTTTTCCTGCTCGATTTCCAGGGCCACCGTCCCGGATTCGATCTTGGACAGGTCGAGAATGTCGTTGATCAGGCTCAGGAGGTCCTGGCCACTGGACCGGATGATGTGGGCGAATTCGACCTGCTTCTCG